>CAJULB010000002.1 GCA_910587005.1 uncultured Christensenellaceae bacterium | reverse complement strand
GGGCAGTTGTCCAGAATGGGCGACTTGCTCTTGTAAACCTGCTTTTCTCTGCCGTGTCTGATAAGCTGATTGATAGTGGGCATTGTTTTACCTCCTTGATTTTTTCGGAATATATCACCTTTACCGCATACCCTTAAAAGCGGTTAGGGGGATTGAAAAGTTATTGTTTCGCAAAAATCTCATTCTTACGATTTTTGCGAGGTTGCTGTTGCACCGTCAATTTATGTTAAAAGGTGTCATGCTGAGGCTTGCCGTAAGAAGCGAAGCGACGGAATAGCGATTGTTACGCATAGCGTCAATCGCGTTAGCATCTCGAAGTAGCTTACAACACAAGTTAAGGCGCATACTATATATAATATAGAAAAACAGCTTTTGCACGCAAACATAATAATCCATAGTAAACGTGCAAAAGCTATTTTATCAAAGCATTTTTAATTTGTCAAATAATTTATAGCCATTATTTAAGCGTTTTAGCCCGTTTCGGCGCGCAAAAACGTCAAAAACCGCGAAAAATACGAAATTTTTTAATAATCTTCATCAAAACGGTGGCGCACACCGCGCTTGTCCTTGTATTCCACTATGTTTGCAAGACTCACGTTTTCCACACTTCGGAAAATATTCTGCTCGATACCGGCGTCCTCCGCTTCAAGCCTGCGTATAAGTTCCTTAACTTTCAGCCTTTTGCCCGTATCAGAGCAGTTTTTCGCCGTTCTTTCGGTGAATTTGCACGCGCACTGAATAAACTTCAAGCCGTTTGCGTCCCGCCATTGCTTGATATGCTCCTCGCGGATAAGGTACATAGGACGGATAAGCTCCATTCCCTCGAAGTTAGCCGATTTAAGCTTAGGCATCATAGTCTGAATCTGTCCGCCGTAAAGCATGCCCATTAAAATTGTTTCTATAACGTCGTCGTAGTGGTGCCCGAGCGCGATTTTATTGCAGCCCAAATCCTTAGCCGCATGGTACAAATGCCCGCGCCGCATACGCGCGCATAAATAGCAAGGCGACTTTTCTATATTGAAAACGCTTTCGAAAATATCCGTTTCAAAAACTGTTACGGGAATATCCAAAAGCTTTGCGTTATCCTCGATAGTTTTGCGGTTAATCGGGCTATATCCGGGGTCCATTACCAAAAAAACCAGCTCGAACGGAAGCTTGTTGTGGCGCTTTAATTCCTGAAAAAGCTTAGCCATTGCAAACGAGTCTTTACCGCCCGACATGCACACGGCAATTTTATCGCCCGCGCTGATTAAGTTGTAGTCTACAACCGCTTTTGCGAACCTTGAAAACAGTTTTTTGCGAAATCTTTTGCGTATGCTTTCCTCCGCTCTTTTGGCGGTTTCTTCGGGCGGAAATTGCAATTGCCCCCCGCATATACCGCAGTTTTCGATATTTTCGGCGGTTTCGGGTTTTTGCGCCGCACCCGTTGCGTTCAGTTCTTCCATATAACAAATTATATATTTTTTGAACTGCAATGTCAAACGGTTGCGCTATTCTCTATTATTCACCGACAACTCTGAAAGCAACGTAAAACCAAGCTTAAAGCCTTGCTTAAAGTCTTTTTGGACAAATTCGTCGTTTAATTCAAAAAGATTATCCAAAACTTCTTCAAACATTACTATCTGCTTTTCGGTAAGCGTTTCTATAAAATTATTATAAAGCGTTAACGCCGTTTTCTGTTTTTCTATATGTATTTTATCTTTCGTCAATGTCGGGTTCATGGTTTGCTCCTCGTTATTATATTGTATCCTATATAATATAGGAAGTCAACAAAATGTAGGAATAATGATATAAAATTTCTATATAATGAAAAACAATTATTTAGGGCAAATGATAAAAACTTTGCGGTTAGAACAGAACCTTTCGCAAAGAAAACTCGGCGAAATTTTAGGTTTTAGCAATCAGACGGTTAGTTTTTGGGAAATCGGTCGGCTTGAACCGAATATTGATACGCTAATAAAAATTGCGCAGTATTTTGAAGTGTCCTGCGATTATCTTTTAGGACTTGAAGATTAAAGTTTAACATACATTGTAAACTACTTTGAGATGCTGACGCGATTGACGCTATGCGTAACAATCGCTATTCCGTCGCTTCGCTCCTTACGGCAAGCCTCAGCATGACATTAATCACATTCCTTAGTCCGTGGGATATTATATCAAATCAACAAAAATTGTGTTATCGTTATAACAACTGTTATTAAATTATTTATCGAAATATTTAACAGCGCTCAGCGCGGTAAAACCGCGCTGAGCGCTTTATAAACTATTACATTATTACTCGTCTAACTTATTACTCCTCGCCTGCAAGGCGCGCCTCTCTGTCGGCAACGGCAAGCGCTTCTATCATGCTTTCTATATCGCCCATTATAAAAGTATCCAGCGAATACAGAGAAAGCCCTATTCTGTGGTCGGTTACGCGCCCTTGGGGGAAGTTGTAAGTGCGTATACGCTCGCTTCTGTCGCCCGTGCCGACAAGAGATTTTCTATGCTCGTCGTAAGCAGAGCGGTTCTGCGAATTATAATAATCGTACAGCCTCGAACGCAGTACTTTAAAAGCCTTGTCCTTGTTTTTAAGCTGACTGCGCTCGTCCTGACAAGTCACCACAATGCCCGTGGGAAAGTGGGTTATGCGGATAGCCGTTTCGGTTTTATTGACCTTTTGCCCGCCCGCGCCGCTTGAACGGTAAACGTCTATTCTTATATCCTCGTCGCGGATTTCAACGTCCACGTCCTCCGCCTCGGGCAACACCGCAACCGTTGCGGTGGAGGTGTGAACCCTGCCCTGCGATTCGGTTTCCGGCACGCGCTGAACGCGGTGAACTCCGCTTTCGAATTTAAGCTGTTTGTACGCGTCCTTGCCAGACACGTTAAAAACTACTTCCTTTATTCCGCCCAGCTCGGTTTCGTTAATGTCCACAACCTCGCATTTAAGACGGTGATGCTCGCAGTAATTCAAATACATTCTGTACAGCTCGTAAGCGAACAGCGCCGCCTCCTCGCCGCCCGCGCCGCCGCGGATTTCCACAATGCAGTTTCTGTCGTCGTTCTTGTCTTTGGGCAAAAGCAAAATTTTAAGCTCTTCCAAAATTTCTTCAAGCTTTTGTTTGCAGACTTGTATTTCTTCCTGCAACAAAGCCTTCATTTCTGCGTCGGTTTCCGTTTTTTCGGCTTCAAACGCATCGTTTAACTGCCGTTCGACTTCCGCATACTCGGCGTATTTTTGCGCGGTTTCCGAAATTTCCGCCTGCGCCTTCGCCGTTTTTGTCCATTCGGCGGTGTCGGATATTACCGCGGGGTCGCTCATTTTGCGGGACAACTCCTCGTACCGCGCGTAAATATCCTTTAATTTTAAAATCATTTTATCGGTCATAAAAATTACCCACCCCCTTTTATTCCCCCGCCTGGGCGGGGGATTTGGTTTGCGGTTATTCCGGCCCAAACTGGCGGATTTATTTCCACATAATAACCCCCCTGCCTTTGGCGGGGGGATTTAGGGGGGGGCTCCCTTAGAATTTAATGAGGAATTGTACTAAATATCCGCCGTTCAACTTAAAATACAATCTTGACGAAGCGCTCTACCCCGCTTAAATCTTTAAGAACAATCGCGTAGTCGCGTTTGGGGAAAATTTTTAAAATTGCGTCCGACTGCCCCTCTCCGCACTCAACAATCAGCATACCGTCGCGGGTGAGGTAGTTTCTTACGTATTTCGCAAGCAGGCGGTAAAATTCAAGCCCGTCGTCGCCGCCGTCAAGCGCAATGCGCGGTTCATACTCGCGTACTTCGCGTTGCAGGAAGGGTATTTCCCCGCTCTTTATATACGGCGGGTTGCAGACGATTATATTATATCTGCCGTGAATATTGTTGAACAGGTCGCTGACGATAAAGTTTACGTCCACGCTGTTATAGTTTGCGTTCTCTTTCGCAAGCATAATCGCCGCGTCCGAAACGTCCGCCGCGGTAACGGATACGTGCCTGCCCTTGCAGGTTTTTGCAATTGCGATAGCCACGCAGCCTGTGCCCGTGCACATATCCAGCACCTTATCGCCGTCCTCAACGCTCTTTATGGCAATGTCCGCCAAAAGCTCGGTTTCGGGGCGGGGAATAAGCGCGCGCTCGTCGCACTTTATTTTCAGACCGTAGAATTCGGTGTCGCCTATAATGTACCAAAGCGGTCTGCCTGTTAAACGTTTTTCAACGATTTCCGCTATCTGCTTGCTTTCGGAAGGTCTTACCGTGCGTTCGGTCTTTAACAAATCACTGCGGTTCACTTCTAAAACAAGCGAATATATCCACTCGGCGTCGCTCTCGTCAACGTCGTGCGCGGCAAACTTTTTCTTTGTTTCTTCCAGCATTTTGGAAAGAATACCGCCCGTAACGAATGTTGTTTCAGGCACGGTTGCATCCGCGTCCATTTCAAGCACCTTATTGAAAGCCGCAATAGCCACTTCAATCATTTTTTCGTCCGGCTCGCGCGTGGTCAGATATTTCTGCAACAGCATGCCGGGGAGCTTCAACACCCGCACAAAACCGTTATCGAAGCGGGCAAGCAGCTTTAAAACCTCGTAGGAAATTCCCGCAAGCACGGGCAAAAGCACAATTTCAAGCCCCACGTTTATGAAAAAACGCGCAATCTTGCTGGGCATTGCCGTAAACACGTACTCGTAAAATACCCAGCTTAACACGGATATTACGATTATGTTTATAAACAGCACTATGAACAAAAACGAAGTACCGCACCTGTCGTGTATGCGCGAGCAGTCCTTGACCTTTTCGGGGGTAAGCTCTACGCCGTGTTCGTATGCGTTAATCGTCTTATGCTCGGCGCCGTGGTACATATAAAGTCTGCGTATGTCTTTCAGCAACAGAATAAGCGAAAGATACGCAAGAAAAATTATCAGCTTTATTATCGCAAGCAATAAATAATATGCCCAGTGGTGCTCGTTAATAAGCGCCGCCGCGGAAATGTCGGGGTTGATTTTAAGCTGTAAGGTTGAAATAAGCCCTACGAGAAAGCGCGGCAGTAAAAAGAAAATTGCAACCGCCAAAATAACGCCTATACATACCGAAACGGTAGTTAAAACGTCCATAAGGCTGGTTTTGAACTTTTCCGCAAACCATTTCTGAATTTTTCCGGGTTCGTCCTCATCGTCGTCGCCGTATACCGCCGCCGAACGCATAAGCGTTTTAGTGCCGCGGACAAGCGATGAAAAAAGATTTACAACTCCGCGCACGAAAGGAATTTTAGACGCGGTTTTTGCCGCATCGCTTCTGTTTAAACGCGCGGCTTCAATCTGCACTTCACCGTCGGGGTCGCGTACTGCGGTCGCCATGCAGGTTTTGCCCATCATCATAACGCCTTCAAGCACAGCCTGACCGCCTATGTATGTGCAGTTTTTTGCGGACTTTTTAATTTTTTCTTTTTTCTCTTTTTTTGCCATTTTAAAGTCTTGCTTCCTTGTTTCCGTCCGTTATGCAACAGCCAAAACGCGCATTTTAAATATCAACCCGCCCTTAAAAAACAATAGCTCCAAATATCTTTTGGAGCCGTTGTGAGTTAAATATTGTATCTTTTCTTGAACTTGTCTACACGGCCGCCTGTATCAACAAGCTTCTGCTTACCGGTAAAGAAGGGATGACACTTGTTGCAGATATCAACCTTCAGCGTTTCCACGTTTTTGGTGGTGCCCGTAGTGAACGTAGCGCCGCACGCGCAAACAACGGTTACCTCGTGATAATCGGGATGTATTTCGGGCTTCATAGCTTTCACCTCGCTTTATTTCTTCTAATACTACGCTATTATAATAAAAATATTTTACTTAGTCAATTAATTTAGCGCCCGTATAAAGTTTTTTTGTTAATTTGCCAAAATTCGCCCTTAAAATTTTTTTATTGATTTTAGTTGCAAAAGTTTGCCCGATAGCGTATAATGTGCAATAGTCAGATATGGATAACTGGATTTTAAAGGGCGTAAAAAACCTCGTAAACCAACCTGCGAGCGTGAATATAACGTCCCCTACACAAATTAAAGTTAAAGTTTCGCACCTGCTTTTGACGGATTACGACGTTTTGCTGTACAACGGTATGATGGAAACGTCATATCCGCGCATTTTGGGCCGTGCCGCAGTCGGCATAGTTACCGAAGCGGGCGAAAAGTGCTACGGTATCGAAAAGGGCACAAGGGTTTATTTCGAGCCTGCGCGCGCCTGCGGCGAATGTCTGCCGTGCAAAAACGGCAAGTCAAAGGATTGCAGAGAGGTTCTTTCGGCAGGAAAGGATTTCGACGGCTTTATGCGCGATTTCGTTGTATGCGAATATAACGAAGTAGCCCCCCTTCCCGCCGCCGTGGACGACTTCCACGCGCTGTGCATAGAAACGATTGGCATAGCCCAAAATATCTATGACAAGCTTAACCTTACCGCTGGACAGAAGGTGGCAGTAATCGGCTCGGGCTTTTCGGGCAACATAATTGCGCAGGTGCTGTTGTATCATAAAATAGTACCCGTAGTTATAGACAACTCCCCCGCCAACCTGGAAAGAGCCAAAAATTGCGGTATTTACTATGCGTTTGCGGCAGACGACGATTTGGAAGAAAACGTAAAAGCCGCCACTGCGGGCAATATGTGCGACGCGGCGATATACTGCTCCGGCTCGCGCTTGCCGGTATCGGTTGCTCCCCGACTTGTTGCGGACGGAAAATCGCTTGTGTTGAGCGTTCCTTCAACCAACGCGCCGAGTCTGGACGTAACTGCCGTAATTGAAAGGAATTTAACCGTTTTCGGCGTGAATAATTCCTACGGGTATACCGACGCCGTTATAAATATGCTTATGCATAACGCTGTAAACATAGACTTTACCGAACGCGAAGTTCTGACCGAATACAGCCTTTCCGAGCTTCTCGACGAAAAAACGCCCCTGATAAATTCCGAACGACAGGGTAAAATGACCGTTCTTAAAATGATAATTTAACATATTTTACGGTTTGCGTTAAGTTTAAGGAACGCGCACGGGTTTCAACCCTATAACGGCTGTTTTACATAATGCGCAATTTTCCAAAACTTATTTTTTCACTGAATTTTTTATATATAACGTTAATTGCGGCTCAGCTTGCCGCAATTATTTTTTTATGCTTTTATCTGCCCTCGTTTTTGCCCCTTGCGGCGGTCTGTGCGCTTATATGGCTGCTTTCGGCAACCTCTGCTGCGGTTCTGTTTGCGCGCAGCGGCGCTTCGGAAGTAAAGTGCGCGTGGTTTGTGCTTATAGCCGCTTTGCCCGTTGCGGGCGCGCTGATATACCTTATAGCCACCGTAAAAAAGAAGCCTTACGGCATACTTAAAGTTAACGCGGTTAAGGAAAGCGGGCTGGCTGGCGCGGCGGCGCTGACCTGCGGAACGGCGGCGGCAGGCTATGACCACGCGACGTATTTTAAAAGCGGAACGGAATTTTTCAAGCGGGTTTTAAGCGAAATAGAAAACGCGAAAGAGCGGGTTTATATCGAGTTTTTCATTATTTGCCGGGGGCATATATTTTCTGCCTTTTTAACCGCTTTGGAGCGCGCAAAAGCCAACGGCGCGGAAATAAAAGTTATCGTGGACGGGTTGGGTTCGGCTTTCAAGCTGAAAAAACGCGACGTAAACAGCCTTAAAGCGGCGGGCGCCGAGGTAAAGGTTTTCCGTCGGATAACCCCTCTGCCCCGCGCAAAGCTCAACATACGCGACCATAGAAAAATCGTAGTTGTGGACGGGAAAGTTGCGTTTACGGGCGGTATAAACCTTGCGGACGAGTACGCAAACATAATAAGCCCCTACGGGCACTGGAAGGACAACGGCGTTGCGGTTTACGGCGGTGCGGCGAAAATTTTCGAGGGAATGTTCCTTTCCGTATGGCAGGGCAGTTACGAAATGGACGCCCCGCAGGACGGAAAACTGCGCTGTCTGCCCTTTTACGACAGTCCGCCGTACAAAAGCTTTTACGAGGACGCGTGCGTCTGCGCGATAAACAGCGCCGTTGAGCGCGTGCATATTTTTACGCCATACTTCTGCGTTAGCGGAAAAACTGCTTCGGCTTTGCAGACTGCGGCGCGGCGGGGCGTGGACGTGAAAATTATTCTGCCGCATATTCCCGACAAAAAGTACGCATTTGCGATAACAAAGACCTACGCTTACGAGCTTGCCCCGAGCGGGGTAAAGTTTTTTGAATACACGCCGGGGTTTATGCACGCAAAAAGCCTTATTGCGGACGGTAAAGTGTTTTTGGGAAGCTATAACTTCGATTACCGCTCGGCGCATTTCAACTTTGAATGCGGTGTGGCGTTCGACGGCGCGGTTGCGGAAGAAACCGAGCAGGACTTTGAAGAATGTCTTGCAGTGTGCCAACCGCTCGAACACAAAAAAACCACTCTTTTCAGACGGTTTTACAGAACGCTTTTAATGCTTGTTGCCCCGCTGGTATAGCTTTCTATTATTACGAGCGTTTGGGTTATGTGTCATTCTGAACGCAGTGTAAGGAGCGTAGCGACGGAATAGCGTATTGTTACGCGTAGCGTCAATCGCGTCAGAATCTGATTGAATAAAGTGTAACCCGCCACGCCTCTACCGTTGACATAAAATTGACAAAACAGTAAGGATGCTGTATACTTATCATATGAAAATTATTATTGCGTCCGATATACACGGCTCGGCGAAATGGTGCGGCGAGCTTTTAAACGCTTTCTGCCGCGAGCATGCGGATATGCTTCTGCTGTGCGGGGATATTTTATACCACGGCCCGCGCAACCCTCTGCCCGACGAATACGCGCCTATGAAGGTTGCGGAAATGCTCGGCTCGGTAAAAGAAAAAATTATCTGCGTGCGCGGAAACTGCGACAGCGAAGTTGACCAGATGGTTTTGCCCTTTCCGATAACTCCCGATTATGCGGTTGTGCACGCAAACGGCAAGCGAATTTATATTTCGCACGGGCACAGAGAAGCGCCTCCCCTCGCCCAAGGCGACGTTTATATTACGGGGCACACGCACGTTCCACTGAACGTTATGCAAGACGGTTATTATCACCTTAACCCCGGCTCGGTTTCACTGCCCAAAGAAAACAGCGCGCACGGATATATTCTGTTCTGCGGCGATAATTTTAAGCCAGAAGCTTTGGACGGCGGAACGTTCTACTTTAAGACGTTCGACGGAAACTATTACGATAAGCTTGAAATTTAAAACACAGTAAAACCCCCTCCGCAATGCGAAGGGGGTAGTTTTGTCTTTACTCAATTAAACAGGTAACAGACGAAGGATGTGCTTGCTGACAATCATAAGGATAAGGTCAACAATCCAGAGAATGAAACCAAGTCCGATAAGACGAACGATTCCCGCAATAATCTTGCCTTCGGTAAATCTGGTAATTGCGCCGCAAATCCAGGAAGTGAAGGGGATAATTGCCAAAATCAAGCTTACAATGTAGCTAAGGCCAAAGTAATCGCTCTTGTTTGCCATTTTGAAAATCTCCTTTTGTTTTTATTAAATATATTATATCATATTCCGTAAATATGTCAATATTTAGTGCTGTTTTTATTTATTTTTGTTAAAAAAATGCGGACTTTTAAAAAAGCTTTTTTTGCAACAAAAAACGCGTTTCCGTTTTACCGCGGAAACGCGTTTAAATTATACTAATTCGATAATAGCTTCTTCGGCTCCGTCGCCGCGGCGCTCGCCGAGAAGGTAAATTCTCGTATAACCGCCGCCCTGTCCCAATTCTTCCGCACGCTGTGCGTATTTGGGTGCGATTTCATTGAAAAGCTTTTCCATTAAGGGGTGCTGAATGTCGCCGGTTCTCTTTTTAAAGTCCGACTTCTTTTCAGCAAAGGGCTTAACTTCCTGCAAGTCGCGGAGCTTACCCATAAGATAGCGGCGGACCGCCAGCTTTTTAGCGCTGTCCTTAACGCCTTTAACGGTTACTTCCTTACCCTTTTTATCGGTCTTTTTGATGTCGAACTCAACGTTGTCGTCGTAAACCGATATAGCTTTGGTTATTATCTTTTCAACGTAAGGCTGCAATTCCTTTGCCTTAGCCTTAGTGGTGGTTATTTTGCCGTACCAGAGAAGTTCGGACGCCTGATTTCTTAAAAGCGCTTCTCTCTGCTCTGCCGTTCTTCCTAATTTACCGGGCATAATTTAGTCCTCCTTTTTTGCAAGTGAAAGTCCGTAAGACTGAAGCTTTAAAATTACTTCGTCCAAAGATTTTCTGCCAAGGTTTCTTACCTTTAACATCTCATCCTCGGTCTTTCTTGTCAAATCTTCCACTGTGTGTATGTTTGCGCGTTTAAGGCAGTTGTAGGAACGGACGGAAAGGTCCATATCCTCGATTGCCATTGCAAGTATTTTCGCCTGCTTATCGTCCTCGTTTTTAACGAGAATGTCCATTCCCTTAATGGTGTCGGACAAATCTACGAACAGCGAAATGTGGTCCTGCATAATTTTTGCCGCCAAAGAAACTATTTCCTTAGCGCTGAAAGCACCGTTTGTCCAAACCTCCAAAGTCAGCTTGTCATAGTCGGTGTTCTGTCCTACGCGGGTGTTTTCAACCGCATAGTTAACCTTTTTAACGGGCGTGTAGATGCTGTCGATAGGAATGTAGTCCAGCAGCTCGGTACGGGTGTGGTCTGCGCCCTTGTAACCTCTGCCGCGGCCTATGGTGATTTCCATATCGATTTTGCCGCCTTCGTCGACATAGCAGATATGCTGGTCGCCGTTGATAATTTCTATCTCTGCGTCCTCGCTGATATCGCTTGCCTTAACCTCGCAAGGGCCTACCTTGTAAAGGTGAACGACTTTTACGTAATCTTTATCGGTAACGGCGGTTTTGATTGCAAGCGTTTTTAAGTTGAGGATAATTTCAGTTACGTCCTCTTTAACGCCTGCAACTGCGGAAAATTCGTGTTTTACGCTGCCGTCCAAAAATCTTATTCCCTGAGCGGCCGCACCGGGGAGCGCCGACAGCAGTATTCTTCTAAGGCAGTTGCCTATGGTAAGACCGAAGCCCTTTTCAAGCGGTTCTACGATAATCTTCGCGTAGGACATATCCTCGCTTTCTTCCGCCAGAATTCTGGGCATATCCATTTCAATCATGAAACTTCCTCCTTTTTCCGATTATTACTTGGAGTACAGTTCGACAATCATATGCTCGGAAATCTGACTGTCAATATCTTCTCTTACGGGCAGCGCCAATATTTTTCCCTGCAATTTTTCGGGGTCGAATTCAAGCCATTTGGGGGTGTTTACCTTGTTTGCTTTGACAGCCTCGAAATATTTGTTGGACGTTTTGTTTTCCTTTACGGTAACAACGTCGCCAACCTTTACTATATATGAAGGAACGTTTACCTTTTTGCCGTTGACAAGGAAATGTCCGTGGTTTACAAGCTGTCTTGCCTGTGCGCGGCTTACGCCTATTCCCATACGGAAAATGACGTTGTCAAGTCTGCGCTCCAACAGCGAAAGCATGTTTTCACCGGTGATTCCCTTCATTCTGTCGGCTTTTTCGTAGTAGGAACGGAACTGTCCTTCCTGAACGCCGTAAATTCTCTTAACCTTCTGTTTTTCACGAAGCTGCTGTCCGTATTCGGAAACCTTCTTTCTGCCTAAGCCGTGCGCGCCGGGAGGCGTGGGTCTTTTCTCGAACGGGCATTTGCCGTTGTAGCATTTTTCGCCTTTCAAAAACAGTTTTCCGCCCTCTCTTCTGCAAAGGCGGCATTTTGCTTCTCTGTAAGTTGCCATATTCTATACCTCCTTATACTCTGCGGCGCTTGGGGGGTCTGCAGCCGTTGTGGGGAATGGGCGAAACGTCCGTAATCATAGTGATTTCAACGTCGCACGCGCCGATTGCACGAATAGCCGACTCTCTGCCCGCGCCGGGGCCTTTTACATAAACTTCCACCGAACGAAGCCCGTGCTCTTTCGCAGCCTTAACTGCCGTTTCGGTTGCCTGCTGAGCTGCGAACGGGGTGCCTTTTCTCGAACCCTTGAAGCCCAGACTGCCCGCCGACGACCAGCTGATTGCGTTGCCGTGGGTATCGGTTACGGTTACTAACGTGTTGTTGAAAGAGGACTGAATGTGAACCTGACCTCTGTCAACTTTTTTAAGCTCTCTGCGTTTTCTTGTTACGGTTTGCTTTTTCTGTTGCTGTGCCATATTCTGCCTCCTTACTTAGCGCCTTTCTTCTTGGCGACCGTACGGCGGGGACCTTTTCTCGTCCTCGCGTTGGTTTTAGTGGACTGACCGCGTACGGGAAGTCCCTTTCTGTGACGGATACCGCGGTAGCAGCCTATTTCCATAAGTCTTTTGATGTTGAGGGAAACTTCCGTGCGGAGTTCGCCTTCAACCCTTAAATTGTGGTCAATATATTCTCTTAATTTGGATACGGTCTGTTCGTCAAGGTCTTTAACTCTTGTGTTGGGGTCTACGCCTGTTTCGGCAAGAATTTTCTGCGAGGTTTTAAGACCGATACCGTAGATATAGGTGAGTCCTATTTCAACTCTCTTTTCTCTGGGTAAATCTACACCGGCAATACGAGCCATTTTGATTTAATTCCTCCGTTAAAAATTTTTAAAATGTGTTTTTTTGTTGTATATGTGAACCGTTAATGACTTTTCGCCTTTTAGATTTTGGAATGTCGGCGGTAAATCACTGCGGGATTGTTTTTGAAGCTTGTTTATTCGTTAAAATTGCGCAATAAGACAAGGCGCGCGAGGAAAACCCGTGGGAGTTTACTTTGCGTAAATGACCGAGGGTTGCCGCAACGCAACGAAGCTTTGCGACGCATATATGCGTTTTAGTTCTTTGAACGCCAGGTAATTCTGCCCTTAGTCAAATCGTACGGGCTTATTTCAAGCTTGACGTTGTCGCCTTCTATAATTCTGATATAGTTAAGGCGCAGTTTGCCCGAAATATAAGCCGTAATAATGTGACCGTTGGCAAGTTTTACTTTAAAATTCGCATTGGGCAGACATTCTATTACTCTGCCCTCTGTTTCGATAACGTCGTCTTTGGACATTACAACTCCTATAATTATTGATTTGCAAAATTGTGCGTTTACGTCTTAACCTTAGAGAAACGAGCAGAGCAAGAAGCGCGAGGAAAACCAGAAGGAGTTTACTTTCCGTAAATGACTGAGGGTTGCCGCAGCGCGACGCAGCTATGCGATGTTTATATAAGGTTTAAATTAACCCTGACGCTGTTTGTGGCTTTTGTTTTTGGAACAGATAACCATAACTTTGCCGTTTCTTTTAATAACTTTGCACTTGTCGCACATAGGTTTTACCGAGGGTCTTACTTTCATAATTAACTCCTTTTTCTTAGTTCAAAAAATCTAATACTTGCGATTTTTTTGAGGTTGCCGATAGTTTATTTGTTTTCACCGTCTGTTTCGGCGGGTTGCGGGCAATTGTAGGTTTTCAACGCCGAATATACTTCGGAATCGAACACTTTATCGCCATTTATAAGCTTTTCGCCGATAATTTCGGAAATTTCGGGCAAAAGCCGCAAATGTTTGAGATTTTTCTTTTTCGGCGAGGCAAACTTTTTAAAATTGCCGTCAACAACCATAACCGTACCGTCTGCGTTGATTGCCGAAATTATATAAAATCTGTTTTTATCTCTGCCTTGCAGACTTTCACAAATTCCGCCCACGGCGGGAACTTTATTTTTCATAAATTCTTAGTTTACTAAAACTCAGAGAAGCAAGCAAGACGAGAAGCGCGAGGAAAACCCGAAGGAGTTTACTTTCCGTAAATGACTGAGGGTTGCCGCAACGCGACAAAGTATTGCGCCGCTTATATAAGTTTTTATAACGTTAAAATTTCCACTCCGTCCTCTTTAATAAGCACGGTATTTTCGTAATGAGCCGCGGGCTTTCCGTCTGCGGTGTATATCGTCCAACCGTCGTTGCGGTCCTGATAAACCTTCCACGTGCCCATATTAATCATAGGTTCTATGCAGATAGTCATTCCCGCGCGTAACCGCATACCCGTACCGCGTTTGCCGTAGTTGGGAACCGCAGGGTCTTCGTGCATTTCCCGCCCGATTCCGTGACCCGTAAGCGCGCGCACAACGCCGTAACCGTTGCTCTCCGCATGGGTTTGCACCGCGTTGCTTATATTGTAGAGCGGAACGCCCGCCTGCAAACCTTCGATTGCTTTAAAAAAGCATTCTTTGGTAATTTTAACAAGTCTTTTCTTTTCTTCCGAAACGTCGCCTATAAGAAAGGTTCTGCAAGCGTCGCCGTGGAAGCCGTTCTTTTCGGCGGTTATGTCAACGCTGACGATATCCCCGTCCAAAAGCACTCTGTCGTTAGGTATTCCGTGAACAACCACTTCGTTAACCGACACGCACGAGCTTGCGGGATAACCTTCGTAACCGAGCTCGGAAGGGTACGCCCCGCAGGAGGTTATATATTTGTAGACGAGTTCGTCCACTTCCTTAGTGGTCATACCCGCGCGGATATTCCTGCCGACAAATTCAAGCGTTTCCCTGACAATGCGGCAGCTTTCGCGCATATATTCGATTTCTTTATCGTTTTTGATTGTAACCATTTAAGTTAAAAACGTTTAGAACGCAGAGATGCGGGCAAAGCAACACGGCTATGCAAAGCATATATGCGTATTAGCCGAGAATTTTGCAGATTTGAACGAACACCTCGTCCGGACTGCCCTCTCCGCTTGTTACCGATTTAAGCTTACCCTGCGCCTTGTAATATTCGATTAACGGCGCCGTCTGCGAATTGTAGGTTTCAAGTCTTGCCTTAACCGTTTCGGGGTTATCGTCCGCGCGCTGATACAGCTCTTTACCGCACTTTGCGCACGTTGTAGCGCCGTTAAGCGTGGAAATATGATAGCTTTCTCCGCAAGCGCAAACGCGTCTGCCGCAAATTCTGTCCATTAACAGCTTTTCGTCAACATCGATATTGAGGCATAAGTCGATTTTTGCGAATTTGTCCAGCTCCTCCGCCTGAAACAGGTTGCGGGGGAAACCGTCAAGCATATAACCGCCGTGAACGTCGTCCCAGGTAAGTCTGTCGCGGACAATGTCGCACGTTACTTCGTCGGGAACAAGCTTTCCCGCGTCGATATACGATTTGGCAAGCTTTCCGATTTCGGTACCGCCCTTTATGTTCGCGCGGAAAATATCGCCCGTTGAAATGTGTAAAAGCTTATATTTTTCAGCAATTTTGCTGGCTTGCGTGCCTTTCCCCGCGCCGGGGGCGCCCAAAAGAATGATATTCATAAAGTTTAAAAATTCTCTGATAAGTTTTTATAAGTCCGTCTTAAACGCAGAGTGCCGTATATATGTGTTTACGCTTATTTAAGGAAGCCTTTATAGTTCTTCATCATCAACTGCGCTTCAAGCTGCTTGTCAAGCTCCATTGCAACGGAAACGACAATCAGTATACCAGTGGTTGAGAACACGGAAAGAAGCGAAGCGTCGTGAATAACGTTAAGGCTTGTAAGCACCATTGAAAGTATTGAAGGAATAAACGCAACAATCGAAAGATATATAGCTCCGAAAAGCGTAATGCGGTTGTTTATTCTCTTTAAATACTGCGCGGTAGGCTTGCCGGGACGGATACCCTGAATAAAGCCGCCGTTCTGCTGAATGGTTTTTGAAACGTCTTCGGGGTTGAACTGCATAGACGCGTAGAAGAACGCGAATGCAAATATAAGCAGACACAGCACAACCATATAGATAAGCTGTCCGTACCAGTAGGGCGACGAACCTGAGAACCAGTTGGTTATGTTGGTATTTGCCGCACTGTTGGGCCAGAACATACTTATAATCATGTTCGGGAAGGAAATAATCGCAAACGCGAAGATTAAAGGCATAACGCCCGAGCCCGAAATTTTGATGGGAATGACGGAGGACTGTCCGCCGTACATTTTTCTGCCCTTGACCTGCTTTGCGTACTGAACGGGAATTTTTCTTTCAGACAAATCAACCGTTACGATTGCCGCAAATTCAACAATGGTCAAAAGCACAAATCCGAGCACCTCCCACAGAACCGAGGGGTCTGCCTTGCCCGCATACTGACTGCCGATACCGAACGCTTCCGCAAATCTGTCAACGATTGTAAGCCCCGCGGTCGAGATAATACCTATAAAGATTATAAGCGAAATGCCGTTAGCAACGCCGTATTCGGTAATTCTTTCGCCTATCCACATAACGAGCATAGAGCCCGCCGTGTAGACAACCGTAAGGAAAATGCCCGCAAGAACCTTCGCGCCCGTTTCACTGATAATGCTCATTGAAGCGTTATCCTCAAAATAGCCGAAGAATTCAAGACTTAAAGCGTCGCCCTGAATACCGAAGTTGACGATAATACCTATCGCCTGCGCAATTGCAAGGGCAATAGTTACATAACGCGTAATCTGCGCTATTTTCTTTCTGCCGTCTTCGCCCTGCTTTGAAAGCCTTTCAAGCGCGGGTATGCCTACCGTCAACAGCTGGATAATAATCGAAGCGTTGATGTAAGGACTTATACCGAGCGCGAAAAGCGTTGCGTTTGAAAGCGAATCACCCGTAATGGACGACATTAACTGCAAAAAGTCGTTATTTTTAATTGCCTCGCCGAAAGTGCCGGGGTCGATACCCGGAACGGGTATATAACAGCCCAGACGGAAAATAAGCAAAAGACCCAAAGTTATCCAAATCTTCTTCCTTATTTCCTTAATCTTAAAACAATTTTTTATTGTTTCAAACATGTTTGCTCCTTACCGCAGGTCGCCCCGCGGAAGTGTTTTTTATTATTCTTCTACTACCGCTTTGCCGCCGGCTTTTTCGATTGCCGCCTTAGCGCTTTCGGAGAATTTGGAAGCCTTGACCGTGAGCGCAACCTTTATCTCGCCGTTGCCGAGAACTTTAAGTCCCACTGCGTTTTTAACTTCCTTGGCAAGCCCGTTAAGTCTTACGTAGCCCAAATCTACTTCCGTGCCCGCGGGTACATTTTCAAGCTGGCTTAAATTGATAATAACGTAGCTTTTTGCCCACTTATTATGGAATCCGCGCTTGGGAATACGTCTTGCAAGGGGCATCTGACCGCCTTCGAAGCCGGGACGAACGCCGCCGCCCGAACGCGCCCACTGACCTTTGTGACCTTTACCGGAGGTTTTGCCCAAACCCGAGCCTATACCTCTGCCAAGGCGCTTTGATTCCTTTCTTGCGCCCTCTGCGGGCGATAAAGTATCTATTCTCATAAAAATTGCTCCTATGTTACAAAACCCGAAGGCTTTGCAAAGCCTGTTTATAAATTAAACCTTTTCTACCGTTACAAGGTGCGAAACCTTTTTAATCTGTCCCAGATTTGCGGGAGTTTCCTCCAAGGTTTTCGACTGACGGATTTTTTTAAGTCCCAAAGCGGCAACGGTTGCCTTAACGGACGCAACTTCGCCGTTGGTGCTTTTAACCAATGTTACTTTAACCATAATTCTGCCTCCGATTACGCTTTAAGCTCTTCAACCGACTTGCCGCGCGCCGCAGCGATTTCTTCGGGCGACTTCAAGTCGAAAAGTCCGCAAACCGCCGCCTTTACGCAGTTGATGGGGTTGGAAGTGCCGTGGGATTTGGTTCTTACGTCCTTAACTCCCGCTGCCTCCATAACCGCACGGACGGGACCGCCCGCGATAACGCCGGTACCTTCTGCGGCGGGCATCATAAGTACGGAGCCTCTGCCGAACACGCCCAAAACCGTATGGGGAATGGATGTGCCCTGCAAAGCGACCTTTCTCATATTCTTTTTAGCCTGAGCGTTTGCTTTTTCGATAGCTTCGGGAACTTCTTTGGACTTGCCTATGCCGTAACCGACCGAGCCTTTTCCGTCGCCGACGACTACAAGCGCCGCAAAGCGCATATTTCTGCCGCCTTTAACGGTTTTGGATACGCGGTTAACCTGAATAAGCTTTTTAATAAGTCCGTCGTCTTCCTGTCTGCGTCTGTCACCCTGTCTTCTTGCGGGTCTGTCTTTCTTCTCTTCCATAATACGCTCCTTAGAAATTGAGTCCGGCTTCTCTTGCGCCGTCTGCCAACGCCTGAACACGTCCCGTGTAAAGGTATCCGCCTCTGTCGAAAACTACGCTTTCGATGCCGAGTTTCTTGGCTTTTTCCGCAACGGTTTTGCCGACGACTTTTGCGGCTTCCGTTTTGGTCAGCTTTTCAACCGCCTTCGCAACGTCCTTCTGTTCGGTCGAAGCCGAGCAAAGCGTTACTCCCTTAACGTCGTCGATAAGCTGAACGTAAATGTGTTTAAGACTGCGGAAAACGCTCATTCTGGGGGTATCCGCCGTACCGCTTATCTTTTTGCGGACACGGGCGTGCCTTCTTAAACGTTCTTCGTTTTTGTCGATTTTCTTAATCATAATATCTCCTTACAAAGCAAGCTGCCGAATTTTTTCGGCGTTTCTTCGCATTACGCTATGCGGCGTACGGAATTACTTCTTGCCCTTGCCTCCCGTTTTGCCTTCCTTGCGCTCGATAACTTCGTCCGAGTACGCAATTCCGTAACCGTGATAGGGTTCGGGAACTCTTATTTTACGGATATTAGCCGCAACCTGTCCTACGACAGCCTTGTCTATACCCGAAACGACTATTTCGTTGGGTGTGGGACATTCGAATTTGATGCCTGCGGGCTCCGCAAAGTCCACGGGGTGCGAAAAACCAACGTTAAGTACAAGCTTGTTGCCCTGTTTTGCAACCTTCCAGCCGACGCCGTTTACTTTAAGCGTCTTTTTATAACCGTCGGTAACGCCCACAACCATATTGTGAAGGAGCGCGCGGTACAAGCCGTGCTTTGCGTCGATACCTGCGCTTTCGGCGGTCTTTTCAACCAAAGCTTCGGCGCCTTCTACCTTAACGTTTATATCGCCTTTGATTTCCTGCGTAAGCGTGCCCTTGGGGCCTTTAACCGTCAAAAGACCGTTTGCGTAATTTACGGTTACGCCTGCGGGAAGGGCTACGGGTAATTTACCTATTCTCGATAATTTTGTATCTGCCATATCTAAATTACCTCCTTACCAGATATAGCAAAGCACTTCGCCGCCAACGTTTTTGGCTTTTGCCTGCTTATCCGTCATTATACCCTTGTTGGTGGAAAGAATAGCTATTCCCAGTCCGTCCATAACCTTGGGCATTGTTTCCACGTCCGAATAAACGCGGAGACCGGGGCGCGATACTCTTTTAAGTCCGTTGATTACGGGCTTTTTCTTGCCAACGTATTTTAAAGTTAAAACTATTTTGCCGTTATAACCGTCCTCTTCATGCGCAACGCCCGAAACGTAGCCTTCCGCAAGCATAATGTCGGCTATAGCTTTTTTCATATTGGATGAGGGAACCTCAACCGTATCCTTATTTGCCGCGAGCGCGTTGCGTACGCGGGTGAGCATATCTGCTATAGGGTCTGTCATATTCTTAGTCCTCCTCTTACCAACTCGATTTCTTCACGCCGGGAATCTGTCCCTTGTAAGCGAGGTTTCTGAAACATATACGGCAAACTCCGTATTTGCGCAAAACCGAGTGCGGTCTGCCGCAAATCGAGCATCTCGTATAAGCTCTCGTCGAGTATTTTGCAGGCTTCTGCTGCTTGTTTATCATTGCTTTCTTTGCCATATCTTACTCCTTACTTTTTAAAGGGCATTCCCATAGCCCTTAAAAGCTCTCTCGCTTCTTCGTCCGATTGCGCCGTTGTTACGAAACAAATATCCATACCCCTGATTTTTTCGACCTGGTCGTACTGAATTTCGGGGAATATAAGCTGTTCCTTAATACCCATGCAATAGTTGCCCTTTCCGTCAAAGCTTTCCGAAGGCACGCCACGGAAGTCGCGCACTCTGGGAAGAGCTATGGAAATGAACTTATCGTAGAAGTCGTACATCATTTTGCCGCGGAGAGTAACCTTCAAACCGATAGGCATACCTTCACGAACCTTGAAGTTTGCAACCGACTTTTTAGCCTTGCAGAGCACGGGCTGCTGTCCGGTGATTATCTTCAATTCGTTCTGGGCAATCTGAATAGACTTTGCGTTGTCCTTTATATCGCCTAAGCCCGAGCTGATAACTATTTTAACAAGCTTGGGAACCTGCATAGGGTTTTTGTAGCCGAATTTATTGATGAGGGCGGGCTTTACTTCCTTATCGTAAGTTTCAAGCACTCTGGATTTGTATACTTTTTCCTGCGTTGCCGTTTTCTTTGTAGCCATACCGCACCTCCTTATTCAGCCGTTCCGTCCGCCGGTGTTTCAGCGGGGGTTTCGACGTCTTCCGTCTTTTTAGCACGCTTTCTGACGCGCTTTTTGGGTTCTTCCTTAGCGACTGCCTTAGCGCCCTTGCCTGCGTACGCCTTATCGAGCGTTGCGCCGCACTTGGGGCAAACTCTTACCTTTTTGCCGTCAACCAGATTGTGTTTAACCCTGATAGCCTTTTCGCATGCAGAGCATACAACCATAACGTTGGAAACGTCTAAGGGTGCTTCTCTGTCAACAATCTGCGAAACTTCGTTTGCGCGTCTTGCCTTCTGCGCTTTTTTGTGAATATTCACGCCTTCAACGGTAACTTTGCCGCTTTTGGGAGAAGTGGCAATAACCTTGCCCTGCTTGCCCGCATACTTACCGGTGATAACCAAAACCGTATCATTCAATTTTACGTTCATAGCAATTCTCCTTTAATTACAGCACTTCGGGTGCAAGCGAGATAATCTTCATATAGTTCTTTTCACGAAGTTCTCTTGCAATGGGTCCGAAGATACGCGTTCCGCGCGGTTCCTTGTTTGCGTTGATAATAACCGCGGCGTTGTCGTCGAACGTGATATGTGTTCCGTCGTCGCGTCTTATGCCTTTGGTCGAGCGCACGATTACGGCTTTTACAACTTCGCCTTTCTTAACCGCGCCGCCGGGAGCAGCCGTTTTTACCGAACATACGATAACGTCGCCGATGTTCGCGAATTTCCTGAACGAACCGCCCAAAACCTTTATGCACATAAGCTCCTTAGCGCCGCTGTTGTCTGCGGCTTTGAGCCTTGTTTGGGGTTGAATCATAAATTTCTCCTTAAATTTGAACTTTCAACAAGTCTTATTTCGCAGAGGATTGCGCCGCGCACACATAAGCGAGGGGGAGAACCCCGCTCTCCTTTGCGCGCAAGGCAGCAATCATGCCGATGTTTATTGATTTAAACCTTATTAAGCCAAACCTGTCTAAACCTTAGAGAAACGAGCAAGACAAGGAGCGCGAGGCTTTTCGCAGCGACGCGTACTAATCGTACGCGAGCAAGAAAAACGCAAACGCGACACCGTATTGCGACGTTTATATAAGGTTTATATTACTTAGCTTTTTCGATTATTTCCGCCACGCGCCAGTTCTTACCCTTGGACAGCTTGCGGGTTTCTACTATTCTTACCTTGTCGCCCTCGCCGCACTCGTTGTTTTCGTCGTGCGCCTTAAAGCGGGTGGTTTTGGTAATTGTCTTTTTGTAAAGGGGGTGCTTATACTTTTCGATAACGGCAACTACTACCGTTTTATCCATTTTGTCGGAAACGACAAGTCCAACCCTTTCTTTTCTGAGTGTTGTTCTGTTTTCCATTTCTTTGCTCCTTTACGCCTTCAACTGCCTTGCGCGGATTACGGTATTCACTCTTGCAATGTCCTTTTTAACAAGGTTGATTGCAAGGGGGTTTTCAAGCTGACCGCTTGCATGGCGAAAGCGCAGATTGAACAGTTCGCTCTTCAATTCCTGAAGCTTTTTCAAAAGCTCTTCATCGGTCAGGTTTACTATTTCCTTAGCCTTCATTAGCTTCACCGCCTTCTTCTACTTGCTCGGGTTCCTTGACAAGGAACTTGCACTTAACGGGAAGTTTGTGGCTTGCAAGGCGCATAGCCTCGCGCGCGACTTCCTCGCTTACGCCCGCCATTTCGAACATAACTCTGCCGGGTTTAACAATAGCTACCCAGTATTCTACCGAACCTTTACCGGAACCCATACGGCTCTCGGCGGGGTGCTTGGTTATGGGCTTATGGGGGAATATATCTATCCAGACCTTACCGCCGCGCTTTATGAAACGCGTCATTGCGATACGGGCAGCTTCTATCTGGTTGGAAGTAATTCTTGCGCCCTCCAAAGCTACAAGTCCGTATTCGCCGTAAGCAATCTTGTTGCCCTTCTGCGCTTTGCCACGGATTTTTCCGCGGTGCTGCATTCTTCTTTTAACTCTCTTGGGGATTAACATTAGTCTTCGCCTCCCTCTGAAATAATCAGACGTTTAGCCGCGTCGAGCACTTCACCCTTGTATATCCAGCATTTAATACCCAAAACGCCGAACGTGGTGTGCGCTTCCGCAAAGCCGTAGTCGATATCCGCGCGGATAGTCTGCAAAGGGATAGAGCCTTCGTGATAGCTTTCGCTGCCTGCGATTTCTCTGCCGTCGAGTCTGCCGCCTACGGTGATTTTAACGCCCTTGATGCCCGTTTTTGCGACTTTGGAAATCTGCTGTTTGACAGCTCTTCTGTAAGATACGCGCTTTTCAAGCTGAGCCGCAACGGCTTCCGCTACAAGCTGGGCGTCCTGGTCGATTTTATCGACTTTTTTAACGTTGATAACTATAACCTTGCCCTTTGCAAGTTTAGCAAGGTCTTTCTTTATTACTTCTATTTCCGAGCCGGCTTTACCGATAAGCACGCCGGGTCTGCCCGTGTAAATGCCTACTTCGATTTTATTCGCCGCGCGGATAATGGTAATTTTGCTGATTGCCGCGTCGTAGTACTTCTTTTTAAGGAAGGTACGGATATCGTTGTCTTCTTTGATAAACGCGGAGAAATTTTTCTTGTCTGCGTACCACTGGGTGTCCCATGCGGAAATAACGCCGACTCTTAAACCGTGAGGATTAACTTTCTGTCCCATATTTCTTTCTCCTTATACCTTCTTCGCGTCGAGTATGACGGTAACGTGGCTTGTTCTTTTAAGAATGGCGTGTCCGCGGCCCTTTGAAACGGGCTGCATTCTCTTCATGTGGGGTCCGCCGTTTGCAAACGCTTCGGCAACGATTAAATCGCCCCTGTCCATTCCGTTGTTGTGCTCGGCGTTAGCCGCCGCCGACAACAGTACTTTTTTAACTTCAAGACTTCCGCCCTTGTTGCAGTAAGTAAGAATAGCCGCCGCTTCTTCAACGGACTTGCCGCGGATAAGCGCAAGCACTGTTCTTATTTTGTAGGGGGAAATTCTCAGGTGTTTTGCCGTTGCGTAAGGACGGTTATCCTTATTGGCGGCAATTCTTTCAACCTTTTTATTCATATTGCTTGCCATAATTTAAACTCCTTACTTCTTGGCGGTCTTTGCCGCATGTCCCTTGAACGTTCTGGTGGGCGCGAACTCGCCGAGCTTGCAGCCAACCATGTCCTCGGTTACGTAAACGGGAACGTGTTTTCTTCCGTCGTAAACCGCAATTGTATGTCCTACGAACTGGGGGAATATCGTTGTCGCGCGCGACCAAGTCTTAACGACTTTCTTCTCGCCGGCAGCGTTCATCGCCTCTATTCTTGCCATAAGTCTTTCTTCGGCATAAGGTCCTTTCTTAACGCTTCTTGACATTTTCTATTCCTCCTTAATTGATTCTCTTTAATATGAATTTGGAAGTGGGATTCTTCTTCTTTCTTGTCTTGTAACCCAAAGCAGGCTTGCCCCAAGGCGTCATAGGACCTGCATGGCCCACCGGAGACTTGCCTTCGCCGCCTCCATGAGGGTGGTCGTTGGGGTTCATGACCGCGCCGCGGACAGTAGGACGTACGCCGAAGTGTCTTGTCTTGCCGGCTTTGCCCACGCGGATGATTTCGTGTTCGAGGTTGCCTACCTGACCGATTGTCGCCTTGCATTTAAGCGAAACCAGTCTCATTTCGCCCGAGGGCATTTTGATAGTCGCGTAAGCGCCTTCCTTTGCCATAATCTGCGCGGAAATGCCTGCCGAACGCGCTACCTGCGCGCCTCTGCCGGGTTTCAGCTCGATTGCGTGCACAACGGTACCTACGGGAATATCCGCAAGGCACAAAGCGTTTCCGCTCTTGATGTCCGCGCCGCTGCCCGAAACCACCTTGTCGCCCACGTTAAGACCTACGGGCGCGAGAATGTATCTCTTTTCGCCGTCTGCGTAAGCCAAAAGCGCGATGTGCGCCGAACGGTTGGGGTCGTACTGAATGGACTTGACCGTTGCGGGGATACCGTCTTTATTGCGCTTGAAGTCGATAATTCTGTATTTTTGTCTGTTGCCGCCGCCGATGTGACGTACGGAAATTTTACCCTGATTGTTCCTGCCGCCCGATTTGCGCTTGTCGTGCATCAAGCTTCTTTCGGGCTTGTCGCCCGTAAGCTCGGTGTACGCGCTTACCGTCATAAAACGGCGTGCGGGGGAGGTAGGTTTATACCTTTTAACTGCCATATTCGTGTGCCTCCTTGCTCCTTACGATAACGAGTTGAAGTACTCAATCGCCTTGGAGTCAGCTGTAAGCTGAACGATTGCCTTCTTGTAGTCGGGGGTGTAGCCTTCGCTTCTGCCCATGCGTTTTTTCTTACCTTTGCAGTTTACGGTGTTAACGCTTTCGACCTGAACGCCGAAAAGCTTTTCAACAGCCGCTTTTATCTGTTTTTTGTCGGCGGATTTCTTTACGATAAACGTGTATTTTTTATCTGCTATTCCGTCGTAACCTTTTTCGGTAAGAAGAGGTTTCAAAATTATATCTTCTGCAAACATTATGCGTAGACCTCCTCTATTTTCTTGACCGCCGCTTTGGTCATAACCACCTTTGCGTTAGCTACGATTTCGTAAGTGGAAATCTGCGCTACGGGCAAAGTGGAAAGCTTCTGAATGTTCTGCGCCGCGCGGATTACGTTCACGTCGTCGTTATCCATATATATAATAGCGGATTTTTCAAGTCCCAGAGCCTTCTGAAAAGCTACCATTTCCTTGGTCTTGCCTTCCTTAACTTCAAGCTTGTCAACAACCACGAACTCACCGTCCGCAACCTTTTTGGAAAGAGCCGAAAGCAAAGCCGCAACTTTTGCCTTTTTGTTCATATCCTTTGAAAAATCGCGGGGCTTGGGTGCGAATACAACACCGCCCTTTATCCACTGCGGAGCACGGATAGAGCCCTGACGCGCATTGCCCGTGCCCTTCTGACGCCACGGCTTTCTGCCGCCGCCGCGCACTTCCGTACGGGTAAGCGTGGACTTGGTGCCCTGTCTTTCGTTGGCAAGGCGAGTAACTACCGCCTGATGGATAAGCGGTTCGTTATACTCAACGCCGAAAACTTTATCGTTTAACTTCATTGTACCGGCTTCGGTACCGTCCATTTTATAAACTTTTATTGTTGGCATTTTTTACCTCCGTATTACTTAACGGTGTCGTTTATGGTAACGACCGAGCCGTTGGGTCCGGGAACGGAGCCCTTGATAAGCAGGCAGTTTCTTTCAACGTCTACCTTGACGATTTCAAGGTTCTGTACGGTTACGTTTTCAACGCCGTACTGTCCTGCTAAGTGTTTGTTCTTAAAAACTCTCGAAGGCGAGCTGTTCGCGCCCATTGAACCGGGTTCGCGGTGTACGGGACCTACGCCGTGGGTTTCCTTTAAACGGTGCTGGTTCCAGCGCTTGATAACGCCGCTGTAACCGTGTCCTTTGGACACCCCGTGAACGTCTACCCTGTCGCCCGCAACAAACGCGCTTACGGTTATCTCGTTGCCGACCGCGTAAGAGGTTATGTCCGCAAGGCGGAATTCCTTCAATACCTTGCAGGGCTTAACGCCCGCTTTTTTGAACTGTCCGAGTTCGGGCTTGGTCAAAGCCTTTTCCTTCGCTTCGTCAAAACCGAGCTTCAAAGCCGCGTATCCGTCGCGCTCAACGGTTTTGATTTGAACTACGGGGCAGGGACCCGCTTCGATTACGGTTACGGGAATAACCTTGCCCTCCGCCGTAAATATCTGCGTCATGCCAGCTTTACGGCCGATGATTGCTTTATTCATTCTGATAAAGTTCCTCCGATTTTATATTTTTGAGATACCGCGCCGCACCGTCCCGCCGTTTCCGTCGTCTGCTTGGCGTAGAGTATCTTTATTGACTTGTTAATGAAATTGTTTTGCCGTCATTCTGAGCGTAAGCGAAGAATCTGATTGTCTTTACCGTAAACTTAATCGCCTTAATTCGCGTTGTAAGCTACTTTGAGATACTTAGATAAATCCCCGCTTCCCGACAGTTTCAAACTTTTTACAGCTTAATCTTAATATCAACGCCCGCGGGAAGCTGAACGGTATCAAGCAGCTTTGCGTTGGGGGTGTAGATGTCGATAATTCTTTTATAAGTTCTCTGTTCGAACTGTTCGCGGCTGTCCTTGTATTTGTGGGGCGAGCGGAGAATGGTTATAATTTCTCTTTCCGTGGGAAGGGGAATGGGTCCCGATATTTTTGCGCCGCTCTTCTTCATCGTTTCGACGATGCGCGAAGCCGCAAGGTCAACAAGTTCGTGGTCGTAAGCCGCAAGTTTGATTCTGATTTTCTGTCCTGCCATTTTGTAACTCCTCGTTTATACTAACAATTTTCTCGCGCGTTATATCAACTTAACCGTGTGTATCGCGGCTTTTGACATAAAAAAACACCTCATCGGCGTCCGCCCGAACCTCGGGCAAAAATAAAGCCACGGTTAGTCGCAGGGGTCGCGCCCCTACAATTGTCGGCGCAAATTATCTGTTGCGGGAGCTTTTTTCCGCAGTTTTGCAGTAACTTTGCGCTTCAACCCAATACGCACTTTTTTAACACGCTTGACTATTATATATAATCGGACAAGATATGTCAACGAAAAAACGGGCTTTTTTGATTATTTTTTATACTTTTTTGCCCGTTTTGGCATATTTTGAAAAGTCTGCAAAATACCGCCCGCAAGTCATCAATATATTGATAAATTCCGACAAAATAACACAATATTTTGCGCCGAAACAGCCCGCCTCAACACAAAAAATACGGCGGAAAAACCGAAAAAAATATGTATTAAATTTTCTTATGGACTTTTAAAAATGTTATATATCTATTAATTTGTGTTAATTATTGACAAAAATGCCTTAATTTATTAATAAAAAAGCGGGTTATCGGTTCTTTAAATATTTAAAAAGATTGACAAAAGCGCCCAAAATAAACATTACGCCCAGCCCTGCAATAAAGAAAATTCCCGCATAAATCGGCGAAAACGAGCACAAAAATTCGTGAAAGGTGGGCAGAACCACCTTAATTCCCTCGCTTTGCGCCACCGAAAAGACAAACATAAACGGAAAAACCCGCAAATAACAAGCCGAACATAAACGGTATTGCAAACACTTTCACAACCGCCACACTGCTGAACGTCGTAAGCATTGCAAGCAGTCCGCCGACAATAAAGAAAATGCCCAAAGGCATAGGAATTTGCTTGTTTACGCAATAGTGTAATGCAATAACGCCGCCGCCCGTTGCCGCGCAGATAAAGCCCATTACAAGCCCGCCGATTTGCGCGCCCTCGATTTCAAACCTTTCTTTGGCGTAAAAAACGGGGTCGGGCACGCTTTCGACCTTGTAACTGCGGCGCTTTTCAACCGTGCACATACTGCCGAAAATTTCTTTGATTATATGCAAGTCCGACGACGGAATTTCAACGTACGCGCAAACGGAATACCCGTATATGGAAACAAAGCACGCTTTGCAGAAACTGCCGTATTTTTTGATTATTACGTTTCTTAAAAGTCCTCTGTTCACAACGGTGCGCTTGCCGAAATTGATAACCTCTATATAGTCCTCGAAAATATTCAGCGCGTTCTCTCTGCCCTTGTTAGCGTCCGCCGCCTCTATTTCCTCTTTCAGCCTGCGCCCGTCCGAAGCCGGCCCGCCGACCATATTCTTTTTTAAAGCCCAGCGGGCAAACTTGCCCCACATGCCGAAAACGGACAAAATTACAATGGCAGTACACAGCGCAAGCACAAAAAACGAGGGCAGGAATTTAAGCAAAACGATTGCGCCGTCCTCTGTTAGAACCGCGTTGACAAAGCTGTACGCAAACCAGAACAACATAAACGCAACCAGCGCAAGCATGTAAATTGCGTAAGGCGATTTAAGCGCCGCAGTGCGCTGTTCCTTGCGGGTATCGTACATTGTTTTGCTGTTGTCCACGCCGTACTTCCAGCCGTACATTTCTCGGGGCGGGTCTGCAACTATAAATCTGTCGTAACTGTATTTACTTTGTTTAGCCATATTCTCAAAATACTAACGTTGCGCGCAAAAATCACACTTTTTGCAAGCAGACCTTATTTGTTGCGGTCAGCAACCTCAGCGAGGTGAGCGGAGAAATCCCAAAGTCCTTTCCGCTTTCTCAGGGGGATTTCTCGACTGCGCTCGAAATGACAGCAGGTCAAGCAACCAAATTCCAAATTAATAATAAGTTACAACCCTTTCTTCGGGCGGGTTACAGCGTTCAAGCTTTTCGGCAATCAGCACGGGGCCTTTCGAGCGGTATATCGAATTATATTCTATATTGATTTTTGCAGTAACAACCAGCCATTCGCGTGTTTTTATGTCCTCTACAAGTCCGTTCGTCTTTACCGCAAACCCGTCGTAGGCTATATCCGCCTCGCAACAGGTCATAATATGTCTGCCCAGCACGACGTAGCCTTTGGGCACTTTTTTAGTGACCGCCGCCATTCCCTTAAAACAAACCGTTTTGCCGACGTACTGCGCCGTGTTTTCCGCCATATCGCGGTAAAACCACGCAAAATCTCTGTCCTCTATCATAATTACGGGCGCGTTTACGTCGAACGGCATAGGGTCTTCGATTTCGTCGAATTCGGGCTTTCCGCCTATATATTCGTAGACAATATCGGGCCTGCGCGAAATTCCGCGCACAACCTTGTGGAACTCCATTTTGTCGTACTCGCCCTTGAAGCGGTTAAAAACAACCATCTGCGTCATTTGCACCTTGTCGAAAACAAGCTGGCGCATATTCGCGTTGTAGTTCAAAAAAGTGTTTGCGTCGAAAAAGGTCATCATCTGATTGATAACCCAGCTTTCGGGCATAGCCTCGAAAAACTGCTGTAACAGCCACGTGCCGTTGTACTCTACAACTATGCGCTGAGGCTTATGCTTTGCGGTGAGCGCCTGCATATTCTGCTCGGTAAGCTCGTCCGCGCTTTCAAGCGTGATTTTAACCACGTTTTTAACGGCGAACCTTTCGGGAGCGTATTCCTCGTCCCCTTCTTCGCATACAAGAAGCAAAGTTTTTTCGCCCGTTTCCATTCGCGCATCTTCCAGAGTTTCCTGTATGAATTTAGTCTTGCCCGAATCGAGAAAGCCCAAAAATAAATAAACGGATATATCTTCCATATTCAATAATTATATATTAAACAGTTCTTTCAGCTCTTCTTCATCCAGCTTGCAGCCGATAACGCACAGTCTGCCCGTGTACGCAGCGGAGCCTTCGCGCACGTTCACCTCGCCGGGGATATAGTCGAAGTGCAGCCACTTGCCGTTTTCGCAGGGCACAATACCCTTTGCGCGCAAAACCGTGCCGAAACGCACCGCGTCCGCAAGCGCCTTAACCGCGCTTTCAAGCTCTTCTTTTTTAAACTTTTTGCTTGTTTCAACGCCCCAGCTCGTAAACACCTCGTCCGCGTGGTGGTGATGCTCGTGTTCCCCTTCGCCGTGGTCGTGTTCGTGGTCGTGGTGGTGACAGCAGTGTCCGTGCTCTTCCTCCCCGCCGTGGCTGTGGTGATGTCCGCAGCCGCAGTTTTCGCCGTGCTCGTGATGATGCTCCTCCTCGCCGTGGTCATGGTCGTGGCGGTGACAGCAATGTCCGTGCTCTTCCTCCCCGTGTTCATGGTCGTGATGATGACAGCAACGGTGCTCGTGTTCAAGCTCGTGCAAAGCGGTTTCAAGAGTTTCCGAGTGTTCCATTGCGGCAAGAATTTCCTTTCCGTCAAGCTTATCCCACGCAGTCGTCACTATTGTTGCCTTGCCGTTGCGCGCGCGCACAAGCTCTGCCGCCTGTTTAAGCTTTTCGTCAGCCGTCACGTCGGCGTGGCTGAAAACAATGCACGCGGCGGTTTCTATCTGGTCGTTGAAAAATTCGCCGAAGTTGCGCATATAGGTCTTGCACTTGCCCGCGTCCACAACGGCGGTAAAGGAGTTGATTTTGCAGTCGGAAAGCTTTGCGCTTTCAACCGCGCGCATAACGTCGGAAAGCTTGCCCACGCCCGACGGTTCTATTAAAATGCGGTCGGGGCGATATTCCTCGTAAACCTTTTTAAGCGCCTTTGAAAAGTCGCCCACAAGCGAACAGCAGATACAGCCTGAGTTAAGCTCGTTAATTTTAATGCCCGCGTCCTGCAAAAATCCGCCGTCGATGCCGATTTCGCCGAACTCGTTTTCGATTAAAACAAGCTTTTCGCCCGAGTATGCTTCCTTAATGAGTTTTTTAATAAGCGTAGTCTTCCCCGCGCCCAAAAAGCCGGAAAAAATATCAATCTTCGTCATAATTTTCACCTTTTATATATAATGAATTTGTTTTAATACGTCAGTTTGCGGAACGAACCGTCCTCTTTATGTATCATAATGCTCGCGTTCTGATTATCGGCAAGCGTTTTGCCGTAGTCTATCGCCTCTTTCTGGGTTTTGAAAAGCTTAATCGCCTTTTCGCCGCCTGCCGCCTTTATCTGCCACATTCCGTCCTCTTTGCGCTTGGAAATATGGTAAACCTTGCCCGTGCTTTTTACCGCGGGCTTTTCCGCAGGCTTTGCAACGGCCGTCTTTGCCGAAGTGGTTTTTGAAGCGGGCGCGGTCGTTTTCTTCTGCGAACTTGACGCCGAAGAATCAGAAGCGCTTGCGGAAGTCGTTACCGCGCTTTCCGTTGCCGGTCCGGAAGCTGTATTTTTAGTAACCGCAGGCTTTTTAGACGGTTTTTCAGCCTTGTTTTCTTCCTGCGTCACGGTTTTCTGCTTTTTTACCTTTTCGGGTTTGGGGTTGGAAGCGCTTTTATCCGCGGTTCCCTCACCGCCGTTGTTTTTGTCCTTTTTGACAATATCGAAAACTATAATCAGCACAATCAGCGCAACCGCAATAACTAAAATTATTGCCGAAACTGCCCACGCCCAACCAGGAATGGCAAGCAAACTTAACATAAATGTCACCTCTTGCGGGCAAATTGCCCGTTAATCTTTTGTTTATTATATGCCAAACGCTTGTTAAAATCAAGCGAAATAATCAAAAAACCGTCCGCTCGGCAAGCTCCGTGCGGACGGTAAACAATATCTGTAATCAGTTTTTGGTAATCTTGACGCTTACAATTCTTATAGCCGCTTTGGGCGCGTCGAAAGTTTCTTCAACCTGTCTTGAATTGAAATACTTTCCGTCCGCGTTGGGCTTACCGTCGGAAGTCGGCTCGTAAACGGTAACGCCTACGTCCGAGCTTTTCACCGTGTACGAATTAGAGCCGTAAATATCGTCGAAATAGTCCGCAACAGCGTTTTTAAAATCGTCCAAATCGCTCTGCTTTCTCACCTTGCCGAAAACGCAGTAGTTGTTTTCGGAATTTGTGGAAGAACCGACCTGCACGCTGAACGCCGAAGTCGCGCAGTTGTACTTGCTGTCCGCCTGCATAACCACACTTTTAGGCGGCTGAACGAACACCTTGCTCTTTGAAGCGCTGTCCGACGAGTTTGCGGGGTAATAGAACATTTTAAGGCTTCCCGCCGTAGCCGAAAGCGCGCCGTTTTCTATTGTCTGCTGAACGTTGTTTTTAAATTCGCCGATAAGCGAGGGCATAATGTAAACGTTATTGATAACGCGCACGGTGGTTGCGCCCGCCGTATCGCCGGAAACGGGCTTGCCGTTCTTATCAACGTAAACTATATTGCCTTTTTTGTCGGTTTTAAAGTCCGCATTTGCGTAAACCGTGGGGGTAAGCTTGTTGTCATTGAAAAGTTTAAGATATTCGCTTTCCTTAGAATGGTTTGCGAAGTACTCGCCCACGCTTCCGCTGTCGCCCGAAACCGCCGCCGAGTACGCGTCCTTATCATAGGAATACATACCCGTGTACCATTCGCCCGTTTCGTAGTCGTGAATTACGGTATTATCGTAAAAACCCGCTTTGGAAAGCTCGATAAAGTGCTTTACGGTGTTGGGGTACATATTTCTGTACAAATCATAGTCGATAACGTATTCCTGCGCGGTGTCGCCCGTTACGAATTCAAAAGTAATTCTTGCGCGGGGGCGCTTGGTTTCGATAGAGCACGCCGCGGTGGAAGCGGAAACGCCTACCGCAAGCGCAAGCGAAGCCGTTATTAAAAATTTTTTCAATTTGCCGAATTTCATAATTAGTTTGTCCGTTTCAATTTAATATAGTTAAAAATATACTACTTTATTTTACTTTTAAATATTGCCTTCGTCAAGCGTTTTAATAAACAGGCACAAAATTCTTTTATGAAAATTCCCTCCGCCGTTTTTAAAACCTCGGCTTTTTGCATTAATCATACCCGCCCCTTTTATTCCCTGATTAACCGTCATTTCGAGCGCAGTCGAGAAATCCCCCTGTGTAAGCGCATAAGACTTTGGGATTTCTCCGCTCGCTTTCGCTCGGTCGAAATGACGGGCGGGAGTTAGTTGCTCGGTCGAAATGACGGGAAGAAGTGTCTTTTTGTCATTCTGCTCGTTTGGTTTTACTGTCATTCTGAACGCTTGTGCTACCCTGTCATTCTGAACGACAGCGTAAGGAGCGCAGCGACGGAATAGCGATTGTTACGCGTAGCGTCAATCGCGTCAGAATCTGATTTTTATAAGCGCAACCCCCTGCCAGAGCGGGGGATATTTTTACCGCATTATTACCCCCTGCCTTTGGCGCAAGATTATCCAAAGCCTACCCCCTGCCTTAGGCGGGGGGTAGGGGGGGGTGGGGCTATCTCAAACTATCCAACGCAACATTAAAGCCAAGCTTAAAGCCTTGTTTAAAGTCCTTTTGAGTAAGCTCGTCATTTAATTCAAAAAGATTATCCAGAACTTCTTCAAACATTACTATCTGTTTTTGGGTAAGCGTTTCTATAAACTTTTCATACTGTAATAACGCTGTTTTCTGCTTTTCATTATTTTTTGATGATGTTAATTTCATATTTTCCTCTTTTGGTTTACTGTCATTCTACACATTTGGTCTTTCTGTCATTCTGAACGAAGTGAAGAATCTGATTGTATTAAGCGCAACCTTAACTCACGTTATAAACCACAATCAGATGCTTCGCCAAGGCTCAGCATGACACGTTTCAACGGTTGGTTCAATGTACGGTTCATAGTTTGCAACATATATTAAATAAATTTTATCATTTAATATCTGTAATGTGCTGATACTACCCACAATGGGTAGCGTTATTCAATAAATCATACAAAAAAAACAAACCGCCCGCGCTTTTTTATGCGCGGGCGGCGGTTATTATATGCAAACAATAATTATACGGCAATAATTATAAAAACGTTTTAAGCTTCTTTTCAAAGCCTTCTTCCAAATCGATAAGCTCGGTCAAAAGCTTTTTAACTTCCGCATCCATAATCAGCTCGCCGTCGGTAAGCGAGGTTCTGAGCGAGGTTATGCCCTGAACGGTACCTTTAAGCATCATCTGCGCCACGTTCTGCGCGGAGTTGTCCGAAGCGGTGCCCATTTTAATGGCGCTCCACATCATCGCTTTTTTCATAGGGCTGGGCTCTTTGAGTTCGAGGTTGTATTTACGCGCAAGATTTGCCGCCTCGCTGCAAATTCTTTCGTACTCCTCGTGCTCGCGCATAATTTCTTCCTTTATGCTCTCGTCGTTGATTTCGGGCATAATATCAACTATGCTGGTTATTCCGAGCTGTGCGTTGCGGTAAATTTCAGCAAGAATTTCGCTGTCTTTTTTAAGTTCTCCCATATACATCTCCTTATATGTTATACAAACAGTTTGCACCGCCGATAAATTTTTATACGCGCCGATTTTTGCTTGACTTAAACGTTTTATTGTGTTAAATTTAGTATCGAGCCGCTCGGAACGGGCTTTTTTAAGTATGCAGTGCATCGCCCGAGCCTTAAAGGGTAAAAACTTCCGGCGAGACTGGTTAGAGGAGGTAAAACTTTTTATGTACGCTATTTTTGAAAACGGCAGCAAGCAGTATAAAGCTTGCGTGGGCGACCTTTTGAAGGTTGAAAAACTTAACGCCGAGGTGGGTTCCTCTGTGGAATTCCCCGTTGTGCTTACCGCAGACGAAAACGGTATTGCGGCAGGTGCGGAGGTTAAGGACGTTAAAGTTACCTGCGAAGTAGTTTCTCACGGTAAGGACAAGAAGATTATCGTCTTCAAGTACAAAGCCAAGAAAAACGAAAGAAAAAAGCAGGGTCACAGACAGCCTTACACACAGGTTAAAGTTACGGCGATAGGCGCGGCTGAAAAACCCGCCAAAAAGACCGCGGCAAAGAAAACCGCGAAAAAACCCGTAGCTGTTGAAGCCGAAGCTACACCCGCTGCGGCAGAGTAATTTTCAGGAGGAATAAAGAAAATGTTATTTTTAAGTTTATTCGCCCATAAAAAAGGTACCGGTTCTTCACACAACGGCAGAGACAGCAATCCCAAAATGCTGGGAGTTAAGCGCGCGGACGGTCAGTTTGTGCTTGCGGGCAATATCCTTGTAAGACAGCGCGGTTCCAAGTTCAAGCCCGGCAACAACGTCGGAATAGGCAAGGACGACACGCTGTTTGCTCTTATCGACGGCACCGTTAAGTTTGAAAGAGTGGGCAAAGACGGTAAACAGGTTTCTATATATCCCGTTGCCGAATAATTTTTGATTTTGAACGAGAACCACGTTTTGCGGTTCTCGTTTTTTTGTTTGCCCCACCCCCTTTATTCCCCCGCCCGGGCGGGGGATTTAAACGGCGGCATATCCCCCTGACTTCGGCGAAAGATTGTCAAACTCTACCCCCTGCTTCTAGCGAAAGATTGTCAAACTCTACCCCCTGCCTTTGGCGGGGGGATTAAGGGGGGTGGCAAAATTTATATAATTTAAAGGAGTATTTATGCTTCACATATCCCCCCTCTGCGACATAACGCAGAAAAACTTTGAAAAACTGTTTACCGATTATTATACCGAGCTTGACTGCGGGGAAAATATCCCCCACCTTTTGCAAGAGTATATTATTCCAGATTTGAAGGCGGGACTTATCCGCATAGAGCTTTTGACGGACGGTGAAACCGACGCGGGCTTTATAATTTACCAGACGGACGATATAGGCAACGACTGGAATTTGCGCGAGGGCTGGGGCGACGTACGCGAACTTTACATTATTCCCGCGCTTCGGCGCAAGGGCTATGGCAGATTTTTGCTTTATACCGCGGAAATGAAACTGCGGGAGGGCGGAACGGATAAAGCCTACTGTCTGCCGAGCGACGAGGCGGAAAGCTTTTTTATTGCCTGCGGGTACGCAAAAAGCAACCTTTACAACGAAGATTTGGACTGCTTTTTATACGAAAAGACAGATTTATCCAACAAATGCAAATAGACAATATTTAAAAGCCGCCGCCCGCGGTATATCCCGCGGGCGGCGGTTAATTTATGCTGAAAATATGGACAAATCGGTTATTTTATGGTAAAATACGGATATGAACAAAATTATTTTTGCGGGAAAAGCGCGCGATGCGGGCGCGGCGCGGACGGGCGCAAGCTTCACCGTTATAGTCGGCAGTGACGCGGTTACGGTTATTCCCCCCGCCGTCAAAACCGAATTTTCCCCCGCGGACGAAAGTCTGTGCGTCTTAATTGAGAGAGCTTTGCTTCCGTTTAAGGAAGTAACCGTTGTGCAAGACGATAAAAACGGCGGTATACTGCATGCGGCACGGCAGTCAGAAGCTTATCTGCACGGCTCAACGGCAAAAAAAGAAACGGTGCTGTCGGCTTTGGGCGGGCTGATTGTAAGCTATTTAACCGCTTTTGCGTCAGACGACGGATTTTCACCCATAACACGGCAGATTTTGACTGACATAGAAAAAAATTTGTCCGACGCAATGTTTTTTCTTGAAGATTACTTAAAAACACTGCCGTTGAACTATGATTACGTGCGCAAGCTGTTTAAAAAGGAAGTCGGCGCGACTCCGCACGAATATCTTATACGGCAGAGAATGGAGCTTGCGGCTGGGTTGCTTAAAAGCGGAATTTCCAACCGCTACTCCTCTTACTCGGTTTCGCAGGTTGCAGAAGCGTGCGGTTTTGCCGACCCGCTGTACTTTTCAAAGGTCTTTAAAAAATATTACGGAGTTGCACCCGCAAGCTATGTCAAAAACAGATAACTAAATACCCGCCCCGCGGACGGTTTCGTCCGCGGGGCGGGGCGTTTTTACGACATAAAAAATTAATCGGAATATGTTTCCATATGGTATTTTTTGCTTCCGCAATAAGGGCATTTAAGCTTGCGCGTTTTAGGCGTATGCGGTGCAAAAAACATAGTCCAGAACTTAGGCTTGAATTTTTTTCCGCAATCTCGGCAGATATACGCGGTGTTTTTATAGTATATCGTTATCAATACTACCATAAGAACAAACACGCACGGCATACCTATTGCAAACGGCAGCCACCAGCCTTTAACCGCCCACAAAACGGTAAACGCAATCTCGGCAACAAGTCCTAATATTGCCATAACCGTCATAACGGCATAAGCGACTTTAAGTCTTTTTTTACCTTCCATAACAGTTTGTACGTCAATAAAAGTATTTGGCGAAATCGCAAGCCCGTCTGCAAGCTGTTTTTTGACGGTTTTTACACAGTCGAACTGCAAACGCTTTTCTTTCAGTTCTTTTTCAAGCGCGCTTTCACGTTCGGCAAGTGCGGATATAAGAATTTCACGGCAATTGCTTTCATCCGATAACACGTGTTTTATCTCCGAAAGGCTCAGCCCCAAATTTTTATACATACAGATAATTTGCAGGGTTTTAAGCCCCGCCTCGCCGTATAGCCTTCTGCCGCCCTCGGAAAACGCCTCCGGCTTTAACAGCCCCTGTCCGTCGTAAAACTGCACCGTGCGCACGGTGACGCCGCACAGCTTTGCCAACTCACCCGAAGAATATGACATACTTACCTCCTTGGCAACTACTCTATATCGTTACGTTGCGTTATGAGCAAGTGTTTTTTCAAACTTTTTTTAAAAATTTTTATAATTTCCGCCCCGCGGACTTTTTTATTCAGAGATTTAAAATTTTAACCGCCTCATCAACGGTTTTCGCTGAACCGTTTTCAATTTGCTCTTTTATATCGCGCACAATCTGCGGGTCGCACCAATACTTAAAATCTAAAACCGCAGAATATTTTTCTTTTACTTTCTTAAAATTTACAAGCCGTTTTTGCAACTCTATGCCATAATCGCAACGCTTTTGCTTGTCATAACTCTTTAAAAACAACATAAACGTTGAAATTTCAGAAGAAATTATGAATAACTTTTCCGTTGTGTTTTTGATTAAACTTTTTTCCTGATTACCTGACATATTGACCTGCTTTTTATAATTATATCAGGTCTTTTGACCTAAGTCAAGACTTTTGACCTAATAGCACATATAATTTCAGTATGCCGTTTCAGGAAATATTAAAACAGTTACTCGAAGAAAAAAATTTGAGTCAGCAAAAGCTTGCGGATATTTTAGGGGTTAACCAAACCACGGTAAGCCAATGGCTTATGGGAAATAAAAAACCGAGCTATGACAATATTTTGCTCATTTACGAAAAATTTGGAATAACGCCGAACGATTTATTCGGCGTAACCGATTAAAACATTACCCGCCCCGCGGACGAAAAGTCCGCGGGGCGGAATTTTAATAAATTACTTTAAAAGTCTTTTTACTTCGGTATAAGCCATTACGAACGGCCCCGTGCCCTTAGCATCGTTTTCTACTACGGGTTCGGAAATATAATACTCGTATGTGCCGTTGCGGTTGGGCTTATCCTCGGGCCCCAGCCCAGCCATAAGGCAGATACCGCCGAGGTTCAGCTTTCCGTCAGTTTCGGTGAGGTATTCGGCGCAGATTCCGTCAAAAACGCTTTTGCCGACTTCGGCAAAACGTCTGTCAACGTAGCCTAAGCGCGCGCCCTTCATCATTGCGTACGCAAGCATTGCGCTGCCCGAGGTTTCAAGGTAGTTGCCCTCTCTGCCGCCCTGGTCCACAACCTGCCAGAACATTTTCTTATCGGGGTCGATATACTGTTCAAGCCCCTCTACCGTGCGCCTGAAAATAGTGATAAGGTCAGCCTTTAAGTCGGGACGGCTTCTGTCCATATAGCCGATTGTATCCGCCAAACCGACCGTATACCAGCCGATTGCGCGGAGCCAGAAGCTTTTGGAAAGTCCCGTCTGCGCGTCCGACCAGAAAGCCGTTCTGGAATAGTCCCAGCCGTGATAGTACAGTTTTTTATCCTTATCGTACATATTTTCGTACACGTTTTTGAACTGTTTTGTAATATCCGCGTAGTTTTTACCGCGGTTTAACTCTGTTTCGTAGCGGGTATAGAAAACCTGCGCCATATACAGTCCGTCAAGCCATACCTGATTGGGATAGATTTTTTTGTGCCAGAAGTTGCCCTCTGCGGTGCGCGGCTGTTCCAGCAGTTGCTTATGTAACAGCTCGATTGCCTTTAAATATTTGTCCTTGCAGGTTTCGCGGTACAAATCAAAAAGTACTCTACCCTCGTTTATGTTGTCAACGTTGTACGTTTCAAGGTCGTAACCGCGGATTGTTCCGTCGTCGAATACGTAATAGTCCACGAATTTATCGATAAATTCAAGGTACTTTTTATCGCCCGTGAGCTTGTAGATGGAATACAGCGAGGTCATCATGCAACCGTCGATATAGTTCCAGCCCGCTTGCTTACCGTGCTTGATATTTTCGATATTCCACACGGGCGCGTCGGGGGTTGAGTCCTCGATAAGGCGGTCGATATATTTATCAATAATTGAATAGTCCATAATTTTACTCCTTTTTAATTTTTGCTGAACGCTGTTTATTTCTGCGTAACCTTGCCGCAGTTTTTTCTTATTATTTTTTCACCGACAACGTCTTTGAACGTTACGTTCTTTAAAACAAGGGTTTCAACATTGTCAACATAAAGACCTTCCCTGCAATAATCGGTGCGAACGCCTTCGAGCATAGCCGGAGTATGCGGTTCTGCATCGGGACTGAATGAAAAGCTTACGTTTTCAAGCACGATTTCTTTTATAGGCTGTTCAACAAGCCCGTCGAAATAGCCCGCCATGCACTCGCAGTCGGTGCACTCGATGTCGCGGAAAGCGAATTTGCCGAGATAGGGCGTTCTGTCGTCAACGGGGAATTTTTTTGCATCGCGCGAGCGGACGTATTCGGTAAATCCGTCGGGGTCGCAGAAATAGTACATATTGATAACAAACGGCGTTAAAACGTTGTTCATTTTTATATTTTCAAAAAGCACGCCGTCGATAATCGCGTCCTTGCCTCTGCCTCGGCGTGTTTTAATGCGCAGACCTCTGTCGGTATGGCTGAATACGCACTGGCTGACGGAAAGGTTGGTTACACCGCCCGCCATTTCACTGCCGAGCGTGATTGCGCCGTGTCCGTTCTGAAACAGGTTGTTGCGCAGAGTGTGCCTGTTTGCGGGCGTTTTGTAGGTTTTACCCATATACAGCTTTCCGCTTTTTATAGCGCAGCAGTCGTCGCCGACGCTGAATTTACAGCCGATTATATCCACTCCGTCACAGCTTTCGGGGTCAAGCCCGTCGGTGTTGGGCGCGTTTGCGGGACATTCTACCTTGACGTTGTAAAATTTGAGGTTTTTGGAAAAGAACGGGTGAAGGTTCCAGCTGGCGGAATTTTTACCAGTTACGCCGTGAAACACCACGTTCTCGCACTTGTTAAGGAAAACAAGGCGCGGTCGGGCAACCTTTCTGCCCTTGGGCGTTTGCCACCATGTGGAATTTTGCGCGTTTCCGTCTATCGTTCCTTCGCCGACAATCTGTATATTGCTTTGGCGGTAAGCGAAAACAAGGGACTGGTGGCAGTCGAAAGGGTCGCCCTCCCAGCTTGCCATAACCTCTTCCTTTCCGTCGATATACACCCGTGCGGGAATTAACGGATAGTGCGCTTCGACGGTGTCGCCCAAAAGCGTTGCGCCCTTTTTAAGCTCTAACGTAATATCGCTTTTTAAAACTATCGGGCGGGTGAGGTAGGCGCCTTCTTCAAACACAACTCTGCCGTTTTTAGGACAGCTGTCAATTGCAAGCTGAATATAAAACGTGTCGTCTGATACTCCGTCAGCCTTCGCGCCGAGTGCTTTTACGTTGATTACAGCTGTTTCCGATGCGGTTATGAAAGAAATCTCGCAGTCGTCCGCGGTGGTTTTTACAACATACTTTGTTGCGGGCGTAAGATTGAAAAGTGAAAACACGTTGGTTTCATACTCGCCTTCAAGCTGTTTGCCGTTTAAAATAATTTTGTATTTTTCTGTGTTGTAATAGGGGTTTTTATTTTCAAATTCAAAGCACGCCGACGTGCCCGAAACAAATAATTTTTTAAACATTGACCGCACTCTCCTTTTTTCTGAAACGTTTTACAAGGTACACTATCAAATCCTTTATTCCTATAAACGCCATATCGGCTATAACGCAGAATACGCCGAAAAGCAAAGGCTCCATATACCAGCTTGTATCGGGATTGATAAGATGTATTAACGCGTTCAGTCCCTCGTAACACAGACTGACGCACCACATAACCAGCACATAATAAATCAGATTCGTAAAAAACGTCCAAAACGCTTTGAACGGAAAAGGGAACATCATATAAGGATTGAATTCTTTTCTGTCGCTTTCCATAAAATGGAATAACGGATTGATAAGAATATCGACCACAAGCCCCAAAACCATTCCCGTAACTATCATACGGTCGAAATCGTCTGCAAGCGGCAAGCCTATATCGATAAACCAGCATATTGCACCCGCGAACCACCATTTTATAAATATTGCTTTAATCCATGTGGGAATACGGTTCAGCCAGTCGCGCTTGTAGGGGTCAAACTGTTTTTGCTTGCCCTTTTTAGTCACGTTATCGGGACTGTCCACGCCGGTGCAGTCGGATATATTCATAGAAATCTCGCCCTGCGGTTCGTAGTTCTCGTCGCGCAGTGCGGCGACAAGCTCGTCAACGTGTTCAAGCTTTAAATCGTAAAAGTCCTCGATTGTTGTTTCTTTGAATTTTTTCTTTTTTGACATAGTAACCTTTAAAGTGTTTTCAAAAATAACCGACAAAATAAATTTTGCCGGTTATTTTATTATAAAAATTATTACAAAATTTAAATTGCCGCGTCTTCTTCGCTTGTGTCGATTTCTTCCGACAAATCGTTCGACTCGATAACCTTTTTAGTGTTAATCTTTAACAAAAGCTTTTTGTAAAGCGGAAGCGTTGCAAGAAGTATAATTCCCACGCCGACCAGCACCATATGCGTGATTGAAAGCGTAAGCGACTTGCCTATAAACGGCTTGCCTGCCGCAAACGACGGGTCACGGGTACTGAGGAAGGTTGTTTCCATATAATAGTATAAGAAATCGGACAAAATGATAATCACCATAAAGACGAATACCAAAACGATAAATACTATATTCGGTTTTTTACGCTTGGGGAATGCGCTTAAAAACAACGCCAGCACAAGTATTGAAAACAGAGTTGTCAAAAATACTGCAATACCCGTATAGTTGGCGGCGCTTGCATCGACTGCCTGTGAGAAAGTGAACAAGCACACCAGCCAAACAAACGATACGATTACCATATATACCAAAGGAATATTGTGCGGTGCGCGTTTTAACGCAACAATTCTTTTACGGAACCATTCTTTTATAGCCGCGCCGACCTGTTTACCCTTGGAAGGCTTGTTTTCCTTAGGCTGGGGCTGAACTTCGTTTTCCATAACATTTTCGTTTTCTGCCATTTTCCGTTCCTCCTTACCTTATAGCCTTACCGGGCTGGTCGCCCTGCGGCAGCTCGAAGAAGTGCGTCATTTTGGGGTCAAACCCGATTTCCACCTCATCGCCGTGAACGTAGTTGCACCACTCCGCAAACTTACAAACAACCGTCTTTTTACCGCCGACTTTACCGTGAACCAAAGTATTCATACCGAGGTTTTCGTTATTAGTTACGGAAAGCTTTACGGGACCGGGACGAACGATATTTTCGGGACGGACGCCCAGAATAACTTCCTGTCCTTCATAGTCCTTTAAAATTTCTTTCTGCTTGCTGTCCAAAGGATAATCGAAAAGCTCGCTGATAAAGTGACCGTTTTCGATTTTACCCTCGAACATATTCATAGGCGGAAGACCTATAAACGTTGCAACGAAAGTATTTGCAGGGCGTTCGTATAATTCGATAGGAACGCCTATCTGCTGAACGTGACCCATTGACATACATACGATTCTGTCGGCCAAAGTCAAAGCTTCGGTCTGGTCGTGCGTGACGTACATCATTGTAGCGTTCAGTTTTTTATGTAATAAAAGAATTTCCCTTCTCATCGAACCGCGCAGTTTAGCGTCGAGGTTGGAAAGAGGCTCGTCAAAGAGGAACAACTTGGGGTTGCGGACTATTGCACGTCCCATTGCGACACGCTGGCGCTGACCGCCGGAAAGCTGCTTGGGCTTTTTGTTGAGCTGTTCCTTCAAATCGAGGATTTCAGCCGCCGCCATAACCTTTCTGTGAATTATTTCTTTCTTCTCTTTTCTGAGCGTAAGCGAGAACGCCATGTTCTCGTAAATCGTCATATGTCCGTACAGAGCGTAGTTCTGGAAAACCATCGCAATATCTCTGTCCTTGGGCGGAAGTCTGGTACAGTCTTTACCGTCGATAATAAGCTTGCCTTTGGTTATGTCTTCAAGACCGGCAACCATACGCAAGGTGGTTGATTTGCCGCAACCGGAAGGGCCTACCAAAACGATAAATTCACCGTCTTTTACGTCCAGGTTGAAATCGTATACAGCCTGAACGCCGCCGTCGTATATTTTATCAAGATGCTGAATATTTACTTCGGGCATTATTGCACCTCCTCTGCCTTAGCCGCAGTCTGCGCCTGTGCAACAGCCTCGTCTTCCGCATCCATTGCTTTCAAAGTTTTTTCAACGGAAATCTCGCCCGCGTTGAGCTGTTTCTGGAATTTTTCAAGCTGAACCGCACGCACCCAGCCGATTACCGCCGAAGCTATAAGGCAAGCCGCCGAAGCGCACAGATAAATTACCATTATTATAAACTCGGGCGTGCTATTCGCAACCGAATAATTTGAAGAGTCGGGATTGTACCAGAAATAGTTTACCGTCAGCAAGCCGTTTCTTAATCCGTAAAGCGGGAAACCGAAAATTCTGAAAATCTGGAACGCCGCCAAAACTATCAAAATAATAGAAAACTTTTTATTATAGCCCTTTACCCCCTCGGAAGCAAGGAAAGTTGCCAACAGTACGATTAAGGTCAGAATTACCGAAAATCCTATCGTAAGCGAAACAAATCTTGTTCTTGCTCCGTCTGCGGTATTTGCCTGCTTTATTCCGTACAGCAACATAATGTACAGGCAATTGAACACAAGTCCTAAAAGCGCAAGACTTGCCGCAAGCTTGTTCTTTTTATATCTTAAAATATCAGAGTCAATAATTTGCTGATTCAACGTTTTCTTCATTTAAGCCACCTCCCTGACAAGTCCGGCTTCAAGAAGCGCTTTTTCGCCTTTCATAAGTTTAACTTTCCAGACAAGGTTCAAAACCCAAACTACGCCTGTTGCAAGGACTATTCCGGACGTTACGTAACCTATCACAAACATAGTCGTTTCCTGACTTACGCTGGGATAACCTAATGCGGCAACCTTATCGTAAGCGTCTTTTTTCCATGACGCCCAGTCGATTGCCTGAAATTCCGCAAGTGCAAGGCTTAAATATATGACGCAAAAAACCGCTGTTACCAACGTTATTGCTATAACAAGCCCTATCGCGACATAATTAGTTACATAATATTTACGGCGCTTATGCGTGTCCGTCAAATACAAAAATGCGCAAATGCAGATAAATATGATTGCCAGAACGACAAGTATCGATATAAAATCCTGCGCAAAATACAAAAAGTCATCGGCTCCGTCATATTTATTAGCCGTTGTTTTTTGAAGGTTAATCCGTTTATAACGTAAAAGGTCAGCTAAATTGCCGCTGAAAAAGCAAATAGCAAACACAAACGTAAGCGCCGCTATTATCAAGGTTATCAGCGTCAATATTTTTTGAAATTTTATCTGAGCTTTCATTTTTCTTCCCCGAAATTTTTGTTATCCGCCCGCCCAAAGCGGGCGGATAACCTGTTTTGAAATTTTACAGTTGAATATTTTTAAAATGTATTACTTTTCGGAAGTTCCGGTAATACTGTAAAGGTTGTCAAGCAAGCCCCATGCTGTCTGCATAAGAGTTACGCGGACGTCGAGAGCGCCAAGGTTGTTTGTCTTGTACGTATCGTTAATCCACTTAACGTATGCCGCACCGGACGCCTTTAACGTTCCAAGGCTTTCCTGCTCGCAAATATAGTGGTCGGTATTGCCGAGTCCGTAATAGATTAAGTCCATAAATACGTTGACCTTTGTAGCCTTAGCCACTGAGAACAGCGTAGTGCCGAACTCTTTCTGCGAAGCATCCGAATTGAAAATAGGGTCGGTAGGAAGCATTGTAGGAACGGTAAGGTACCATAAGCTTTCATTCTGTGCAACAGTGTTTTTAATGTGCTGTATAGCGCCGTTATTCAACGCCTCGTCCACAACGTTCTGTCCGTCAACTGCGCAATCGGCGGTAGCCTGAGCTTCAAAGCCCTGGTCCTTGTTGCCGAGAGGAAGCGTGGAGCCAATAGCGTTACGGGCATAACCCGTGTAGCTGCCTTTCTGGTTGAAGCCTACGTCGCCTGTACCCTGCTGGAAACCGTTAACAGTCTTACCTACAAAGAAATCTTTGTTTGCGGTAGTCATGGTAGGAACGTTTCTGTCGGCATAAGGCGTGCCTTCGTAAACTTCACCCTTATAAATGAACACCTGCTTTTTAACTTCTTTTTCAGCTTCGGTAGAAGCTTTAAGCGTATACTGCGCGGGAGCGTAAGTAGTAGCGGGTATAGTCTTTTCGCTGTCAATTATAGAGTTAAGGCTCTTGGAAGATTTTTCCGCATACCACCAACCGTCGGGGTTGCTGTTTCCGGTTGTCGAACGTTCGCCGTACGTCATAAGAATCTGACCGTCGGACGAGAACAGATAGTCGATAAACGCAAGTATTGCGGAAAGCTTGTTGGGATTGCCTTCTACCGCGCCTCTGGGCACGCAGAAGCCGGTGTTCTTGGTTGCACGCCAGCTTTCGGTAAAGCGCATAATCTTTTCATGTCCGTTGGAAGCGTCGCAGTCTTCGTCCCATTTGGATACGGGCGTTACGATAGGCGCAAAATCATATCCTTCGGGTACGTCGCTTGAATTGAAAGCAAATCTCGTCTGCGTCTGAGCGTAGTCGTAAGTCATTGCCGCAACGGTTTTGCCATCGAAGTTATAGCTGTTTCTTCCGTCGGTACCGTTATCGCCCGTATAAAGCAGACCTTCCTTTGCAAATCCGCTCATATTGCTAATCAACTCATATGTTTCGGGGTTAGCGCGTCCGTCCTGAAGCTGTCCGTCCTTATCGAGATAAGTTGCGCGCTCGTAACGGGTTTCCATACCGCGGACGCCGTAGAGCTGACCTACAAGCGACATTGTATCAGCACGTCTCTGCATGGTAGCTTCACGGGACATTATGCCGTAAAGATTTGAAGTTGTAAGTTTGTTTGCCCACGAAGTATCGAAAAGCTCGGGAGAGCTTACTATACAACGGAGCAAGCCTGCAAGCAGGTCAACGTCCCATGCGCCCCACGACGCGTTGAATACGTCCGAAATTTTCGTGGTTACATCACCGTATTTTTTACCGTTGTAGAAAGAACTGTTTCCGTCTTTATACGTTACTTTAATATATTCGCGGAGAATATTCGCAAGCTGAGCGCCCGTTGCGCCGCCGTTGGATTCTTTAATTGCAAAGTTCTGCAAATCAACGATATTTCCGCTGTCGCCGGTATAAGCTTTGCCTGCCGCGTCTGCAATTGCTTTACCAAGACCGGAGCTTGCGTTTTTAGCCGCCGAAAGCGCGTCCGCATAGCTTACGGTCAATGTAAGCGTATTGGAGGTCTTTCCGGGATTGGTAGTATCGATTGTCCAGCTGCCGGTAGTGCCCATATACGGAGTTATTGCCGTGTCGCCGCTAAGCTGTTTATCGGTTGCCTGCTTTTTGAAAGAGCCGGTAGCGCCCGAAACGTCGCCGTCAAGCACTATCCTTACCCAGTCGCGGCGGATAAGCTCGTATTTTTCGATAGAGTTGTTACCGTCGAAATAAGGAGCCGCGTAAAGCGCGCCCGTGGTAGTGTTGCCGTTAAGCGAGAATACCGTTACGGGGTTATTTTTAAGGAACGCCTTATAGTTAGGCATATAATAGATATAATCGTTTAAGTCAAGCAGATATCTGTCGCCGAACTGGTTAATTTCAGACATGCTTGCCGTAATGATATCGTAGTTCTGAATAGTAACGTTACCGGAAGGAGTTACATATTCCAGCTGCTTGGACTGGTTAGTAAATTCATCCGTAAATTTGAGTTTAAGCGTATCCTGCAACGCTGCCCAGGCGGGTTTTAAATCTGTTGAGTTATACGTTTTACCGTCCGGCATCTTTACAGGTCCGCCCAGCTCGTAAGTGCGGTAAGCAATTGACTGGGGGGTCTTACTGCTTTGGTTGCCTACGTTCAGCGTAAGCGCAGTATTCTCGTCATAAACAAGCTGCTTATTATCGTTGAGTTTGGGTTTGAGGTTCTCGGCGATATCCGTAGGCTCCTCATCCCAGCCTAAATTAAATTCTCTTTCGGGAATAATAGGCTTCTTAGGCTTGCACGCAGCAAGAGGAACCATCATTGTTCCCGCCATAACGACTGCAACAGCAGACATGGCAATCTTTTTGTATTTGTTCATCTTTTTCTCCTTAAATATTTTTAATTTTACGGTAAATACCGTTATTAAACAAATTTTAATAATTTTAAACACTATTCAGCGCAAGCAATACAAGCAAAACGCAAGCCTGACGCCGTATTGCGAAGTATATCCGCTTTTTAAGCTTTACTCTTTTACACCGCCCATATTTACGCCCTTGGCAAAGTACTTCTGAATGAAGGGGTAAATTACAAGGATAGGTATAACCGCGCAGATAACCATTGCATATACAACGGACATTGCGGAAAGAGTTTCGAACTTGAAATCGCTCGGAATAACGTCCGCCCATGCAGAACCGTCCTTAGGAGGCTCTACCAGACCCGACGTTTTATCGATAAAGTCACGGATATAAACCTGAACGGGCCATGAATAGCTTTGGTTGGGCATCATTTTTATTGCCCAGAAGTAACCGTTCCAACGCGAAATTCCGAAGAACAGCGCAACCGTCGCTATGGTCGCCTTGCTCATAGGTATATACACCTTGGTCAAAATCTGCATTTCGGTAGCGCCGTCTATTCTTGCCGCTTCCTCTATTTCCGAGGGAACGCCTTCGAATGCGTTTCTTAAAAGTATAACGTTGGTCGCGTTCATACCCATTGCAATGATAATCAACCATTTTTGGTCTATATTGCTGTAAGAAGTGCCCGCTATCGCCGCAAGTATATCGCCTGTTTTAGTAAAGTTAACGAACTGAGGAACGATACCCGCCGAAAACCACATTGTGAATACAAGGAAGAAGTTGAAAGCGTGTCTGCCCATCAGCCTTTTCTTTGACAATGCGTATGCGCCTAAAATCGTATACACCAGACACCAGATTGTACCTATAAATGCAAGGAACAGCGTGTTTGCATAGCTTATCCAGAACGCGTTTCTTGTAAATATATAACGGTAAGCTTCGGTCTGGAACCCTACGGGCCAAAGAATAACATCACCGCCGTCCACAGCGCTTTTCGAGCTGAACGACGAACTTAAAGCATAAATGAAGGGATAAACGCACATAAGCGCAAAAACTATCAATAAAAAATACGAGATTATTTTGAAAATAAGCTCGCTTACTTCCATTTTTCTTTTCATGCGTTATCTCCTTAATACAACGATACGTCGGAAGCGCGTTTCGCAACGGCGTTTGCACCGAGGACAAGTATCATACCGATAAGGTTGTTTACCATTTCAGCCGCAATACCCAAAACTTCGTTTCCGCCGCCGCCCGAAACATTGGGGTCTGACCATCTGTTTGCAAGCGTTGCAACTATATCCGCCGCCTCATAGTTGGTTGATTTTTCCATAAGGTAAACCTTTTCGTAACCTACGGAAAGAAGCGAGCCGACCTTCATTATAAGCATGATAACGACGGTTGAAAGTATACCGGGAAGAACAACATAGCGCATCTGCGCCATTTTGCCCGCACCGTCTATCTGCGCCGCCTCATACGAAGTAGGCGAAATTGCGATAACCGCGCCGAAGAATACTATCGAATCGTAACCGCCGTGTTCCCATATACCCGTTATCTGATATATAGCGCGGAAATATCTCGGTGTGAACACAAGTCCGTATCTGCCCTGAACCGACGTAACCACATTGTGCAGCGGTCCGTCCTTTGGCGTGATTGCAAGCAGAAACTGCGTTATAACGCCAACGCCCTCGGTAGTACCGTCTTTTGTGGGGCCGCGGAAAAGCACGATTGCAAGCGAGGTTATAATAACCGTGGACATGAATTTGGGAAGATACACGCAAACCTGCAAAATGCTTCTGGTGATATTCGACTTTACTTCGTTAAAGAACAAAGCAAGAATAATGGGGAACGGGAAACCGAACAGCAGTCCGTAAAACGCGATTATAAACGTATTTCTGAACGCCTGCCAGAACTGGTAAGAAGTCGAGCTGAAAAACAAATCTTTAAAGTTTGTCAAACCGTACCAGTCGTATTCGTTCGCGTTTGTCGCGCCGCCCGTATCCGCGTATTTAAACGCAGTCAACAGGTTAGTCATCGGCAGATAACGCCACAGCAGGTACACAAGCAAAAGCGGCACAAGCATAAGATACAGGCGCCAGTCTTTCAAAAGCGTAAAGCCGGTAGACTTCCATTTGTTCTTCTCCGTTTCGTCCCTTACCTGCTGTTCGGCGGACATGGAATACGTTCCCGTCGCCTCGTCGTAGATAAGGAAGTCGTCACACTTGAGTTTGAACATTGAAATTTTTCCTCCATATCACTTAAAAAATTATAAGCAATTATTTGTAAAGCGGTTTTTCCGCCGTTTACCGTTGTTTGTGTGCGTTTTCCATAACGCACACAAGGGACAGTGTCCCTTGCAGAATTTCTTTATTTTTAACTTAATTGTCCGTCAATATAAGTCGTTATCTCTTTTATTTAATATGGAAAGGCTTTCTTCGTCGATTTCCACAGGCTCGTCGCCGAAAGTATCGCGCTTCATTTTTTCGCGTTTTTCCTTTTCAACACGCAGAAGATAATGCTTCTGGTCTTCAAACATTCCGTCAAGCCTGCGCAAAATCAAAATAAGCGCAATTCCCACCGCAAGCGAAAGCAAATCCCAAAGCTGCGACTGCAATACGTTAACAAAGCCCAGCCCGAAGCATGCGCCGGCGCACGCCCTGCCGAGAAATACCGCCAGCCAGCCCGCAACGACGAATAAAACGGAAAAATACCACTTGCCCGCTATCCTTTCCTTGCCGGGGAATTTTGTCATAATCAGCAAAAGCGCGATAAACGCATTGCCTATAACATACACCCCGAAAAGCGAATTGTTAAAGTTTTCGTTGCCCATATTCAGCAGGCACACAAGCAGTCCGTCGCCGACCGCGTAGAATACGCTCGGCCAGCCCCAGCGCATCATAACAAGCAGAACTATCGGCACCATAAGACTGAACACAAAGTCTGCGTTGTTGGGGAAAAGTCTGGGCGCGTAAAACGCAAGAAGCTCGGCGACAATAAGTATCACCGCAAACAAAAACAAATCGGTGAGCCGATATTGCCCTATTGAAATCAATCTTGAACCGTTTTTACGCATATATTTACTAATCGGACATTTTTTTGACCGCAGAATGTTACATTTTTACACTTAGCTTACACATTATAACATAGCATATTTTAAAAATCAATACTCTTTTTATTTTTTTATTGTTTCACAAGGAAAAATGTGCTACAATAACAGTGGTTTTTAAAAGGAGTATTTATGCAGATTTTTCACCTTACGCCAAAAGATAATATACAGAATATATTGAATTGTATCGATAAACCCGCCACAATATATTTGTCCGCGGGTATTTACAGACAGAAGACGGAAATCAAAGCCGACAATGTTACCGTCATAGGCGAAAGCCGTGAAACAACAATAATAACATACGGCGACTACGCGCGCAAACAGCACGCCGACGGAAAAGAGTACAATACGTTCCGCACGTACACTTTGTGTATTTCGGGCGAAAACGTTACGCTTAAAAATCTTACAGTCGAAAATTCCAACACCGACCCGCAGACGGTAGGACAATGCGTTGCGCTTTCCGTCAACGCAAAGCGTTTTTATGCGGAAAACGTAAATCTGAAATCCACGCAGGACACGCTGTTTTTGGCTCCCTTTCCCGACGATTTGGTTGTGCGCTACCGCGGATTTATTCCCGAGAACCAGCTTTATATGGACGGAACCTCTTTGCACCTTTTCAAAAATTGCCGTATAAGCGGTACGGTGGACTTTATTTTCGGCGGAGCAGAAGCGTATTTTAAGGACTGCGAGATAATTTCTCTGCACGAAAAGCGCGGAACGGGCTATATTGCCGCACCTTGCCACCACCTTGTGCAAAACGGCGGGTTTTACTTTATAAACTGTTATTTAAAAAACGGCGGGGCGGACGAAAATACCGTTTTTCTTGCCAGACCGTGGCGCGACTTCGGCAAATGCGCGTTTATCGACTGCCGTGCGGACGGACATATCCGACCCGAGCTTTTCGACAAGTGGAACGATACCGAGCGCGACAAAACGGCGAGATTTTCATTTTATAATTTAAACTGCGCCGTACCGCCCGAACCCGTCGGCTGGTGCGGACAGCTTACCGAAAAACAGGCAAGTGATATTATAGATAACTGCAACAGGAAATTTACGGAAAATAACCGCTGAATTTGCCGATTATTGTAAATACAAATTTTAAAAACCGCCCGACGGACTTTTTGTTCGTCGGGCGGTTTACAATTTATATTGAATTATCTAAAATGCAGAGATACGGACAAAACAAGGCGCGCAAGCATTTTTGTAGCGGTGCATGCTTTTTTGTGCATAAGCAAGAAAAGCGCAAACTCAACACATTTTACTAAAATCCGAAAAATTCCGCGGCGTTATTGTAGCAGACGTCCTCTACAATCTTGCCGAGGGCGGGCAGTTCCTCTACGGGGTACTGTCCGCTCTCAACCAAACGGCCGAGCATCTGGCAAAGCAAGCGTCTGTAATACTCGTGGCGGGGATATGCAAGGAACGAACGGCTGTCGGTAAGCATACCGACCGACTGCGCGACAAGTCCGACCTGCATAAGCGTTTCGAGATTCTGCCTCATACCGTCCTGCTGGTCAAGGAACCACCACGCCGTGCCGACCTGCACTCTGCCCTTTACGCCTTCTTTCTGGAAGCACCCCGCAAGCACGGTAAGCGCGTAGTTGTCGCGCGGGTTAAGGCAATACAGAATTGTTTTGGGCATATTTCCGTCCTTATCCAGCTCGCCCAAAAGCGCGGAAAGCTTTTCCATATACACCGCGTCCTCGATTGCGTCAAAGCCCGTATCTGGACCGATTTTTTCAAGCATGCTCTTTGAATTGTTGCGCAGTGCGCCTATATGGTACTGCTGAACCCAGCCGTATTTTGCGTATTCCTTTGCAAGGAAAACCAAAATATAGCCCTTGTACTTGTCCTGCTCCTCTACGGAAACGGGCTGACCTTTCATTCCCTTTAAGAAGATTTTGTTCGCTTCGTCATACGTTGCGGGCGCGTAGTGAACCACGTCCAGAGCGTGGTCGGAAAGCTTTGAGCCCATTTCGTCGAAGAATTTAATTCTTTCCGCAAGCGCGTTGCACAAATCTTCAAGCGTCTTTACGGGCTTGCCGACTACGCCCGCAAGCTGTTTAACCCAGTCTGCGAACCAGCTTAATTCAACATTTATAGCCTTATCGGGGCGGAACGCGGGACGGACGCGCACTTTCAGCGTTTTGTCTGCGTTCATTTTTTTGTGCCATTCAAGGCTGTCAACGGGGTCGTCCGTGGTGCAGACGGTTTTTACGTTGAATTTGTACATCATTTCGCGCGCGGTGAGCTTTTCAAGCACCTTGTTTGCCTTATCCCAAATGACTTTTGCGTTTTCTTTATTTATGATTTCGTCGATACCGAAGTATCTGCGCATCTCTAAATGCGACCAGTGATAAAGCGGATTGCCTACGAAGTATGGCATACTTTCGACGAATTGAAGGTATTTTTTGTAATCGTCGTCGGGACCGGAAATGCTGTCCTCGGCGTATCCTCTTGCACGCAACGCGCGCCACTTGTAGTGGTCGCCGTATCTGTCGCCAGCGCCCAGCCAAACCTCCGCTAAATTGCGGAATTTCTTGTCCTCGTAAATTTCCTTGGGCTGCAAGTGGCAGTGATAGTCGATTATAGGCATATGCTCGGCGTGCCCGTGATAGAGCTTTTTCGCCGTTTCGGTATCGAGCAGAAAATCTGCGTCCATAAATGCTTTCATTATAAAATTCTCCTAATAATAATCAGTGTTACCCGCCTTAACTTAGAAACAGGCAAGACAAGGCGTTTGGTTTAAAGAGTAACACCCGTTTTGAATATTGCTATTTCTTTGGTGTGATTAATTTCGTTTTTCGCGGGTTTGCCGTTTGCGGTTTCCACGATTAAATCTATAAGCTTTTCAAGCTGGGTATCGAAGTCCGTTTCCAGCACCGCGCCGGCGTTGAAGTCTATCCAGCCAGACTTATTTTTAGCGAGGTCGGAATTTGTAGCAATTTTAAGCGTAGGCACAAAACCGCCGAAGGGCGTGCCTCTGCCCGTGGTAAAAAGCACCAAATGACAGCCAGCCGCCGCAAGATTTGTAACCGCGCACATATCGTTGCCGGGGCCGTTTAAAAGGTTTAACCCCTTGTGCGTTACAAAACCGTCGTCGAAAACAACGTCCTCTACGGGACCGGAGCCGGACTTCTGCGTACAGCCGAGCGATTTGTCTTCAAGCGTTGTTATGCCGCCCGCCTTGTTGCCGGGGGAAGGGTTTTCGTATACGGTCTGTCCGTTTCTGCGGAAATAGTCCTTAAAATCGTTTATTAATTTAACCGTCTTTTCAAACGTAGCTTTGTCCTTTGCGCGGTTCATTAAAAGCTGTTCCGCGCCGAACATTTCGGGAACTTCCGTCAATACGGTAGTTCCGCCCGCCGCAACGATATAGTCGGAGAAAAGCCCAACAAGCGGGTTTGCGGTTATGCCCGAAAGCCCGTCGCTTCCGCCGCACTTTAAGCCCACTTTAAGGCAGGATATGTCGCGTTCAACGCGCTTGTCGGTCTTTATGACTTCGGCAATCTGTCTGCACAGCTCTACGCCCGCCTCAATCTCGTCGTCAACCTCCTGCGCGACAAGGAATTTAACCCTTGCTTCGTCAACCTTGCCCAGCCCCTCGCGGAACGCCGACATCTGGTTATTTTCACAGCCCAAACCGAGCACGAGCACTCCGCCCGCGTTGGGGTGGCGAACCATTTTCTGCAAAATCAGCTTTGTCCGCTCGTGGTCGTCGCCGAGCTGGGAACAGCCGTACGGATGGGTGAAGGTAAAAATTCCGTCAAAACCCGCCGTACCGTACTTTTCCTTAAAAGTATCGACTATCAGTTTTGCCTGACCGTTTACACAGCCGACCGTGGGGATAATCCAAAGCTCGTTGCGTATGCCGACTTCGCCGTTGGCGCGGGGATATACGCCGACCTTGCGCCCCTTTACCTTTTTCAAATCGGTGGGAACCTTGTTGTAGGTATATTCAAGGTTTTCCGATAAATTCGTCTTTACGTTGTGCGTGTGAATATGCGCGCCCTTTTTTATGTCCGCCGTAGCGCACGCAATAGGACTGCCGTATTTTATTATATTTTCGCCTTTTGTAATATCGCGCAGGGCGAACTTGTGCCCCTTTGTTATATCTTCAACAAGCGATACCCCCTCATATATGCCGCCCTTTTGCAAATCGCATAAGGCTACGGCAACGTTGTCGAGAGGGTTTATTATTATTGTCTGTTTGCTCATAAAAAGTCCTTAATTTTAACTTTAAAGAAAAATGCAGAGATGCGGTGCTATGCAAGGCGCGCGAGCATTTTTGCAGCGACGTGTACAATGACGTACACGAACAAAAAAAGCACAGCGCAACACAGCAGAGTGCCGCATATATGCGTTTTATTTCTTGCAGTTGCCCGTGCAACCGCCATTTACAAATTCCTCTACGGCCTTATTCATACCCTTAGTATCGATTGCTTTAAGGTATTTTGCAACGGTTGCGGTAATTTCGGGGTGAATAGCGTTCATATCGCAGTCCCACGCTTCCGTCCAGCCGAGCGCGTCCTTTGCAAGCTTATCGTAATCGCCGTTAAACTCCGACCAAAGCTTTTTCCATTTTGCAAGGTATTCGGGCGCGTCCGCAAGCTTAATATCCTCCCCGCCCCTCTTGCCCTTGTGGAATTCAACCAAAGCCGCAAACGAGAAAAGAACGTGTTGGGGAAGTTTGCCCGTTATTTTTACATAGTCCGTAAGCGTGGGAAGTATTCTCGTTTTGAATTTTGTGGTCGAGTTAAGCGCGATAGACATAAGCTCGTGACGGATATAAGGGTTCTGATATCTTTCCAGCACGCTGTTTGCAAACGCGGTCATCTGGTCCTGCGGAAGGTTGATTGTGGGGTTAACCTCGTCAAACACGAAATCGCGCACGTATTTGCCGATTACTTTATCGTTAACCGCCTCGCCGACGGTGTCGATTCCGCAGAGGTACGCAACAGGCACCATAGCCGTATGCGAGCCGTTCAGAATTTTGACTTTACGCTGTTTGTAGGGGTGAATATCGTCCGCAAAAATTACGTTTAACCCCGTACTATCTGCGGGTAACGCCTTTTGAACGAACGGTTCCTTCTTCAAAACCCAAAGGTGGAAAATTTCGCCTTTTACTACGTTATTGTCGATATATCCCGTTTCTTTCTGAATATCCTCAATCTCGTTTTTGGGATAGCCGGGGACTATTCGGTCAACAAGCGTGGACGTAAAGTGGTTTGCGGTCTGCATCCATTTTATAAACTTTTCGTTCATTTTGTTTATGTGCGCAAGCTCGGTCAGACAGCGGTACAGCTCGTCGCCGTTGTCGTCGATAAGCTCGCAGGGGATAATCGCAAGTCCCTTGCTTTCGTCGCCCTTGAAATAATCGTAACGTCTTTTTAAAAGAGCAAGCAGTTTGCCGGGGTAGGATTTGGGGCACTGCGAAAAATCGGTATCGGTAGCATCAACCGCTATGCCCGCTTCCGTAGTGTTGGAAATAATTACCTGCAAATCCCCGCTTTCGCCGTATTTAAGGAATTTTTCGTATTCGGCAAAGGGGTTAATGCAGTCGCCTACAACGTTTATTACCTGACTTTTCTTTACTTTTTTACCGCTGTCGATACCCTCTAAACGCAGAGTGTAAAGCCCGTCCTGCTCGGCAAGCTCCTTAACTCTGCCGAAGGGCATAGGCTGAACGAGGACAACGTCCGCTTCGATTGCGCCCTTATCGTTTAAGTCCTGAATTATCCATTCGACGAACGCGCGCAGAAAGTTGCCCTCGCCGAACTGCATAATTTTTACTTTTCTTTCCGGTTTTTCAAATAATTTTTTGCTTATAACTTCCATATCCTGTTTGCGCTCCTTATCAGTGTCTTACAATGTCGGTTTCAACAACAAGCCCGGTTTCCGCATCGAACACATACGACGAAGTATAGGGAACTACAAAGTCGAACTTCGCGCCCATTTCGGGGGTGTGGTGAGGGTTAACCTTTAAGATTATGTTAACGCGGTCTTCCTCCTCGCCTATGGTTGCGTATACGTTGGTGGTATCGCCCAAAAGCTCGGTAAGCTCCACTTTGGAAGATAATTTATAGCATTTTTCGGTTGAGTTAAGCTTGATTGCTTCGGGTCTGAACGCAAACACCGCTTTTTTGCCTTCGAGCGCGGTAACGTCCTTAACTATGGGCGCAAGGTCGATTTCCAGCCTGCTTGCCTTCAAACGACCGTTTTCAACCGTGCCGCGGATAAAGTTCATGGGCGGTTCGCCTATAAAGCCGGCAACGAAAAGGTTCTTCGGATAGAAATACAGCTCGAACGGGGTGCCTATCTGCTGAACGTACCCGCCCGACTTCATAACGACTATTCTGTCGGACATGGTCATAGCTTCCGTCTGGTCGTGGGTGACGTAGATAGTCGTAGCGCCGACCGAGCGGTGAATTTGCTTTATTTCCGAACGCATTGTAACGCGCTGTTTTGCGTCGAGGTTGGACAGCGGTTCGTCCATAAGGAAGATATTAACCTTTCTTATAAGCGCACGGCCTACCGCTACACGCTGACACTGACCGCCCGAGAGCGCGCGGGGAAATCTTTCAAGATAGTCCGTCAAGCCTAAAATTTTTGCGGTCGCCTGAACTTTTTCCTCTATTACGTCCGCGTCGATACCTTCAAGCGTAAGACCGAACGCAAGGTTTTCGTAAACCGTAAGGTGCGGATAAAGCGCGTAGGACTGGAAAACCATTGCAATACCTCTGTCGCGCGAGGACATCTGGTTTGCCAGCTTTCCGTCGATATAAAACTCGCCCGAGGTAATATCTTCAAGCCCCGCAATCATACGCAGGGTTGTAGACTTTCCGCAGCCGGAGTCGCCTACAAGGCAGATAAACTCTCCGTCGCCGATTTCCATATTAAAATCGTGTACGGCGTGGTATCCGTTGGGATACACTTTATTTACGTCTTTGAATAGGAGTTTTGCCATTTTATTTTTCCTCTTTTCATATAGATTTTTAAATTTTTTTGATTTAGGTTTTATAAATCCGTCAAAAACGCAGAGAAACAAGCAAGACAAGGAGCGCAAGCATTTTTGAAGCGACGTGTACAATGACGTACACGAGCAAAAAAAGCGGAGCGCGACACAGTATTGCGAAGTTTATATGCGTTTTAACGTAAATCTTTGGTCAAAATATTATCCATATCGTCGTAAGTCTGGTTCTCTCCGCACATACCCCATATAAACGTGTAGTTGTGCGTGCCTACACCGCTGTGGATAGACCAGCTGGGCGAAATAACCGCTTGCTCGTTATGCATAATGATATGGCGCGTTTCCTGCGGGGTGCCCATAAGGTGTATAACCGCCTCGGTTTCGGGAAGCTCGAAGTACATATATACTTCCATTCTTCTTTCGTGCGTGTGGCTGGGCAGAGTGTTCCATGCACTGCCTTCCGCAAGCTCGGTCATGCCCATTGCAAGCTGACAGCTTTCACAAACGTCGCCGATAATAAACTGGTTAATAGTGCGCTTGTTAATGCCTTCGAGCGAGCCGAGATGCCTTTGCACGCAGTATTTTGCGTCCGCGGGAGCGGGCTTGCCCTCTACTGGTTTGATAATTTTGACCGTAGGGTAAGTTTTATGCGCGGGGCAGGAGTTTATATAGAATTTAGCGGGGGTTTTACCGTCTTTGGAAGCAAACTCTACCTGCTTTGTGCCCATTCCGATATAAATGCCCTCTTTATGTCCTATATCGTATTTTTTACCGTCAAGCGTGATTATTCCCGCGCCGCCTATATTTATAACGCCCATTTCGCGGCGTTCAAGGAAGTACGCGGTGGCAAGCTCCTTAAAAGTGCCGAGGGACAGCGTTTTTTTGACGGGCATTGCGCCGCCCGCGATAATTCTGTCCTGATGGGAATAGGTGAGGAGAATTTCGTCCTCCTCGAAAAGCTTTTCAATTAAATATTTTTCCCGAAGCTCCTGCGTATCGTAACGCTTTGAATCGTCGGGGTGATTTGAATAACGAATATCGAATTTCATAAAAAATCTCCTTTTCGTAAAAATCTCGGCTATATTGCGCCTGCGATTTTTACGATTTTCAGCGGCTCTGCCGCTCTGCCCGCAATCTTTGGGGCAAACAAAATATATAATTGCGGGCATTCACACCGCCGAGGCGCAAGTATGCGCAAATCGGGTGCGCTTACAAAAAGTGTGATTTTTGCGCGCGCCGCTAATTATTTTAAATATTAAACGTTTTTAAACTTCGTTCCACTTTTTATTAATAAACTGAATACAAGGCACAATATTCTCGCCCGCGGTACCTTCCAGCACCAACACCGCGTTTTTATCGTAAGCCTTGATTTTTCCGAGAATTTTATCGAAGTCGAACATACCCTTACCCGGCGCAACCTGTTTCAGCTTTCCGTCCTCAAATACGCAGTCCTTGATATGAAAAACAACGATTTTGCCCGCGAAAGTTTTAAGCCCCTCGTCAAGAATTTCAAGATAGCTTTGATAGTTGGAAGCGTCCAGATAGTTGTATATGTCAAAAATAATTCTGATATTGTCGGTGTTGATTGCGTCAACTGCGCGTTTAAGCGTTGCAACGTTCCAGCAGACGTGCCCCGCCGCGCCCTCCATTCCGACGAACGCGCCGTACTGCTTTGCATATCCGGCAAGCTCGCCGAACGTTTCTATAACGGTTTGCAAAGCCTCCTCCGTGCGGTTAAGCGGGTTATAAGTCCACTTATCGTCGTTGAAGCTGCCCGTTTCCGAACCGACTATACCGCAGCCGAGGTTTTTACAGTACTGTAAATATTCCTTAAAAACGGCTTTGCATCTTGCAACCTTTTCCTTATCGGAATGAACGGGGTTGAAATATGCGCCGATAAGCGGAACGCCGATTTTTGCGTTTTTCAGCGCCGTGCCTATTGCGGCTGTGTTTTGCGCGTTAAGCTGTCCGGGCGCGTATTTTATTTCGTCCATAAACTTATAGGCGACTAATTGCACCGCGGATATGCCGCAGTTACGCGCTTTTTCTATTGCGTTTTCAAGACCTTTTACCCCGAGGTCGTGGGTACGGAATGCAATTTGCATTTATCTCTGTACTCTGCCAGAGCCGTCGCCGCCCGCCAAAGCTTCAACTTCCTTGCGCGAAACAAGGTTGAAGTCGCCGGGGATTGTGTGCTTCAAAGCCGAAGCCGCAACGCCGAATTCCAAAGCGGACTTGAAATCTTTTCCGTCCAAAAAGCCGGTGATAACGCCGCCTGCAAAGCTGTCGCCTCCGCCTACGCGGTCAACGATAGGGGAAATTCTGTAAGTTTTGGAATGATAGAATTCCTTCGTTTCAGCCTTATAAATGCAAGCCGACCAGCCGTTATCCGATGCGGAATGGCTTACACGCAACGAGGATATAGCATATTTAAAGCCCAGGTCCTTGCACATTCTTTCGAAAATATCCTTGTAGCCCGCAAGCTCCAAATCGCCCTGAGTTACGTCCGTTTTACCGGGCTTGTAGCCGAGCACAAGGTCTGCGTCCTCCTCGTTTCCGATACATATATCTACGTACTTCATAAGCTTAGTCATAACCGACTTAGCCTTTTCACTCGACCAAAGCTTTTTGCGGAAATTAAGGTCAACGGAAACGGTTACGCCGTGCTTTTTAGCCGCTTTAAGCGCTTCTTCGGTTAAAACCGCCGCGCTGTCTGATACTGCGGGGGTAATTCCTGTAAAGTGGAACCAGTCCGCGCCCTCGAAAATAGCGTCGAAATCGAAGTCCTTTTTGGTTGCGGTGGTTATGGAAGAATGGGCTCTGTCGTAAACAACCTTTGAAGGACGCATAGACGCGCCCGTTTCAAGATAGTAAATACCGAGTCTTTCGCCGCACTTAGCAATGTGGTCGGTCTGAACGCCGTATTTTCTTAAAGCCGCAATAGCGCACTCGCCAAGCTCGTTATCGGGCACGGCGGTTACAAATTCGGCTTTGTGACCGTAGTTCGCGCAGGAAACGGCTACGTTGGCCTCGCCTCCGCCGTAGTTGATGTCGAACTCGTCTGCCTGAATGAACTTTTCATTGTTGGGGGTGGAAAGACGAAGCATAATTTCGCCCATGGTTACTATTTTCATAATTTTTCTCCTTAAATATATAAAAGATTTAATTGTTTTTTTATGTTGATTTTATTGCTGAAACGTTGTTATTTGCCCTATATTGCGTGGGCAATCGGTTTTAAACAAACGCAGTATTGCGAAGTTTATTTGCGTTTGTGCTTTTACTTCTTTAAAACAAGATGCACGGCAAACCCGCCGAACTCATGCTTTAAATACGCAACGTTCATAACGCCTTCCGCGTTGTATTTAACCGAAGCTTCGTCAACCTCGTATCCGCGCAGTTTAAGCTGATAAGCGGCGCGCTTGACCGAGTTGGTTGCTATGGCAATATGCCCCATTTTACCGCGGAAAGGCTTTTTCATCATTTCCATATACGATGCCGCGAAAACCGAGCTGTTGCCCACTTTTTTTGCAAAGCCGAACGCGTTTTCAAACTCGTCCGCAACGGCTTCCGCCTCCTCGGGGTTGGCGCAGTTAAGCCCGACGTGAACCATCTCGAACCCGAGCATTTTATCGATTGCCTCTCGACAGAGTTTGGTTATGCCCGCCCAGTCGCCGACTGCCAAAAGCGCGGGAGGAACTATCCAGCTGCCGCCGCAGCAGACTATTTTTTTATAGGCAAGGTAGGTGTTGAGGTTGTCCGCGGTCACTCCGCCCGTGGGCATAAACCGCATTGTCGTGTAAGGCCCGCAAACCGCTTTAATGTACGCAAGCCCGCCCGCCTGCTCCGCAGGGAAAAACTTTGCAAAATCAAGCCCTAATTCAAGCGCCTGCTCTATTTCGCTTGCGGAGGACAGCCCCGGCGCAAACGGCACGCCCTTTTCAAGGCAATGCTTTACGACTTTAGAGTTAAGTCCCGGCGCCACGCAGAACTTCGCGCCAGCCTTTATAGCCGCGTCTACCTGCTCGCATGTGAGGACCGTGCCCGCGCCGACAAGCATATCGGGGTAAGCCTTGGTCATTCTTCTGATAACCTCGTCCGCGCCCTTTGCACGGAAAGTGACTTCCGCGCAGTTGATACCGCCGTCGCGCAGAGCTTTTGCAAGCTTTTCCGCATCGTCAACGTTGTCAAGCTTGATTACGGGAACAATGCCAACGTTTTCCAGCTCGTCCACAAGCGAATTGATTTTGTCCTTTACTGTTAATGCCATTTTTCACTCCTTAAAAGTTGAAACGCGCCGATTGTTCAGCACGGAAAACTGAAAACAATTTCCAGAATTTGGCGCATTTTCACACTACTTTATTATAGACGTGCGCGCACGTACAGTCTATGTACAAAACGGATATATTTATGTATTTTTCGGACATTTGAAAATGATTAAAGTAGGCAGTCGGCGATTTTTAAGCGCCTACCGCCTTTAAAAAATTTTATTTGATTTCTTCAAGATTAATCTTAAATTTCTGACCGTTATTGAAGCTTATCACAAGCGATTTGCCTTCGTCCGAAAACGTCGCAATATAATATTCCTTTATAAGCACTTTTAAATCGAGCAATAAGTCGCTTGCGTCTATTTTAAAATTGAAACCGCCTTCCGCACTCTCCGTTTCAGTCAAAAATATATGATTATTATCTTTTGCCATAGCCGTTCTCCTTAAATTGTTTTGATAAATTATACATCATTTTATGGTGTATGTCTATAATTTTACATCACAAAATGGCAACTTTTAACTATGAAAATTTCTGAAAAGATAGGAAAAAATATTAAAGACGCGCGGAAATTCAAGGGATTAACCCAGCGTGAAATTGCGGAAATGCTTTTTATGACGCAACAGCAATACAGTCGGTTTGAAAACGGAATTTTCGAACTTAACTACGACCAGATTTTAAAAATCTGCGAAATTCTGGAAATAACCCCGAATGAATTTTTTGATACAAATAATTAAAACAATAACCGTTTACGGCGGGAGGGCGCGTTTTTGCGCCCTCCCGCCGTTCTGTTCCGCACAATATTCAAAAAATTATCTGCCCAGCCAGCCGCCGTCCACCGCGAGCGTAAAGCCGTTGACGTAGTCGGAAGCTTCCGAGGCAAGAAAGACCGCCGCGCCCTCCAAATCTGCGGGCGTGCCCCATCTGCCTGCTGGGATACGCGCCAAAATATCCGAACTGCGCTCCCCGTCCTGTCTTAACGCCTCGGTATTGTTGGTAGCCATATAGCCGGGGGCAATGCCGTTTACGTTGATTCCGTACTTTGCCCACTCGTTGGCAAGCGTCATTGTAATTCCGCGGATTGCCGACTTAGAGGCCGTATACGAGGGCACCCTCACGCCCCCCTGATAGGAAAGCATAGAGGCTATGTTGATTATTTTTCCGCCCCCGCCCTGCTTTATAAATTGTTTGGCAACTGCTTGGGTTAAGAAAAACACCGTTTTTAAATTTACATTCAGAACGCTGTCCCAGTTCTCCTCGGAGAACTCTATACTGTCCTGACGCTTGATAACCCCCGCATTGTTTACGAGGATATCCACCCTGCCGAACTTTTTGACCGTTTCTTCAATAATACCGTCAATTACCCCGCACGTGCTTAAATCGGCGATTATGTTATGAAAGCTTGCGCCCAGCATTTCCGCAGTTTCGGCGCTCGGTCTGCGCGAAACGCCCGCAACTAAAGCCCCCGCCTCGGAGAACGCGCGGCATATGCCTTGCCCTAAGCCCGTGTTGCTGCCCGTGACGATTGCAACCTTGCCTTTTAAACTGAATTTGTCCAAAATCATATTTTTCCCCTTATATCACAAAAATTTTTTGCAAGCATATATTACAACAACCCCGCGCAAAATGCAACGGGGTTTTCAATTTTTTATTGACGTTTCAAAAGAAATTATTTGTCGAATTTAACCGTTTTGCCTGCGGGAATTTCGTAAACTTTACCGCGGATTTCCAGATATACCCCCATATATGACGGGTTTTTGACCATTTCACCGTCTATCGAAAACACAAGATTATTATAAGCGTTAACGTATTCGCAAATCTCGCCGTTAGTGGCAAACCATATATCCTTTTGTGCGGAAATGCGCTTTGCAAAGTCCTCTATCACGTTCCAGTTGCCGTTGTCGTCAAACTCGTAACTATGCCCCCATATAAAGAACAGCCACGGCTCGCGGTGCTTGAACTCGTTCAACGGCGAACCGCTTATAAACTTATCGGCAAGCTCCTTAAATTGCGGGCTGTTATGGTGGCAGGTGGGGTTAAGCTTTAACCATTCTTTCGGAACAGAAAAACTATGCGTGTCCTCGGTAGTTCGGGCATATATGACGCCCAACTGCTTTAAAACGGCAATAATTTCATCCGTATAGCCGTTGTATGCGTAAGCCATCCCGTTTACGATTTTACCGAATTTATTTTCAAGGTATACGCGGTTTTGCACCGCCTCGTTTATGGCTTCGGGCAAGGGCACCTTGTCCATAAATATATGGCGCGCGCCGTGCAAAGCCACCTCGTGCGGGCTGTCTTTAAAAAGGTTGTACGTTTCTTCCTCGTTCATTCTGCCGTGCCAGTTTTCGCAGTCGAACAGCAACGAATTTAAATTGAACGTGCCTTTCAGCCCGTATTTATCCAAAATTTCAACAAGCTTTTTGTCAGCCTTTACTCCGTCGTCGTAGCTGAAAGTAACCGCCTTGCACCTGCCTTGCGGAAACCTCATATACTTTTCTTCAAACATTTGTCGGAACATCTTCATTTTCCTCACTGCTGTCCGCGCTGTCACCGCACGTCGGTCCGGGCTGTTCGCTTAATATATCAACGTCCTGCGCGGCAACCTCGTCCGTTAACGGCAAAGGCGCTTCCGCTTCTGTAAATGCCGCGGGTTTTTCATTTAAAAGCCCCGAGGACTTTTTCCATTTGCCTGACAAAAGCCTTGTCAGAAACAGCACCGAGCGCAACACCCAGTCCGAGCACATTCCTATCCAGTAGCCGAACGCGCCCAGCCGCGGCAGTCCCGCAATTTTATCGGTGGTAAGCAAAAACGCAAGCCCCACGCGCATTATAAACATCGAAGCAACCGCGCTGAACATAACGTATTTTACGTCCGACGTGGCTTTTAATATTGCGGGCGTTGTAAACGAAAGCGGATAAGTAACCAGCTGAAAGCAAAGGCAGAAATACAGGCAATGCTTGCCCACTTCCTTCGCCTCGGCCGCAAACCCGAACAAATTTACTATAAGCGGCACGCAAGCAAGAATAATTCCCGTACAAATTCCGTTGAGAATGTACGAAAGCAGGAACATTCTTTTCATATAATACTTGCACTGGTCGCTGTCGCCCGCGCCGACCGCCTGACCTATTACGGTTAAGCAGGAAGTACCCACTCCGCTGCCCACAACCGAAGCGATATTGTTTATTTCGTTTGCGATATTATTGCCGTTAGCCTGTATATTTACGCCGCTGACGGGGTCAACGTAACAGCCAACGTTTACAAAAGTGTTGGTCATAAGCTTGCCAAGCTGGAAAAGACAGCTTTCTATTCCACTTGGTATGGCAAGCTTTAATATTTTTTTGATTGTCGCGCCTTCAAAGCGGAATTTTTCGAAAATTCTTACGCACACAAGATTTTTTTTGTTTGCAAGAAGTATCAGCATAAACACGGCGGGAACAATTCGACATATAAGCGTTGCAAGCCCCACGCCGAGCACGCCCATATTGAAAACGAACAGAAACAGCGCGTTAAGCCCCACGTTAAGCGCGCAGGAAATCGCCGCGCTTATCATTGTGAACATACTCTTGCGCTGGGCGCGGAGAAGCGCGGCGCACGCGTTGAAAAGTCCTATAAACGGGAACGATGCGGCGGTTATATAAAAATAAGTTTGCTGAAAGCCGAAAACCTCCGCCGACACGTTGCTGTAACACAATTTTAAAATAGGCCAGTTAAGCGCAAGGCACAGCGCGCCTATGCCCACGGAAATAAGAATTACAAGCATAAGCATTTGCTTTGCGCTTTTGTTTGCGTTTTCATTATCGTTTGAGCCGATGCACTGCGACGTGACTATCGCTCCGCCCGTGGCAAATGCCGAAAACAGCTGAATTATCAGGTTGTTTATGTAATTTACGTTGCTAACCGCGTTGCTTGTCAAATCGCCGGACGCGCTGTTTGAAATCATCATAGAATCGAACAGCCCGAGCGAAGTCGAAAAAATCTGCTCGATTACAATGGGCAGAATAAGCCATAGCAGCGCTTTTGCCGTGAACAGTGTATATTTAGGTTTTCGTTTTACCGTTTCCGTCATTTTATCGCCTTCTTTTTGGCAAACATTTTAGTACCTTATCTTTAAAAAGTAAAGCGTATAGCTATGGTAATTTTTTATTTTACTCGGTTATCCGTGCAAACCGTGCGGAAATACTTAAACGTTGCACTGCCCTTGCTTTGGGTTGACGACCGCGCGTAAACACCGATTTTCGCGCCCGTCCACACGCCCGCCACGGCGTAAAAAATATGTGTGAACGCAACCTTGCCGAAAGTGAATTTGTATGCGAGGCGGTCGGGATTTTCCAACTTTGCCGACAGCTGAAAAGTTACGCAATTTTCGTCGTAAGGCTGACTGCGGCACAGCGTTTCGTCCGGGCCGCCGCCTATTGCGCCCTTGCGTATTTCAAGATAGTTCTGCCCGTCGGCGCGAACCACGCAGGCATAAGCGTATTCCTTGCCGAACATAACAAAGCCCGCCTCGTCGCCGTCGTTTACAAGGTTTAATCTGCACTTCGCTTTTGCGGAAAAGTTTTTATTATATACCTTTTGCATAAACAGCTGGGGCAGGTCTGCAAGCGAATTGCCCCCGTAATATGCGCAGTTTAAGCGTAAACCGCGGTTGAAGGAATACCATTCCTCTCTGCGGTTTGCGGGCGTTTGCCAGACAAGCGAAAGCCTGTCGCCTTCGAATTCGTCGCTTGTATTTATGCGCGCGGAAGTGCAAATATCCACGGGATATTCCCCGCCCGCAACGGGCGTTCCCGCAAGATTATCGCCGCGGTATTCTCCGCATACGGGCCAGCCGTTAACCCATTGCGCCGGTTGCAGGTGCACCACTCTGCCGTATGCGCCCATGTCCTGAAAGTGCAAAAAAGCCCACCTTTCACCGCTTTCGTCAACGTCCACAAGCGCGCCCTGATGGGGGCCGTTAACCGTTGTATCGCCCTGAATAAGAATAATTTTGCTTTCGTACGGGCCGTATATTTTTTTGGAACGGAGCGCCGTTTGCCAGCCCGTTTTTACTCCGCCCGCGGGAGCAAGAATATAAAAATATCCGCCGCGCTTATAAAATTTCGGCCCCTCGATTTTGGGAGCTATGTCAGTACCGTCGAAAACCGTTTCATATTTTTTTGCGGGCGTTTTAAGCTGTTCGTCCGTTTCGAAAACGGCTATTTTGGAGTTGAACCCCGCACGGCTTTTTGCAAACGCAAAAGCGACGTAACACTTGCCGTTATCCCAAATCGGGCAGGGGTCTATAAAGCCCTTGCCCTCCATAAGCGGGCGCAAAAGCGACCATTTGCCGCAGGGGTCGTCGGCTTCCGCAACGTAAATACCCTCGTCGGGGAAGGGAATAAGGCAGTAAAATTTACCGCCGTGAAAGCGCAGTGAAGGCGCCCACGCGCCTGCGCCGTGGCAGACTGCGTTGAAACGTTCGAACGGAAGCTTGTCCAAAACGTAGTTAACCAACTCCCACTCGACCAGATTTTTGGAATGCAGTACGGGAACCGCGGGTACGTGGTTGAACGACGAGGCAACCATATAAAAATCATCGCCGACGCGGATAACGTCGGGGTCGGAATAGTCTGAAAACAGCACGGGATTTTTATACTGCATAATTTTACTCCTTTTTCGGATACCCCCTGCCCTCGGCGGGGGGATTTAGGGGGGTGGCAAGAACCGCCTTAACAAACGTTTTAAACCACAATCAGATGCTTCCGCAAGCGTCAGCATGACATGTTTCAAAGTATAGTAAACGTCAGCATAACAATTTTTTAACAAAGTTTAGCGACGCCGGACTTAACGGCAGCCTCCGCCACAGCCTTTGCCACGCTTTCGTGCGCCGTTTTATCAAACGCATAAGGCAGAATATAATCAACCGAAAGCTGTTCAGGTGAAACGCAGTTTGCAATGCCGTAAGAGGCGGCAACCATCATTTCGCGGTTGACGGTGTTCGCGCGTACGTCCAGCGCACCGCGGAATAGCCCCGGGAACACAAGCACGTTGTTTATTTGGTTGGGATTAGCGGAAGAGCCGGTTCCCACTATAAACGCGCCCGCCACTTTCGCGTCCTGCGGTTCGATTTCGGGAACGGGGTTCGCACAGGTGAAAAGTATGGCTTTTTCCGCCATTGCCCCCACCATATCCTTAGTTATACAGTGCGGGCCCGATACCCCTATCACCACGTCCGCGCCCTTCATTGCGTCGGCAAGAGTGCCCTTTAAACGTTTGCGGTTAGTCAGCTTTGCAAGCTCGCTCTGGGGCGCGTTCAGCCACGGTTCCCCCTCGCATATCACGCCTTTAAGGTCGCATACGGTGATATTTTTCACCCCGAAATCAAGCAGAAACTTCGCTATGGCAATGCCTGCCGCGCCCGCGCCGTTTATCACTAAATTTATGTCCTCTTTTTTCTTGCCGGCAAGCTTTAACGCGTTGATAAGCGCCGCCGTCATAACTATCGCGGTGCCGTGCTGGTCGTCGTGAAAGACGGGAATGTCCAGCTCGGCTTTAAGGCGGGTTTCTATTTCAAAGCACCTCGGCGCGGAAATATCCTCTAAATTTATTCCGCCGAACGAGCCTGAAAGAAGCTTAATCGTCTTAATAATTTCTTCGGTGTCCTTCGACTTGATGCAGAGAGGATACGCGTCAACCCCGCCGTAGGCTTTGAAAAGCGCGCACTTGCCCTCCATAACGGGCATACCTGCCTCGGGTCCGATGTCGCCCAGCCCCAAAACCGCGGTACCGTCGGTTATTACGGGCACGGTATTCCAGCGTCGCGTTAAGTCGAAGCTTTTTTCGATATTGTTATGAATCGCCATGCACGGCTCGGCAACGCCCGGCGTGTATGCAAGCGAAAGCGCCTGCGCGCTGTCCGCGGGAACACGGCAAACCGTTTCTATTTTGCCCTTCCACTCCGCGTGTTTTTTAAGCGATTCCTCTCTGACGTTCATAAAAATTTCTCCTTTCGGTGCGGTAAAATTGATTTACGTAAAAATTATATCACAATTATTTAATAATTCAAGTAATTTGCAGTTTATAAAATATGATATATGAGTAATGCGGTATATAAATAATGCGGGGGCGCGCTTTTTATAAAAAGCGCGCCCCCGCCGTTAATTTTTAATCTTCAAGCCCTAAAAGGTAGTCTGCCGAAACATTGAAAAATTTACACAATGCAATTATTGCCAAAGCATTAGGAATACGTTCACAATTTTCCCAATATGAAATTGCGCTTTTGCTTAAATTAGTTTCCTTGGCAAGCTGAAATATTGACAGCCCTTTTTCCATTCTCAATTCCTTTAATCGCGCGGCAAGAGTATCCATAAAATAATGAAACCACTATTGTGGAAAAAATACTTGACATTCCACGTTAGTGGATATTAAAATAATTACGAGGAATGATTGAAACATGTCATACTGAGCCTTGGCGAAGCATCTGATTGTGGTTTATAACGTAGGTTAAGGCTATACGCATAAGAAAATCAGATTCTTCACTGCGTTCAGAATGACAGTAGGACAAAAAGGAAATAATATGAAATCAACATTATCGTTAAATTATGAAAAGCAGAAAACGGCGTTATTACAGTATGAAATGTTTATAGAAACACTTACCGAAAAACAGATAGTAATGTTTGAAGAAGTTCTGGATAATCTTTTTCAATTGAATGACGAGCTTACTCAAAAAGACTTTAAGCAAGGGTTTAAGCTTGGTTTTAATGTTGCGGTGGATAGTTTGAGATAGCCCCACCCCCCTTAATCCCCCCGCCTAAGGCAGGGGGGGGTAAGCTTTGGATAATCTTGCGTCAAAGGCAGGGGGCAATAATGCGGTAAAATTATCCCCCGCTTGGGCGGGGGAATACAAGGGGGTGGGATTGCATAGGACTATTAGATTCTGACGCGATTGACGCTACGCGTAACAATCGCTATTCCGTCGCTGCGCTCCTTACGCTGTCGCTCGGAATGACAGTAAAGCAACTGTTGAAACTTGTCATGCTGACGCTTGCGGAAGCATCTGATTGTGGTTTATAACGTAGGTTAAGGCTATACGCTTATGACAATCAGATTCTTCACTGCGTTCAGAATGACAGTCAGACAAATGCTCAGAATGACAGTAAGACAAAACGCTTAAAACGACGGTAAAAAAACACAAAACGCCGAATTACTGTGCGAAAACTATAACGTCGTATAAGCCGATTTTGCAGATATCGCTGTAAAAAATAAGATATTCCAGCGCGGGGCGGCTTTTTCCGTTCTCCCAGTTGATAATCATACTGTCGGAAATCTTGAATACCGCGGCAAGCTCTTTCTGGCTTATGCTGTTATCCATATCGAACTTGCACGTTTCGCAATTTCCGCCGCAGTTGCCCTTGTCTATGTTCAACTGCGCGCAAACGTATCTGCGCAGATTTATATTGTCGTTGCGCAAAAGCTTTAAATTAGTAGCCGTTTTATCCCAGTCGATATATCTGATTTTTATATTTTCCATCTAATTTGCCTTAGGTTTTTAATTTGTTTTGACAAGCTTATAGCCCATTGCCGTAATTTCGCTGTACAGTCTGTCAAGGTCCATATAATCGTATTCGTAAATTTTTGCCAGATTTAATACGTTTTCGTCGTCGTTTTTGAATACTGCGGACGGATACATTGAAGTAAACTTATATAAAAGCAGTTCGTTCAAGCCGTAATAGGTTGTAATGCAGGCGTGCTGTTTAAGGTTCAAATTTTTATGCGCCATAAATTTTATGGGCTTTCCCTCTTTATCTACCCTGTCCTCAACAACCATATCCGCCTTCTTCATTTGCTTGAAATCGTACAGAATATACAGCGCGTTCCAGCGGTTGTGTTCGATATAAGCAAGCACGTTGCTTGATTCCGTATTGAAGTAGAAAGAATAATCATTATACTCTGCCGACCTGCCGCTGTTTTTATAGTATTTATTGAACTCGTCCTCCGATATTCCCGTATCTTCCTCACCGCTCTTTTTTACCATATCGAAGCCGAGAAGATTTAACTTGAAGGGCAGATTAAGCGCATGGTACAAATTAGAAGCCTGTTCTATATAAGGCAGAGCCAGCCACAGCTTTTGCATATATTCGATATTCTTTGCGTCGGCAAGATTTTCGTTCAGCTGTTTGCGCTGTTCCTCGCCCGAAAGCCCGTCCTCAATCTTTTCCTGCAAATCACAAAGCCACTTCGGCGCACCGTCTATTTTGGAATATAAAAGATTAATTCTCTGCGCAAGCTCGGTCAAATCGTCGTTAATTATATTTTCGTGAGTGTAAAGCTGTTTCTCCTCACCGAAATAAATTATACCGTCGCCGTCCTCGTTAAGCTTTTCGCCGTTATTGTTTTTAGCTCTTACAAAAATGCGGTAGCTGCCGCTGTCTTTCAGCAGCCGTTTTACAGTCTGCGCGTAGGACGCGTCCTCCAAATCGTTTTCCAGCGAAACGATAAAACAGGTAAAAGTGTTTTCGGAAACAAGCGATTTAAACTTCTTTTTCGCATCGACGGAATTTATGTCCGTGTTGCAGATATGCAAATCGCAGATTTTTTCGGGCTTGGGGAAGTCGCAGACGGAAAATTCTTCGTCGAACTCGAATTGTATCCTGCTGAAAAATTCATTATGCAGCGACGCATCCTTGTTGTCGTAAATATAATACTGCACGGGTTTGGAAGCCAGCTTTCCGTCCTTTTCCTGCGCAAGCTGGAACTGCATGGCGCACATTCTGAAAAGCTGGTAGTTTACCTTGCCGAAGCCGATAAACACTATGTTTATATCTTTGTCGTTTTTTACGGTGCAGTTTTCGTTATAAAACGAACGCGGTATATACTTTGTTACAGGGTGGTCAACTACAAAACGGCGCGCCATAAGCTCGTACTTGCTGAAACCCGTAACGTATAATTTTGAATTTCCGTCCGCTTTGGTTATAAATTTTTCCTTTAAAATCTTCATTTCGTGCTGGTTTGCTTCAAGGTGAAGCTTTGCCGCGCCTCCGTTGATTAGCTCGGTAAAGGTTTCTATAACTTTTGTGTAGGAATAGTTTCCGTCGCGGAAAACTATCACGTTATACCCGCCGTTTTTAAGCTTGCCCGCAAGCGCTTTTGCCTCTAACGGAACGCGCAGCACGGGTATGCCGAGTTTTATAAGCTCTGCGTAGCGCTGTCTTGTTACGTTGACGCCCAAAAGCAGACTGCATTTTGTGTTTTTTTGATATTGCACCGCGTCCGCAGAATCGCCGAGAATTATATCGCAGTTTGCTTTAAGCAGTTTTTTGACGTTAACAAAGTTTGTTATACGGCGGCTGAAAAAGCTTGCCGCGCTTAAAATCAACGTTGCCGCGCCCGCCAGCGCCGCAAAAATGAAATCGGCGTAGTAGATATGGTACATCCGGCATATCGGCAAAAGCAAATCATTGTCGGTCTTGAATTTAAACACTTCCAGAACGGTTCCTATCATAGAAAAGCAGCATAAAAAGTCTATTTGCCGGCCGTTGAAGTCCGCGGCGGTTAAATGTATACCGTAAATAACCAAAAAAGCGGGCGCAAGATACAGCATATTCTTTTTGGTTATTATTTTTCCGCCTTTTTTGATTGAAAGCACGTTTGTTGCTATAATCATCGCAAATATTGCAATGCAGGCTATTAAAAATATTATTCCGAGTGCAAGATACATTATTTTATCCTTTGTAATTTATACCGTTAGTCAAGCTCGTCGAATTTAGCGTAAAAGAACATAAAACCCGCAGTAAAAAAGAAGTCCTTTACCAAAAACGCCTGTTCTAATTTTTCGTAATTTTCCACAAGCCACTGATGGTTTTCAATATAAATATCGTTATCGGGGTCTTCCTTTAACAAATCCTCGTATTCCGGCTCGACGTATGAGAAATAGGTATCGAACAGGCATTTGCGCTTTTTCATCTTCATATTAGCGGTCGTAAGAAATGTGTTTACCATTTTCACTTCGCTTGCGTCGAGATTTTTTAAAAGCGTGTAAACCTGTCTGCCGAAATTTCTCGAACCGGCGTACTTGTCCTGTTTGATAATTTGCAGCATTTTTCCGAACAGCGACTGATGGTCGGGGTTGCATAATACTATTCCGTCGTCAAGCTCTCTTATGTAAATTATTGCGCCCTCGTTAAGGCGTTCCGCTATGGCGCGCAGTTTTTTTGCGGGGTTTTTGCTGTCCTTTAAAATCAAAGTCAAATCGACGAAATCGAAGCCGTAAATATTGTTGTCGGCAATAATTTTGTCCATTTTGCTTTCAAAGTCGTCGTCTTCCATATTGCCGGCGTAAAAATGTCCGTTGTTTGCGCCGTACATTTCGTTCGCCGCGTCCGCTTCCTTCTGATTGCACAGAAAACCGAACACGTGCGAATAGTTAAACGGCTTATACTTGTCCATTGCGCAGGAAATTTCATACACGGCAGGATTGAAAATTACAAAGTTTTCTCTTTCGCCCAGCAATTCGCGGAATATTCCGTCCTCTATTTCCCTGCAGGATTCCCTGTCCGATTTTATTCTGTTCTTTTCCCTTTCGGACATACCGTTCTGCTCGTAATAGGTATTGGAAGCGCCCTGTCTTCTTGCAACAAGCAGACTTTTGCCGTTCTCGTCCACTAAGTGCGAGGTTAAAACGTTAAACATTTCGTCAAAGCGGGAAACGGTGGAATCGTATATAATTCCCTGATAATCCTTAATAGCCGAAATGTCTTCGGGCAAAGCTTCGGGAAATTCGAAATCCTTCAAAAATACGGGTATAATATTTTTTTCCAGCTCGATAGCCTTGCGGATTTCCTTTCTCACCCAGTCCTCGTCGTTGACGCATCTGTCAAGTCCGTTTTTCGGCAGTATAATTATAAAGTTGTTGCATTTTTCTATTTTTTTGTATATCTGCTCGTTGAATTTGCCTGATTTTAAACTCTCTTTATCGTAAAAAGCGGAATAATTCCCGCCGATAAATCTGTCGAATAAGCGCCCGCAGAAATCTCCGCCGCCCAAACGTCTGTAACTTATAAATACGTCCATTTGTATATCCCCTCTTATTAATCAGAAAGTTAATCTTCTTCGTTCATCCGCCGTTTGTAGACGGATAAAGCCGTTTCTTCCTCGCCGTGGTTTTCCGTAAGATATAAATATCTGTTGTTCCAAGGTATAACTTTTTTATCCGTCAGAGATTTCGAGTATACCCTTCTAAGCATTTCCGGCTCTTCCAAAGTATAATCTTCGCCAATATCCATAACTTTATCGTAAAGTTTGCATGCTTCCGCGCAGTTTTTTACGGAAGTGTAAAGTCTGAACGTGTCGAAATTTCTTTTTCTTGCTTCCGCTATGCTATCCAGCAAAATCTGCTTGCCAAAGCCCTGCCCTCTGTATTCGGGAAGAACGCCGTACCAGCCCAGCCAAACGGTATTTTCTTCGCCCAGCCTTTCTTCGCAGTATAAGCCCGTTATACCGATTGCCTTATCGCCGAGATAAGCAATAAAATAGGGGGTGCCGTTTTCGTAAGCTCTTTTATAACTTAAATACCCGCACATATCGGGGAATATCCGCATTTCTATACCGGTTGCAAAAATTATGTTACCGCTGACGATTTCCGCATACCGCAGTCTTTTATCTCCGCTTTGCATAAACTAAAACCCGCTTGCAATTTTTTTAAAGAATTATATCATATTCCGTCAAAAAACGCAACAGCCTGAAAATATTATTGCTTGAAGGGGTGCGCTTAAAAATTTATAAAAGAGGGGAAAAATGCATATCCCCCCTCTCTCGGTTATTTTAATTTTAACTCGTAGTAAGCTCCGCTTTTATCAAGCACGTCAGGGCGGCTGTGATAGTTTTCTATAATTTTAACAAATTCAAATCCGCATTTTTCAAGCACTTGCCTCGATTTTTCATTTACGGAAAAAACCGCGCCCGCAATTTTATCAAGTTTAAGCACGTCTTTGGCAAAGCCGATAACGGCGTTAAGCGCCTCGGTTGCATAGCCTTTTCCCCAAAAGCGCTTGTTGAGAATATAGCCGACCTCGTATACTCCGTAGCTTTCGTTATAAACCAAATCTATCGTACCTATCATTGCCGCGCTCTCTTTTTCCTGAACAGCCCAGGTAAACGTTTTGCCCGCTTTATCTATGTCGAACATAGAATCTATGTAATCGTAAGCGTCGCTGACCGACCCGTGCACGTTCCACATAATATACTTTGTATTGAAAATATCAGAAGAATATTCGTAAATGCTTTGCGCGTCGTCTAAACTTATATGTCTTAAATACAGCCGCCCGGTATCAAGTTCTTTATAAAGATAATGCATTATATCTGTATCTATATTAATATCCGCACTCTTTAATTCCTCAACGGTTTTAAAAAGCGTTTCACAATAACCAAGCATATCTTTATGCGTTGCCGAAAGTCCGCCTCCGCTTAAATAGCGCCTGAACGCCTGCGTTTTCTCGCAGATATATTTACAGTTAACTACGGGTATCAATGCAACAGCCTTTTCAAGCCATAATTCTGTTCCGTTTAAATCGCCGCAGACGTAGCATATAAGCGAGCGGAGAAAATAAAAATCAATCTGATAAATATTGCTGCCCGTAAGCTCGATATATTTCATCTCCCCGAATTTACCCTTGCAAAGCAAATTCATATACAAAAGCACTTTGCCGAGCCGCCATTTATTATCCGCTTTTTCAGCATAGATTTTGGACTGTCCGAAATATTTGAAAGCCTTTAAATAATTTCCGCAAAACAGCTCTATTTTGCCGAGAAGTTTTGAAGATATACACAAACCGTTACTGTCGTTTATAAGCCTTGCAATATATAAATTCGTTTCGTAATATTTTTTTGCGGCGGTTAAATCGTTAAGATAAAAGTAAACTTCTCCAAGGTTGCCGTAATATATTTGCAGTCTTTTTAACTTTATATCCTGATTGCAGTATTCTATGCTGTCTTTAAAAAAATCTTTCGCCAGCGAAAATTCAAGATTGTTAATCGCTATCGAGCCCTTTAAAAAGCTGTAACGCATCATATAATCGGGGCTATCGGGTTGCAGATGGCGCTCTAAAAGAGCAGTTACCTCTTTTAACCGTTCGTAATCGCCTACGTCGATAAGATACTCGGTATAGTCGAACAGCATACCCTCGCTGAACTTACCGTCTTCAAGCATTTTTTTATACGCAAGGTCGAAATACTCGTCCGCGCTGTCTATATCGTCTATACAATAACTTATATAGCCTTTTCTGTAATAAATATCACCGTGCGTCTGCTCGGTATCCAGAAGTTTGCCCGTTTCCTGAAAAAATATCATCATTTCTTCGGAAGCATAGTCAAAGCTGTCGGAAGATTCTACTCCGTTTTCTTTAAAAAGTCCTATTAAATATTTGCCCGTGACGTAAAGCCCGCTTTTACGGAAAAATTTAACAAGATTAAGAATTTCATCTGTGTATTGACGGTTTTTGATAAAACCGCTGATTATTTCGCCGTTGTTTACGAACAACTGCAACAGCTGATACACCTTGCCGCTGGCTATTTCAAACTTACCGCCAATGTATTTGCCCGTCTCTTCATAATACATATAGATATAATAAGGCACGCTGTCGGGAATAAATTCAAACCACTCCGCCCGCGCAATTACGCCGTTTGTTTCAAAATACATTCCGGCTATTTTATAGTAAAAATAATCGTCGCTTATAAAGGAATATCCGTTGCCGAGCCTGCGCAAAACGCCAAGCTTTATCAGCTTTTCCACCTCCTGCTTATATTCGGAAATGTCAAGATAAGAAAACTTGTTTATTTTTTTGTTCATAGCAAGCGTTATCAAATGTTCTATGCAACACAAACAATTTTCGCCTTCGCGGGCAATTATAGCGTCTATAGAGCGTAAAATATCGCAAATTGTATAATTTTTTTCCTTATAATCGGGCAAATGCGACAGTTCGACAAGGATACCGCGTAATATAACAGGCGTACGCAGTTCGCGCAAGGATGGCAAAAGCAGAGTGGTAAGCAGATTGCCCGTTATGCTTATATCAAGCTCGCCGGAAACGCCGTTTAAAAACTCTCTTGTTTCCGCGCCGGAAAAAGTGCCGAATTTATATACCACCGCGCGGCGCTTGAATGTTTCGTAAACGTCGGCACGGTCGTATGCGACCGAAATCAATACGCAGATATTATCGTAACTTTCTGCAAGCGCGGTAACTTTTTTACCTTCCTGTAAATCGGTTATTTTATCTATAACAATAAAATATTTTTCTTTCAGACGGGAGCTTATAAGCGGTTCTATTAAATAATAATCATCGAAATCTTTTAAATATAAGATATTTATATCCGCCGCGTCCAGATTTTTTATTGCGCTGAACAGCGCCGAAGAATATCCGCTGGCAGGCTGGTAATATACCATTGAAATTTTTGTGCGCTCGTTGATTTGCAGTTTAAGATAGTCGGAAAACTGCGTACGGACGGATATATCTTCCTGTAAATACCCGAATTTTACCAACTGTGAATTTATAAATTTTTTAAGCTGTTTATCAGGCTCTTCGCTTTCGTCAAACGCGGATTTTTTATCAAATATCACGTCCAGCGTGCAAAGCAGTTTGGAAAATTCCGTTTTATAAGCATAAGCCTGATGCTGACGCAAATCGTACGGCAAATCGTTTATTTTTACTCCGCCGAGTATTCCGAATATCCCGCCGCCCTGCTTTCTTCCGGATTTTATTTCGTTATTAAAGCTTTTCCACTCATAGTTAACGTACTGGGTTTCAGGGAAGCTGCTGTCGAAATGCCTTGCGTCGGCGCAAACGTAAATAAGCACCTTTGCCCGTTGCAGCGCATCCGAAATTATTCTTGCATAATCAGAGCTCCCCTCTTTATAAATTTCGCGCTCGCTGAAAAAAACCTCGCCTTTATAACCGTTTTCACTTAAAAAACGGTAAAGCTCTTCCGCCATTGCGCGGTCTTTGGTGGGCTCGCCCTGAAAACTGTTTTTAAAAGAAATAAAAATTTTGCAGTCCATAAAATTATCTTCAGTGCTCTATAAGCGCATACCAGTCGTCGGGCAAGTCGGGCTCTACCGCCGCGACCGTTTCATCGAGAAGGCTTTGAAAAACCGCCGCTTTATGCTCCCAGTTTTCTTCGGTCCATTCGGTAAAAAGAAGTTCTTCCGTCTTTTTAATGTAGTTTTCAGGTAAAAACGCAAGCTTTTTTGATTTGATATAGCGCCACTTATAGTCGGGCGTCCACTTTTTGTTTATTGCAAAAAGCAATTCTATAAAATCCTGCAAGCATACCTGAGCAAGGTAAAACGCGTTATTTGGGTCGCCGCGCCCGAACCAGATGTCGCGCGGAATAATCCAGTTGTAGCCTTTTACCATCCTGTTTCTGAACGGAGTATAAATCCAGCCGTGCCACGCAAGGTTGAATATAAGCTGGGCAACGCGCGGAAGCCTGTATTCGTCCTTGTATTCCAATGCTTTGGTTATAAAGCTTTTGACCTGACCGTCCGTATCGCGCGCAATAAAGCCCTCGTCATAGGCCTCTTTTTGAATTTCCGACCAGTCGTCAAAGCCTTTGGACATAACTATGTTAAAAATTTCCACGTCGTAGCCCTCTTCCGACAGCTGTTCGCCCGTCTTTAAGCCTTTTATAGGCTTATGCGAAAACACGGCGATATCTATATCCGAATGTTCGTCCGCGCGGCTGCGCGCTATCCCCCCAAGGTGCATTACACCGACCGCACCGTCCAGCGTCATAAGATAATCTTCATACTTTTTAGCCGTTTCACCGTACTTTTTCAACATATCCATATATGTAAGTCCTTAAAAAACTTTATAGAATTATTATAATACTTAATCGTAAAATTTGCAATATTAAAATCAATTAAAGCCGCTGACGATTTGACAAAACAGCCGACAGAGAATATTTATCGAAAAAAACAGCGGTGCGCAAAGTAATTTGCGCACCGCTGTTTTAAATTAAACTTCAAAACGCTGTAAAATACATTTGTCAGCTTCCGTTTCAAGCTCGAACCCGTCCGCGTCCGCGTCGGGATAAATGGTAGAGGAAAGCGCTTTTCCGTCAACAAACAGCTCAACGGAAAATTCGTCCATAACTATATAAATTTCGGTTTTTTCACCCTTTTCAAACGGCATACGGCGGATACCAGCCAGACTGTCCGCGTCAACCTCTTTGCCCTTGATTTCCTCGCCCGAGTGCGAACGGTCGAACACCCATTCGCCGTTTTTAAGGCAAAAATCGGCGGACGTTGAGTTTTTCTTGCGCAAAGACAGCTTAAATGCTTTTAAATTTTCGGCGGTTATTTTAACTATGCCTGTTTTAATACTGTCTTTATAGTTGCCGTTAACCGCCTTTTCGTAAAGCAAGGTTGAATAAACCGCGGGCGTTTGCCAAAGCTTTCCGTCTTTGATTTCCAGCTTTCTGGGAACGGTAAGCATACCCGCAAAGCCGTATTTTTCGGACGGGATATTTCTGTCCCACATATTAAGCCAGCCTATCATCACGGGCGTATCCTTAAAAATCTGCGCGGCGTAAAAATCGAAGCCGTAATCGAGAATTTCGCTTTCACCGAACTCAGCTTTATGCGTTTTGCAGTCCAGCTTGCCCAAACGGTAAAAGGTGCTGTGGATATTCAGGTGTTTAGAGCCTTGCGCGGGCTGAAACTGCTCGCAATAAGTAAGCAGTCCTAAGCCTTTGTTGTAGTCGGGGCACTCAATCATTATTCCGCCGCTGTCACTGCCGAAAACGTCGCACTCGAATTTCCAGTTGAACATATCTTTTGAGGAAAACAGCAATATTCTGCCCCTGCCGTTTATTTTTCTCGCCGCGACAAGGCAGTAAAGCACGTCGTCCTCTATAAATATTTTCGGGTCGCGGAAATCGCACGGCGAGTACTCCGACGGCAAATCCTTTTCACCTATGACTATTCCGTGTTTAGTGAAATTTACTCCGTCCTCGGAGGACGCCACCGCTTGAAGCTGTCTTACATTATCACCGCCGCCGTTTTCCTTAAAGCTTGTGTACATAAGCCACAGCTTGCCTTTCCACACGACAGCCGTACCCGAAAAGCAACCGTCGTCCTGTTCGTCGGGCGCAAGCGCCACGGGAAGGTGCTTCCAATTAGTTAAGTCGCTGCTTACAACGTGCCCCCAGTGCATGGGGCCCCAGTACACGTTGTGTAAATAGTACTGAAAAAATACATGATATTCGCCGTTGAATTTTACCAGTCCGTTGGGGTCATTAATCCAACCCTTTCCGCCTGTAATATGAAATTTAGGTCTCAAATTTAAGTCGCTCAATTTATTAATTTCTCCGTTTTGTTGTTTTACCGCGGTTTTTCATAAAACCGCGGTAAAACTTTTTAGTTTCTGTTAAATGGTTTTTTATTACTCTGCGTAAGTAATTGCAATACTGTCAACGGTTACAAGTCCCCAGCCGCCTGTTGCATTGTCGAATATTTCAATATAGCAGTCGGTTTCTTCGGTTATATCGGTAAGCTGATAGCTGTACTGATTTAAAGCGCCTTGGGAGCCCTCTGCCTGATTAACGTTGGTGTAGCTTGCCACAACAACCTTTTCCGCCGCGCCCTCGCTATTTTCAACGAATTTTACGACGCGGATGCCGACTTCCGGCTTGTTGCCGCCGCCGAGTTTAAACGAAAGGGTTGCGCCGGCTTTTATTACCACCAAACCGCTTCTTAAAACTCCCGTCTTTGCTTCCCATTCGCCGTTTGTGCCGTGCTCTCCGGCATTCGCACCCGTAAAGAGATAGTCGCCGTCTTTACCGTAGCTGACGTCTTGGAAATATTTTTCGTCGTTGCTGACCGCGCCGAAATGCTCACCCTCGACAAGCTCCCAGCCCGAAAGGTTGCCCGTTTCAAAACCGCCGTTATACATCTGATAAATATTATTCGGCTTATCCGTCAAAGCAACTGCGGTATTGCCATAGGCTGGCGCTTCGGAATAGTAGGTAACAAAGCTGTCAACAAAGAACAGTCCGTAATCTCTTACAGCGTTGTCGCTTATGCGGATAAACGCCGTTTTGCCGAGGTTTGCCGAAAGGTCGGCTTTATATGATATAAGCGTACAGCCGCTCTTTACGTTTTCCGTCCTGTCCTGCCAGAGCGCATTGCCGAAGCGGGCCAAGATATTGCCCGTATCCTTTTCGATTATATCGAGGAATACCTTATCCGCATTTTTAGCGCCGCCGAGCTTGTAAGTTATCCAGCCGCTTCCGCCGATTTTGAACGGCGAGCTTGTAAGCGTGCCCATAGCGCTTTCAACATCCGTTGCATAAGCAGAGAACATATAGTTTCCGTCAAGTCCGAAAGCATAGCCTTGCTCGCTTTCTACATCGTTTTTCCAGTAATGAGTTTCATTTGACACCGCGCCCAACTTCTGATTAGTCAAAGTCCAGCCGGTTAAGTCGCCCGTTTCAAAACCGCCGTTGACGATGCGGTAAGCGGTTGTATCGGTAATTTTAAGAGTATATTCGTAGCCGACGCTTTTGCCCCCGCCGTAGGAAACCGTGACGGTGAACACCGCATTTGTCGCGGTTTCGCCGTAGCTTTCCGTAAGGGGATAAGCATAGCGGTTGTTACCGTCAAGCGTAACGTCGGCGCCGTTCAGCACTACGGAATAAACAAGGCCTTCCACGCCGTTGCTTTCAACGTTTTCGGTAAAATCTATCGCAATTTCGTCTTTGTTTTCAAGCGCGTAAACATCAACCGACTTTGTTACATGCGTATGCTTTACGACGGGTTGAGGCTCGCTTTTAACCTGCAACGTAATTGTTACGGTAAGCTTGCTTTCGCCCTTGTATTTGACGCATATATTAATGTCAACGTCAATATTTTCCTCGGTTCCGCCCGCCGTTACGGTGAACTTGCCTTCGGTTATTTCGCTTACGGTGACAAGCGTATTACCCGAAGATACTTCGTAGGTAAGCTGTGAAAGATTTTTACCGTCGATATAGTCGGAAACGGTTATTTCGCTTGACTTGCCCGAAACAATTTCCAGCGTTTTTTCCGCGTCCGCCTTTGCTTCGGGAACGCGCTCCGTAAGCGCAAGGCGCGCGTTTTTCAGCCCGTCGCAGGCAGTATCGACTTCGGTCTGGGTTGCGTCCGCTTTCGCGTTTACGGCTTTTGCCGCTTCAAGCTTCTGCACATAAGCCGCATAGCTTTCCTCGGTGTAGTCGCCTTGCTCCGAAACTTCAAGTTTAAGCTCGGCTTCAAGCGCCGATTTATCAACTTCCACGGGAGTAACCGGCTGTTTTTTGTTAACCGTTACGGCAAAATCAACCGTAACTTCGCCCGCGGAGGCGGTAACCGTTGCGTTACCCTCGGAAACCGCCGTTACCTTTGCAATGTTGCCCTCAACGGCAACTGTCGCGATATTCTGACGTGAAGAAGTTGCTTCATACGAGTATCCGCCGCCCTCTATCGAAATGTATTCAGACAAATCGATATTTTTACTTTCGCCCTCGGTAAGCGTTAAAGCTATACCGTCTTTGAGCTTTTCAGGCTGTTTAGCCCCTCCTCCGCACGCCGCGCAAAGCGCCGCAACGGTGCACAGCATTGCCGTACAAATTGCCAATAAAAATTTTTTCATAATTTTCCCCTTAAAATTTAAATATTGTTAATTTGCTTTATTATTAATTGCCGTTACTGCGTTTTCCAGCTCGGGCATAGCCTGATAATCTGTCAATATAGCGTCAACCGCAACAAGCCTCCACGGGTTGCCGCTGTCGTTCGGCTCGTTATCGAAAATTTCGATATAACACTCGGTGTCCTCCGTTATCTCGGCGAAGTGGTAAATATACTGCGCAAGCACGCCCTCGCCCGAGGGAGAAACCTCCGTATGGTTGAATTCGGCAAGAACGGTACCGTCGGACTTTATAACCCTTATACCCGTGGTTTTGTTGATTGCCCCGCCGAGCTTAAAGGAAATCCAACCGTCCGCCCTAAGCGTGAAGGCTCGGCTTCTTATCGTGCCCGTAAGGTGCTCCAAAGGAGGCGCGGGATTGGGCTTGTTACCGTCGCCCTCTATGGCTGTAAACAGGAAGTTGCCCTGCTTGCCGTACAAAGCGCCGCTGAAATAGCTGTCGTTTGCGCTTACCGTACCGGGAACGTCGCCCTCGGTGCACGTCCAGCCGAACAAATTGCCAGTTTCGAAATCTCCGTTGTCAACCTGATAGATATTGTCTTTACCAAGATAGGTAAGCAAATCGGCCGCGGGTTTTGCGTCGTTGGGCAAAGCGCTCTCGCTTTCGTAATAGGTTATAAAGCTGTCAACTATTATAAGTCCCCAGCCGTTTACCGCGTTATCGGTAAGTTTAAGCTTAACCGTCTTACCCTTGAACGCCCTGAGGTCGGCTTTATACAAATTCATTGCACCGTCGTTGAACGCGTAGTTGCCGTAGCGCGCAAGCTCTTCGCCGCTTTCCGCGTCTATTATCGACAGATAGCACAATTCGGAATTTCCCGCGCCGCCAAAGCGGTAAGTTATCCAGCCCGAACCGCCCACTTCGAATTCCGAGCTTGTCAAAGTTCCCTTGTTAGCTTCAAGCTCTTCGCCGTGGTTAAAGCCCGTAAACAGATATTTGCCCTTTCTGTTATACGGTCTGTCAAGGCACCATTCCTCGCTGAGCACTTTGCCGATGTTGCCCTCCATTTCCCAGCCGGTCAAATCGCCCGTTTCGAAACCGCCGTTTTTAACCTGATATTTGCTGTCCGGCATAATATCGGTATCGGTGTCCACTTTTGCAAGGTAAGATTCGCTGTCGTACCATACGGGCTTTTCTTCCCAGTACGTCTTTACGCTGTCAAGCGTTATACAGCCCATTTCGTCGGCGCTGTTATTTCTATCCACAACCTCTATATACATTGTGTGTCCGAGGTATTCAGAAAAATCCGCGTAATATTGCAGCATATTCGCAAGGCGAAGTCCGTTCGGAACGTAAGGGAACTGAAAGTCATACCTGAAATCCCAGCATTTGAAGTTGGAAAACCTTGCGGCCTCAATATCGCCGCTATCGGTTTTAACCATAAATCTGAGGTACGTTTTATCTCTTTCTTTACAACCGCCCAGCTTCCAGCTTATATAGCCCGAACCGCCGAGGACGAACTCGGACGAGCGCATAACGCCCGTTGCCGCGGGGCGGTAAAAACCGTAATGATAATTGCCGTCGCGCGAATAGGTGATATTCTCGTTCCACCAAACGCTTTCGGAATTTACTCCGTCGTGCGAGAAAGCGTCGCCCTCAACGATAGTCCAGCCCGCAAGCGAGCCCGTTTCAAACCCGCCGTTTTTGATTTCGTACTGCGATACCGCCTCTACGTCCTCAATATAGTCGCGGGTTTTGGTAAAGAACGCGCTCTCCTGCTGGGGCTCGGCGCCTTCGCCTATACGTATATCGTCCACGGCGAAATAACCGTAATAGTAGCTGTCGTCGTTGTCAACTATGCGGATATAAACCTTTTCGCCCGCGTATTCGGATAAATCAAGGGTGTACTCGTTGAAATTGTCGGTGCTGTACACGCCCGCCGCGTATTTATCGGGATTGACGTAATCTTCTTTATGCTCGATAAAGTACTCGTTGGTCTGCTGTGCGAGGAGCTTATCGTCAGACGCGCGGTAAATTCCCACATAGCACAGCTTTTCTTTTCTTTTTAACGCCGCCGTTTCGCTTTTGCCTAATGTAAGCGCCCCGCCCGCAAGCTTCATGCTTACCGTTCCGTCTTTGGGCAGAACGAACTCCGTCGAACGTATTGCGCCCGTACGCGCGCCCGAGTACCTGCCGTGGAAGCCTTTTCCGCTTAAATACCAGTTGCCCGTAGCGTTTACGGAAAGCTGATTGTGGTTTGCGTCGTTCTCATAGGTAAAGGTTTTGTCGGACATAACGCAGTCGTTATCGAAAGCGTTGCCGTATTCCACCGTCCAACCGCTTAAATCGGCGCTTTCAAACCCGCCGTTGACGGGTGCGGCAAGCGGTTTGCCGCCTTTGTTTGCGCAAGCGGTGCCCGCAACCGCGGCGCCGACGCACACCAGGCTTAAAAGAGCTATCAATGTTTTGCGCATATTCACTCTCCCCCTAAATCACTAAGATTGCCGACATTGCCGTAATAGGCGGGCGTTACCGTATCCGAATAAGCGCTGCCCATTCTGTAAACGCTGAACGAGGTAAAGCTTATTCCCGAATTTTCGTCGAAAATCTTCAAATAATCGGAATCGCCGTACTTGGGATAAATTCTTGTAGTAAAGCTCATAACTCCGTTCACATAAACTTCCAGCATAGAGCGGTCAAGCAGAATTATAACGTCGAACTTACGCGAGGCATTTTCCCACTTATGGCTGGGAGTTTTTGCAACGTAGTCCAAAAGCGAAGATTTGTTTCTTTTGATATATACTCCGCGGTTTGTAAAGCATATATCCGTGCGTTCTGTCAGCGTATTGACCGTGTTGGGATTGTAGCGCACGCTTATTCCGCCCGAATACTCCGCCGCGGTCGGTTCAACGGTGAACGTTGCGCGTATTTCCAGCAAGTCGCCGCGTATAGAGGAAATTTCGGAATTAATCGCGTCCGCGGTTTTTCCCGCGCCGTTATATTCGTAAAGCGTTTCTTTTCTTACGCTCTGCAATTCCTTTATCGGCTCGCGGATAACTTCGGTTCCGTCGTCGGAAAGCCATAATTCAAGGGGAATTGCAAAGTTGTGCGCCCAGCCCGCGTCCTTGTTCTGCGCGGTGCCCGCGTCCTTGCCCTGAGCTATTGCGTATATAACCGTTCTGCCCTGCTCGTACGAGGTTTTGCCCGCGGCTTTGTCTTCTTCGGTAAGAAAGCAGAAGCCGTTCTGTCCCGTATAAACCCCAAGCCCCCTGTCGAAAAGCCTCGGCGCATGCGTTTTGCGCACTTCGAGCTTGTGCAATTTTTCAGGGTCATTCTCGCCTGAGGCAACGTAGTCGTTGTATTCTTTAACCGCATCGGGATTTTCGTCGGGAATAAACTTACACGTTTCTTTATCGAACGTGCCTATCCAGTAATAACACTCTACGGTGGTTTCCGGCGCAAGATATTGCGGGCAGTCAAAGAGAATATATTTCGTCTTTGAACCGTCCTTTGTGGTTATGGGAAGCATTACCACACATTCCCAGTGTTCGCCCTGTTCGGGAACGCTTGCCAAATCACATTCGTAAAGATAACCCCTCGATTCCCATTCGCGCATGTCGGTAGACGTATAAACGTTTGCAGAACCGCCTCTGCCCGGTATAGAGGTGGAAACCATCATATAATATGTTCCGTCGTCGTACCACACAAAGGGGTCGCGGAACTGGTCGCGCTCGCCTTGCGAATCGTTCGAAGGCTGGGGTATAACAACTTTATCCTCGACTATCCAGTCTGCAAGGTAGGGGTCGTCGGGGTCAGCCGCGTGCGCGAAAGCAACGTTTTGTCCGCTCCACGAGGTCGTGTTGGTGCCCGCGGTTATCGCAAGCCAAGGAGTACCGTCGGGACCTATGCACGCCCCGCCCGTCCAAACGCCCTCGGGACATATGCCCGCGGTGGGAACTACCGCGTCTTTTACGTATTCCCAGTGAATCATATCGTCGCTGACGATATGCGCCCAGCGTATCTGCGACCAGTAGGGGCCGGAAGGATTGTGCTGATAGAATACGTGGTATTTACCCTTGTAATAGAACGGCGAATGAGGTTCGTTCATCCATACTGCGGGGGGAATACCGTGATACTGCGGGCGGTATCTGTCGCCCTCGTAAACAGAGCTGTCAAGCGCTACGTCCTTCCAGTCAAGCTGAGGGTGCGCGCCCGACGCGTCGGTATCGGCGTATACTTCCCTTATATCTTTGGGAGTAAGCGGAGCGCTGTAAATTTTAACCTCGTCCAGCAGTCCTCCTACAAGCTGTCGGTCGATGCCGTATTCAAGCACGGGACTGGTAAACCGCCCTATATATAAGGGGTCTTCCGACGAAATTATGCGCGTTTCCGCAAGCTCGGGGATAATCGCCTCGTACGAGGGCGCGCCGTTATAGAACAGCCCTATATACCCCGTTTTTCCGTCGAAGCTGACCGCAATGTGCGACCATTCGTACAGCGGAAGCGCGTTTATCGGGTCATAAAAAGCGACAACGTAATCTTCGTCCGTTTCGGTATTGTGCAAAGCGAGCTGAATACCCCAAAGCCCCAGTCTGCCGTAGCCCAAAAGAAAGCCCTCGCCCGCGCCCACGTTGCCTTTGTTCAGTACGGACGTAAGTCTGGGCTGTCCCGCCGCGTCCGTACCATCGTCGTAGTTGGGTAAATTTTCGAACACCCTCGGCGCAACCCACGCGGAAAGCGTGACCGCCGAAGACGGAATTCTGAAACTTCTGTTTGTTATGCTGGTGGAAAAGCCGTCCATATACAGCGCGTTGCCCTTTACGCCCGTCTTTCTCAACGGGTCGGAGGGCGCTTTGAAAAGCTTATCCGCGTTTTCTTCGTTAAAAACGTAATTGATTTTATGGTCGTTTTTGCTTACGGCTTCCTTTGCGGTGCTTCCGCCGTTTTCGTCAAACGAATACGAAACCGCAAGATTTTTATCCGTTTTTGCGCTTTTTCCGCACGCCGTTACAAAGCATGCGGAGCAAAGACACAGCGCCGTTAATACGGCAACCGATTTTTTAAATTTCATATTATCCTCACATTTTAAGCCCCGCAGAGCCGAAGCCCTGCACGATATATTTCTGCGCCGCAACGTAAATAATGAATATGGGAATACTCGTAATTACAAGCGAAGCCATAATTTCACCCGTGGTTATACCCTCCATACTCTGTATGGTCGTCAGCGCCGCCTGTATAGGCATAAGCGGCCATTCCCCCTCGCCCGCCTGCGGTAAAATCATCGACGGCCAAAGATAGTCGTTCCACACGCCGATAAAGCAGAATACCGCAACGGTTGCTATAATGGGCTTTGAAAGCGGTAAAATTACTTTGAAGAAAATACCAAGCGTACTTGAACCGTCAAGCCTTGCCGCCTCCTCGTACTCTTTGGGGATACCGGCAAAAAACTGCATAAACAGAAATACGTTGAATATGCTTATCGTTGCGGGAAGAATTATGCCGAGAACAGACGCCGTTTGCTTTAACCCGAGCATTATTTTTACAATGGAATAAAGCGGGATTATAGAAGTTTCCACAGGCACGATAATAAGAAAGATTATCAGCGCCGAAAACAGCCGTTTGCCGGGGAAATGCATTTTTGCCATAACGTAACCCGCAAGGCCGTTAACAAGAATGTTTAAAACGATTACTATAACCGCATATAACAAGCTGTTAAGCGCGTATTTCCATATGCTGTAATTCGTAAGAACGCTTCCGTAGTTGTCGAACATAGTGCCCAGATGCGCGAAGTCGGGCAAAAACATTGCCAGACTGCCCGCGCTTGCCGCGTATGCCGATTCGCTTTTGGTGGAAGTGGCAAGCATATAAATTATGGGGAATAAAAACAACAACGAAAGTACTATTCCGCACAGGTAGTAGATAACTTCTTTTGTAATTCTTTTACCCGTAAGGCGGTTGTTTAAGGGTACGGATTTTCCGTCAACTTCCAGAATTTTCGCTTTCATAATTATTTCTCCCTGAACACACGGCGCTGGATAAGCGTTATCGTGCCTATGACGATTGTCATAATAAGCGCCACCGCCGAGGAATAACCTACCCAGCGGTATGTATAGCCCTGCGTATACATATAGTAGCTGAGCGTTACGGTATGGTCCTGATAGCCCGTCATAAGCATAGGCTGGGTCATTACTCTGCACGCGCCTATAAACACCGTTATTATGATATATACGAACGTTGACCTCAGTCCCGGCCACGTTACGGTTTTGAACTTCTGCCATGCGTTAGCGCCGTCGAGAGCCGCCGCTTCGTACAAGTCGTTGCGTATATTTGACAAGCCGGACGTAAATATAAGCATCTGATAGCCGCAGCCCTGCCACGCGCTTAAAATGATTATACAGAGCATTGCGGTGTTGGGGTCGCGCAGCCAGTCGTGCGGTTTCGCGCCGAAAAGCCCTAAAAACGAGTTTAAAAGTCCCGTTTCCGAGGGAGAAAGAATTTGCAGCCACAAAAACGAGGTTACGCTTAGCGAAATAACTACGGGCGCAAAAAAGCAAACCTTGAAAATTTTTACTCCGCGCACTTTACGGTTGGTAAAAAGCGCAAGCCCCAACGCCATACCTATCTGCAGGGGCACTACCCCGACGACGAAAATAAGCGTGTTTATTATCGCGTGGTATAACGTGCCCTTTTCGCCTATTTCCTTGAAAACGTTTACAAAGTTATCAAAGCCGATAAACTTTATATCGTTCGGCGTTAAAAGATAATAGTTGGTAAACGCGTAACCAAGCGAATAAAGTATAGGCAGCAATATAAACAGAAAAGCCAGCACCGCCGCGGGCAACAGCATTAAATACGCCGTTGCCGAAGAACGCACGCGGTATTTTTGGTTTTTCTTTTTCGACATTACTATATCCAATACCGCAAGCCCCAGAAAGACCGCGAAGAATACAGCTAAAATTATCAGCGTTGAAACCGCCATTTTTGCCCCCTGGATTTATTATTTTTTTAGCCCTTTAAATTTTTAAGCCTGTTCATTTCCGTCTGTAACGATTTGGTCTGCGCACTCAGCGTTCCTGCCAGATTTTCGTTTTGAAGGTGGGCGATTACCTGATTAAAACAGATTGAAAAAGTGGGATAAGCTACCGTTGAAGGACGCGCCGTGCCGGTAAGCTGTAACTGCTTTAAAAGCACTTCTTCGGGAGAGCCCGGCGCATAGTTTTTATTTACCGATTTGCGTGCGGCAATCATACCCGTTGCGGCGGTAATCGCTTCCGAGCTTTCGGTTGAAGTAAGCCAAAGCAAAAGCTCTTTTGCGGCAGATTTGTCCTTGCGGTTGTTGTCGGTTATGCCGAAGCACCAGCTTCCCGTTGCGCTCGCCTTCGCAACGCCCTGCGGATAAGGCAACAGCCCCCAGTCGTCGCGGCTTGCAAAAGTATCTTTGTACTTATTGTCAAGGTCGGGAATAGTCCAGCCGGAAGAAAGATACATACCCACTTTGCCGGTGAAGAAATCGGTAGCCCCTATCGCATACGACGTGTACTCGTTATCAATAAGGTCTTTTAAAAACCGGAAACCGTTCTGCGATGCGGCGGAATCGAAATAACCCGTTGCGGTGTAACCGTCATCGGAAGCAAACGAACCGCCTGACGCATAGATAAACGGATACAAAAGATAGGTTGCCGTTTCGTCCTTTGTTGCGTCCATGCGCATATCCACGGCGGTTTTGCCGGAAGCTTTGATTTGCGCGCAAACCTGTTTGAACTGGTCGAACGTCCACGGGTTTTCAACGGTGTACGAAGAAACGTCTATATTAGCGTCCCTGAAAATCTTTTTGTTGTAGTAGAAGCCTGCGCTCGATTCCTGTATGGGAAGTCCGTAAAGCTTGCCGTCGTACTTGTTCAGCGACAGAAAGTCGTCCTGAATGTCCTGCGGAACAAGCGAGGAAATATCGTACAGATATTTGGATTGCGCATAGGAAGCACAGTTGGGCGCGTCGAACGTTATAATGTCGGGCAAGGTTCCCTCCGTCTTCAAAAGATTAAGTTCGGTTTCATAACTCGAAGCTCCTGCCGTACGCGCCTTATAAGTTGCGGAAGCCTTTATTTTTTTGTCCTTGTAAGCGGTGTTGAAGGCGTCAATTCTCTTTTTGTAAGCCTGCCCCTCGGTAGATTTTTCGTCTACGTGGAACATTATTTTTACAATCGTATTGCCCGAACTGTCCACCTCGCCGTTGTCGCCGCCTCCGCACGCGGCAATACCGCAAGCCATAACGGAAGTAAGCGCCAGCATCGAAATCGCTTTGAATATTTTTTTCATTTTTATTTACTCCTTATCTCGGCAAAAGCCGTTTTTTTACTATTAAAGATTTTTTGTATAGCGAAATCGCTATACAAGGGGCGTTAAAAAAACGCCCGAAAATTTATTTTGTGGTTGCGCCTACTACGAACGCCGTTTTCAGCTCCGTCCTAATTTCGGCAGGCTCGCCCTTAATTTTTTTGATAAGCAGATGAACTACTTCCCTCGCCATTTCTTCAATGGGCTGTTCAACGCAGGTCAGCAAGCCGTTGTTGTTCCACTGTCCGAACGCGCCGTCGTAAGAAACAAGCTGAATATCTTCGGGTATACGCTTTCCGCTCCGCAACAGCGCGTCGTACAGCGATTGCGCCAGCGAATAGCCGGAAGCGAACACTCCGTCAAGGTCGGGATATTTTTCCAGAAACGAATTTACAAGCTCGGTTTCGTCGCCGTGCATTATAACCTCGTTTACCGCCTGCACGGGCAAGCCGTGCTTTGCCATAGTGTCCTTATACGCCCTTTCCCTTTCCATAACCTCTGAGGAAACAAGGGGTTTAGAGCCTATATAACCTATACTTTTACAGCCCTTTTGCATTAAAAACTCTATCGCGGTACAGGTTGCGTTATAGTTATCCGAAGTTACGTAAGGTATTCCCTCGCCGAAAAAGCGGTCGATAGAAACTATCGGACAGTCTTTAAGCTCCTCTGCGCTATGCGCGAAGTGGGTAACGAATACCGCGCCGTCCACCTCTCTGCGGTGAATTCTGTCTATTATGTCCGTTTCCTTCTGCACGCGCTGCTGAGAGGACACCAAAATGACCGAATAGCCATATCTATCCGCCTCGTCCTCTACGTAATACGCAAGCTTTGCAAAAAACGGATGGTTTATTACGGGCACAAGCAGCGCAATGTTGCGGGTTTCGTTTTTACGCAGTTTAGACGCCATTTTGTTGGGTGAAAACTGCAAGACGGACATAGCGTTTTTTACCCTTTCGCGGGTGGCGGGCTTAACCGACTTTTCCTCGTTGATAACCCTTGAAACGGTGCCTATGCCTACGCCCGCAAACTCCGCAACGTCCTTAATTGTCGCCGCCATTCGCCTTTTTCCTCCTCATAAGTAAAATAGTTGCCGCAGCAGCCGCTCCGCCCAGCGCAAGCACGCCGCCCGCGACCGAAAGCGAAACTATCAGCGCCGTATTGTTTTTGGAATTTGCCGCCGTTGCCGCTTTGTTAACGCTGACCGTTACGCTCGTTCCGCCGTTGATTATAACGGTGTTTTTGCCCGCGGAAAGCTTTTCACTGCTTATGGTAAGCATACCGTCTTTTACAAAATACCCGTCCGTAAGCGCAACGCCGTTCAGCGTAACCGAGCTTACGGTTATGTTGCCCGTATAAATTACCGCGTTGCAGCCGCTGTCAACGGTGAGGTCGGTAAGCTGTGTTAAGGGCGCTTCCGAAACGGTAACGTCGAAGTCGAACGAAGTTTTCGCCCCCACAGCCGTAAAGCTGTAAGTTCCCGCCGATTTAAGCGTCCGGAAGTACGATTGAGAAATTTCAAGCGTTCTGCCGTTAACCGTATAAAAAGCGGGATTTATCTTTACGTTGCCCGCAGTACGGTTGTAAAGCGCCGTTACTGCCTGACTTGTTTCGCCCTTTATGCTGAGATTGCCCCCCGAATATGTGTAACTATCCGTTATAAACATTATCGCTTTAAAGGTTGTGCGCGCCGCACAGCTGTTAAGTCCGAAAAGCCCTTCCTTAGGCTCGGCTTCGGCAAGCGTCGCGTTGATAACCTCGTTTTCGTTGATATACACGCGCACGTTATCGCCCTTTGCCCTGACCTTTAAAGTTATATCTTCTACGTTTATACCGTTAACCGAAGCGCTTGCTATCTGTCCGCGGGGCGACCATAATTTTACTATTTTGCCGTTGTTATCGTAGTTTGCGATAAGATAGTCGGACATATCCGCTTTTGCGCGGAATACGATTGCGGCGGCCGCGCCCGAAAGGCTGAACCTTGCCGAATATATGAAGTTATCCGCGCTGTTTTCCGAAAGAATAAATCCGTCGCCAGCCGACTGAACGCCCAGCAGTCCGTCTTGCGCAACAAACCAGTTGCCAGAAACAATTCCGTCTGAATTAAAGCTTATATCGCTTTCAACCGTTCCGTCATAAACGGTGACGTTTATATTTTTAACCGCGTTCCCGCAGGAAACGGAAACCGTTGCCGCGCCCGCAGAAAGCGCCGTTAATTTTGCGCCGTGTTCGGTTTTTTCAACCGATACAACCTCTTCACCGCTTTCAACCGCCCATTCCATTTCTCCGCCGGAGGTCGAATAAACGGTAATCTCTTTTGAAGCGGTAAGCGTTTTGTCAAGCTCCACGTTTTCGCTTTCAACGTAGAGCACGGTTTCGCCCTCCTGCGCGTCCTCCGTGCGCCAGACGTTACCGATATTGTTTACTTTGATTTTACTTACCGTTACATTACCCTCCGCAACAAAAGAAGCCTTCTGCGCATACGGCGACGCAAATGTAAGCACATAGAAGGGAATTGCGAAATCCCCGCAGAAAACCTCCACACCGCCGTTATCGGAAAGAATATAGAAGGTCTGTCTGCCCTCTCCGCACGCGCCCGACGTATATTTTACGCGATAGTTGTTCATTGACAGCCCCGCGTCCGCAGTATGAGTACGGTCAACGTAATATCCGTCCTCTGCGTTCCAGCCGATTTCGGTATACTCTTTGGAATTCATATTGATGCGGAAGTATACCGCGGCGTTATCTGGATTGATTATTTCCGCTTCTATTTCAAGGCAATGCCCGTTTACGCCGGCAAGGATATTTTCACTTTCCGTCGTCAAATCCAAATCGGCGCCGGCATATGCCTGAGTTTTGATTGCTTTAAAGCCCTCTGCGCTCTTTACTATCGGAGTTTGCGTCAGCACGTAACCGATGTCCGTTTTCTTTAACCCCCATTCCACGGGTATCGTCATTCCACCGCCGTTCCACACCTTACGCGCGTCGGCAAGCAAACCGCTTTCAATTGAAGCCGGCGCTCCGGGAACTCCGCTGAACCAGCTTACCGAAACGGTTTTGCCGTAAAATTCGCTTGCTTTATCGTCGATATAATAACTCTGCGCAGCATAAGAATCGGGACCGTAATCCATATTCTGTACGGGAACGGTATCCAAACCGCTTAAATCGTTGCCGTTCAAATCGCAGAACTTGATTTTCCGCTCGCTGTCGTCGTAGGTTATTTCGCCTACTATATAGCTGCGCCCCGTCAGCGTAAGCACATTGTGTACGGTGTTATCGTCGGCGGTTAAAGTTACCACGTCGGGGCACTCGGCTTTTACGCCTTCGGCTTTAAATCCGCCCGCATAAGTCCAGTTAAGCAAATCCTCAGACTGCAAAAACCATACGTTAAAGGATTGCATACCCGTAAGCGCCATGCCCCACAGTGTTGTTTTACCGTCCGTACCCTTTTTAACGGGAAAAACTTTGGGGTCGCGGCAGTCGTTTTTGCCATTTATGCCATCGGGCGCGGTTGCAACGGTCTGTGGAATAAGCTTGCGCTTAGTCCAGGTAATTCCTCCGTCGTCGCTTGACATAATAACCTGGTCCTGCATTACTCCGTCGCGGGTATAGAAAGCTATAAGCCCCGTGCCGTTGCCGTTGGGGTACCAGTTAAGCGCGTCAACCGCCGCGCTGTCGCCTGCGTGATATACCATTGCCGAACCCGACCACATATATCCGTCTTTTTCCCGTCCGTCAAAATCGGTATCGGGGAAAAGACAAATAGGAAGATGCTGCCAATGCACCAAATCGCGGCTTCTTGCATGGCCCCAGTACATATCGCTCCAATAATTGCTGAACGGGTGAGTCTGATAATACAAATGATACCAGCCGTTGTAATAAACAAGTCCGTTGGGGTCGTTATTCCAGTGCGCATACTGCGAAAAATGGTATTGCTGGCGGTACAGCTCGGTATAGTAGGAATAGTCGCTCGCCCCCGAATATATATCGTTGAACGCAACCTTTGCGCTGAAACAGTTATAGCCTATGCTTCCGCCCTGATAAGCAATTCCGTCCTGCAAAGCGTTGAGGTCTGTTTCAACGTCGTTGCCCGCGCCGTCAAACGCAAAACGCTGGATATTGTCGGCGTAAAACTCTGCGTGAACTTTATCGTTTTCGGGCGAAATTATAACTTTAAGCTGAACCTTATCAAGCTGTGCAACCTTGGGATTGACCTTTGATTTTTCGCCTTCGGTCATCTTATCGTTGCCGATAAACCAGTCGTCGCGCAGAACCTTGTCGCCGCCTTCAAAGAAGTAAATCAGTTTTACGCGGTTTTCGTTTCTGTCAATATTGAAAACCCACTTTGTATCTTCGTTTGCGCCGAAAACAATTCCCGCCGCGTTGCCGTTTTCGAAGTTGGCGGTTGCGGTAAATACGAATTTTTCGTCCGCGCCGTAAGAAGTTTCCGAAAGCAGAAATTCGTTGCCCTCGCCTTCTAAAACAACTCCGTCGGCTTTTGCCGTTAATACGGGCGCCAAAAACGCAAAAACACAGCACACTACGGCAAGCGCCGACAAAAGCGTAATTTTTATATGTTTAGCCTTCATTTAATTCCCCCTGTCTGATTTTAATTATTTGAAAACATTTCCGAAAAATTTTATTTTGCCATTGCGCGGGTTACATCTTTCAAATCGGGCAGACAGTCTATCGCGCCTCTGCCCAAAGTGTTAAGCGCCCCGCATACGTTTGCAAACGCAAAAGCGCTGTTAAGCGTTTCCTCCGTCCATAACGCGGGCGCAATTTTATCCAGCCGCGAAAGCACGCCCGCATAGAACGCGTCACCCGCACCCGTAGTATCCACCGGTTTAACCTTTATCGAAGGCACACTGTTAGATTTGCCTTTATACCGCCATTCGCTGCCGTTTCCGCCGAGGCTTATGCACACAAGCTTATCGCTAAGCTCTTTTTCAATATACTTTTCGGTAAAAACCTCAACCTCGTCTTCGGAAAACTTGACTATATCGGCGTAGCTTATTATTTTTTTGTAAACCTTAACGGCACTTTGCCTGTCTTTGAAAATATCCGTCCTGTAATTTATATCGAAGCTTATAATTTTGCCCGCAGTACGCGCGCGTTTGGCTACGCTTTCCGCGTATTCGAACCCAGCCCTTTCCGAAAGCATAAGCGAACCGATATGCACGGTATCCGCTTCCGTAAATACATTTTGGGAAATATACGGCAAATTATAATCTGCGGTGTTTTTTCTGTAAAAGCAGAACGACCGTTCGCCCTTTTCGTCAAGCTCCACAAACGCAAGCGTGGTGTTGTGCTTTACGTCACGGTTAATAAGTATTCCGTCAAGATTTTGCTTGTTTGCGAAATTTATTAAAAAATCGCCTATAAGGTCATTGCCTACGCTGCCCGCAAACATAACTTCCGCGCCGAATTTTTTCGCCGCGCAAGCCACGTTGAAGGGCGCTCCGCCCGCCTTGCGCTCGTACCAGACAGAACCGTCTTTCACCGTTCCTATCATATCGGCTAAAATTTCGCCTATGCAAAGTATCATTTTTTATATCTCCGTAAAATTATTCTCCGCCTCGGCTTTAACCGATTTTCTAACGGAAACGCCCTCGGCGATAAGCAAAACCGCCGTGCGAATAAGCAAAGTTAAAAAGAAAATCAAAAGCGCCGCTATAATCAGGCTGTTCCTCGGCACAAAATAACCGCATATAAAGGTTATTATCGCCGAAACCAGCGCGCCGAAAAATAAATACGAGCCTGTAATTTTCAAACTTCCGCCGAAGCCCTTGCAAAGGGGCGATTTGATAATTCTTAAAACGCAGTAGGTTATTACCGCTATAAGTAAGGGCATCATAGCTATGAACGGCAAAAGCCTTATCATATTCATTAAATATACGTAAACGCTGAAAGACGCCGTTGCGCCGAACGACTTCGTTATAAATTCGTCAGCCGATTTATCTGTTGAAAATACCGTACCGTCGGGAAAATCTTTATAAAAGCCGTAAAACGCAACCTTCAAGCCCGCGTCCGTCACAAACGAGCCTGCGCACGAATCGTCGAATAAAAACAGATATTTTTCCGCGCCGCCGTTCAGGCAGTTATGAAAGTAATAATTTCTTAAAAGCGGAGCCGAGCCCGTGCTTTCGTAAGCGGACAAGTCGGGATAATACTCTTTTACATAAAGATTGTAAACCTGCTTCTGATATTCCTTGCGGGAAAGCTCGCTTTGCTTTTTCTGCAATTCGGCAAAGCTTTCGCTCTTTTTTTCGGTCAGATATGCTTCGTGTACGGCGGTAAGTTCGTCCGTAAGCACAAGCTCGTTAGCAGTATAGCGTATTTTAAAATCGAAATTGCGTTTAGCCGCGTCCGACAGCTGCTCATATTCCTCTAACGTAATTTCCTGCTCTTTACCGTCGTTGGAAAGGTAATAGGCTTCAAAATCGTCGAAAGCGTCGGCAGGGCGGGTATCTACCGCAAGCTGATAGCCGTTAACCGCATAAACCGCCGCGTCCGCCTCGTTTGAAAAGGTATCGGCAATACGGTCTGCGGAAAGCTTTCCGCCGTTAACTTCAAGGCTTAAACCGTCGTTTGTTACAGCGTTTCTTACAAATGCCGTAAAAGACGAAGAATTTTTATAGTGCGTTGAAAATGGCAGCAAATCGGCGGCGAGTACACCGCAAAACAGAAAAACAAGCGCAAAAACCGCGCCCAACGCCACGTTTAAGTATCCGCGCTTTACCGCCTGTTTTGAAATTTTATCGGAGAAGAAGCTCAACCCGAAAAATTTAAGCCAACTTTTCATCTTACCGCCCTTAAAACTTTGCTTATTTGTTGCCGGCTTCCCTGCCCATTACCGACAGTTCCGTTTCGGCATCGAACAAATGTACGTTTCTTTCATTAAAAGTAATATAAATTCCGTCGCCCGCCTCGTATTTGGTGCGTTCGGGCACGCTTATTATATAATCGGTATCCGCACCGCCGAGTCTGACGAAAAGCTGTGTGGTGTTGCCGAGCACTTCCTTTATCACAATTTCCGTCTTTAACGATTTTTCCGTCTTTTCGCCGGCAACGGCAATGCTTTCGCCCCTTATTCCCAGCGTTAAGCCGTGCTTTTCACCGTCTAAATACTGCTTATCTATATTGCGGAGCTTATCAAGGCTGAAATTGATTATCTGTCCGTCGGCAAACGCCGTTACAAGCTTTGCGCCCGACTTCTGAACGGTAACGTCGAAAAAATTCATTTGCGGAGTTCCGATAAAGCCCGCAACAAACTTATTTTCGGGATAGTCGTACAAATTAGTCGGCGTATCGATTTGCTGAACGACGCCCAGCTTCATAACGACTATGCGCGTACCCATCGTCATCGCCTCTATCTGGTCGTGGGTGACGTAGATAAATGTGGTTTTTAATTCTTTATGAAGCTTAACTATTTCCGAACGCATCGTTGTGCGCAGCTTTGCGTCAAGGTTAGACAAGGGTTCATCCAAAAGGAAAACCTTCGGGTCGCGCACCATTGCTCTGCCGAGGGCGATACGCTGTCTTTGTCCGCCTGACATTTCCGCAGGCTTGTTGTCCAAAAGCTCCTCTATATTTAGCACCTTAGCCGCCCACTGCACTTTTGTTGCTATTTCTTCCTTGGTCATATGCCTGTAAGTGTAAGCCTGAACGGGGGTTTCGCTGTAATATTTCAAATCGTCTTCAAGCTGTTGTTTGCGTGCTTTTAGCCCCTCTTTATACTGCTCGTCGTCGGCGTTTAAAATATCCGCTTCAACAGCTTTAATCTTTTCTTTTATGTCCGCAATCTTCTTTTTATCAATTTCAAGCACGGGGTTGCCGTTGGCGTCTTTCTTTTCTTCGGGAATTTTGCGCAGTTTTAAAGCAAATTCTATTATCTGCTGCGCCGTCATATGCGGATAAAGGGCATAGCTTTGGAATACCATTGCTATGTCCCTGTCTTTGGGGTCCACGTCGTTTACCAGCTTACCGTCTATGTACAGCTCGCCGCTGGAAATATCTTCAAGCCCCGCTATCATTCGCAGAGTTGTAGATTTACCGCAGCCCGAAGGACCTACGAACACGATAAATTCACCGTCCTCGATTTCCATATTGAAATCTTTAACGGCTACAAAATTGCCTGAACGCTTTTTCACCGCGCCCGACGGCTGTTCGGATTTTTTGAACCAGCCCTTTACCGTTTTTATAAAGCCTTTCTTCTGCGTATTTCTGCCGGCATATACCTTATATATATTTTTAAGAGTTAACCCCGCCATTTTGCTCCCCCTTTTGGCTGAAAAAATTGTTCTAAAAATGTTATAAACTAACTTTTAGTGTATTATACTACACATTATACGGAAAAGCAAGGATTTTTGGAAACGTTTCCAAAAAATTTTTAAATTATCATTTTCACAAAAAATTTCATATTTTTTATGCAATTTAACTGTTTTTTACATTTAAAACCCCGACGGAAAAGCCCGTCGGGATAATTTTAATGTCGGTATTCGCTGATTATATAGGTCGTTTCGTCGATTTTATCAATCGTAAACCAAGGCTTCATTTTCCGTCGGTTCCTCCCGTTTCTTTTCGCAACGCGGTCGTTAATAATTTTAATCAGTTTTATTCAGTATTTCGACAGCTTTTTGAACGTGTTCGTTCTCCAACCCGAGCCCGAAATGCGGATTTGTTTTTACAAAACGGTCGGCAAGCTTTCCCCAGGCATAGCGGTAATCGTCGATTATAACAAAGCTTTCTATTGTTTCCCGTGCGCAATCAAGCCAAGCTTTAATTTCGTCGGGGCGGTCGAAGTCTATCCCAAGGTCGGGCGTTTTATCGTAAATTTCAAGCCCGAACTTCGCAAACGTTTCGTTTATATAAATTCCGTCCGTATCGCATTTTTCGGGCAGTTTATCCCAGTGCGTTTTCCACGTGGAACTTAAAACAATCCTTGCGCCCGTTTCATCGACAATATTTTTGACAAGCGGAAGCCGGCTTTCGTCTATGTTCGTCAACTCGTCCCAGTTCCTTTTTCTGTCGTAAGCGCGGGAATTAAGCACTCCGTCTATATCCAAAAAAATCACTTTCATTTGCCAAGCCTCACTATGTTTTGATAAAGCGCTGTATATTTGTCGCCCAGCTCTGCGTCTATATGAAAATGCCCGAAGTACCAGCGCCTGCACTCAGCGTTTTCTTCTATGTAGGACAGCATTTGGCTTTCGGGACAGGACACTTTAAGTGTTGCGGAGCTCCTAATCTGCGGGTATGCAAGCGCGCGCTCGCTGCAAGAGTGCGTGATAATATAGTCAACCTTATTGCCGTAACGTTTAAGGTTGGCTATACCCTCGTCAAGCTCCTCGTAAGTGGGCAGCTCCTGTTTCCACCAGCTTAAACCCTCCCTGCGCATAAATTTATCTATGCTTGTCGCCCCGCCGAACGTGAATATCGTTTTGCCGTCGATTTCGAACACCTGCCCGCGCATTAAATGGATTATATTCGGCTTTATTTTGTGAACCTTACCGCCGTGCCATTCCTCGACGGGGAACGTTTCAAGCAAATCGAAATTTTCGTGGTTTCCGTCAACGAAAAGCACGGTAAACGGAAGCTCGGTGTACGGTTTTAAGTCGGATACAAGCGTATAGCTGTCCCACACCGCGCCGAAGTCACCCGCAATAATGACGTAGTCGTCCTCTGTCAATTCGGGGTGTTCCCCCGCAAATATATGCAGTTTGTAATAGTCCTGCAACCCGTGCGTATCGCCCGTAACGTAAATCATTTTATACCTCCTTATCGTTTTGATTTATTTCTAATATACTTACTTTAAATTTATAAATGCGTATTTGATTTATATTATCACATTAGCGGACGTTTAGCAAGCATAAAATAATTTTTGCAACCAAACCGCAACCGAAATTGTTTTATAACAACAAGCCCCGCGCCGATTGAGAAATCAATCGGCGCGGGGCTTGTTGCAGTGCCGGCTGAATTTGTTTATTGACCTTGTATAAGCTGTAAATAGTATTCAGAGATATCTTTGTCGCCGCACTCGGCTAAAAACTCATTTTTGGTGCAGTTTTTAATTATTCCGCCCTTGTTTAACACGCAAAAGCGGGTTGCGGTTTTGGCAAGCTCGTCCAGTATATGGCTGGATATAATCATTGTCACGTTGCGCTCTTTGTGTATTTTTTCAAGAAGATTTCTTATTTCAAGAATTCCCTGCGGGTCAAGTCCGTTTATCGGCTCGTCAAGTATCAGCAAATCGGGCTCCCCGACCAAAGCCATTGCTATGCCGAGGCGCTGTTTCATTCCCATAGAATACGCGCGCACGTCTTTTTTGCCCGTATCCTGCAAGCCTACAAGCTCCAAAAGCTTTTCTATTTCCTCTTTGGAATACTTTACATTAAGCGCAAGCGCCTTCGCCTTGATATTCTGATAGCCCGTCATATCAAAGTAAAGTGCGGGGCTTTCTATCAATGCGCCTATACTCACGGACGAGGTAAACGCCTGCTTGTTCAGCGTTATCCCGCCCGCCGTGGGTTTAAGCATATTGCAAAACATTTTTAAAAGAGTTGTTTTGCCCGCGCCGTTGTTGCCTATAAGTCCGTACAGCTCGCCGCGTTCGATATCTAAATTTATATCGTTAAGAATACTTTTTTTGCCGAAGGATTTTTTTAATTCGGTTACTGAAATAAGCCCGTTGCTGTTACTGTCGCCGTTGTTTAAGCCCTTTTTTGCAAAAACCAAAAGACTGCCCGCTATAAACGGCGCCATATAGCCTAACAAAACGGATATTTTTATACCGTTGCTCGGTTCTGTATCACTAATCCCTTGGCACATACCAAAAATTGTATAGTAATTTATATTTATAGTGTTTATATGTAAGTGCTTGTAAATGAGGGAATCTATTAAACTGTAAAGCATAGGCCCCAAATAAAAAATATAGGGCAATATAATTATAAGAACTATATATTCCCTTTTTAAAAGCAGGCATAAAAACAGATAAACCGTACCAGCAGCAATAACGTCCAACGTCTGGACAAAATAATTAAGATAAAATTCTCTTACAGTGAGGTTGTCGAATTTATCATAAATACAATGCCCGCCCAAGGTATAGTTGAATATTATTTCAACCACAAATTGCAGCAGCATATACAACACGCAAAAAGCTACGATATATATAAGTTTTGAAAGCACGTAAAAAATTCTGTCCGACACGGAATAGTCAGGAACAAGATTTTTTGTATACTTGGAAGAAAAGTCCTTGGCGGCAAACGGAATTATGAATATCCACATAAACATAATAAACGTTCCGCTCGCATTATATAAGTTTGAATAAACCGAGTCACTATTAAAGCCACCGCCATAAGTTAATATGGGTTGGAATAATACAAGACATAACGTAATAATGAAAAACGCTAACAGCATTTTTGATTTAAATATTTTATAAAAATCAAATTTAAGCATTTTAAGCATAATATTTCACCTGACTGTTTGTCACTTATAAAGTATTACGGTATGTAACTCGTCCAACAACAAGACAGCCGCGGAAAATCCGCGGCCGCAATTTTTGTACTAAGACAACCTGCAATACGTATGCGTATACCATTTCCGTCTACACTATATGCCCCTTACAGATAAATGTCAATAAAATAATGAAAATATTTTACAACCGTATAAAAATATTTACATTTGTCCGAATAAACAATAATCCCGTGCGCTTGCATCTGCAAGCGCACGGAAAATTTTAAATATAAATTTAGTTGAACGTTACGGTTATGGTAGTGAAAAACGCCTGCGTTCCCTCTGCTGTAATTATGAACTCACCGCCTTCCTCGCCGGTAGTAAACGTTACCGAACCGCTTGCCGCACCCGCTAACGCTTCTCCTCCGTTGACTTTAAAGGAATCCCAGTTGCCAGCCTGATAATAAATACCGTAAATTGTTACCTTACCCGCTTGTTTTGGTAATTAACTAAAAATACTGCCGACGATTATGCAACTCATTTCCGGGAATAAATTTCAATCGCCCTTTCGGTAATCTCTCTTTTGTATCTGTCAATATCAATATAACCTTTCCCTTTTTTAACGTACTCCAAATGTATGGTAGGCAACTCGATATTGAGCAATGCATCGAGGAGCGGGAGCGACTCTTTGAAATCCATAATATGCTTACCCGTTGCATATCCGTTGGCTTTTTGATATTCGTGCAATTCAATCAACGCACCGGCGTCGTCGGGAAGCGCAATCTTTTCTACTTCTTCGCCGTATAAAAAGCGCGCAAAATTGTAAAGGCCCAAAGCAAAAAACGGGAACTGTTTGGTAAATTTGTTTTCGCCGAATTCATTCGAACGGCGCTTGCCTTTGCATATATTATCCAACTCTACGGAAAATCTGTCGAAATCTTTATCGACCAAACTCAAAAGACAGTCTACAACCGCCTTCCCCTCGATTGTAGTTTTAGACCCGGAGTAACGCCTGCCGGTATCGACCGCTTCCGCCCGCCACGCTTCCTCGCCGTAGTACAAATACATTACCAGATTTATCAGCCAACCGCCGCCGATTTTACTCTGTACGTTTTCCTTCGGAAACAAACGCTCTATATCGTCGAAACGGTTAGCCGACAGCAACACGGACAATAGGTCCCAATCCGTTGACATCATGGAGAGCTGTTCCAGCGTGGTAACGGTATACAGCGCGTCGTCAAGATAGCGCATGTCGTCTTTCTGTAATGCAAGCATTGCGCCGAGATACAGAAGATTATAGCCGTCACGGCCGAGCAGTCTGAGCCACATCTCAATCTGATATTCTTCGGGTTCGTTGAAAAAACCTATATTGCGCCCGACCTGTTCTCTCTCAAAGCTGTCCAAGTCGAAATAGTAATAGTTTTTGTCCTGTATATCGCGATAAAGCTTAACCAGCTTATCCTTTTGCGCTTTTGTCATAATGCCGCGTTTTTCTCCTTTATTACACATATAATTTCTGTTTTAAAATACTACCTGAAAAATTACAGTTTCAGGCGCTTACAGCTCAAAGCATATTTGCAATAGAAAATATAAAACAATCTTCTTAATATTGCAAGCGCTTAATAAGAAGAAATAGTAATCTGCTTCCACAAGTGTAAATTGTTATTCAAAATCCAATAATTGATGTCGTTTTTTATCAAAGGCGAAACATAGAAAATAGTCGGTACGTTTTGAAGAATCTCACCCTTTATATACTTACCTATGATTTTTCTTGCTTGATATTTTTTGCCGGAGCCCGTAGACACTTCAAAAAGCATTAACCCGTTCTGCTTTTCATTTGCAAATCTTGTTACTGTATCTTGCATAAATTTTTCCTTTCAGCTCTCAATACCAAAGCGAATCTACCCTTATCAATTTTTTGGATAATATTTTTCTAAATAGCCTTTGGTCACGGCTTTTACAACCGCATCCATAAACGTTTGAGGATTTGGAATAGAGATAGCATAACACTCGTTGTTTCTTGTATTCCAAAGCACACCTTTACTCATTCCAAGTGCAATCATGTACGATGCACACTGCAAAAAATGTTCATGAGAAAGTTCTGTAACAAATTTCAATTCATAAACAGTGCCATCTTTTATAATGTCAGCAAAGCCAATAGCGGAAAACAATATCCGGGCATTTTTGTCTTTACAAAAATCAATTTGACATCGTACCTGCACTTTTTCATCCCTATTAAACTTCTCCCCTAACCTATCTATAATCCTCTGTTTGCCTTCTTCCGGCACAAATGGCGTATCTACCTGAATTCTATATCTGTTTTGCTTCGTATGAAGAGCAGTAATGAAAAGTATTTTATCGTCCAAATTCATATTGAAAATATCTGCACTGTAAAGATATTGCTTATCCTTATGCAAATCAAAATACAGCTCTATATCTTCATTTATTTCGTAATTTTTAAAATATACAGCCTCTTGATAGATGCCAATGCAGGGCGACAAATCAATCAAACCATCAGCGTTCCTGATACTTATTTCAGAAAGCTGATTGGGCTTATGAATTTGGCTTATAGATAAAAGCGAATAACATTTTTCAATATCTTCTTTATATTTAAAATCGAACATTGACGAAATGTCAACATCTGCAAATTCCAAATTAATTTCTTTAGGGATAGACAAAGTCTGTTCCGACAACAATCCCTCTTCATTTTTAACAAAAATTATCCGTTCTTTCCCTCGGCTTGCTGCAACACAAAATATATTCCGTAAAATTTCATACGATTGTTGCGGCTTATCGATTCTTACTTCCCAATAGCTTTCTGTAAAATCAAACACAACACAAAGTTTACGTTCTAACCCCTTACTTGCATCAAAAGTTGTAAATATTGCTGAATTTTTGTCTGGACTTATAGCGCCGGTGTTACCGTCGTCATCCTTTATGCTTGCATAAACAGTATTTTTATTGAACTTCTCAGGATGGCTTGCTTCCAGCATATTTAAAGTTTCTGCAAGTTTACCTGTTCGTGCTCCAAGGCATAAAATATCTTGTGTTTCGTAACTTGCAATTACGTTTAACACAGAATTCAAATCCAGCTCTTCAACTACACAGTTATTATTCACCCCAATTATACTTTTTTGCCATATTCGACCAAGTTTTGCCGCAAAATCGTTTGGCAACCTAAAGCATTGAGTAAATTCCAACTTCAAATGCTTACCCAAAAATCCCTCTATAAATTCCGGAACGTAAAGCGTAGTCTTATCGTATATTTTCTGTTCCATATCGCCTACGGCAATTATCTGAATTTTGGGATTGCAAGATTTGATAAATAGCAACATATCCGCAAGTTCTTGTTCTATATCCTGATATTCATCAATAATCAGAACGTCGTAACGCGGTAATTTTGGCTTCACCTTATTAAACGTTTGCACCAAATCGGAAATACCAACTAGCTTACCTACCTTCTTTAATTCATTGTAGGCAAATCCGTGATAGTTCGTAACTGTAGCATTCTTATTGCGGATTTTGCTTTTCGCATCTAATTTTAATAGTTTATTGTATGTAAGATAAAGAATTTTCAAATGCGAGGGCAATGCATCGCACAGATGTTGTATTGCCGTTGTCTTACCGCTACCGATACAAGCATCAACAAGAATATTATCTCCCCATTTAGCTTTATCAATAAATAACTGTTGCTCTCTTGATAATTTAATTGAATCTGTATTTTTGCTCATTTTTATCCTGCATTTATCAAACTTCGTTTATATCGTTAATTAATCCCAATTTTAATAGCCTAGCTCTTATCCCTCCCGGAGACCTCATCATGGTGTTTGCTATTTCTTTTACCGTTAACCCGTCTTTAAACATTTCTGTTAACTCCTCTTCTTGTTTTCTATCCCAAGGTTTACCGCGATTAGAGTCAGGCTGATTAATATTTTTTATCTGTTGAGAAGTGGCGACATTACTTCCGATAATTTCAGCGAGGTGCTCTATTATCATTCGCTGCGCATTTATATTATACAGCACCGCTTTATAGTTACCATTATTACCGAATCTTTCTTCGGTATATATACCCGCTTCATTCCCTTTGTCCGTAGGTAATTTATATTTTCGTCCGTTAATTTCATTTTCTACTATAAACCCATCCTCAATCAACCAATTAATTATTAAACCTCTTTTGATTTTTCTTCCATCATAACCGACAATATCATTAATCCTTTTAACGATGTCCGAAATGGCTATACCTCCGTCATAATAATCAAAATTTTCCAGCTCTCCGTCTTTTACAATAAAAGGCACTTTTAATTTCTTTTCTTTTTTTACATACTCGCCTTCAATTAACTTTTCCAACACATCGACAACATAAAAAAAGCATCTTGATATTTTGACATTATTTATAACCTCGTCATCTGATATCATCTCACCGCTAAAAGGGTTAACCCCTCGCGCCAAACTTTCGATAACCGACTTTGCATAACTAATCTCTTCTTTTTCAGTCATTATATTCTCCTTAGTTTTTAATAATTTCTCTTAACCAATTCATAATATTCTTTCAATTTCCCATCACAAGTGTTCTCTATGTATTGTTTTTCGTCGGCAGTTAATTTCTTCCAAACCGTCGAATCTATTTCTATAATTCCAAGCGTTTTGGTGTGCCGAAGCATATTCATATCTTCAAACCGTTTAAATGGATTACTAAGAATATTGCGCTCAGCTTCTTTGTTGGTATAGCCGCCTTTTGCAAAAATACTATTTGGCTTCTCAACAACCAAACCGGCAGCTCTTCTACCCTCATAAAATCTTTTAAAATAGCTAACTATGTCCTCAATCTTAACGCGCCCATTCTTATCGGCGTGTTTTAAAATAGCTTTCAGCAAAACAGGCTTATATGAATAGCTCATATCCATCTGCTCAACCATTTTCATAAAAAGCTCTTTTCGGTTCTTGTCATCTATCAACTGCCAACCATATTCTTTTGCATATCTTTCAAGCGATTCTTCTTTAAAGTACTTAAATGTTCTGTGCTCACTCATCGGCACTATCAGGTCGGGAATTAACTTACCATCACGAATATACTTTTCAATCGTTTCGGATTGAACATCCACTCGCCGCACGAATTCCATTTGACTTATCATACCAGCAGCTTCTTCCTGCCAGTTAAATATATCTACCGCTTCATAGTCGGTTGCGTCCACCGGATAATCAATAATTACATCAGGTTTTTCGCCCTTTTCATATAGAGCCGCCTCCGCTTCCCGCGCGCCCTTTTTACCGAGCACAATAGCACCCGCGTGGTAGTCTTTTAATCTGAACAATCTATGCAATGAATACGGTGCATTGTATTGACTTGCGTTATCCACAAAGTCAAACACCATTAAGAACTCCTTGCCCTCACTCAATCTCATTCCGCGTCCGAGCTGCTGCGTGTACAGAACTTTCGACATAGTAGGTCTTGCCATGAACAACACTTCCGTCTGTGGACAATCCCAACCCTCGTTTAACAAGTCGCACGCGCACAACACTTTGACTTCACCGGAAGCAAACTTAGCAAGCCACTCGTTGCGTTCAGAAGTCTTCATACTGCCGGAAACAGCAATAGCGTTTACGCCCGCTTTCTTAAACAGCTCCGCAATCTGTTCGGCGTGTTTTACAGAGGCGCAGAACACAACAGTGCGCTTATCCTTCACATAGTTTAACCACGTATCAACTATAAGCTGATTGCGTTCACTAACACATATCTTGACGTCTAAGTCACGGATATTATATTGAACGCTATTGAAGCGCACCTTCGTCATATCTATATTTGTGTGAATACGGATACAGCGAACATTAGTAAGCGCGCCTATTTCAACAGCAATCTGAATATCTAACTTATGAGCTGTGTTTTGGAATATATCCAATATGTTTGTGTCGTCGGCACGCTCGGGAGTGGCGGTCAAACCAAGTATGAATTTAGGCTTAAAGTAAGCCAAAACTTTTTGATAAGTTTCTGCTGTTGCGTGATGAGCTTCGTCGATTATTATTTAGTCAAAATCATTGTCATTGAATGTATCAAGATTGAGTGCAACACTCTGAATGCTTCCGCAAATTACATTGCTCTCATAGTCCTTAACGCTATCTGCAAACTTACCGACAGTTGCGTCCGCCCACAACGATTTGAATGTGTTATATGCTTGATTTACAAGCTCCATAGTATGAGCAACGAAAAGCGTTCTCCCTCCGACTCGCTTTGCATCCATCACCGCCGTAACTGTCTTACCTGTTCCCGTTGCCTGATATAAGAGCGCTATTGTTTCCTTATTTTCACGCATTGCCAGCAAGTTATTGAGCGCTTCTTGCTGGTACTCTCGAAGCTCGAGTTTATCACCGTTTATAGCTTGTCCGCGTTGCACAGGAAGATAGTCATCGATTTCTTTAAAGCGAGAATGAGTACCAAGAAATACACGCAATTCATCCTTTACCGTATCGGACTGTTTTTGAAGCTGCCGCACTGTCCAACGGTAAACATCCCAACCGAGATGTACCATACTGTTTTGCTTTAACAGGTCATCTGTAAATTTATCTTTCGAGACAAGTACGGGATTATGAGAGGCTTCGTCGTCAATTTCTACGGCAATTCGTTTCGCGCCACTTTCGCAGACAAAATCAGCAAACCGAGCATTTTGGTATATGTCATAAAAGGGGTATTGTGAATACAAATATCCCGCTTTCTCCGCACCGAATGTATCAGCAAATATTTCAATGAATAAGTCTTCCGCCTGACTGCCAGACGCCGATTTATATTCCACCATAGTTTCTCCCTAATACTTTTTACACCGCTTCAATAATCTTCTTCAAAATCTCCACATCTGCGGGGCAGAACTCATAGTTATGAATTTCCGCAGAGGTAATCCATTTCATATCGTGGTGCTCTAAAAGTCGCGGTTGCCCCTGTAATATAGTGCAATTAAATAAAGTTAAATGCACCGTTATATCGGGATATTCGTGCATAACTTCCATAAAGACTTCGCGCGGTTCAACGGTAATGGCAAGCTCTTCCCGGCACTCGCGGATAAGCGCTTGCGCCTTTGTTTCGCCCAGCTCCACCTTGCCGCCGACAAACTCCCACAGCAGCCCTCTTTTCTTGTTTGCTGGTCTTTGGCAAATCAAAAATTTATCTTTATCCCATATCAGAGCGGCAACTACTTCAACAACTTTTTCCATATCAAATAACTTCAAATCCAATACTCTTTAAAAATTCAAATGTGCTATTGTAAAACTCAGGCAAGCGAGTTGCGTCATTGGGATTACCCTCAGGAATGCATAATACCATACCTTGACGAGCACGCGTCAATAAAACTCGGTAAGCATTTATCTGATAAAGCTGGCGTTCGGGTTTGTTTATATTGGTCCATTTCGAACTTAAAAATTCTTTATGTACCCAGCCGCTGGGCGTATAGCGAAAGTCTCCGTCCCACATAACGCATGTCCAATCAAGTTCAAGACCTTGCACCTGGAACTCCGTGCATGCGTCCTCTAAAAACAGCGAAGAACGCACATCATTTTCGTCATCCAAAAACCAATGAACGTGGTCAGGGTTTACCCTCACATCAATGGCAAGCGGTTTAAGACGATACGCCTGCGAGGAGCAAACAATTCCATAGCGCTCGCTTCCCCTCGCCCTTTCCTTCAACCACGCCTTTGCCTTATCTAAACTGCGGGTAAGAATAATGGGGTAACGTTCTCTTATTTGCTCATACTCTGCCCTTGCGGCTGTGACATCCAATTCAAGAATATCGTGTACTATCTTCGACAAACTCTCCGCGCGAAATGACCGCATTGATACAGCAAGATGAAGCGAATTGTCAAAGCATACGTTGGGATTGTCCTTTAATCTTTCCGTAACTTTTCCTTCGTCATATTCCCTATCAGTAAGATTCGGAGACATATAAATCTTCCAATCTCTGAATTTATCGTTGAGCGCATTTATCCATTCACTGATACCCGCTTCTCCGGTATTTATCTCCTGTCCGCCTCCGACAAGGCAAACGATAACCGCCCAATCGTGACGAAGGTCAAGCGACCAAATCAAAAATTCGGGCTCTGAATACGGGAAGTTAGGAATACCTTTCTTTCTGCTTAACCAACTTGCCAACTGTTCTTTCGTCCAGGCCCGCTGTGCCTCGTCGAATATTGCGACGTTCTCTACACCTTCAAACTTTTCACCGTTCAGTTTCTTATATTTTTTGTCATCTACTTGCAACTTCCCATCTTCGAGCGCAAGCTTTGAGCCATCGTCTTTTAAAACCGCAATATAGTCATTACGGTAGTGATGAATTATTTGGATAAACGATTTCACTTGCCTGCGCGCGTCAGTGATATTGCACTTCTCGCCCTTCTCCTCCGCTTGCTTCTTTTTATCGCGAGCCAAGGATTCTGTTAATACGTCAACAAGCGGGCCGTTACCGGAAAGATACACTGCCATTTCGTTGTCACCATTTTCAGTCTTTTCAAACTGCTGTATGGCGACATTCAGTCCAACTAGTGTCTTACCTGCACCGGGAACACCCGTTACAAAACAGATAGCTTTTTCTCCGCGTTCTCGCGTTTTCTTGATTATTTCAATAATGCTATCCGTAGTGTTTTTAAGCATTTCGCCAGTCGCTTCAGTCTTAGTTATATCTTCCACACTATGATGAGTATACATATAACTTGCTGCCTGAATTATTGTTGGCGTGGGCGAATAGCGCGAGCTTATCCATTGACTATCGTCCAAATCTGTTAAGTCTATTTCGTGCTTATTATCAGCTAATATGTTTTTAACTAAATCGGGCAGTAAGGCTGAATTAGTGCAAAGAGGCTCGTATACATCATCGTCATATACGCTCTTTTGCCATTTAATTGAAGCCGATTTTGCTTCCGTTGCAACTAAAATGGGGACTATTGTTCTATCGTGACTTGCTTCCTGAAAATTCTTGAGATCAAGCGCATAGTCCCAAACCTGCTCCGCATCGTGGCGCAAAAATTCGCCGGAACCGACTTTGAATTCCAGAACAAATACTACACGATTGAGCAACAATATTACATCCGCACGCTTGCCAAGTCGCGGAATGTCATATTCCATAATAACTTGACCGTGCTCGTAAGATTGAAGCAAATCTTTTAATATTGCAATTTCTTTTTGCCAAGCATCACGTTGCGCAAGATTTATGTCAAACTCACTGCCTTGACACAAAGCCTGCAAGACAGTGTTTGATTGTAAAAATTCTTTAATTGTTGATGCGTAATAATATCTTGCCATAAACTATTACCTATATTAGACTTTAATTAAAACATTTTTGGGACAATATTCGACAGTCCTATTCTTCCAACAAATCTTCCATAGTGCAGCCAAGAGCTTTTGCTAAACGGTAAAGTGAATCAGACTGCGCTTTATTAATATCCTTATTTCTCTGCTCATACATTTGGATAGAGCGCAAACTCACACCTGACATTTCCGCAAGCTCTCTTTGCGAACAGCCGTAAATCGTTCTTATGCGCTTCAAATTTGTTTCGGGATAGGCAGCCCTTACCTTTTCGTCAAGCACGGAAGCAAATTTTTCCACACCCGCCTCGTGCAAAGTTGCGTAAAGTTCAAATATCTCCTCGTACGAAACAGCTTTAAAAACATCAGCATATTTCTTTGACGACCACCATTGATAATAGCACACCGCCCAACCACACCAATACTGCGCGCTACAATTAAACTCTTCACTCGGTTCAACAGATAATTCTTTGCCGGTTATTTCGTATATACATTCAATTGCAATTTCTATACCACTTTTCCCGGAGATATAGCTTGCCTCGCCATTCTCAATTTTCTTACAAGCTGTGCTGGCAACAAACATTTTAACAAACTCAGTACCGTCGATTTTACAATCGTTTATTGCATAGTCAAAAGCATCGCCCATTTTTTCCATAAACCTAGGAAGTTGTGATTCAGAATAAGGCTTTGGTTTCATAAAAAATATTATATCACATAGAAGCCTATCCGTCAATATAAAGCAATAAATCATATCACCACGGTGATATGAAAAGCGGGTTTCCCGCTTATTTCGAGCGAGCGAAGCGAACGAGTTCGGCGGTGGCAAAAGTACCACCGCCCTTAACCTGCTTAGGCATTAAAAATAATACCACTTTTGCGACACTTTTTTGGGAAAAATATCGGTGCAAAATTTCTTGAAAAATTTTTAATTTATGCCTATATCTGTCAAGTTTAATATGTTATAATTAACTCATGGATAAGTTAGCGTATCATTTTAATAAGAAAAAGAAACCTGCGAAAACGGAAGGAAAGTTTCTCTATTATTACCCTTGCGATGCGGAAGACAATCCGGACGTTTGGTTCGGACCGAAGGCTTATATCGTTATAGAAGTAAACGAGAAGGAATGGGAAGCTCTATTCGAGTTGGACAGGCTGGAATACAACAATACCCATAAGTATCAACGCCATACATATCGGATTTCAAATAAGGACGAAGACAAGCTTACGCCCAAGCAACAGCAACGCCGAATTGATAAAGACGTTCCTTTTAATGTCCTTGTGAACGAGCAAATAGACAGAGAAATTCTATTAAACCATTTGCCGCATCAGGACAGAAAAATAATTGAAATTATGTCGGATGGTAACTCGCAAAAACAAGCCGCCGAAGAACTAGGGGTTACGCAAGGGTATATATCTTCCGCGCTTAAAAAAGCGGACAGTTCCGTGGATGATTACGTTTTCAAGACGGGAACGCGGGCAGAGATTGTATGGCATTGCTGGAACAGGTTTATGAAACATTGGGAGATGCCGTATTTTCTTGATGTGGAGTTGGAATTTGTTCTCCGCAAGCTCTTGTGTGATTTGATGCCGTTCACGCACTGGTTTTACAGTTTTGGTGAATTGTGCCGCTATATCTTGACTTATTACTTTTTTGATAACGATAAAATGGACGAGGAAATTTCTGATTATCTGAAAAGTGCGAGCGAGGAAGACAGAAAGCATTACGAAGATTACTACGGAGATCAGCCTCCTATTGTCGGGGCAGTCTATATAAGGCTTTGTAGAGAGATGAAACGTAGACAAAGAACATTGTTGCAAGATTCAGACAAGTTCTATACAAGCATATTTGCGTCTGTTGAAAAGATTTCAAAGCGGTTGAACGTGAACGTGGAGGAATTTTTAACGCAACGGTTTTACCAGTATATAGCGAAATGGCGAAACAAACGGTTACGGCAGTTTTACAAGGTTTATACGGGTAAAAACCTACCCAAATAAAATGTTTTAAAAGATTTTTCCGAAATCAGTAATATTTTCGGCGTTCCCGTGGCTTATAAGTAGGAGAAGGATTTTTCTGCACAAGAAACTATAAAAGTCGGCTTTCGAACAGAGAGCCGACTTTTACTTCTCTTTGTGAATCCAACCACATAAAAGGAAATAAATTAAGGAGGTGAAAAATGAATAATTATATTTGGAACAGGAAAGACGTAGATTTGTTGCCAGACGAAATCGCACCGTGGAAACTGTCACGGGACAAGCACGCAACTATATCTGTACTTAAACACAGATTGAGCGAATTGTATACCGTGGACGACTATCTTTCAAGATGCGAACAGCAATTCGAAGTTGAGTACATAAAACCTATGCACGGTACAACCGAGCAAGCTTGGAAAGCAACAAAATCTAAACTGAATGCACAGTTCAACAAACGCAGGCGCAACGTCGTTTTGGAGTGTTTGCAATTCGGCGGAAATAAAGAATTCTGGGACGGCTTCCCAAACGAGTATGAAATCGATGGTTACTTTCAAAAGTGCTATTCCTTTGCCGTGGACAAGATAGGTTATCTCTGCACAGATGAGAACATTATTTGTGCTGTTATTATTACAGAGCCGAACAGGCGAAATCTATTTGTCTATTACTTACCTGTAACGTCAAAATGGAAAGCGAAGATTATGAGTAAAGATAGAAACGATTACGGTACACTTTTGCAGCAGACTAACGAAAACGGCGACCCCCTTTATCGTGAAAAAGAAAGCTTTGACAGTCCGCTTCTATGCCGAACAGAATTCTGGAAACAGCGTGGCGGAATAACTTCGTTTTCTGACTTGCAGGAAGACTTCTACAAGAAAGTTTCCAAAAAGTACGGTGCTGTGCGCGGCAAAAGCACTTCGCCTTTCAGAAGCACTTGTCTTGAACAAAGAAAGCGCTTCGGAAGATACGAAGACGATAAATACGACTTTATTCCCGATTTCGACGACTCCCCATACCGCTATTAAAAAATTTTACATTAGACCCTTGACTTTTTGAGCCGGGTCGTTATAATCGTATTAACATTTTATAACGGAGGTGTTTGCAGAAGATGACAGACAAAGAATTATTGGCAAAAGCCGAAAGAAACGAAGGTTTAACCGTGTACGGAATCAAAAGGTATCATCAGCTTGTTAAACCGCAAAAGCACGTTTACGGCAAGTACGGAACACTCAAACGTAAGTATCTTGAAGACAAAGGGTTAGATTGGACGATTGAAAACCTTCCCGAACATCTTCACGGCGTGGACAAACAAGCCAAGGACATGTACAATGTCCTCTACGCAAAACTCTCCCTCTCTCCGCTGTACAAGCGGACGGGCGAGTTTATGGAAGATTACCGCAGGCTGACCGCGCTGCAACACGCAATCGAAGAAGAAATTTTAAGCGAATTAATTTATACGGAGGAAGTCGTATGAAACAACCCAAGTCGCAAATAGATAAACGCTATGAAGACAAACACAAAGAAGAACGCAAAGCCGCTCACGCGGTTTGGGGAACCTCAATGAAACGAGATGACTTTGAGGAACTGAACAAGTTCCTTAAAAGTCATCACATACAAAAAGTCCAGCTCATTTATGCGGGATGGACAGCATTAAAAGAACAATATAAAACCAAAAACTAATCTTTGTATTCATAAATAAAAATGTGACTAAACAGCTTAAAATCATGAAATTCGTGTTATAATTCAGACAAGAATATTTTGGAGGGAAAACTATTGAGACTATTTGACGATTTTAAGAACTTGTTTGATTCGAATGGTAATATTCGGGCAAACGTATGGGTGGAATGACAACACGAGATAACAACACAAGGGCATTGCGGAATATGCTTAGTGTTGGATAAAAGTTGGTTTGATAATAATTTTATGCCGCCAACACCGCTACATTTTAGTTGTCACTGCACAAAAAAATACATATTGGAACGGTAAACGAGCTTTGTTCGAATCATTGGGGTTTACGGTAGATGATAGCGAATATCTTCAAAAAGAATTTGAACGGCAAGCAGTTGAAAATTATTGTAATAGTAAATATCAACTTGGAAGGTTAGACGAAAATGGACAAAGAATCAATATTGATATTAACTTTCAGAAAAATGGCAAAGAAATTACTTTTATTTCGGGCTGGATGGTTAGACCAAAGGGAGCTATAACTTGCAATACACCGTTAGGAGGTTAAAATGAAATACTTAGATTTAGTTGAGCTTATAAATGATAGACCTGAATATGAAAAAGCGGGCGTAAAAAAGGGGATGTTCGGCGCAGTTATGTCGGAAGAAAGCACCGACGGTAAATGGCAGGTTGTTTTTTCTGAATTTTATACAGGAAAAGATATTGCAGATATATCTGTGCGCGAAGAAGACTTACAAATTCACGAATTTGTTCCGTTGGATAAGTACCCGCCCAAAAATTAAAATATAAATATTTTAAAACAAGGAGGAAAAAAGTTTTGAAAAGAGAACATAGTATTCTGAACTATAAGGACGCGGTAAAATAGAAAACCGCTTGTCCGAATAAGGATACTTGACAGAAAACGAATTACAAAAAGTATTAAACGCAATTAAATACATACCGTCCGAGAACGAGCGCGACGAAGTTACGCAGATTATATTGAAAGCAGCTTCGGAAAGCATCACTCTGGACAGGTTGAAACAACTTACCAAAAGGGAAGAAAAAGCTGATTTTAAGGAGAACGGCACAAACGGATTTATCAAATTCACTAAAAAGGAGATAAATTCTATGCCCGACTACTTAAAGAAATTATTTACCATCAACGACAAAATAGTGACCTACCGCTACGTGAACGGCTTATATCAGGCGCGGTTCCGTAGGGACGGTTACAATATCGAGGTTGCATCCAAGAGCTTCGATATAATGAGACAAAAATTCTTGGACAAGCTGCTTGCCACCGAAAGGGCAAAGCAAAACGCAGGCTATCCCCTATTCGCAGACTTCATAAACGATTGGCTTAAAGTCAAGAAGCAAACCGTTAAAGAGACTACTTATAAAAGCTACGTCAACTTGCTGTCGAGAAACATTCTGCCGAAGTTCGGTCATTACCACGTCAACGAAATAACGAGAAAAGATATTCAGGACTTTCTGTTTGAGCTGACGGACAACGGCAAAAACCGCACGGCACAGAAACTGAAATTACTGCTGTCTGCGATATTTGACGTAATCGTCGAGGACTACGGAATTAAAACGCCGATGAGTAAAATTGTTCTTTCTCACTACGAAGTTAAGAAAGGCAAAGCGTTTACCAAAGCCGAAGAAAAGGTGATTATCGACTTCTGCAAAAACAATCCGCACTACGCAGGCAACTCCGCTATTCTTACACTACTCTATACGGGTATGCGTGTGGGCGAGTTGAAAACGATAACCTACAACGATACGTTTATTTATTGCGAGTCGGAAAAAACAAGAAAGGGCTACGCCAAAGTTGTACGGCAAATTCCCATATCGCCTATGCTGAAAAAAGTTATGCCGCTAATCGATTTGGAGCAAGCAAAAGCGACTAACCGCTATACCATACGCGACGCACTGAAACGGATATTTCCCGAAAGGCACATACACGAACTGCGCTATTCTTTTATAACGAGGGCGAAAGAATGCGGGTGCAACCCCGAACTTGTTATGAAATGAGTTGGACACGAGTTTGACGCGGACGTTAAGACCTCGCGCGTGGACAGAGGCTATACAACATACTCGCAGGAGTATATCTTGCAAGAAATTAACAAAATAGACTATGAACTGTAAATAATGCACAAAAACACCTGTTTTGGGCTGAAATCGGGGTAAAACCACTTCCCAAACATAACAAAACGGGAGAAATTTTGTGAATTTCTCCCGTTCTGCTGGTGCTCGTGGCCGGACTTGAACCGGCACGGTATCTCTACCGAGGGATTTTAAGTCCCTTGCGTCTGCCTATTCCACCACACGAGCATACATTTTTGTTAAGTTTTCAGTTTTTATGTTATTTTTTCTGTTAATTATTTTCTGCCAAAAATTTTACGTCCCTTGCGTCTGCCTATTCCACCACACCAGCATGAATATATAAAAATTGAAAAGCCTTGGCTGTTGCCAAGGCTTTTTTGGAGGCGCCACCCAGATTTGAACTGGGGAATCAGGGTTTTGCAGACCCTTGCCTTACCGCTTGGCTATGACGCCTTATAAAAAAATAGCGCGGCTTTATTGGAGCGGGAGACGAGATTCGAACCCGCGACATTCACCTTGGCAAGGTGACGCTCTACCACTGAGCCACTCCCGCATAATCGCCGCACTGTTGTTTTGGTGGGAGCTACAGGGCTCGAACCTGTGACCCACTGCTTGTAGGGCAGTTGCTCTCCCAACTGAGCTAAGCTCCCAAAACGCTTAACTACTATAACAAATAACGGTGCAAAAATCAAGCGATTTTTTTAAAATTTTAAGAAATTTTTTATTTTTTTGCGAACCGCGTCCGCTCTTGTTGCCGCCAGCCAACTCAACCACTATATATTGTATACAATTAAATAAAAATATGTTACAGTCCGCTTTTATTTTTTTAGTATTTTAAAATTCGGAAGAATGTTTTTTAAAAAAATCGTAATATGCGCGCACGTTTTTCAGCTGGTGCCACTTTTTTACGGAAACAATTTCATCGTCCAAATCGTAAATTTTCGCCCCGCGCATTGCAAGCAAAAACGGCGAGTGCGTCGCTATTATAAACTGGCATTTATAAAACCTTGCGCTGTCTTCCAAAAACCGCGCAAGCTCAATCTGCCGTTCGGGCGAAAGGCTGTTTTCCGGCTCGTCAAGAAGATACAGCCCGTCCTCTTTGATTTTTTGGGTGAAAAACGCAAACGCGCTTTCGCCGTTGGAACGTTCGCGTATGTTATTCATAGAATTTCTGCGCACAAATTCCGACTTGGTCAATTTCCTTGCGGCGCAGACTTTTTTAAGCTGTTCGTAATCTTCAAGCGAATGAACGGTAAACTTATTTTCGCGCAGTTCCTTATAGCCGTCCAACAGCTCTTTGCGGTCTGCGTCCACTCCTTCGTTTACGGCGCGCACGTTCAGCATATAATCAAAAACGTCGTCGCTTGCCGTGAACAGCTTTTCCGCGGGCGTTTTTTCGCTTTTATAACGGCACAATGCGGTATAATCCTCGAAAAAATCCGAACGGTTATAAAGCGCGTTCCTTTGCGCCCCGATTTTTTCCGCTATTATGTTCAGCGCCGTGGTCTTGCCCGAACCGTTTCCGCCGTACAATACGGTTATTTCTTCAAAATCCAGGCGGTTAAGCTCCCTTTCGGAAAGCACGAAAAACGGATACATGCTTTCAAAGCAGGTAAGCTTTAACCTTATTCTGTAATCAAGCTCGCGTTCTCTGTCGGGAAAGAGGAAGCTGTTCAAATAAATCATATTGATATTTTATCATAACGGCAGACCTCCGTCAATAAAAAAATTTTTTCGGAATTAAAGTATAAATTACTTCACCCGCGGCAATAACCGACACGTAACAAAATTAAGGCGGTATCAAAATGAAAAAATTTATTGCGGCGGGGTTTATTCTTATTGCGTTAATTGCGGCGGCGGTGTACATAGGTGGTTCGCTTAACGTGCCCGTCCGCGCGGAAGCCGACTATCTGCGTATTCACGTCCGCGCAAACTCCAACGAGCAGGTTGACCAAAGCGTTAAATATATTGTTAAAGACGAGGTTGTTAAGTTTATAACCCCCTACGCGGCGCAGTGCGTGGATAAAAACACGGCAATTGAGCTGATTGAAAGCATTTTGCCCGAAATCGAGGAAGTCTGCGACAGAACCTTGAAAGACAACGGCTTTGATTACACTTCACGCGCGCAAGTTCGCGCCGAGCAGTTCCCCACCCGCGTTTACGGGGATTTGACGCTGGAAGCAGGCTTATACGACGCGTTGATTATAGAACTCGGTACGGGCACGGGCGACAACTGGTGGTGCGTTATCTATCCCCCGCTCTGCTTTACTTCGGGCACGCAAAACGTTGAATACCGTTCCGCCATATACGAAATTATCAAAAAATGGTTCGGCTGATACAATAAAATATAAAAAGCTTTTGCGTGCGCTCCGACAAATTCCGTCGGGGCGCACGTTTTCTATGCAAAAAATATGAGCTTGCTTTTTGCATATTTTTTTTGCGCTTATTCATAATAATTGCAAAGGCGCGGGTTTCAAATCCCGCCGTACACATATTTATTAACGCTCGCCGAAAGCGGCGCAGCTAAGGAGGAAAAATGAAAAAAGCACTTAGAATAGGCGCTGCCGCGGTTGCGTTGGCAACGGTTGCAACGGTCGGCGCAATATTCAACACGGGACATACAGGCGAAAAAGACTTCGCTTCGGCGCCCTTCGTTCAGACTGCGGTATTAAAGCAAGGCGCAAGCGGCGGCGAGGTTAAGGAAGTTCAGAGAAGATTGAAGCAATGGGGTTATTATAACGGCGCGGTAGACGGTATTTACGGCAAAGCCACGGTTGAAGCGGTTAAAAAATTCCAGCGCAAAAACGGTTTGACTGCCGACGGTATTGCGGGGCGCAGCACCTTCGAGGCGCTGGGCATGAACGATTCCGTCAAGGTGCTGGACAACGCGAACAAGGGCAACAACCAAAGCTCAGGCTCCAACTACACCAGCTCGGATTTATATCTGCTTGCAAAGTGCATTTATGCGGAAGCGCGCGGCGAAAGCTACACCGGTCAGGTTGCGGTCGGCGCGGTAATTTTAAACCGCGTTGCCTCGTCCAAATTCCCCAACACTATTTCGGGAGTAATTTATCAGAAGAACGCGTTTACGGCGGTTTCGGACGGACAGATTAATCTGGAACCCGACAAAACGGCAATGAACGCCGCTCAGGACGCAATGAACGGCTGGGACCCCACTTACGGTTGCATTTACTACTACAACCCCGCGGTGGCAACCAGCAGCTGGATTTTTTCAAGAAAAACCGTTACCACAATAGGTAAACATATTTTTGCGGTTTAAGGAGGGATTTAAGTGAATAAAAAACAAATTTCAAGCGGGGCGCAGAAAGCCGAAGCGCTTGCCGACAACGGAAAAAAGTCCGAAGTAAAGACTAATTCGGCAGTTAAAACCACGGCTGAACCGAAGAAAAAAACGGCGGCAAAAAAGCCTTCCGTAAAAAAAGCGGACGTAAAAAAGACGGAAAAAACCAAAAAAGCAAAGAGCGCGGGCAAGGTTAAAAGCGTTAAGAAAAACGACAAAAAGAAGTCGGCGCGCGCGGCTAAAATCAGCGAAAAAAGACGTTTAAGGCGCGAAGATCGCGAGCAGAAAAAGCTTGAAGCGGAAAAAATCCGCGCGGAAAAGAAGCAAAAGCGCCTTGAAAAGAAGCTTGACGCAAAGCAGAAACGCCTTGACAGAATTGCGGCGGTTAAGGAAAAACGCGCCGAGGCGCGCGAAAAAAGACGCGAGCGCCGCGATTTGTTGAAGCACGAAAGCAAGGAAGCGCGCATTGAAAGAAAGCGCGAGGAGCGCAACGCCAAAATACAGGCGAGAGTTGCCAAGCGCGAGGCAGCAATGGCTGAAAAGCGCGCAAAGCGCGAGCACCGTTTGAAGCTCCGCGCAGAAAAACGTGCTGAAAAGAACGAAAAACGCCATGCGCCCGGCTTCGGCGGCTGGCTTGCGGCGGTAATTTCTCTGGGCGTAGTCACCCTTGCCCTCGGCTCTATGCTGACTTACGGCTGGATTAATATGGACGGAATGACTGCGGATATGGCGACCGTTCACACGGAATCTTTATACGAGCTGAACTCTATCGTAGACAATCTTGACACCAACCTTGCAAAGGTCCGCGTTGCCAACACCAAGGGCGAGCAGGTAAAGCTTTTAAGCGACGTTGCAATAGAAAGCGAAATGGCGGAAACCATTTTGGAACGTCTGCCCATGGACATGCAGTTAACGCAGAATATGACTTCGTTCGTTAACAAGATGGGCGACAGCGCGCAGTCTATGCTTTACGCCGTTGCAAACGGCAAAAAGCTGACCGACAGCCAGATTGCGACCATAGAACACATGTACAGAACGAACTTACAGCTTAAACAGACTATTAACGAGTTAACGGCTAAGTGCAACAGCAAGGAAATGATTAAAGCTATGCGCGGCAAGGAAAACAGCCTGATGTTCGTTACCTTCGGCGAAATAGAAAACAACGTTGTTGAAACGCCTAAGGAAATTCACGACGGGCCCTTTGCCGAAAACATCAAAAAATCCAGCCCCAAAAACCTTAACGGGCTTAATGAAATAACCTCCGCTCAGGCGGAAGAACTCGCTAAAAAATACTTTGGAAGCTATGAAGTAACCGGCGCTTCCTGCACGGGCGAGGTTACGGCGGAAAACATTACCTGCTATAATATAACCATGCAGACCAAAGACGGCGAAATGAGCGCACAGCTTTCAAAACAGGGCGGAAAGGTTGTTGAATTCAATAGCTACAAGGACTGCTCGGACAAGAATTTTTCGGTTGAACGCTGCATAGATATTGCGGAGGACTTCCTCTCCTCCCTCGGTCTGACAAATATGAAAGCCGTTTGGACGAGCGAGAACGGCACAACCTGCAACCTTAACTTCGCTTACGAGCAGGACGGTGTGATTATTTACCCCGATATGATTAAGGTTAAGGTCTGCGAAGAACGCGGTATTGTTACGGGTATGGAAGGTCTTGCATACGTTTTGAACCACACGCAAAGACAGCTCGGCTCGGCTAAAATTTCTAAGAGCCAAGCAAAAGCTGTATTAAACGGAGGTTTCGACGTTGAAAGTTCGCGTCTGTGCCTTATCCCCGTTGACGGTGAAGAAGTGCTGTGCTATGAATTCTACGGCACGTTCGACAACAGCGATTATTATATCTACGTCGACGCGGCAACCGGTAACGAGGTTGAAATGTTTACGGTTATCGGCACCGCTCAGGGCAGAGCTTTAATGTAAGCTATTTGACGATAAAATGAATATCGGCGGGCGATTTTATAATCGCCCGCCGCTTAATTTTTACATTGAGTTTAACAATCGTTTCTTAGGTTTATTGTCATCCTGAGCGACAGCGTAAGGAGCGCAGCGACGGAATAGCGATTGTTACGCGTTTAGCGTCAATCGCGTCAGAATCTGATTGTCCTATGCACTAACCCCAAAAAACCTTAACCGACGTTGTAAACCACAATCAGATGCTTCCGCAAGTGTCAGCATGACAAGTTTCAAAAAGATTTAACGTTTATACCCAACGGCTCGCCGCTACTGTTTGTCCATTATGTCGAGAATTTCCGCAATTCTGTCCAAATCGTCGCGGGAATAATAGTCGATATAAATTCTGCCCTTCTTTTCCGTGCCTATAAGACTGACTTTCGTGCGGAAAGTGTACCGCATTCTCTCTACAAGCTGTTTAAGTTCAATTGAAGCAAGCGCACGCTTTTTCTTTTTGCGCTCCTCCAAAACTTCGGACGGAATATTATAGGCGCGCACCTTTTTTTCAAGCTCGCGCACGGAATGCTGACCCTTGATTGTTTCCTGCGCGAACTGAATCTGTTCCTCTGCGGGCAGAGGAACAAGCGTTCTCGCATGCCCGGCGGAAAGCCTTCCTTCCGCAACCATCATCATTACCTCGGGGCACAGATTAAGCAGGCGCAAGGTGTTTGCGACAGCGGGGCGCGACTTGCCTATGCGCTCTGCCAAATCATCCTGCGTCAGCTTGTAATCTATCATCAACTGCTTCATTGCAGTCGCCGCTTCTATGGGGTTTAAATCTTCCCTTTGCAGGTTTTCTATTAAGGAAATTTCCTTGATTTCGCGCGGGGAATACTGCCTAATTACTACGGGAATAGTATTTCTGCCGGCAAGCTTGCACGCGCGGAAACGCCGCTCGCCCGCAATAATCATATATGTACCGTCTTTGTTGTCGTTGACGACAATCGGCATAATTACGCCGTGCTGCTGAATGGAATTAGCAAGCTCGCGCAATGCCTGCTCGTCGAAATTCTTACGCGGCTGGTTGGGGTTCGCGTGAATTTTCGAAAGAGGCATATCCTCCGCGTTCTTCCTTTCTTCTTCGGTGTATTCAAACGCGCTTCTGTGCTCGAACGTATGCTCAAAAGCCGCATCGGTTTCTTCAAAAAGAGCGTCTAAGCCCTTGCCTAACCCTTTTGCCATTTTTTACCTCTCTGTGGTTTTATAAAACTTTTTCTCTCTCTTGTTCTTTGATAAATATCCGCTTAACCGTCCGCAGTCGGCGGAAAAAACCGTTAAGCTTAAACCTGTCTGGATAAAAACTCCTCAGCCAAAGCCTTGTAAGCCCTTGCACCCACGCATTTGGGGTCGTGTATCATAATCGGCACGCCGTGGCTGGGCGCTTCCGCAAGGCGGACGTTTCTGGGAATGATAATTTCGTAAAGCTTATTTTTGAAAAACTTCTTAATCTCGGCGGTTATCTGCTTCGCTATCAAGGCTCTGCCGTCGTACATTGTTATAACAACCCCTTCAATCTGCAAGTTGGGATTGAGGTGCTGGCGTACCATTGCAATGGTATTCATAAGCTGGCTTACGCCTTCCAAAGCGTAGTACTCGCTCTGCAACGGTATGATAACCGAATCCGACGCCACCCACGCGTTAATGGTCAAAAGCCCCAGCGAGGGCGGACAGTCTATAAATATGTAATCGTAATCGCCCCTGATTTTGTCAAGGGCGGTCTTTAAAATGTGTTCGCGGTTTTTCTTGTAGACGAGGTCAACCTCGGCTCCCGTCAAGTCTACGTTGGCGGGCAGAATGTCCAAAAGCTTAACCTGCGTAGGCAGTATATTGCTTGCAGCGTTGTCGTCCTCAATCAGCACGTTATATACCGATTTTTTAAGTGCGCTTTTGGAAAAACCCAGTCCCGTTGTTGCGTTGCCCTGCGAATCTATGTCCACAAGCAACACCTTTTTACCAAGGTCGGCGCAGTAAGCCGCCATATTAATTGCCGTGGTGGTCTTACCCACGCCGCCCTTTTTATTTGAAAAAGATATAATTTTACCCATAACTCAACCTTTTAGTTTCACGGGAAACTTTTCTCTCTTAGTTGTTGTCGCCGCTGTCGTTATTGTCGAATTTCTTGAACGGATTTTTATCGCTCTTTGCCTCTTCCTCGTCCATAAACTGCATAACCTCTGCGTAAGACTTGCCGGCAAGAAGCATATCCACCTCTTCGGTGTAAATTGTTTCGCGTTCGATAAGAACCCTTGCCATATTGTCGAGAATGGAACGGTTTTCGCTTAACAGCTTTCTTGCACGCTCGTGCTGGGTAGAAATAATGTCGCGCACTTCGTCGTCAATCATTTTTGCGGTTTCTTCGGAATACGCGTTATGGGTTGCCATATCCTTACCGAGGAACACGGGCTGTGAATCATCGCTGTAACTAATCAGTCCGAGCTTTTCGCTCATGCCGAACTCTGTAACCATTGCGCGGGCAAATTTAGTCGCCTGCTTTATATCGCCCGTTGCACCGGAAGAAATATCTTTAATAACAAGCTCTTCGGCTACGCGGCCGCCCAGCGCCATACAAATATCGTCAATCATATACTTTCTGGAATAGTACGCGCGGTCGGTTTCGGGCCGCATCATCGTAAATCCGCCTGCGTTTCCGCGGGGAATTATAGTGACCTCGTGAACGGGGTCGCAGTTCGTGCACAGCTTTGCAAGGATACAGTGACCGGATTCGTGGAAGGCGGTAAGACGTTTATCCTCCTCGGTGATAACCTTGCTCTTCTTTGCGGGCCCCATAGCGACCTTATCGAACGCTTCGTAAAGCTCGGTATTGCCGATAAATTTTTTGTTCGCGCGTGCCGCGAGTATTGCCGCTTCGTTCAGAAGGTTTGCAAGGTCTGCACCGGAGAAGCCAGCGCTCAAACGTGCAACGTTTCTCAGATTTACGTCGGGTGCAAGCGGTTTATTGCGCGCGTGTACCTTTAATATCTGTTCTCTGCCCTTGACGTCGGGAAGATTAACGTATACCTGTCTGTCGAAACGTCCGGGGCGGGTTAACGCGGGGTCGAGTATATCGGCACGGTTGGTTGCCGCGATTACGATTACGCCTTCGTTCGCTTCGAAACCGTCCATCTGAACGAGAATTTGGTTTAAAGTCTGCTCTCTTTCATCGTTTCCTCCGCCGAGGCCTGCTCCGCGGTGTCTGCCGACAGCATCGATTTCGTCTATAAATATAATGCAGGGCTGGTTTTTCTTAGCCATTTCAAATAGGTCGCGCACACGCGAGGCGCCGACGCCGACGTACATTTCAACGAAGTCAGAGCCGGAAACCGAGAAGAACGGAACGCCCGCTTCGCCCGCGACAGCCTTTGCAAACAAGGTCTTACCCGTTCCCGGAGGACCTACCAAAAGCACGCCCTTAGGAATACGCGCCCCCAAATCAGAGAATTTTTTAGGCTGGCGCAAGAATTCTACTATCTCGGCAAGTTCAACCTTTTCTTCTTCTGCGCCCGCCACATCGGTAAAGCGCACCTTTATATTAGTAGAAACGCGGGCTTTGGTCTTTGCAAAGCTCATAATCTTTCCGCTGCCGCCCATTGTAGAGCGGATTATCAGGAAGAACACTACGCAAACAACCACAATCGACAGTACCGTAAACAGCGTTGAAACCCAGCTGTTCGCGTTTGGATTTGCAAAACTGATTTCTACTCCGTAGCTTTCCCAAAGCTTAACCGTTTCGGAATCGAGCGAACCGTAAGTCGAAGGCCCGTACGCAACAAAACTGCCGACTTCGGTCTTTGCACTGAATTTATATGCGCTGGTATTAATTTTCCATATTACTATAAGAGGAACTTCAACTTCTGCGCCCTTGCTGTTTTTAACTTTTTTAACAATAGCACCCTTATCGTTTACAAAATAATCATCGTCAAGCTTTATCTCAGGGTCAATAATACTGACAATAATCTTGTGTTCACCCTCTCCATAGGTAACGGTTATCTCGTTAGGAACCTTTTTACCGTCGTCACCGTCCTTATAAAACTGGGTGTTGGCAACGTATTCTTTAAATTCTGTAAAGCTGATTTCACTTGCGCGGTTTACGGTGTTTAAAATTAACAGCACCGCAGCTACCGCAACCAGCGCAAAGGCTATCAGCCCCATAATTATTCTGCCTTTTTTGTTCAAAATACAACTCCTTTTAAGTTTTAAATAAACAACTGTCTATGATTTTAACATATCATAAGCCGATTTTCAAGTATTTAGCCGTTAAAAAACCGATATATCACATAATTTTTACATTACTTACACGCAGTTTATCAGAGTGTTTAACAGTGAGTAAAACTATGAAATAATATGCTTTTTAATTAAAATTTTAACTGCGCTACTACAATTTTTCCTTAAAAATTGTTTCATATGAAACATTCAACCAAATTTTTTGACTTTTTGGTTGTTTCACGTGAAACGCAAAGCGCGGTAAAATCTGCCAATGTGGATAATTTTTGCTGTTTGGGGATAAATTTACCGTTTTTTTACCTTTTTAATCGGATTTATGTGGAAAATTTTTCAACAAAAACTTCAAAAAACACGGATAAACCCCTATACACATTTATTTTGAGTATAATTTGTGGATAAAATGCGCCGTTTAAGCATTTTTGCGCTTTATCAGTATGTGAAATTGTGGATAAAAATTTCAAAACTGCAATAAATCAGTCTGTTTTAATATCAATTTTGTAATTTTTAATGGGCGCACGGAAATATTTTTATGCGTATTATAATTTATGGCAGGTTGGTCAATAACTTTCCCGAGGTTTTAAAAATGGATTTTTCTTTTAATTTATATAATGCAATGGCTTCGGGCGGCGTTTGCCTTTCCCTTCAAAAAATTTTGCCGCCGGAATCCGCAGTTCCCGTAATTTTATGTATCGGCAGTGATTTATCGGTAGGCGACAGTCTGGGGCCCGTGACGGGTACCAAGCTTAAAGAAAGGCTTGCAGGGCTTAACTGCTACATTTACGGTACGCTTGCAAAGCCCATAACGGCGCATGAAGTTAAATATATGAACGAGTTTTTGCGCTCTACCCACCCCGACAGTCCGATAATTGCGATTGACGCGGCGGTGGGGCTTGCCGGCGACATCGGTTTAATCAAACTTGCAAAGCGAGGAATCAAGCCCGGCAGCGGAGCAAACAAAAAGCTTTCAAAAGTCGGCGACGTTTCAATAATGGGAATTGTTGCCGAGCGTTCTATGTTCAATTACTCTTTATTTTCGGCAACCCGACTTAACCTTGTCTATAAAATGGCTGAAATTATAGCGGAAGGGGTTTCTTCGTACATTTTGAACGGCTTGCAAAATAAAAATCCGGAAAGAAAAAAATTCTGCATATAAAAAAGCCCGCCTGAAACAAGCGGGCTTTCAAACCGAAATCAATTCAAAGTTCAATAATTTTTATATTTTTCTGTCGGGCGTAATTTACTGTATAGTAAGTTCCGCCTTTTTCCTTTCTCAAAAAGCTTACCAAAACGCCGCAGTTTTCAACCAAAAACCTGTCGCGCGCAAGCATACAGCCCCTGTGATACTCGTCCGAAAGCACAATTTCACCGTCGCAGCGCCGTAAAATATCGTCGTAGCGCCGTTTATTTATTTGGGAATAACCGTCGCTCTGACCCTCACAGGGTATGCAGGCAAAAAGCTTTACGTTATAATCTTTTTTATAATTTAAAACGCTTTCCGCCGCCGCAAGGTCGAACCCGACAGCCATACCGCAATAAAAATTTCGGGCGCCGTTTTTTATTAAATTTAAAATTACGCGGTCCAATAAATTCAAGTCCAGTTCTTTTACAGAATGTCTGTGACCGCTGAATGCACAATTTTTTGACATATTCCACTCTGTTGTCATTTTTCTTTTTAACTTACGTTGTAAACCACAATCAGATGCTTCCGCAAGCGTCAGCATGACATGTTTCAACATTTGTCTTACTGTCATTCTGAGCGACAGCGTAAGGAGCGCAGCGACGGAATAGCGATTGTTACGCGTAGCGTCAATCGCGTCAGAATCTGATTGTCCCATACGTTCACTTCAAGCGACTTTTTTACAGGTTATTTTGAGCGAAACTCAGCGCAACTTTAAATTGTATTTTAATATTACAACGGTTTTTTGCGTTCCAAACCGCGGCCGCGCGGATATTTTAAAGGGGTAGCGCCAACCTTTTTAATTATTACAACCGTCCTTTTTCCGCCGTTGCAAGGAAGCTCGTAATTTTCTATGCGCTCGATTTCCCCGCCCAAAATTTTTATTGCGCCCCTGCTTTTTTCAAGCTCGTCCGCGCAGTCGCCCTTGTACGCAATAAGCCTTCCGCCGACCTTAACGAACGGCAAGCAGTACTCGCACAAGGTATTTAAAGCGGCAACGGCTCTGGCGGTGCAGACGTCGAATTTTTCCCTGAGATTTTGCATGCGCCCCCCGTCCTCGGCGCGGATATTCAGCACTTTAACGCCGTTTAAAGAAAGGTTATCAACAACCGTGTTTAAAAAAGCGCACTTTTTACCAGTACTTTCAATCAAGGTAAAAGACAAATCGTCCCTGACAATTTTTAAAGGAACGGAAGGAAAGCCCGCACCCGAACCTACTTCAACGACCGAAGCTCCCTGCGGAAAGAATTTTTCGGGCAGAATACTGTCGCAAAAGTGCTTTACGTAGATGCCTTCATCGTCGCAAATTGCGGTTAAATTATATAATTTATTGTGTCCGATAAGCAGATTTTTAAAAATTTCCAGCTTTTTTTCGCACGGCGCAGAAATTTCAAGCCCCGCTTCCGCAAAATAACAGTTCATAAATTCATTATATATTTTATTTCACTTTTTTTCAACTTAAAGTTATTAACAATTAACATTTTTAATGTGGATACTTTCCCAGCGCCCCCTTACTTTACAAATAATTATCAAAAATTTTAAAAACAGCTTTCGGTTATGAGTAAAACTTTTCCACTAATCAACATAAATTACACAAAAATATCAACAGTAAATTTTAATTTATTCCACAGCTAAATTCACCGTTATTCGGTTGCTTTTTGGCGGTTTTCTTGGTAAAATATATATGATTTTGAAGTTTTGGAAAAGATATCCACATTTCAACACCGCCTATTATTAATTATTACTAAATTAATCTTTTAAATAAATAATAAATACATTAAAATTTTAACGAGGAAACTATGAAGATTGTTTGTGAAGGAATAGATTTATCAGACGCAACTTTGAAGGTTGTTAAAGCTTGTTCGTCGAAAACTACGGTTCCCGTACTCGAATGTATAAAAATTTCAGCTAAAAACGATGAAATTACCCTTACCGCAACGGACGGGGAAATTTCCATAATAAAGACAATAAAAGCGGAGGTTTATGAAGAGGGCGAAATCTGCGTAACCGGCAAGGTTTTCGCCGACTTTATCAAAAAGCTTGAAGGAGTGCAAATAACCCTCGCTTCCGACGGTAAAAAGATGGATATAGTCTATGCGGACAGCCAGACGAGCATGCAGGTGCTTTCCGCGGAAGATTTCCCCAAAATCGACCTTGAAATAAGGGAAAACAGCTTTAAAATCAAGACGAAGGACTTGAAAAACTTTATAACTTCAACCTCGTTTTGCTGTGCTTCGGACGATTCCCGCCCCATTTTAAAGGGCTGTCAGTTTGTTATCAACGGCGAGGACGTGTGCGTTACCTCGCTCGACGGCGTGCGCCTTGCGACGATTAAGGGAAAGGTTATTTCCTCCACTGGCAATATGGAGCTTGTCTGCCCTGCAAGAACGCTTAACGAAATAGAAAAAATGATGCCCGATAACGACGGTGAAACGGAAATTTTCGTTCAGCACGGAATGATTTTGGTAGCGGACGAAAACACCGTACTCACTTCCAGACTTTACGGCGGTGATTTTATTCAGAAGGACAATATTATCCCCAAAAGCTTTATTACCAACGTAAAGGTTGAAAAGGACAGACTTAAAGCAAGTATAGAGCGCGCTGCAATTCTTGTAAGAAACGATAAAAACAGCCTTATAATTTTCGATATTTCCGGCGACAGAATAGAAATTTCCTCCGCTTCGGAGCTCGGCAGCGTGCAGGAGCCGGTCAAGGCGCAGACGGAAGGCAAGGACGTGCGCATTGCAATGAACTCAAAGTTTATAATCGACGCGGTAAACGCGCTCGAAGAACAGGAAATTATGCTTTCTTTCAACAATAACGTACAGCCGTTTGTCTGCACCAACGTTGAAAATAAGGATAAACTGTATTTAATTTTACCGGTAAGGACAAGTAATAACGCTTGACTTTGACAGTTTTTAATTATATTATAAGTAAGTAAAATTATAAATTTTTGCTAAATTGAGGAGTTAATTATGAAAAGAACATACCAGCCCAAGAAAAGACAGAGAAACAAGGTTCACGGATTCAGAAAGAGAATGGCTTCCACCGCGGGAAGAAAGGTTTTGAAAAGAAGAAGAAACAAAGGCAGAAAAAAGCTTTCGGCATAAAAGGTGAAATATCTAAGATTAAAGAAAAACACCGACTTTCAGAAGCTGTTTACGAGGGGAAAAAAAGTATTTTCCCCTTATATAACGTTGGTGTATTTTTCTTCGGATAAGCTTTCTATGGGCGTTGCCGTATCCAAAAAACACGGTAAAGCCGTAAAAAGAAACAGAATAAAAAGACTTTTAAGAGCTTCTTTTGCGGATACTCTGCAATTTTTGGACAAACCGTGTTCGGTTATTTTGGTGCCCAAGGTTGCGGAAGAATACAGTTATAACAACTTTTGCAAAAGCCTGAAAATTTGCTTTAAAAAGGTCAACGAATGCAAAAAAAGCTGAAAAAGTTTTTAAAAAACGCAAGGCGCAAGGTTTTTAAACCGTATTTAAAGATGCTTTTTATGCGCCCTATCGTGTTTTATCAAAAGCATTTTTCCCGCCATACCTGCCTTTATCAGCCGACCTGCTCGGAATATATGAAAAGATGCATCAACAACAAAGGCGTAATTTTGGGAATTTTATTAGGCGTTTGGCGGCTTTTGCGGTGCAACCCGCTTTCCAAAGGCGGTTACGACCCCGCACCGGAAAAATACTTCAAATTAAAATGGGTTATTTAAATTTTATATGAACGTTTTAAGTTTGCTTTCGGCTTCGCAGAATTTTATTGATTTTGCGGTCGAAAAAATAGGTTCTGTGAACCTCAACTGGATAGGAAAATTAATCAGCTGGCTGTTTGATATTTTCAGCGGCGTTTCCGGCGGCGTTATAATCGGCGTTGTTGTGTTTACGCTGTGCCTTAAAACGATAGTTTTACCGCTTGATATATATTCCAAAGTAAAGACCAAAAAACAGTCGCTTATAATGGAAAAAATGCGTCCGCAGATGGAAAAACTGCAAAAACAGTACGCAAACGATAAAACTATGTACAGTCAGAAGGTTATGGAACTGCAAAAGCAGAACGGTTACAGTCCGCTCGGCGCGTGCCTGCCGATGATTGTATCGCTTGTAATCTTCATTGTGGTTATGGGCGCGTTTTCAACCTATTCAAACTATGCAATTATCACCACTTACAACCATATGGTGGACGCTTATAACCAAAGCGTTGAAGTTTACGTTCAGACTTCGGCGGAAGATACCGATAAAAAGCACTTCCTTGTCGGTGAGAACGGCAGTTATAAAGTGATTTTCGATAACTTTACCGAATATTACTGCTCGGAGAAAAAACTTTCCGACGAAGAAAAAACCAAATTTTTAAACGAATTCAACGACAAAAACGAAGCGGGAAAATTCAAAGTAGTAAGCGAGTTCGTTCGCGTCAACGCACAGCGCGCGGCGGCGAATTTCTATTACGAAAACAACAAAGTCAACCGTTTCGGCTGGATAGGCAACGTCTGGTATCCTGACAGTATGTTAAACAAGGTAGTGCCCGACTATTCCAAATTCAAATCTTCCATTTCGAGGGCTTCGAACGGCTCGGATATAGCTTCTTATGAGGAAAGCTATAACGAAGTAACTTACTTTTTGCGCAACGTTGACCCCGAAAACCCCGATATTACCGCAAAAAAGCTCCCCGGCAAAACTTATAACGGATATTTCGTGCTTATAGTGCTGTCGATAGGGCTTATGTTCTTGCAACAGTTTATAATGTCACGCTCGCAAAAGGCCGCTAACGAGTTAAGCTCTGTAGACGGTTCGGCGGCTAAAACCACCAAATGGATGATGGTAATGATGCCCATTATCTTCGGCGCGGTTTCGTTTATGTACAGCGCGGCGTTCTCTACGTATATGATTATAAGCACGGTTTACGGCCTTGTATCAACGCTGATTATCAATAAAATAGTTGCCGTAACATTCGAGAAAAAGGGCGACGACTATTTAAATAAAAATAAAAAGCCAATTACGAGAAAGAGGTTAAAATAAATGGAAAACGAAAACGTATTTACAGGTAAATCTGTAGACGAGGCTATTTTAGAAGGACTTATAGCGCTCGGAATTACCCGCGACGAGGCGGAAATAGAGGTTATCGAAGAAGGCAAAAAGAAGCTTTTCGGCTCGGTCAAAGCAAAGGTTCGCGTCACCAAAAAGCGTTCGGACGGTCAGCGCGCCGCGGAATTTATAAGCGGACTGCTTAAAATTCTCAACATTACGGCGGAGTGCAACGTTGCAGACGACGAAGAAGCGGTTAAAATCAACATAATAACGGCAAATTCGGCGCGCGTTATAGGCAAGCGCGGCGACGTTTTGGATGCCGTTCAATGCATGGCGGGCGCGTATGCGAATATCGGCAGGGACGAGTACAAGAAGGTTGTAGTTGACTGTGAAAATTACCGCGCCCAGCGTGAAGAAACGCTTAAATCGCTCGCTCAGAAATTAGCTAAAAAAGCGGTTGAAACGGGCAGAAAAATGACTTTGGAGCCTATGACGCCTTATGAGCGCCGTATTATTCACGCCGCGCTTATGGACAATACCGAAGTTAAAACTATTTCCGAGGGCAGAGAGCCTGCAAGATATATCGTAGTCATTCCCCACAACGCAAAACCCGGCGACAGAGGGGTGCGCTTCGGCGAAAGACGCGGCGAGCGCAACGATAACCGCAGAGGTGACAGACGCGACCGCGGAGGCAGAGGCGATAACCGCGGCAGACGGGGCGGTCGTGACAACGGCGGACGAGGTGAAAAGCGTTCTTCCGGCGGAAACGGCGGCGCAAAACGCGGCAAAAAGGAAATTTATTTCGGAACCTTCCTCGGCAACAGCGGTGCAAACAAAACTGCTGAATCAAGCGAAAATACGCAAGCGCCCGCAGAAAACAACGAAGAATAATATTTTTCAACAGTATAATTTAAAGCGCGCCGCGCGGTTATAACCGCGCGGCGCGCTGTTTGTTAACTTTTAATCTTCAAGCCCCAATAAATAATCGGTGCTTACCTCGGTTAGGGGTATATAATATTGCTAATTGTTACCTGTCATGCTGACGCTTGCGGAATGACAAAATAGTGTCATGCTGACGCTTGCGGAAGCATCTGGTAGTTTTAAGAAACCACCCCCCCTTAATCCCCCCGCCTCAGGCAGGGGGTGTCATTTCGACCGAGCGAAAGAGAGTGGAGAAATCCCAAAGTCTTAGGCGCTAACACGTGGGGATTTCTCGACTACGCTCGAAATGACAGGTAATATTAGCAACAAAAACAGCGGAGCGGGCAATTTGCCCGCTCCGCTTATCCTTTATAATATTATCAAGATTAATTATTTTTTGCAGTTTTTCTTTAAGGTTTCAAGGCAGTCCCAAAGCTCCTGAGGGATACGGCTGCCGATTGTGCCGTTGTAGTAGCCTTCAATCTCCTCCGCTTCCTTAGCCCATTTTTCCTTGTCAACGGTAAGAATTTCAGCCAAAGCCGCTTTATCGAACTTCTTACCCTTGCAGATTTCATAATCAAGCTCGGAAATATCAATATCTTCGGGGTTGGGAACGTAGCCGATAGCCGTTTCAACCGCGTCGATGGGGTTCTCGTCGCAACGCTTCAAAATCCATTCCAGCACGCGCATATTGTCGCCGAAGCCGGGCCACATAAAGTTGCCCTTTTCGTCCGTTCTGAACCAGTTAACGTTGAAAATTTTGGGAGGATTTTTAACCTTTTTGCCCATTTCAACCCAGTGTGCGAAGTAATCGCCCATATGATAGCCCGTGAAAGGCTTCATTGCCATGGGGTCGTGGCGCAAAACGCCGGTTGCGCCCGTAGCCGCCGCAGTCGTTTCCGAGGACATTGCCGAGCCGATAAACACGCCGTGGTTCCAGTCGCGCGACTGATATACAAGGGGAGTAGTGCTTGCTCGTCTTCCGCCGAAAATGATTGCGGAAAGGGGCACGCCCGTTTTGGAGTTGAACTCGGGTGAAATGCAGGGGCAGTTTTCAGCGGGCGCGGTAAAGCGCGAGTTGGGGTGCGCCGAGCAGGTGGATTTGTCTTTTTTGTCGAATTTTGCAGGGTTCCAGGGCTTGCCCGTCCAGTCGATGCAGTGTTCGGGCAGTTCTTTGGAAAGTCCTTCCCACCAAACTGTCATATCGTCTGTGTTAAGCGCAACGTTTGTAAAGATTGTTCCGCGCTTTGTGGACTGCAATGCGTTGTAGTTGGAGTGTTCGTTCGTGCCGGGGGCAACGCCGAAGAAGCCGTTTTCGGGGTTAACGGCCCAAAGTCTGCCGTCCTCGCCTACGCGAATCCACGCAATGTCGTCGCCGACGGTTTCGATTTCATAGCCCGCCTCTTTATAGTGTTTGGGGGGAATAAGCATTGCAAGGTTGGTCTTTCCGCAAGCCGAGGGGAAAGCCGCCGCAACGTACTTTTTGGTTTTGTCGGGGAAGGTTACGCCCAAAATAAGCATATGCTCTGCCATCCAGCCCTCGTTTTTGCCGAGGTAGGAGGCAATTCTGAGTGCAAAGCACTTTTTGCCGAGCAAAACGTTTCCGCCGTAAGCCGAGTTAACGGAAATAATGGTGTTGTCTTCGGGGAAGTGCATAATATAGCGCTTGTCTGCGTCAACGTCGCACTTTGCGTGGAAGCCCTTGATAAAGTCGCCTTCCTTGCCGATTTCCGTCAGAACGTCCTTGCCTACGCGCGTCATAATGTTCATATTAAGCACAACGTAGATGCTGTCGGTTACTTCTATGCCGTATTTTGCAAAGCTGCTGCCCACAACGCCCATCGAATAGGGGATAACGTACATTGTTCTGCCCTTCATAGAGCCGCGCGCAATCTCGTTGCAAAGCTCGTAAGCTTCGTTGGGGTCCATCCAGTAGTTGATGGGGCCTGCGTCTTCCTTGTTTTTAGTGCATATAAACGTTCTGTCCTCAACGCGCGCAACGTCGTTCACCTTTGTGCGGTGAAGATAGCAGTCGGGGAGCAGGGTCTGGTTAAGCTTGATAAGTTCGCCGCTTTTTACGGCTTCTTTCTTCAACGCGTTAATCTGCGCCTCGCTTCCGTCAATCCAAACAATTTTATCGGGCTGGGCAAGTTCTGCGCTTTCTTCAACGAATTCAAGAATTTTCCTGTTTTTTGTAAGTGCCATATGTGTTTTAACCTCTCCTTGAAAAAATCATATTTTTACAAATAACATTATAAAATAAAGTTATAAAAAAAGCAAACTAATTACGCAAAATAAGGCTGTGAATTTTCTGTGGAATTAATCTACACAAAAATTACATATTTTTACATATTTACTCAAAATTTTTATATTGTATACTGTTATAATATTCATTAATCGAAGGTTTTATTATGGGCGGATATACTAAAAACATTGCTGTTATTAAAGGTTTAAAGGACGGTTTTTCTGCCGACGGCGGCGCGCTGACGGGGCTTGTCAAGGCCGAACGCTACGGCGCCAGTTTAAAAATAGAGGTAACGTTTATAAATTTTGCGCCGCTTTCCGAGGGGCGGTACGTTACGGCGGTTTCGGACGGAAACGGCACGCTTATAGTCGAGGACGGGTTTTTCGAGGGCGCGTCTTCGCTGGAAACGGGCTCGGGCTTTGCCGCGCTTATTTGCTACATAAACGGCGGGGTATATCCCGTGGCTTCGGCCGTAAGCGGAAACTTCCACGGCGCGGCGCTGACGATTAAAGCGGAGGTGGAACGCGCCGAAAACATAAAAAACGGGCTTAGCGGGGGAACCGCGGCAACGGGCGGTAACAGCGGTTCCGGCGACAGCGGAGAACAGACCGATTACGACGACGAGGCGATAACGGAGGTAAATTATTATGAATTCGCAGAAGCTGATGAAAACGGCGGCGCTGTACGCGCGGGTGCGCAGGAAGAAAAAAACGGGCGCAAGCCTGTGCAAAATGAGGCGGATACTTGCGCTTTCCAGACGGACAAAAGCGGCGTAGGCCCCGATATATCCCGCAATGAAGCGTCTTTTGCGGAAAGTTACGGCGGGATTGCTTCGGGCGGTCCTCTTGCGGGCGGCAATTTTTACAAGCGTATGAAAGCCGAAATTGAGGGGCTTTTGTCCGCTTATCCTCCCGCGGAAGATTTGCAGAGCGTTGTGCACGGCTCCAAATGGGTAAAAATTTCTTACGGCGACAATAAGTTTTATGTGTTCGGCGTGATATATGACGGGGTTAAGCCCTTATATATCTGCTACGGAGTGCCTTCCGCAAACACTTCCAAACCGCCGGAAAGCATGCAGGGGCTGGCGTCCTTTATACCGTCGTCAACGGAAAGCGCGGAAAACGGTTACTGGGTGATGTATCAGGATGCGAACACCGGCGCAAGCCTTAAAATAGACGTTGTGTAAACTGCGCGATATTGTGTCAGGCTGTGCTTCGCCATGGTCGCGTACGTCTGTGTACACTTCCCGCGGTCGGCGCTTGCTTTCCGTGTTTAGCTTGTTTCTCTAAGGCTTAGCCGTATTTATAATGTTAATAAGCCCCGCCGCAAAATTGCGGCGGGGCGTTAATTTTATAATTATTTCAACCCTTTAAAGGGCTTAAAAGCAATCAGCGAATATATGCAGAACAGCGCGGAAACGGCGCACACGGCTAAAAATCCGCGGTACAGCATTTGGTTGCCGAAGAATATAAATTCAAGCAGATTAAAGCCCGAAAATGCAAATACCCCCCCGCATATGCCTAAAACAATCAGATTTGCAACGCACATATAGCAAGAAACTTTCATATGCGCAGTATGTGCTTTAAAAAGAAATATTATCCAGGATAAGCTTATCGAAGTCGGGCTGTTCGGTAAAATCGCGCGGCAAAAAACGCACCGTGCGGAATTTTGCGTAATTGAAAATATGCGTTTTCAAAAGCACGGGTGTGGGAATATCCAGCTCGTAGCAAATATCCGCAAGATATTTGAAAAAATGCGAATAAGTAAACTTCTCCGCGTTTTCGTAATTATATTGCTTTATAATTTTTTCGCCTTTCATTACTTTTGCCCAAATTCTAAACATATACTGATTATATTAAAGAAAAACTTTTTGCGCAACGGTTTTTGCCGACTTAACTATATTTTACTTGCAGTTGCGTAAAATTTTTAATATAATATTATTATGCGTAATTTTTTAAGCAAATCAGCGCGCAGGCTTAAACCGAGCAGTTTTTTAAACTATTTCGGGCTTGCCGACGGCGATAAACAGTTAATTTCCCTCGGCGTGGGCGAACCCGACTTCAAAACGCCGGAAACGGCTCGGCGCGCGGCGCTCGGGCTTATCGAGCAGGGCAACACGCAATACACGGGCTGCCGAGGGCTTTCGGAACTGCGCGAGCTTGTTTCGCGCTATCTTGCAGAACGTTTCAACGTGCGGTATCCCGCCGAAAACACGGTTATAACCGTCGGCGCAAGCGAGGCGGTGGATTTGGCTTTGCGCGCAATCTGCGACGCGGGCGACGAAATTCTTCTGCCCGAGCCTTACTATGTTTCCTACGCGCCTGCGGTTGCGCTTGCGGGCGGGGTACCCGTCCCCGTGAAGTGCGCCGAAGCAAACTGCTTTGTGCCGACTGCGCAGGATTTGCAAAATGTTTTGACCGATAAAACCAAAGCGGTGATTTTATCATACCCCAACAACCCCACGGGCGCGGTTGCAACAAAGGCTCAGCTTGAAGAAATTGCAGAGTTCGTAAAGCAAAAAGATTTGCTTGTAATTTCCGACGAAATTTACGCCGAGCTGAACTATACCGGCAGGCATTATTCGGTTGCTGCGCTCCCTCAAATGAGCGAAAGAACGATATATATAGGGGGCTTTTCCAAAACCTTTGCTATGACGGGCTGGCGCGTCGGCTATATCTGCTGTCCCGATTACATAGATAAAGCGGTGGTGGAAATTCATACCCATACCATAATCTGCGCGCCGAGAATGGGTCAGGTTGCGGCTATAACCGCGCTTAAAGACGGTTTTGCGGGCGGGTTTTCGTTTATTGAAGAAATGCGCGCCGACTACGCAGAACGCGGACGGGTGCTTGCGGAAGGGCTTAACGCGCTCGGGCTTAAATGTATGCGTCCGCAAGGCGCTTTTTACATATTTGCAAACGTTGAAAGCACGGGGCTGGACGGCGACGGGTTCGCCGAAAAGCTTATTAAGGAAGCAAAGGTTGCGGTTGTGCCGGGCAGCGCTTTCGGCGAAGCGGGCAAAAACTTTGTGCGGTGTTCATACGCGGCTTCTATGGAAAATATCAAAAAAGCGCTTGTGCGGATAGAGGAGTTTTTAAAAGGAATTTCTTGAAGGCTCAACGGCTAAACGATTGACAAATCAAACTTCAAATTATATAATGTGGAAAAATAAACGGTGGTTCCGCCTTATGCGGAATCACTTTGCTTATTTAAAAGTCAAAGCATAAATCAAAATAAATTTTTTTCGGCGGGCGGCAAATTCAATAAAAACCGCCGAAGCAGGAGTTAATATGGCTGAACAGCGCATTGTTATGACCAAAAAGAACTACGAAAGCTTAAAGCAGGAGCTTGAATATCTTGTAAAGGTAAAGCGCCCCGAAATTATCGAACGCATTGCCGAAGCGAGGAGCCACGGCGACTTGTCCGAGAATGCGGAATATGACGCGGCGCGCGAGGAACAGCGCTCTAACGAGGGTAAAATCGCGGAAATAGAGTACAAAATCAAAAACGCGGATATCCGCGAGGAAGATACCAGCACGGGCTACGTTCATTTGGGCAGCGTTGTAACCGTTTACGACGAGGATATGGAGGAGAGCGACGTTTACACTATCGTATCCATAACCGAAGTGGACGCAATGGCAGGCAAAATTTCAGTGGAATCACCCGTAGGCGCGGCGCTTTTGCGCAAAAAAGTGGGCGATACCGTTAAGGTTGACTGCCCCGACGGCGCGTATACTTTAAAAATTTTAGAGATTAAATAAGGTGCCGAGATGGAAGAAAAGAAAATTTTAACCGCCGAGGAAGAGGCGGAAAATTTAGCGGAACAGGCGAGAATCCGCCGCGAAAAACTGCAAAAGCTTGTTGCGGAGGGCAACAATCCGTTCGTAAAGGTCAATTACGAGGTTACGGCTAATTCCGCTTACATTGTAGAACACTTTGCCGAGCTCGAAGGCAAGGAAGTTAGCATTGCGGGCAGACTTATGTCCCGCAGAATTATGGGCAAAGCCTCGTTTTCGCACATTCAGGACAGAGACGGACAATTGCAGATTTACGTCCGCCGCGACGACGTGGGCGAAGAGGACTACGCCGCTTTCAAAAAAGATTACGATTTAGGCGACATTATGGGCATTAAAGGCTACGTCTTTAAAACGCAGACGGGCGAAATTTCCGTACACTGCTCGCATATAGAAATGCTTACAAAGTGCCTGTTGCCTTTGCCCGAAAAACAGCACGGGCTTACCAACACCGATTTAAGGTACCGCCAGCGCGACCTCGATTTGATAGTCAACCCCGAGGTCAAGGACACTTTTATCAAGCGTTCGCAGATTTTGCGCGAAATCCGCGCGTTCTTCGACAACCGCGGGTTCCTCGAAGTGGATACCCCCGTTTTATCTACTATCGAAATAGGCGCTTCGGCGCGCCCCTTCAAAACGCATCATAACGCGCTGGATATAGATATGTACCTGCGCATAGAAACCGAGCTTTATTTAAAAAGACTTATCGTCGGCGGGCTTGAACGCGTTTACGAGGTGGGCAGAATTTTCCGCAACGAGGGTATGGACGCTTACCACAACCCCGAATTCACCACGGTAGAGGTCTATCAGGCATACTGCGACTATTTCGCAATGATGGACTTGGTAGAGGACTTATACACGACCGTTGCAAAAAACGTCTGCGGAACTACGGATATAACCTATCAGGGAACCGCGCTTCACCTCGGCGCGCCTTGGGCGAGAATGACTATGAAGGAAGCGGTTAAAAAATATTCGGGCGCGGATTACGACAGCTGGAAAACGGACGCGGACGCGAGAGAGTGCGCAAAAAAACTCGGCGTGCAGGTTGAGGAGGGCGCAAAGGCAACCAAAGGCAACGTGCTTGTTGCGCTTTTCGACGCATTTGCAGAGGACAAGCTTGTTCAGCCCACTTTTATCTACGATTATCCCGTGGAAAATTCACCGCTTGCAAAGCGCAAGCCGGACGATACTGCGTTTACGCAACGCTTTGAATACTTTATCTGCGGGCACGAGTACGGCAACTCCTTCTCGGAGCTTAACGACCCCATCGACCAGAAACAGCGTTTTGTTAAGCAGGTTGAAGAAAAGAGAAAGCAGGAGCCAAACTGCAACGCGCAGGTTGACGAAGAATTTATTACCGCGCTGGAATACGGCTTGCCCCCCACGGGCGGACTTGGCTTCGGCGTAGACAGACTTGTTATGCTTTTGACCGACAGCGCGACGATAAGGGACGTTCTATTGTTCCCCACAATGAAGCCTAAAAAATAAAAAACAGCGAATATAGGGCGCAATACGGCGTCAAGTACCGCATTGCCTTTTTGAAACGCGCCATACCGAGCCTTACCGTATGTTGAAATATGCCATACCGAGCCTTGCGGTAATTTGAAACTTGTCATGCTGACGCTTGCGGAAGCATCTGATAGTTTTAAGCGCAAACCCTTAATGTCATTTCGACCGAGCGAAAGCGAGCGGAGAAATCCCAAAGTCTTATGCGGTATTAACGGGGGGAGTTCTTGCTTACGCTCGAAATGACATAAAAACAATGTTTAAAATGACAGAAAGTTAACAAGAAAAAATGTATTCTTACCGCATTTACAACCAACTTAAAAAGTACGCAAAGGCGGATAAAAGCTTTCACGTCCCCGGACATAAGGGGCTGGGGGAGTTCGCAAAAAAATTCCCGATTGCAAGGCTGGATATAACCGAGCTGAGCTATTCGGACAATCTGTTTTGCCCGAACGGGGTAATCGCTTCGGCGCAGAGGGATATTGCAAAAATTCTCGGTGCAAAAAGAAGCTTTATTTTGACGGACGGTTCTACCTGCGGAGTGCTGTCAATGCTGTACGTTTTAAAAAAGCACGGCGGTAAGGTTATAATTCCGCGCAACTGCCATACAAGCGTATGGAACGCGTGCAGACTTTTTAATATTGAACCGCTTATTGCCTCGGGCAAAACGGTTAACGGCGTGCTTTTGCCGCCCGAGCCGAAGATTATCGAAAACATTTTAAACAGCGAAAAGGACGTTGCGGGAATGGTTGCGCTTTCCCCCGACTATTACGGAAACACCGCTCCGCTTGCGGAATATAAGCAGATTTTACAAAAACATAAAAAGCTTTTATTCGTTGACGAAGCGCACGGTGCGCACCTCGCTTTTGAGCGCGTAAACGGCGCATATGCGGGGGTGTATGCGGATATTTGGGTGGACGGAGCGCACAAAAGTCTGCCGACCCTGACGCAAGGCGCGGTGATTTCCGTCAATAATGCAAAGCTTATTGCCGAGCTTGAAGAAGCGCTTTCCATTTTCCGCACAACCTCGCCGAGCTATCCCGTTATGGCTTCGGTCGAATACGGTATTAAATATACGGCAAACAATTTACAGCTTACAGAAAGCGCAAAAACCGCGGTTAAAGCCTTTAAGGACAATGCGCACGGGCTTGATTTTTACCCTGCGGACGACTGGACAAAGCTTGTCTGGGACTTAAAACCCCTCGGCATATGTGCCGATAAAGCGTATTCTGCGCTGGAAAACCGCGGAATTTACGCCGAGCTGTCCGACGGAAGATATGTTATCTTCTATCTTTCACCGCAAACAACGGCGGACGGTTTAAAAACGCTTTACAGCGAAATCAATGACGTTTTAAGCAGTGAAAATCTTGCGGGGACGTATGAAGAACGCGCAGTTCTGCCCGAAAATGAGCGGGCTTGCGGATATTTGCAGGCAACCGAAAGCGAAAGGGAGCTTGTTCCGCTTAAATGGGCAAAAGGCAGGGTTTGCGCGGTCAATGCGGGGCTTACACCCCCCTGTATCCCCGTGATATGCGCGGGGGAAATTGTTTCCGACAGCGCAATATGCGCGCTTGCAAACGCAAAAAACACGTTCGGTCTGACGGACGGAAGGGCGTGGGTGGTTAAATAATGAGAGGAAAGTTTATAACCTTTGAAGGGTGTGAAGGCTCGGGCAAAAGCACCCAGCTTCGGCTTTTATCGGAATATCTCGATAAGCTCGGCGCAGAATATGTGTTAACGCGCGAGCCGGGCGGCAGTGAAATTGCCGAACAAATCCGCAAAATCATTTTAAACGGCAAAAATACCGAAATGTGCGACGAGTGCGAGGCGCTTTTGTATGCGGCGGCGCGTGTTCAGCATTTAAAGGAAAAAATCGCGCCCGCGTTGGAGCGCGGAAAGCTTGTAATCTGCGACAGATTTGTCGATTCCTCGCTGGCGTATCAGGGCTATGCGCGCGGTTTGGGCGCAGAATATGTGGCGAATATCAACAGCTTCGCGCTTGAAAACTTCACCCCCGACTTAACGCTGTTTTTGGATATTTCGCCTGCGGAAGCGTTCAAACGCAAGCACGGCGCAGACCCCGACGACAGAATTGAGCAGTTAGGGCTGGATTTTCATATGAAAGTTTACGCGGGCTACAAGGCGCTTGCGGAGGTTAACCCCCGAATATGCGCCGTTAACTGCCTCGGAACAAAGGAAGAAACTCAAAATAATATTCGCGCGCTTTTAAAAATGAAAGGCGTAATTTAACAGAATGGAACAGCTTATAAAGGACACAACCGCATATAAAATTTTCAGCGGAGATATTAAAAGCGGAAAGGTTTCGCACGCGTATATGCTGCACTTTCAGGACGCGAAGAATATGCGCGCCGTGTTGAAGCTGTTTGCCGCGGAGTTTTTCCGCGCGGACAAGTTCAGCCCGTTGGGGCAGAGAATTTTAAACGAAAACTATCCCGATTTAAGGATTTATCCCAAGGAAGATAAAAAGTTCAACGCGGACGCGGCGGCGGAAATCGTAGAGGACAGCGCAATGCGTCCCGTGGAGGGGCTTAAAAAGCTGTACCTTTTAAGCGGGTTCGAGCAAGCAGCCGCGCTGGTGCAGAACAAGCTTTTGAAAACGCTGGAAGAACCGCTTGAAGGCATACATTTCATTTTAGGCGCGTGCTCGCTTGCGCCCGTGCTGGATACTGTAAAATCGCGCGTGAAGATTCTGGAAATTCCGCCGTTTACGGAAAGTCAGATTTTTTCCGCTTTGGAGCGGAATGGCGCAAATCCCCTTAACGCCGCGGCGGCGAAAAGCGCTAACGGAGTTTTGGGCGTTGCCGAAAATATGGTCGGCGGCGGCTGGTTCAAACAGCTAAAAGAGGCGGCGGAAGAAATCTGTTCGACGTCGGACGTGGGCGAAATAGGCGCGGTCGCTACAAAGCACGGCGACATTAAATATAAGGAAGAACTGCTTGCCGAAATGCAGCGGCTGTACTTCACCGCCCTTACGGAGGGCGACGGCGCGGCGAAAGGGTTCGGCAAACCCGCGCTTGTGTACGCGCTTGAAAAAATCAACGGAGCGGTTGCGGAAGTCAAGCTGAACGCATACTTTCAGGCGCTTTTGTACGATTTTATGCTCGGCGTTATCGAGTTTGACAGAAGAAGCAAACAGTCGTTATAAAAACCGTTTTATGCGGATAAATCGGCGCAAATTAATGCAAATTATTTAAGGAAACACTATGATTGAAGTTATCGGAGTAGCCTTTAAGGAGGGCGGAAAGGTTTATTACTTCGCCCCCGCAAAAGGCGAGTACAAGGTCGGCAAAGGCGTTATCGTTGAAACGGCGCGGGGCGTGGAATACGCAACCGTGGTTCTTCCGCGCACTCAGGTTGAAGAAAGCGCGGTGGTTTCACCGCTTAAACCCGTAATACGCGTTGCAACCGAAAAGGACGAGGAAATTCACCGCAAAAACAACGAAAAAAAGGACGAGGCAATGAAAACCGTCCGCGAAAGGATAGAAAAACACAACCTCGATATGAAGCTTATCGACTGTGAATTTGCTTTTGACGGAGCGCGCGCCATTTTCTATTATTCTGCACCGCAAAGGGTGGACTTCCGCGAGCTTGTCAAAGATTTGTCGTCAGTCTTTCATATGCGCATAGAGCTTCGGCAGGTGGGTATCCGCGACGAAATTAAGCTTTTGGGCGGACTTGCGCCTTGCGGCAGAGAGTGCTGCTGTTCAAGCTGTATGCCGGATTTAAAGAAGGTTTCCATAAAAATGGCTAAAAATCAGGGGCTTTCTTTAAACCCCGGCAAAATTTCGGGCTTGTGCGGAAGGCTGATGTGCTGTCTTTCCTATGAAAACGATTATTATGCGGACGCTTGCAGGCGCGTTCCCAAACTCGGCAGCGAGGTGGGCACGCCCGAGGGCAAAGGCACGGTAGTAAACATAAATATGCTTAAAATGACTGTGCGCGTGCGCATAGAGGATAAATCGAAAGATACCGTGGCTTACCGCGATTTTAACGTGGACGAGCTGAAATTCAAGCGGCGCTCCGTTGCCGAAGCCGAGGGCGACGACGGAGAAACAAGCGGTAACGGCGGGGATAAAGATTAAAATTCGGCAAAAATTTTTACCGTAACTCTTTACACGGTAAAAAATGTATGTTATAATACAAAAAGGGTAAAACCCGTTAAAACGTATAAAAAAATGGAGGAACTTATGGCACATTTGATTACCGATGAATGTGTAAGCTGCGGCGCGTGCGCAGGCACCTGCCCCGTTGAGGCTATTTCCGAGGGCGCGGACAAGTACGTTGTTGACCCCGACGTTTGCATCGATTGCGGCGCGTGCGAGGACGTTTGCCCTACGGGAGCTATTCACCCCGCAGAGTAATTTAAAGCTTAGGCAAAAGGGAAGCGGAGCGGGTTTTGCGCTCCGCTCTTTTGTTGTTTAAAACGCATATATACATCGCATAACTTCGTTGCGCTGTGGCAACCCTCAGTCATTTACGCTTAGTAAACTCCTTCGGGTTTTCCTCGCACGCCTTGTTCTGCTTGTATCTCTGCGTTTTATGGTTTTATACGGTCAGGGTAAACTTATGTTAAAAGACGGAGAGGTTCTCGAAGAATTTTTCGGGGATAAAAAAATAATACAAAATACCGCGCTGTACCGTTTTACTTCGGACAGCGTGCTTTTGTCGCGGTTTGCGCGCGCAAAATACGGCGATAACGTTGCCGATTTCTGTTCGGGCAGCGGAGTGGTCGGTTTTCATTTTCTGTGTCTTAATCCTTGCATAAAAAGCCTTACGCTGTTCGAAATGCAGGAAAGCCTTGCCGATATGTCCCGCCGCACCGCCGAAATGAACGGCTTCGACTGTGAAGTTGTCTGCTGTAAAATTCAGAATATAGGCAATGAATACAACGACAAATTTTCGCTGATTTTGTGCAATCCGCCGTACGAGCGCGGCGGCTTCGACAACGAAGTTTACGAAAAAGCAATCTGCCGTAAGGAAATAACGCTCACCCTTGCCGAAATTATAGATACGGCGGTGAAAAAACTGAAATTTGGTGGCAGGCTTGCAATAATCAACCGCGCAGACAGGGCGGCGGAGCTGATTTTTAAGCTTAAAAGTAAAAATTTAGAGCCTAAGCGCATGCAGTTTGTAAGCGGAACGGCAAATTCCAAGCCCTATCTTGTTATGATTGAAGCCGTAAAGGGCGGAAAGGAGGGAGTGGAAGTTCTTCCGACGTCTGTAAATTAACGCGGGCGGACGGTTAAGTCCGCATACAAAAACCCACTTTATATATTAACGTTATGAAAAAGCAAAATTATTTAAAAAGATTTATACCCTATTATAAACCGCACCTGAAATTGTTTATTATAGATATGGTTTGCGCGTTTATAATTTCGGTTTTTAACCTTGTCTATCCGTATATCACCAAAGAAATAATCAACACGTACGTTCCGCAGAAAATGCTTTATTTTATGCTTGCGGGGCTGGGCGCGTTGTTGGTTCTGTATGTAATAAAAGCCGTTTTAAACTACGTTTTGCAGTACTGGGGGCACCTTGTCGGCGTAAGAATGCAGGCTGATATGCGCAGCGAGCTTTTCCGCCACCTGCAAAAACTGCCGTTTTCCTACTTCGACGAAAATAAAACTGGCGTCATTATGAGCCGTATGACCAACGACCTGTTTCAGATTTCCGAGCTCGCCCACCACGGTCCCGAGGACGTGTTTTTGTCGGTTATAACCATTATCGGCGCGTTTATAGTGCTTTTGACAATAAACGTTTACCTTGCGCTGATTGTGTTCGCGTGCGTGCCCGTAATCGTAGTCTGCGCGGTGGTTTTGCGCAAGCGCATGAAAAAGGTTTCCGCCGAAGTCCGCGTGGCGCAGGGGGAAATCAACGCCGATATCGAAAGCGCGGTTTCGGGAATACGCGTTTCCCGTGCGTACGGCGCCGAAGCCCACGAGTGCGAAAAATTCGAAAGAGGCAACGCCGAGTTCGTCCGCGCAAAAAGCGGACAGTATAAGGTGATGGGGCAGTTCTTTTCGTCTATGAATTTTTTTATGGACTTTCTGTACTTTGCCGTTTTGCTTGCGGGCGGGCTGTTCTTCTATTATAATAAAATCAACGCGGGCGAGTTTACCGCGTTCGTGCTGTATATAACCACGCTTATATCGCCCATACGCACGCTTGTAAGCATTTACGAGCAGATTCAGGACGGTATGACGGGCTTTAAACGGTTTTGCGATATTATGGACGCCGAGCCCGAAAAAGAGAGCGTAAACGCGCTTAACCCCGACATATTGCGGGGGGAAATTGAGTTCGATAACGTTACTTTCGGTTACGGAAGCGACGAGGGAAGAAGCGTTATCAGCGGATTTTCAATGAAAATACCCGCCGGCAAAACAATAGCGCTTGTGGGCCCTTCGGGCGGCGGAAAGACGACTATTTGCCATCTTATACCCCGCTTTTACGAGGTTGACAGCGGAACGATAACCGTGGACGGATACCCCGTAAAAGATTTAAACCGCAGTGTTTTGCGCAAAAACATAGGTATTGTCCAGCAGGACGTATTTCTTTTCAACGGCACTATCCGCGAAAATATTGCGTACGGCGATTTCTCGGCAAGCGAAGACGATATTACAGCCGCGGCGAAAAAGGCGAACATACACGATTATATTATGGGTTTGCCCGACGGCTACGATACAAACGTAGGCGAGCGCGGGGTAAAGCTTTCCGGCGGACAGAAGCAGCGTGTTTCCATTGCCCGCGCCTTTTTGAAAAACCCGCCCGTTTTAATTTTGGACGAAGCCACTTCCGCGCTGGATAACGCAACGGAAATGCTTATTCAGGACGCGCTTGCGCATCTTTCCGAGGGCAGAACAACGCTTGTCGTCGCGCACAGGCTTTCAACTGTAAAAAACGCGGACGAAATTATAGTTGTCACCCCCGAGGGCATAGCCGAGCGCGGCACGCACGAACAGCTTATCGCGCAGAACGGTATGTATAAGGAATTGTACGAATATCAATTCAAAAATTTGTAAAATTGCCTATAAGCGTCGCAATACTTTGTAAGGCTTCTTGAAACGTGTCATGCCGATGCTTGCGGAACGATAAAACGTGTCATGCTGACGCTTGCGGAAGCATCTCAAAGTGGTTTATAACGTATGTTAAGGCGGTCGGTTTAGTGGACGGAGGTAAAAATATGGAACCGAATATTTATTTTGTGGCTACGCCTATCGGCAATTTAAAGGATATAACCCTGCGCGCACTGGAAGCTTTGCGCGGGGCGGACGTAATTTTCTGCGAGGATACCCGCCATTCCTTAAAACTGCTTTCTGCATACGATATTAAAAAACCGCTGTATTCCTGTCATAAATTCAACGAGCGCGAGGCGGCGGAAAAGATAATTGCAAACGCAAAGGAGGGCAAGCGGGTTGCCATAATTTCGGACGCTGGTATGCCCGTTATTTCCGACCCCGGCAACACCGTCTGCAAGTCTTTGAAAGAGGCGGGCGTGGAATACACGGTAATCGCGGGCGCAAACGCGGCGCTTTCCGCGCTGGTGCTTTCCGCATTCCCCGCAGATAAGTTTACCTTTATCGGCTTTCTTCCCGACAAGGCGGGCGAGCGCAAAACCATTCTCGAAAAGTATAAAAATCTTGACACAACGCTTATATTCCACGTTGCCCCGCAGGACGTTGACCGCCATATATCATCGATTTACGAATGTTTCGGCGAGCGCAACGCCTGCGCCGTGCGCGAAATTTCAAAGCTCCACGAGGAGGCTGTACATTTTAAGCTTTCCGATGGGGTGCAGGGCGAAAAGCGCGGGGAATACGTTCTTATAGTGGAGGGCGCGCGGGAAACGGAAAACCCCTTGAACAATTTAAGCGAGCAGGAGCATATACTCCACTATATGGCGGGGGGAATGGACAAAAAAGACGCCGTAAAGCAGGCGGCGAAGGACAGAGGGATTTCCAAATCGGAAATGTATAAATTTTCCTTGGGACTTTGATTGAATTTGTGCTATAATTAATTCGGCATAAGCTGTAATAGATAAAATGAAAAAGTCAGTTGCATTAAAATCGGTCTTTATTTTAATATTGCTCTGCGCGGTTTTGTTTGCTTCGGCGGTTTTGTTTTTAGGCTTAAACGGCAAAACGGCGAACGCCGAAAGCAGTGTTTCGTACGCGTTCAACGACAGCTCGGTTGAAATAAACGTTGACGAAAACAAAATTCTGCACGTTAAGGAAAGTTTGCAGGTAGGCTTTGTCAAAAGCCTTTCCCAAATATCCCGCAGTATTCCCTCAACGGTTTATTCGTATAAAAACCGCGGGGGTAAGGCGGTAAAGGGCGGTAAATTTCTTGCGGAAGTTAAAAACGTCACGGCAAAAGTGGACGGGGCAACGGCGCAGGTCAATGTTGAAAAAAACAGCGCAAACTATAAGCTTACCGTAACCAACCCCGATGGCGGTTTTGCTATTTGGAACAGTAACGAAACCAACCGTTTTTATAATTTAGAGTTGGAATACGACTACGATTTATCGGACGACGGGGCGGGCAAAAACGCGTTTGCGTTTACGGCGATAGATTACGAGCCTTACTGGTTTTACCGCAACGGCGACAGAAACGATATAGCAAAGCTTACCGTCACGGTGAATATGCCTAAACCGTTCGACGGTGCGCTTGCAAAGGTTTATTCGGAAAACAGCGATATATCCGAAAGCGCGGGGCTTGAAGTTAACGGAAATTCGCTTACATATACTGTCACGTTTAAGGATATAGACGAAAAACAGCTGCGCATTGCGCTTGACGGTGATTACTTCGATACGCGCGTTACTTACTATCCTTTTTACTGGCTTTTCGTCGGGCTTGTGATTATTATAATGATAATAAGCATAACTCTGACGGTAATTTACCGCGGAAGAAAGCCGGTTGCGCCCGTGGAAGTTGAACCGCCCGTAATTAACCCCTTGCACTATTCGGCTTATTGGCACGGCTATCCCCAGCGCAGGGACGTAACCACTATAATTTTGTTTTGGGCGCGGCTCGGGTGCATAAAGATAACCAAAGACGGTAAAAAAGACCTTATTCTGACAAAGCTGAAACCCTTGCCCGAAAACAGCAATTTTGCGGAACGGCAGTATTTTAACGAGCTTTTCCGCTACGGCAACGTTTTCTGTTCCAAAGATACCCGCGGGTTTAGAAACCGCGTAAGAAAGGACAGAATACGGTTTGCCGTTGACGCGCTTGTGGAGGAATCGGAAAAACCCACGCCGTTCGTGCCCGCAGTCGAGCGCACAAGAATGTTTGTAAACATTCTGTCGGTAATAGCTGTTACGGTTATGTTCGCATATTTTATAATGCTGAATACGGATATGATTTCACTGTGCGTAATTCCGCTGTTTATAGGTATTATGCTTATTCCGCTGGTAAAGCTTAACCCGGTTTTCAACGGGCTTAACAACTTAAAACAAAGGGATTTGGCGCGGTTTTTGTGGATAACGCTCGGTATACTTGCTTTTGCTTTGGTGCCTATCGGACTGTTTGCGTGGTTTATGTTTTACTCGGTGTATCTTCCGCAGTACGACTATATTCATATGACGGTTATAAGTCTTATATGGGCGCTGTTCGGCTTTTTCATATTGCCCGAATTTATTAAAAAACGCACGGACGAGGCGCAAAAGCTTTACGGCAGAATGCTGGGCTTCAAGCGGTTTATTCAGCTTGCCGACCTGCCGAGAATGGAACTGCTTTTAAAAGACAACCCCGATTACTTTTACGACGTTTTGCCGTACTGTATGGTTATGGGGCTTTCCAAAAAGATAGATAACCAAATGCAGTATCTCGGCGTTGCCGTTCCCGACTGGGCGGACGGCTTCAATCCCGCGAATTTTGCGCAGGAGTTGTTTTATTCCGTAACCCATGCTATAATAGTCAGCAGAAAGAAAAACCTGCGCAACAAATATACTTACGACGGTTGAGCACGGTTAAACTAAATTTTAAACGAGGGGGGACTTTTCCCGAAATGAAAAAGAAAAAAGATATTGTTATTCCGCAATCGGCGGAAAAAATGACAATTTACGAATACGAGCAAAAGTATTCCAAGCGCCAGAATGTGCGCGGTGCGAAAATTTTGCTTAGGTTCCTCGCCGCGGCAATAGGCGTTATAATAGCCGCGTGCCTTATTCTTATCAGTATGAAGGCGGTAGAGCTTTTCGACGATAAAAACGTAAGGCTCGGCGTGGGTATAGGCGCGGGGGTAATAAGCGTTGCGCTGTTTATCTGTCTGTACATAGTCCCGCTGGTGAAAATTCTTAAAATGGACTACTTCATTACCAACGTAAACGCAAAAACCGCGCGGCAGGCGCAAAAGCACAATAAAAAGGTGCGGCGCGATATTGCCGCTAAAATGATTGAAATAACCGCCGCCGTAGACGGGGTCGGCTGGTACGATTCTGCCGTGGTCGGCGAAATGGCTATTGCGCTTAACGCGGGCAACGAGGAGGGCATTAAGCTTGCTTTGACAGATTTATACACAGACAGCGTTAAAAAATCGGCAAAATCGCTGATAACCAAAAGCGCGCTTAAATCGGCAATGTATTCCGCGCTGTCGCAGACAAGCCGCGTTGACGCGTTGCTGGTTGCGTTTTTGAATTTACAGCTTGTAAAGGACATAACGTTTTTGTACGGCTTCCGTCCTTCGGACGCAAAGCTTGTCAAAATTTTTGCAAGGGTACTGCAAAATTCTTTAATCGCGTACGGTTTGGGAAGCGTTAAAATAGGCAACAGCATAGTAAAGACAATGGGCGACGCGGTAAAGGGAATCCCGCTTTTGGGCTCGGCAATTTCCGCGCTGGTAGATTCGTCCGTGCAGGGGCTTACAAACGGCGTGCTTACGGCGGTTATCGGCTATCAGACGATAAGATATTTAACGCAGGAATATAAATTGCAGGACATTTTAGACGGAATAGAGGTTGCCGAAACCGAAGAGGAATTACAGCAAACCTGCGCCGAAATAGAAAGCGAATTAAGAAAGACGGGCGGAAAACCCAGCCCCTCTGCCGCGTAAATTAATATCGAGCCGTACGGTTGCAACGCGGTATACTGTTGAAACTTGTCATGCCGTTGAAACTTGTTATGCTGAGGCTTGCCGAAGCATCTCGAAGTGGTTTACAACGCATATTAAAGCGGTTTCGCATAAGACAGTCAGATTCTTCGCTTACGCTCAGAATGACAGCAACCCAAATGTTGAAATATGTCGTGCTGAGGCTTGCCGAAGCATCGGATTGTGGTTTACAACGCATATTAAAGCAATAAAAAAAATCAAGGAAAAATTAAAAATGAACGATATTCAGCTTATAGAAAAATTATCGCAGGCGCGCGGGGCTTCGGGCTTCGAGGACGAGGTTATAAAAATCGCCCGCGATTACTGCAAGGACTTCTGCGACTTTGAAGAGGACAGTATGCGCAATCTGTATATCCGTCCGCGCTTCAACAAGGGCAACCGCCCTTATATTCTTCTGGACGCGCACTCGGACGAGGTCGGTTTTATGGTTCAGGCAATCAAGCCCGACGGTACTCTGCGGTTCGTTCCAATAGGGGGCTGGAATGAAAAGGCGCTTCCCTCGTCAAAGGTGCAGATTTACACTGAAACGGGCTATATATCGGGGGTAATTGCCGCGGTACCGCCTCATTTTTTAAGCGCAGACCAGCGCAACGCGCCCGTTTCCTACGATAATCTTACGATAGATATAGGCGCTTGCAGTGCAAAGGAAGCGGAGGAATTCGGCGTTGTAATCGGCGCGCCCGTAGTACCGCTTACCGTGTTCGAAAACGACGAAAAACACGGCATATTGCAGGGTAAAGCGTTCGACGACAGGCTCGGCGTTGCGGCTATGCTTAAATGCTTGAAGCTTTTGCAAAAGGAAAAACTGCCCCTTGACGTGGTTGCGGTGGTTTCCTCTCAGGAGGAGGTCGGCGAGCGCGGAATTACCGCCGCTATGCACCGCGTTAAACCGCTTGCGGCGATTTGCTTCGAGGGCTGTCCCGCGGACGATACCTTTTCGCCCGCGTATATGGTGCAGGACGCGCTTCACGGCGGAGTTATGCTTCGGCATATGGACAGAACGGTTATCTGCACGCCCCGCTTTACCGCGTTTGCGCAAAAGGTTGCAAAGGAAAACGGCGTAAAAGTGCAGATGGCGGTGCGCTCTGGCGGGGGCAACAACGGCGCGTATATAATTTCGGCGAACGGCGGAACGCCCGTAATTGTTGCGGGTATTCCCGTCAGATATATCCATACATTCAACTGCATTGCCGCGGCTGACGATTTTGAAAGCAACGTAAACTTCGGGGTTGCGCTCTGCAAAAATCTTACCGAAGATATTATCAAAGGTTTTTAAATTTTTAACGGAGAAGCGGTGCGGGCGGTTTGTTACCGCCCGCACCGCCGTTATATTGAAGAATAATGACAAAAGAAACTTATATCGCGCTTTTGATAATTGCGCTTTCGGCGGTGGCGGTTTACGCAATTTACCGTCTGCGGACGCGGAAGCGGCGAAAAGAGCGCGAAAAACAAAAGAAAATCAAACAGAAAGTCGAAAAGCTTTCAAAAACAAAAGCGGAGCTTACCCCGCAGGAGTTTATCAAACTGCGCGCGCAGACCTTCGGCGGAGACCGCCGCAGACACGACAAGCTCAATTTCGAGGGCGTTTACGTGCTGTTCAACAGTACTAAAAATATGTACTATGTCGGACAGGGAAAGAAGGTTCTGGACCGCGTGAATATGCATTTCACCGGCAAGGGCAACGGCGACGTTTACGCCGATTATAAGTACGGCGACGAGTTCACAATAAAAATTATAGGGCTGAAACACAGCGGTTACCGCTCGCTTAACGCGTTGGAGCGCGATACTATTGCAACCTTCGACGCATACGCAAAGGGCTATAACAAAACCAAAGGCAATAAAGATTAAGATACATAATAATAAGCGGCGCGGGGCTTTATGCTCCGCGCCGCTGTTTTGATTTTTCGCCGATTAATTTTCCGTTAAAGTAAAAATAGCTTTCTTTTTTTCTTCGGGAAGCCTTCGGTACCGCCTTAACAGCTCGCGTTCGTGCTCGCTTACTATTTCCGCATCGTCGTTGCTTGCAAAAAACTGCGCCAGCGTTATTCCGAACGCATTGCAAATCATTTCCAGAATTTCAATTTTCGGCGGGGTTTGCCTAACGTATATCGCGGCAAGGGTAGAGTGCGTAAGCATAGCCTCCTCTGCAAGGCGGTATTTTGTCCACCCGCGTTCTTTTCTAAGTTCCTCTATTCTTTCTATAATATTCATATGTATAGTTTATTACACATTTACGTTATAATTATTACGTAAAAACCTTGACAAATATTGCGTAAATACGTTATAATCTGTTACACAAAAACATATTATAAGGAGAATACTTATGAAAAAATTTTTATCAACCCTTATTGCGGCGGTTGCCGCGTTAACAGTTTGTATTGCTTTATCGGCATGCAATAAAACGGTGGACTATTCGGTCGCGGGCAAAACCTACGGGTGCGTGGATTGCGAATACACTCTTTCGGACGACGCTCCCGAAGCCTTGAAAAACGCGTTGGACAGCGTTACGTCCTCGCTGAACGCTATAATTAAACACAATACTTATTCGTTTGATAACCGCGGAAAGTGTAAAATGGTTTCTATGGGGCAAAGCGCGGAAATGAATTACACGCAAGAGGGCAAAAAGATTACAATAGCCGGCGGCAACGGCACAGACGGAATAGTTTGTATTCTTTCCGAAGACGAAAGCGAGTTTACGTATTCGGCGGAGTTAACCGAACAAATGAAGCAAATGATGGCCGCCATGGCAGATTACATAACAGGCGTAACGTACACTTTTAAATTAAAAGTTTAAACGTTTAAACTAAAATATTAAGCGGCGCGGGGCTTTATGCCCCGCGCCGCGCATTTTTTAATTGAAAAACTTTTTAAAATATAACTTCCTCGATAACTCCTCCGCCGAGGCAACGGGTTTCGTCGTAAAATACCGCATATTGTCCCTCGGTTACGGCGCGTTGCTTTTCTTCGAACTCAACCAAAGCCGTTTCGCCGTTCAGCGTAACTTTAACCTTTTGTTCGGGCTGGCGGTAGCGGAATTTCGCCGTGCAAAATATCGTTTGTTGGGGCATATATCCTATCCAATTCAGCCCCGAAACCTTGCAGGCGCGTGAAAACAGCGGGCTTTCATCGCCGTGTGAAACGTATAAAATATTGTTTTTCAAGTCCTTTTTAACGACGAACCAACGCCCTTCCTCGCCATGCTTTCCGCCGAGGTCAAGTCCCTTGCGCTGACCTAACGTGTAATACATAAGTCCGATATGCTCGCCGACCGTTTCACCGTTCAAGGTAACTATTTTTCCGCTTTGCGCGGGCAGATATTCCTGCAAAAATTTGCGGAAATTCCGCTCCCCGATAAAGCATATTCCCGTAGAATCCTTCTTTTTCGCCGTGGCAAGACCGTTGTCCCCGGCAATTTTTCTGACCTCGCTTTTGTTAAGCTCGGCAAGGGGGAAAATAACGTTATTCAGCTGATATTCCCGCACCTGATTCAAAAAATAGGTCTGGTCTTTGCTCGCGTCCTTAACTTTTAAAAGGCAGTTTCTGCCGTTCGCGTGCGAAACCCCGCAGTAGTGTCCCGTCGCAACAAAATCGGCGCCCATAGACAGCGCGTAGTCGCGGAACGGTCCGAACTTAATCTCACGGTTGCACAAAACGTCGGGGTTGGGGGTTCTGCCCGCTTTGTATTCGTCAAGGAAATGCGCAAAAACCCTTTCGCGGTACTGCGCGGCGAAGTTGACCGAATAGTAGGGCACGGAAAGCGCGGCGCAAACTCTGCGCACATCGGCAAAGTCGCTGTCGGCGGAGCACGCGCCGTCGGGGGCGGTTTCCTCCCAGTTCATCATAAAAAGTCCTATTACGTTGTAGCCTTGTTTTTTAAGAAGATAAGCCGCCACGGACGAATCTACGCCGCCGCTCATTCCCACAACAACCGTCTTGCCGTTCATAAAATTATTATAGCACAGCCGTTTAATATTTGCAATTATTTTAAAATGTGCTATAATAAAGCAGTCGTTTCCTCTGAACGGCGCATAACTGCGTTAAGCTGCGCTTTTCTCGGGTTGCGTACGTCTGTGTACGCGTCCCGCCGAAAATGCTCGTTTGCCTTGTTCTGCTTGTTCATAGAAACCGGCTAAAAACTTTTTCTGTGTTTAATTGTGTTATGAGTTTGCCTGCCGACGATTTTATTTTGCTTTCCGTTGTGAATACCAAACTGCGCGACGAGTATTCTTCTCTGGAAGAGCTGTGTTATAACGAGGGGGTTTCCTTAAAAGAAATCTGCGGGCGGTTGAACGCGCTCGGATACGAATACGCCCCCGAATATAACGCGTTTAAGCGCGTTTGAAGCTGTATTTTGCCGTTTTAGTAACATTAATTAATATGCGTCCGTAGCTCAGTTGGATAGAGCACGAGCCTCCGACGCTCGGTGCCGATGGTTCGAATCCATTCGGGCGCACCACTCAAAGTAAAACAACCTCCGAATTAACGGAGGTTGTTTTGCGTTTAAAATGGATATTACTGTCTGTTCGTGACGGTCGTAATTCATTATCCGACAGTGTGCGTTAAGCGTTTTGAAAACCTTGTCAAATTTAAGCGCTTGTTCCGCAACTGTCATTGTTGCGCCTTTCAATTCGGGGTGGGTACGCTTAAAGTTTCTTACACTGTCGTCGTGCCAGCGCAACCGAGGTGTTTCAACTCTTTCGTTAATATGTCGCGGGTTTATCTTTTCCATAAAAGCGTTAAAGTCTATATACCACTTGCGGGAAGGGGAAACAAAATACCATATACCTTGCTCTTTCACAAATAACCGTATATTAAGTTTGCGGATTTTCGTGGCGGCATCTCTTGTTAAAAACATACGCCATATTTCGCCGCTTGTCATAAGGTCGCGCTTTAGTTGCGGTTGATAGTTTAAATCTTGCGGAACACCGCCCGAAAGATAGCCATACAGCTCATCCGTATTTATAAGCCACGCATCGCCGTATTTTAAAGGGGTAATTTCTTCGGAACGTATAAGCTGGAGTATAAACCAACGAGAAATAACAGTTTTCGGGTCTGCTACTTTAATTATCGTCAAGAAATTTAATAGCTTTTCGGTCTTTTCAATAAAGAATACCGATTCCACTTTAACGCCGAGTATATCCGCCATACTCTGTGCATATTCAAGGCTTACGTTTTTGCCTTTAAGTGCATTTGCAAGCGAACCGCTGTTTATCTGATACTTATAGCGGAAATCTTTATATTTAATATGTTTCGCTTCCATAACTTCCCGTATTATATCCTTTTAAATATCTATAAAAGGTAGTGGGACGGAGGTTGGTAAGGTTTAAGGCTTCGTTATAAGATATGGTATGAGTAATGTAGGCATCGGCAACTTCGTAAAAGTTATCGGGTAAAATAATTCGCGGACGTCCGAACCGGACGCCTTTTTGTTTTGCGATAGCTATTCCTTCGGCTTGGCGTGCGCGTATATTTGTTCTTTCGTTTTCAGCAACAAAAGATAAAAGCTGTAAAACAATGTCCGCAATTAATTTACCGATAAGATTTTTCTCATGGCAACGCGTATCCAAGAGCGGCATATCAAGAACGTATATATTAGCCCCTATATCTTTCGTAATCCTTTTCCATTCGCATAATATACATTCGTAATTTCTGCCGAGACGATCAATTGATTTTATTATCAGTAAATCATCGTATCGCAATCTTCTGATAAGTTTTTTATAGTTTGTTCTGTCAAAATCGGCACCGCTCTCTTTATCCCATAAAATTTTATCAATCGCAATGCCGCAATTTTGAAAGGCGTTGAGCTGTCTTTCTAAGTTTTGGTCTTTGCTTGATACCCTTGCATAAGCATAAATCATAATTAACTCCTTTTTATACATACGCACGCGCGTGCGTATATACATTAAAATCTAAAGTCAATTATATTTAACTTTCAAAATTCCCACAAATAAAAAATTTTCCAAAATCTATACTTTTTTAAATATAAGTCGTTGACAACTTTCGTCGTTTATGCTACAATGTTTATAAACCACAAGGTGTGAAAATTAATAACATTTCTTCATTGTCCAAAAAGTATAGTTTTTGAAAATAAAGAAATAAAGTTTAAGTTAATTTTTTGTTTTGGTTAAACGGTTAACTAACGGGCGGACAAAGGCTCGAAAATTGATTAGATTAAACGGTTAACTGCATTACTTTATATTAAACAGGTGCTAATGAAAAATTATTTATTTAGTTTTTCAAATAACATAAAAAAATATTTTAAGCGAGGAAAATTTATGAAAAAGGCTAAACTTTTAGCAACTCTTGCGGCGGCTGCGGTTTTGGCAGTCGGCGGCGGCGTTATTGCGGGATGCAGTAACGGACACACGCACACTTATTCGACAGGCGATGATTGGGGGAAAGACGCAACAAGCCATTGGCATTACGCCACGTGCGACGATTTGAAAGAAGGGGATAAAGATTATAAGATTGACGTTGCAGACCACGTTTGGGGAACGGGCGACAGCGCCGACAAATGTACGGTCTGCAAGTATCAGAAGCCTGCTTCGCCCGCTACCGAAATTTCGCTTAACAAAACCGAGCTTGCGCTTAGTATTGACAAGACCGAGGACACTTTGGAGGCAACATTGAACGGAACGGGTACCGTAACCTGGTCGTCGTCTGACGATAAGGTTGTTCTGGTGGGTGAAACGGGCGCAGTAGAGGCTCTTAAACCGGGTACGGCAACAATAACCGCCACAATTACAGGTACCGAAATCAAAAAGACCTGCGCAGTTACCGTTGCGGACGCTTATTACATAATCGGCGGAATGGATTCGAGTTGGAATAAAGCGGGAGCCTTCGGCGGAAACTTTGCATATTTCATGCCGACCGAAACGGAAGGCGTTTACCAAACCAACAGTTTTGAATTGCGCAGGTACGGCAATTTCCAGGTTGCTCCCGTGGGCGTCACGACGAACGATTGGTCTAAGGATGCGTTTGACGGCGATTACATTAAAGAGGGCGATGCCGTGTTAAGCAAGAACAGAGGAGGCAACATTGCCGTTCAAAAGCACGGTAAGTATACGATCACTCTCGATTTGAGGGGGGAAAAAGCCGTGGTTTCGGGCGTTTGCGACCGAGAAATGGACGACGGCGACGTTAAAGATATTTATTACATTGTAGGTAGTGCAAACACTACAAGCGGTTGGACGCTGGCAAACGACGTTGCTACCGCGGGCGGTTATGTGTTTACGGATAATGAGGACGGCACCTATTCTCTTACCGTAGAGTTGGCAAGGGGAAAGGAGTTTAAGGTAGCTATTATCGGCTTGGAGTATGACGGCTCGCTTGCGGAATGGGCTGTTCCTCGCGATTTGATTGGCAATAAGAATACTGCTACCGTAGATACGGATTATAAGCTGACCTGGACAGACTCCGATAATATATGCGTAGGCTTATCGGGTAAGTATACCTTCACGCTCAACCCTGCCGGCGGCACACACAACAGTTTAAGCTATACCTTCGAGCGTACAGCCGCAACCGAAACGGCTCCCGCCGTACTTCGTTACTTCATCAAAGGCAGTATGGACACCAATTGGAATTCGCCTTGGGACGATACCCGTGAGTTAAAGGCTGTTGACGGACAGGAGGGTGTTTACGAGCTGACTATAAATCTTGATGCGGGCGTATCGTTCGGATTCCGTTCTTCTTTTGAAAACGAAGACGGTACCGTGCAGGGAGAGCAAGCAGGTTGGTTCGGATACGGTGCGTTTACGCTTGCCGGTAACACCGAGAGCATTGCGCAAGACAATAGTAACTATAAGACGGTAAGTAAAGGAACGTATAAATTTACCCTTAATCTGTCAGACCCTGAAAACAAAATCCTGACAGTAACGTTTACCGCCGACGAGGGTGGCGCGACTACCCCCGAAGCGTAAAAATTTAAATTATATTGCAACCGAAGCTCTGCCGTAAGGCAGGGCTTTCGGAGGCAACACTTTACGGACTTTAAAGGTCCGTAAGCGTTTTGAGGTTAAACGGTTAATGGGATTTTGGAGGAATTTATGAGAAAGAAAAGTTTACTTTGCTTTATAGTTGCGTTGGTAATGCTGCTCGGTATAGCGTTACCCGCTTGTAAAGGCAAACCGAGCGGTCCGCAAACCGATAAATATACCGTTTCGGCAGAGGACGCGTTAAAGTACGAACAAAACCTTACCTGGGGACGGGAAGGTCATTTGTATATTCATTATTTAAGGGGCGCACACTCCGAAAAAGAGCACGGAACGGTCAACAGTGCGACGGCACCCGCTTATTCAACACAGATTAGTTCCAAAGTCTACGGCGACTGGGGGCTTTGGGTATGGGAATATTTCCCCACCAACAGCGAGGGCAGGGCGTTCTATCCCATGAAAATAGACGAGTCGGGCGCAGTTTATGACATTGACCTTACGGCAACTTATAACGACGGCGGCTGGGACGAAGCAAACCGCACTTCAAAAAATCTGGAAATAAACTATTCGCAAGCGCTTAGAATGGGTATTCAGGTTTATTCGCAGGACAGCAGAATAAACGGAACGGGCTTCTGGGTGAACGACGGCGGCGACGTGTACGTCAATCTGGCGGAGGCAAGGCGCGATAAGGGCGATTATCACTGGTTTGTCCGTCAGGGCGAAGTGGGAAGCGGCAGCGCTAATTTCTCTAACGTAGACCTTAACGACCCCTATGCGGGAATTCCTGCAGGTTCGGCAACTACCAAGTACGACGTAATATCCAATAAGGGTAACAACAACGTGTATGCGCAGCAAGCGGTTGCCGAGGGCTGGGAAGAGAACAGCGTTGGCTATCAGATATTCATTGCGTCGTTTGCGGACGGCAACGGCGACGGAATGGGTGATTTGAGGGGCGTTATAAATAAACTCGATTATCTGCACGACCTCGGCGTGGATACCCTTTGGCTTACGCCTTTCCAACATTCCAATTCCTACCACGGTTACGACATTATGGACTACTTTACCGTAGACCCGAGATTCGGTACGTTGGACGATTACAGAGAGCTTGTCTATAAAGCACATCGGAAGGGAATGAAGATTGTTATGGACTTCGTTTTGAACCATACTTCACTTTCCAATCCGTGGTTTGTCAAGTCACAGAATCTCGTTAAAGAGACCGTAACGCTTCCCGACGGAACCAAAAAAGAAATAGATTACCGTAATTTCTATACCTGGCAAAACGAAGAATATTACAACAGTATTGATGACAGCACCGTGGAAGGCAGAAGAGAAAAGAAGCAGTGGTTTAAAGATACCAACGGGTATTATTATTTCTCGAGCTTCGGTTCGACTATGCCCGAGCTTAACTTCGACAATCAGGCAACGCGCGACGCAATTTTAGACGTAGCGTTATATTGGATGAGCTTCGGTCTTGACGGATTCCGTCTTGACGCCGTTAAGCACATATATATGGCGAACGAAAACGGTGAACATTCCGACTGGATAGTAAAGGACAGCGACGAAGCCAATGACGCCGACTATTCGTTTGACATGAATAAGAACGCGCACTTCTTTATGGAGTTTAATGCAAAACTCAAGGCAAGCTATCCCAACGCCATTTTAATAGGTGAAAATTTCACGGGCGACCCTGCATATCTTGCGGGACTGTACGGCGGATTGGATTCGCAGTTTAATTTCAACTGGTATTTCGATACGACGGCGACGTTAACGAAGATTGCCAACGGCGAAAAGGATTTGGCAGGTAAGATTTTAAATCAATACGACGCCGCACAGTTCAATTTCTCTCAATACCGTAAGGACTATATAGACGGAGTTATTACGTCTAACCACGACGTTCAACGTGTGCGTGACAAGCTTTATGCAACGGATAAAGGCGTTCCGCTCACCTCCGAACGCGGTGACGCGGCGTGGGGCTTATCTGAAAATCTTACAAAGCTATACGCCGGAATGTCTTTAACCGTTCCGGGAATCACTTGGATTTACAACGGTGACGAGCTTGGAATGTTCGGTTCGAAAGCTCCCAATCCCCAAGGCGACGGCGCAGGGCACGAGGACAGATGGTACCGTCAGCCGATGAAATGGTCAAAAGATTTTGAAGGCAGCGGCGAAAACTGTAAATTCCCTATGGGCTTTAATAATTATACGCTTACTTGGGATGCGCTTAACGCTCAGCTTGACGGCGTTAAAGAACAAACTGTCGACAGCAATTCGATATACAGCGTTTACAAGGAACTCATCAAAATCCGTAAAGCAAACCCCGTTCTTGCAAGGGGCAAGGTTGTTTCCCATACTACGAAGAGTAACGTCGTTTGCTATTCGGTTAAAGATGCAACAAGCGAAATTCTCGTATACGTAAACGCATGCGCTACCGAGCAAGCCGCAAACTATTCTCTTCCTACGGGAGCAAAGCTCCTATTCGGAAACGGAGTTTCGGGGACAAATGTACCGGCTATGTCCATTCAGATATACAAGGTTAAATAAGGAGGTTGACGGAAATGAAAAGAATTTTAGCCGTAGTTCTTACAAGCGTGCTTTTAACGGGCGGTTCTGTTTCTGCGGTTTCGGCGAACGCAACGACGGAAGCTTTGCCTGTAAGTCAGATGGAAACGGTTGCAGAAATGCAGAATAATTTATATCTTGTTCCCGGCACTTATATGTCGGGCGGCGTGAAAGTTGAAAATACCGTTACCTCCGGTGCTACTAAACTTACGTCGGGCGAATGCGAGGAAATTCTTACGGATAACGCATATTTGTGCAACCTTTCGGCAGGAGATTCCCTTCCCGTACCGACAAGCGAAAGAGTGGATAAAAACGGCGTGCCGTATAAATTTAACGGTTGGTGGTCGATAGTAGATGCAATCGTAACTTACTTCGACAAAGTACCCGAACTTTCCGAAACGACGTATTTGTACGCTGACTGGAGGGCAGAATTATCCCAGCGTAAAGACCCGATAGTTCCCGATGAAAGTAACATTGCCGTTCCTGCACATTATCTGTCGATAAAACGCGCCGCTACCGGAAAAGAGGAAACCATAACGTTAAGAGTCAGCGGAACGGACGAGACGTCGGCGGATACGCTTGGTTATTACAAGCCCGTACAACTTTATAACGACTGGTTCGAGCTTAACCCGGGCGACGTCATTAAGGTGTATGCGGCAGGGCTTGGCGGTTCCGACGAAACGCAGGCAGGCCCGCTTGATTTGCCCGGGCAACGCATAACGCTTGAAAACAGTGGGCTTATTGCCAACGATACGGGAACATTTTTAAAAACCGACAAAAACGACGCGCAGGCGCTTGTTTACAGAGCGACGCAGAAGACGCGCCATTTCAGAATATACATTAAATTTAAGTCTGCCGGCGCGGAAATGACGGTGTATATGGAGCCTAAAGATATCAGCAGTCAATAATTAAAAATTCATTTTTCTCCTGACGCGTCCGTTACGCCTTCCCCGTAAGGGGAGGGCGGCGCGGACGTAAACGTTGGAGACGGTCTGATTATGGAAAAATTTACAATAAGGGATATTGCCCGCCTTGCGGACGTTTCCGTTGCAACCGTTTCTTATATAATAAATGGCAAAAATGCAGAAAGTTATACCGAAGAAACAAAGCGCAAAGTTTTGCAAATAGTCAACTTGTATAACTACCAGCCGTCACGGCTTGCGCAGTCGTTCGCATTAAGCAAAAGCAACAACGTAATTATTTTGTCGGAAAAACATGAGTCGGTTTTACAGAAAGCCGAAAGCTATGACTTTTTAAGGTTATTCAGTAAGGCGTTTGAACGGCTCGGCTACAATTTGATTATACGAACGTATTTGGAAAACACCAAAATAGATACGGCGGACGCCATTATTTGTATGGGGGTTGAAGAGGATAGGTTTCTTAAGCTCGCGCACGAAAATTACGTTCCGCTTTTATCGGTGGACGGCATAATTCACGACGAACTTTTCTTTCAGATTATGCAGGATTTCGACTATGTGGTGGAGTGCGGAGAAAGAAGATTCGGCAAAAATAATTTTTCGTTGGCACTCGTGGATTTGTATAACCAATCTATTAAAGACGAATTAAAAAAGCTTCCGTGCGAAGTGATTTTTATTCAGGATAGCGAGATTCGGAATTTAACCGATCGTAATATTGTTACTGTAAACGCATCAATTTATAAATTATGCGGCGAATATAACGACAGTATTCTTTTGGTCCCTGCAAATACCGAGGCGAAGGTAAACGCGCTTGTCGATTGTTTTTTTAAGGCGGCGGATAGAATACAGGGCGTTGAACACATGGTAAAAGTAAGGTAAATTAAAGCTGTTATTATGAACAAATATGCCATATATCATCAACCTGAGAGTAGATATGCATACGCCTTATCTACAAATGAGCTATTAATTACGTTGAGAGTGGCTTCCAACGATGTGTTCGACCGCGTTGAGATATTGTACAACAATAAATACGATTTCACCAAGAAATATAACGTATTGCCGATGAATAGGGAATTGTGCGATGGTACCTTTGCGTATTACCGCATTAATATCGAACTTTCTGACGTGCGTTTTGCCTACATATTCCGTATAACGGAAAAGAATAAAGTTTATTTTTACTCCGAGGACGGGATTTCCGAAAATTACGATTTCAAACGGGCATATTACACTTTCTTTCAGTTTCCGTTTATTAATAAGGTTGACGTTATGCCGTTGGTAAGCTGGTCGGAAAAAGCAGTATTTTATCATATTTTTGTTGACCGCTTTGCGCGTGGCGATTATGAGAAGAACGACTCATATATAAACACTAAATGGGATGAAAATATTGACAGATATTCTTTTACCGGAGGTGATATCGACGGGATTTGCAATAAACTTGAATACCTGAGAAATATCGGCATTACGGCACTCTACCTTACGCCTGTTTTTGAATCCGAGTCAAATCACAAGTATAACATTAAAGATTATTTGCGGGTTTCGCCCGAATTCGGTAATCTCGAAAAGTTAAAGCACTTATTAAGCTCGGCGCACGAAATGGGAATCAAAGTTATGGTCGATTGTGTATTCAATCATTGCGATGCCTCTCACAAATTATTTGCCGACGTTGTAAAAAACGGTAAAGGTTCCGAGTTTTACGACTGGTTTATGATTGACGGCGAACGCCCCGACGCGGACAAACGCAACTACGAGTATTTTGCGGATTGCGAATATATGCCTAAATGGAACACGAGCAATCCTGAAGTGCGCAGATATCTTACGGATATTGCGCTGGAATATATTAACTTAGGCTTTGACGGGCTACGCCTTGATGTTGCGGACGAAGTATCCCACGAAATGTGGCGGCAACTAAGAAAAGAAGTCAAGGCAAAGCGTTCCGACGTATTGATAATAGGCGAAATCTGGCACGAGAACGAGCATTGGCTTAAAGGCGATCAGTTCGACGGGGTAATGAATTACAAACTGCAGAAAATTCTTATAGATTTTTTTGGCGTTTATTCTATAAAAGCGACAATCGCAGCGGATAGGATGAATGGACTTCTTATCTCTAACATTGAACAGGCTAACGCAATGTCGCTTAATTTCTTGGATACCCACGATACTCCCAGATTTTTACGTTTCGTCGGCGGTAATATGGATAGATTGTTGTGTGCGCTGTGTGCAATGATTATGTTTCCCGGTATGCCGTGCATATTTTACGGAACAGAGCTTCCGCTTGACGGTGCGGGCGACCCTGACTGTCGCAAAACTTTTGATTGGACTTTTTCAAAGCAAAATGCGGCGTATGCGGAAAATTTTAAAAAAATCGTAACTTTAAAAAAACAAGAGGCTCTTTGCGGTGGTAGCACGAAGATAACTGCCGAAAACGGATTATTAATAATTTTGCGTATTAAAAACGATGAAAAAATAACGGCGTATTTCAATATGAGCGGAAGGTCTAAAAAAGTTAATGTAAACGGCGACGTGATTTTCAGCTTGAATTGTAAGGATAACAGACTTTTAAACAACGCTGCGCTCGTTGTTAAAAATATAAACTAAAATTAAACTTTTAGGAGGATTAATGATGAAAAAACGTATTGTGTCAATGCTTATTTGCGGAGCGCTCGCAGCAAGTTCGGTTGCGGGTCTTACTGCTTGCGGAAATAAGGGGCTTGAACTTACCGTGTGGGGTTCTGCCGCACAACAAGAAACCCTTAAACAAATGGTTGCTAAATTCGAAGAAGCCAATTCCGAAACAAAATACAATATTAAAGTAGGTATTTGCGAAGAGGATATGGCGGTAAGCAACATCGCACCAGACCCTTCGGCTGCGGCGGACGTGTTCTGTTATTCGAACGATCAGTTGGTTCCGCTTCTGCGCGTGGGAGCCCTTGCAAAATTGGGCGGAATATTTCTCGATAACGTAAAGACGGAGAACAGCGAGGATTCCGTTGCGTCAGGCTCGATTGCATACGGCACGGCGGATGAAAAGGTTTACGGTTATCCGTATGCTTCGGATAACGGTTATTTTATGTTCTACGACAAATCCGTTATAACCGACGAGCAGGTCGGCTCGCTCGAATCCATAATTTCCGTATGTGAAACAAAGAACAAAAAAATCGCATGGGCGGTTGATGTGCCTTGGTATACGGCAGGTTGGTTTTTCGCTTTTGGTTGCGATTATTCGGTGGAATACGATTATAACGACAATTACAAAGAGAAAAATATTGAAATCAGTCTAAATAACGAAGGCGGTATAAATGCTTGTAAAGCTATGTCTAAGCTTACGTCAAGCAAGGCGTTTTCAGGTAAAAGCACAGATAACGAAAAGATTATCACGGGCTTTACCACTAAAAGTACGGCGGTTGCAGTTTCCGGAACGTGGAATGCGCCTCAAATCAAAAAAATTCTCGGCGAAAACTACGGTGTCTGCAAGCTGCCTACGGTTAACGTAAACGGTCAGGACGTGCAGCTCTCGTCGTTCAAAGGCTATAAGCTTTTCGGTGTAAATCCTCACAGCGGCGATAAAATAGTTGAAGCGCACAAGCTTGCCGCTTTTCTTTCAAGTGAAGCTATGCAGGCAGAGCGCTTTGAAAAATACATGGTGGGGCCTACAAACAACGCCGCGGCAAACGCCGTAAAGGACGATGCTACGTTTGCGGCTCTTAATGCGCAAAAACAATTTGCGAAAGAACAGACCTCCGTTCCGTCAAGTTTCTGGGAACCTTTAAAGGGTGTAGGCTTGAATATTATAGACGGTTTGTTGAGCGAATCGGGCGGTAACGGAAAACTGTCTTATGCCGATAAGTTAAGTGCCGTTGAAAAACAAATAAAGAACTCAAAATAATTTAATTCCGGTGAAAAAATGGATTTGGAATATCTGAAAATGTCGCCGCTTGAAAAATTCGGGTTTAATTTTAAAAATTTTTTCAAGCGACTGCCGTTGTCGTTTGCGGCATTTTTTAAGGCGATACCAAAAAAACTTTATAAACTCTGGCTTGCCTTTGCGGGAATTTTTATAAATATCGGCAGGGCGGCAAAAGAAGGGGATTGGAAAACACGAACTTCTTTCGCAGTAATGGGCTTCGGGCTGATTGCGAGAAAACAGTATTTAAAAGGATTTTTATACCTTATATTCGAAGTGCTGTTTGTTTTGTATATGGTATTTTTCGGTTGGAAATACCTCGTTAAATTGGGGAGTCTCGGCGAAGTTGCGTGTAAAACGGTAATAGATCCGTTGACAGGAATCGAGAAAACTATTTATTACGATAATAGCCTTTTAATACTTTTGTATTCGCTTTTGACAATTTTCATAGCGATTGCGTTTGTATATATGTGGTATCAGAATGTAAAGGGTAATCTACTATCGCAACAGTTTACTGAGGCGCATTTGCGGTTGCCTACGTCTAAGGACGATATAAAGTCTTATGCCGACGAAAACTATCATAAAACACTGCTGTCTATACCCGTGCTTGGTCTGGTTGTGTTCACTATTCTGCCTATATTCTTTATGATATTCATAGCGTTTACGAACTACGACAAATTTCATCAGCCTCCCGCACAGCTGTTTCACTGGACGGGTGTCGATAATTTCGTAACCGTATTGGGCGGCGGGATTTCTGCCGACAGTAAAGTGTTTGCATATACCTTCGGCGAGGTGCTTTTGTGGACCATAGTATGGGCGTTATTTGCAACGTTCACAAACTATATTCTCGGGATGGTAGTGGCAATCCTCATAAACAAAAAGGGTGTTAAATTCAAAAAGCTGTGGCGTACCATTCTTGTTATAACAATAGCTGTTCCGCAATTCGTATCGTTAATGTTTATGTCGCAGCTTCTTGCCAACCAAGGGCTGATAAACAATTTATTGTTAAAGTGGGGTTGGATAGATAAGGCGATACCGTTCCTGACGGACGGCACGTTTGCAAGGATAACTATAATAATCGTGAATATCTGGATAGGTATTCCTTACTCTATGTTAATTTGCACGGGTATATTAATGAATATACCTGCAGACTTATATGAGTCGGCGCGAATGGACGGTGCAGGTCCCGTAAGGGCGTATATGAAGATAACCCTTCCGTATATGCTACACGTCACCACACCTTATCTTATAACTCAATTTATCGGGAATCTTAATAACTTTAATGTGATATTCCTATTGACAGGAGGAAATCCTCCTTTGGAAATGGACGGATTTACTACTACCGCAGGCGAAACCGATTTACTTATAACTTGGCTGTATAAGCTGACCGTAACCGAGAGTAAGTACTGTCTTGCGTCCGTTATCGGTATTTTTACCTTCGTTATCGTTGCGGCGTTCTCACTTATACTTTATAACCGTTCCAAATCAGTTAAAAATGAGGAGGAATTTATGTAATGGCTAAGAAGTTTAAAAGTAAAAAGGGTGCGGAAAGAGTTTCGCTCATAGTCGCATATACCGTACTGATAATAATTTGCCTTATATGGTTGATACCATTTTTAATGCTGATTATATTGTCGTTCAGGGGAGAACAAGCGGGTATTTCGGCAGACTATCTTTTCCCTAAGCAATGGTCATTCAATAACTATATAAAGCTGTTTACGGAAACAAAGTTTTTGACTTGGTATGGAAATACTATGCTCGTTTCGGTTGTCGTTACCGTTTTACAAACGATAATAGTGTTAATGACGAGCTATGCACTATCAAGGCTACGTTTTAAACTGCGTAAACCGCTTATGAATTTAATGCTGATTTTGGGTATGTTCCCAGGATTTTTATCCATGACGGCGGTATATTTCGTTTTAAGGGAAATTCACCTTACGCAGAATTTGGCAGGACTTATATTAGTTTATTCGGCAAGCTCGGCAATGCAGTATTATATCTGTAAGGGTTTTTTCGATACTATTCCTAAATCGTTGGACGAAGCTGCGAGGATAGATGGTGCAAGTAGGCACACGGTATTTTTAAAAATAATTCTGCCGCTTGCAAAACCTATTATTATTTATACCGTATTGACTGCGTTTATTGCGCCGTGGGGCGAGTTTATGTTTTCGTCGTTTATGATGAAGGGCGACCCTGATAAATTCACCGTAGCTGTCGGAATGAAATCGTGGCTCGACAATTCAACGCTGATGGCAGAAGGATATTTCACGGTATTCTGTGCAGCGGCTGTTGTGGTTTCAATACCAATAACGGCGCTCTTTATTTGGTTGCAAAGGTATTACGTAGAGGGCGTAACGGGCGGCTCTGTAAAAGGATAAGAGGTAATAAAATGGCAGACGTAAGTTTAAAACATATTTATAAAGTATATCCGAACGGCACGAAGGCGGTAAACGACTTCAATATGGAGATTGCCGATAAGGAATTCATCGTTTTCGTCGGACCGTCGGGCTGCGGAAAATCAACGACTCTGCGTATGATTGCGGGGCTTGAAGATATCTCCGCAGGCGAACTTAAAATAGGCGATACCATCGTAAACGATATGGAACCTAAGGACAGGGATATTGCTATGGTTTTCCAGAACTACGCCCTTTATCCGCATATGACTGTTTACGAAAACATTGCGTTCGGGCTTAGGCTCAGGAAACTTCCGAAAGATGAGATTCACAAAAAGGTTGTTGAAGCTGCGAATATTCTCGGTATAACCGAATATCTCAATAAAAAGCCCAAGGAAATGTCGGGCGGGCAGCGGCAGAGAGTGGCGCTCGGGCGCGCGATAGTGCGCGAACCGAAAGTTATGCTTTTGGACGAACCGCTTTCAAACCTCGACGCCAAGCTCAGAACGCAGATGCGTGCGGAAATATCTAAATTACATTCAAAATTGAATACGACGTTCATTTACGTTACGCACGACCAAGTAGAAGCCATGACCATGGGCACGCGCATAGTCGTTATGAAGGACGGTTTCGTTCAACAGATAGATACGCCGAAAAATTTATATAATTATCCTGCAAATAAGTTTGTCGCAGGTTTTATCGGCACACCGCAAATGAACTTTTTCGAAGCGACTCTTAATAAAGAAGGGGAGAACGTAATAATAAAGTTTGAATATTCCAACGCGCAGATAACCGTTCCGTATTCTATGCTTTATAAAGCAAAACCCGCCTATCTTGACGGTAAAACCAAGGTTTATATGGGACTTCGCGCAGAAGATATTTCGCTCTTACCCGAAGATATAAAAAACAGTAAAGCGGTTGTCAAAGTAATAGTTTCCCACAAGGAGGAACTCGGCAGCGAAACGCTCGTTTACGGCGACATCAATATGGGCGGCGATGGCTATGTCGAAAGTTCAACAAGAGTCATTATTAAAGATAATAGCGGCAGGGATTTAAAGTCGGGCGATATAATCGACGTGTCTTTGAATATTGAAAAGATACATCTTTTTGACTATGAAAACGAACAATGCGTTTTACCCCGCATTCCGGAGTATAATTATTTAGACTGTGAAATCAAGAACGGAAAACTGTGTTTTGCAGGATGCGAAATTGACTTACCCGAAGCCGTTAAATGCAACGATTTAAAAGGCGAGTTGTTGTTGCCAACAAATGCCCTGACTTTGAATGGGAATTTGAAAGCAGAAGTCGTTTCGTGCGAAAGTATAAACGGAATAAATCTGTTAGCTTTAAATATGAACGGTCACCGTTTTTATGCCGTAAATTTACAGTATTCCGAGGCGGGTAAAACCTTAAATTCCTCGATAAATATAGGAATCGATTTTAAAAAGATAACGGTAATTTCAGACGGTAATACCGTAATTGCGCCGCTGTCTGAACTTAATAAATTAAACTGCAAATTCGTAAAGCGAAAGGAATATGAAGAGGTTAACGAGAACGGCAAAATAAAGCGAAAGAAAGCGATACGTTTCGGGTTCGACGTTGCAGGTAAATTTTTTGAAGCGTCTGAAGATATGTCGCAAAAGATATTTGCCGCGCTCGGTATTAAAAAAGCTTTTACAACGCCTCTTAATTTGGAATGCGGAATTTACGACCTTGCAATTTCCGAAAGCGGGATACCTGCCAAAATCGAAGGGTATCTTGATTACGGCAGCGAAAAATTCGTAAAATGCAGTGTGGACGGAAGTGAAGTATACGTAAATACTGACGGCGAAATTAGCGGTGAAATATACCTTCAACCTAATTTTGAAAAAGTTGGAATTGTAGAAATCGAACGGGAGATAAAAATTATTTAAAAACTTATGAATAAAGAGCAATTTGTAACTAAATTAAAACAACTGGATATAAGCGGAAAATCAACCATAGAATTATATAATGAAATTTCCGCATTTGCAATGAGTTGCGGATTGAATAATGTAGAGAAGCCGGCTATAAAAAACGCATATTATCTGTCTATGGAGTTTCTTATAGGGCGAAGTTTTTATAATAATCTTATGGAGCTTGGCGTTCTTGAAGAAACGAAAGAAATACTTGCAGAGAAAGGTATTGATATTAACGTATTCGAAGAAATAGAGGACGCCGCGCTCGGTAACGGCGGGCTCGGTAGATTAGCGGCGTGTTTTCTTGATTCAGCCGCAGGACTGGGTTTGCCCCTTCAAGGCTACGGAATACGTTATAAATACGGTTTATTCAAACAGGCGATAGAAAACGGCTTTCAGGTCGAACTGCCCGACGACTGGCAGCGCTTCGGCGACCCGTGGAGCATAAGGCGCGACGATGAGAAGCAGCTTATAGAGTTTGCGGATATGAAGGTATACGCCGTGCCTTATGATTATCCCGTTTTCGGCAAAAGAATAAACAGACTGCGTTTATTCCAAGCAGAAGGAAGTGCCGAAGCGGAAAAGATTAGCGAATATTTATACCCCGCCGACGATACCGAGGAGGGCAAAATTTTAAGACTGCGGCAGGAATACTTTTTCTCTGCGGCTGCTATCCGCGAACTTATAGAAAAGCATATTAAAAAGTATGGGAAAAGTTTCGAAAAATTCCCCGAATTTAACGTCATTCAGCTTAACGACACGCATCCGGTGCTTGCGATAGCTGAATTTATAAGAATATTAACATCGGAGCACAAGGTTATTTTTTCCGATGCGCTTGAAATCGCAAAGAAAACTTTTGCTTATACCAATCATACCATTCTGCCAGAGGCGTTGGAATGCTGGAACGCCGAGCTTTTAAAGAAAATTTTACCCAATATATATTCTATTCTTATTAAAATTCATTTAAAACAACGGGAAGAATTTGCTAAACTGAATTGTACGAGTGAAGAAATTGCGGCAATGTCTTCTTATTCTCCTAACGGTTTTTCAATGGCTAACCTTGCGGTTTATGTAGGAAAAACTGTAAACGGAGTTGCTAAGTTACATACCGAAATTCTCAAAAACAGTCTTTTTAAAACGGTGTATAAGTATTATCCGGACAAGTTCCAAAACAAGACAAACGGTATTACCCAGCGAAGATGGCTTATGCTGTGTAATAACGAATTTTCCTCGCTTCTGGATAAAGCAATAGGGAATGGCTGGAGAACAAACATATCGGAGTTGAATAAACTGAATAGAGTTATATCCGATTATACCGAAGATTTTATTTTGATAAAAGAGGAGAAAAAAAGACAGCTTTTCGATTATATAAAACATCAAGAAGGAATTGATATTCCTCAGAATTTTTTGGTGTTTTCACAGGCTAAAAGATTGCACGAATATAAGCGCCAATTGATGACGGCGTTTGCCATTCTTGAAATATATAACGGACTTAAAGACGGAAGTATTAAGGATTTTGTGCCGTCTGTGTTTATCTTTGGCGCAAAGAGCGCCCCCGGATATAAGCGCGCAAAAGGTATTATAAAATTTATAAATGAAATAGCCGAAAAAGTTAATGCGGATAATCAGACCAATAGTCTTCTGAAAGTTGTATTTATCCGTAATTACAATGTATCTTATGCTGAAAAAATAGTTGCAGGAACCGACGTGTCATTGCAAGTTTCTACTGCGGGGCTCGAGGCAAGTGGAACGGGTAATATGAAATTTATGATGAACGGTGCCGTTACCTGCGGAACGATGGACGGGGCAAATATTGAAATTGTAGAGCTTGCGGGTAGGGAGAATAACTACATTTTCGGGGCGGAAGTGGACGAAATAGAATGTCTTAAAAAGGACGGTTATGACCCGAATACTTATATTAAGTTGCATAAGAAAGCTGTTGAAAGTCTTATTGACGGTACTTTTAATGATGACGGGACGGGTTATTTTAAGGAATTATACGATAGTCTTACCATAGGAGCAAGTTGGCATAACCCCGACAATTACTTTGTATTATATGATTTAAAAGATTATGTTGAAGTGCTTTTAAAAATCAACTGCGACTTTTCCGATAGAAACGCGTTTGCGGCAAAACAGCTTGCAAACGTGGCAGGCTCCGCCTATTTTTCGTCCGACCGAACCGTAACCGAATACGCAACTCTCATCTGGGGAATTTAATCTTTTAAAAATATCTTTAATTCAAAGCTCTGCCATAAAGCGCAATTCTCATAGGGATTAAAAAACAAAAATTTTATAAGAGTTGCACTTTCAAGCAATGAAAAAGAACAGGATTTCAAATCGAAGTCCTGTTTCTTTTTACATATTTATTGCAACTGACTGACTAACTTTGTTACTTCTTCTTGCTATTCTATACTTGTCAAACGACAAAAATAAAAAATTCAAGGAGAAACAAAAAAATGAAAAAACTGACAAAAATTTTGATGAGTGCATTGTGCATAGCTGCAATCGGTAGCTCTATGGCTGCGCTCGGCGGTTGCGGTAGTAAAAAGGAAAGCATTACCGTTTCGGGTTCGTCTTCCGTTACACCCATAATGGAAAAACTTGCGGCGGAATACGAAAAGACGCACGATATCCGTATAAAAATCAATGAGTCCGATTCGAGCACGGGCATTAAAGACGTACAAAACGGATTAAACGATTTCGGTATGGCTTCAAGAGATTTGACCGAAAAAGATACGGGCGTAAAAGGTTATACGCTCTGCATGGACGGAATCGCGCTTATCGTCAATAAGAGTTGCGATATAACGGACGTAAGCAAAGCGGACGTAAAAGCTCTTTACGAAAACGGCACGTCAATCCCCAACTCTTCCATTACCGCGGCAATCGGAAGGGAAGCTGGAAGCGGCACGCGCAAGGCGTTCGACGACCTTATGAAAATAGAAAAATATTTGTCGGGAACGAGCGATAAAGTCGTATCAGAAATCACTTCGACGGGCGGCGTAAAGACAACCATTGCAACCGCGACGAACAGTATAGGTTATATTTCCTACGGAAGTCTGGACGATACGGTTAAAGCGGTAAGTTTAGACGGTGTTGCTTGCACGGTGGAAAACATTATGAATAACACTTATGCTCTGCAACGTCCGTTCGTTATCGTACTCAAAGAAAACGGAACGCTGTCGGCGGCGGCACAAGGCTTTTACGATTATATTATGAGTGCGGAAGCTCAAACGGTTATAACGGGCGCGGGTTATATTTCGGTAAAGTGATATGACTACGCTTACAAAGATTAAAACGGCAAAGTTTTTTTCAAAGGAAAATATCGCAAAGGCAATATTTATAGCCCTTGCGGCATTTTCCATTCTTGCCGTGTTTACGATTATCGGTTATTTGCTTTATGCAAGCATACCCGCTTTTCGTGATATAGGTTTTTTCAAGTTTATTTTCGGCTCTGAATGGTCGGCAAAATCGGAAACTTTCGGGATATGGCGAATGATTGTCGGCACGTTCTTTCTAACCGTATGCGCCGTTCTGCTCGGCGGCACGCTTGCGATATTTACGGCGATTTGGCTTGTATTTTATTGCCCTAAACGACTGAAAAAGATATATACGCAAATCGTAAATTTGCTTGCGGGTATTCCGTCTATCGTGTACGGTCTGTTCGGGTATAAATTTTTAATGCCGCTACTCGTCGATATATTCCACCCGAATAATGCGGGTTTCGGACTTTTGGCGTGTACGCTTATTCTCTCGGTTATGATATTACCGACAATAACTTCCATAACCAAAAACAGTTTGGAAGCAGTACCTATGCACTACTACGAAGGCGCGCTTGCGCTCGGCTGTTCAAAAAATCAAGCGGTATGGAAAGTTTTGCTGCCCGCCGCAAAGAGCGGAATTATATCGGCAATCATACTCGGCATAGGTCGGGCAATCGGCGAAACAATGGCTGTTCAGATGATAGTGGGTAACGGTTCGGGTTATCCGTTCGGTGCGTTCGTGCCGTTTACCACGCTCACAAGCAATATCGTACAGAATTGGGGTTATGCAACGCCGTCCGAACAGTCTGCGCTTATTGCCGACGGGTTCGTATTGCTTATCTTTATACTCATACTTAATCTTTGCCTTATGGCTGTAAAAAAGGACAGCAAGGGCGGCAATAAATTCTTCTCTCGTAGATTGAGAGAAAGCGATCAGAAAGATACGTTAAAAAGCTATCGTCGCACGGGTAGCGCTTGCGATGCGCTATGGATAGTTTCTTGGGTTATTTCTTTGCTGGTTGCGTTCGTTCTCGCATTTATCGTAATATTCGTTTTCGTAAAAGGCTTTCCGCATTTGAGTATTGATTTTATGTTCGGGGAAAGCGGTAACGCACACACGACGCTTGCGCCCGCTTTTGTATCAACTACAATGCTTATAGGTCTTGCGCTGTTGCTTGCTTTGCCGCTCGGTGTAGGCGCGGCAATCTTTTTGAACGAGTATGCAAAGAAAGGAAGCATTTTCGTTAAAGTGATACGCCTGTTCGTTGATACGCTTGCCGGTATTCCGTCGATAATATTCGGGCTGTTCGGAATGGTATTCTTTGTAATCGGTATGAATATGGGCTATTCTCTATGGGCGGGCGGTATTACTTTGGCTCTTATCATTTTGCCGACGATTATACGCAGCACCGAACAAAGTTTATCGGAAGTGCCCGACAGTATGCGTGAAGCAAGTTACGCTCTCGGCGCGGGAAAACTGCGGACGATTTTCGTCGTCGTTCTGCCGCAGGCAATTACGGGAATTATAACGTCGATTATTCTTTCAATCGGGCGAATCGTAAACGAAAGCGCGGCTCTCATATTTACGGTGGGCTCGGCATCTACTTTTATTCCGCAAGGTTACGGTGATAGCGCGGCAAGTTTCGCCGTTCTCGTATGGAAGTTTATGAGTAACGGCTTGCAAGTAAACGAAGCCTACGCTACGGCAAGCATATTGCTTATATTCGTCATCATACTTAACTTACTCGTTTCACTTGTGGAATGGTTATTTAATCGGAGAAAAAAGATATGAAAAAACACATTATAGAGCAATTTGATTTGAGCGGCGATATTGCCGTTTCGGTCAAGGAAATGAATTTATACTACGGCTCGTTCCATGCGCTTAAAAGCATTTATATGGATTTTCCGAAAAATAAACTTACCGCTTTAATCGGACCGTCGGGTTGCGGTAAATCCACGCTCATAAAATCGCTTAACCGAATGAACGATTTAATCGAAGGCTGTAAAATCACGGGCGAAATCAAAATCGGCAACACCGATGTTTACGCAAGGAAAACAGATTTATCCCGTCTTCGGAAAAACGTGGGTATGGTGTTTCAGCGTCCAAATCCGCTTGCTATGAGTGTTTACGATAATATCGCATACGGTCCGCGCACGTTCGGAATACGCTCTAAAAGCGAATTGGACGGAATAGTCGAAAGCTCGCTCAAAGGCGCGGCTATGTGGGACGAAGTAAAAGACAGATTAAATAAATCCGCGCTCGGTCTTTCGGGCGGTCAACAGCAAAGGCTCTGTATTGCCCGTGCGCTGTCCGTTGAGCCGCAAATTCTTTTAATGGACGAACCGACGAGTGCGCTCGATCCCATATCGACGGGTAAAATCGAAGAATTATGTATGGAACTCAAAAAGAATATGACCATTATTATGGTAACGCACAATATGCAGCAGGCTTTCAGAATTGCCGATTATACAGCGTACTTCCTTTTGGGCGAAATGATTGAAATGGACGAAACGAAAAAGTTGTTTGCTCATCCGCAGAACAAAAAAACAGACGATTATATCAACGGACGTTTCGGGTGATTTTACGCTTTTATTACAAGTAGCATATTCTCAACACTTTATTTATCAGATGTAAAATGATATAATATTGGTAAGGTGATTTTATGAAAGGCAAAGTATTTATTTTAGAGGACGATACAAGCATTTGCGGACTTATAAAAGTTGCGCTCGAAATGAACGGATTGGAATTTAAGGCATTTTCGACCTTAAAATCTTTTATCGACGCTCTGAACAAGGAACAGCCGGACGTTGCGCTACTCGACATAATGTTGCCCGACGGAAGCGGACTCGACGCGCTCAAATACATAAAAGAAAAATATCCGTCCGTAAGTTGCATAATGCTTTCCGCACTTTCAAAAGAAGAAGATAAAGTAAACGGTTTGAATTTGGGTGCGGACGATTATATCGCAAAGCCTTTTTCCGTATTGGAACTTACGGCAAGAGTAAACGCAAGATTGCGCGGAAAACAGCGACAAAGCGTTTTGTCGGTTGGTAATGTTACGCTTAACTTGGAAACTTTCGTCTGTGAAATCGACGGAAAAGAAGTATCACTCAACCATAAAGAATTTGAGCTGTTAAAATATTTTATGGAAAATCATGGTAAAGTTTTATCCCGTGAAAAACTTTTAACCGAAGTTTGGGGTTACGACGTAGGCGAAACGCGAACGCTCGATAATCACGTTGCCCGTCTTCGCAAGCTCGGCGTAAAGATTGAAACGGTATTCGGTGTGGGGTACAAATTATGAAATGGCGCATTTGGATTTTATCGCTCGGAATTACGTTTGCCTGTCTTTTTGTCTTTTCTTTTGCGGCAACGCAGGTTTATTATAAATCGTCCGTAGATAACAGCAAAGAATATTTGCGCGTTTATATGAACGGCTTTGACGATAGCTTAACTTTGGAAGATTTGAACGAACAAAGTGCCGCCGCCTTTTCGGAAAAATTGAACGGCGCAAGAGTTACGTTTATGGACGCACAAGGCAACGTACTTGCCGACAGCATTGCCGATGACGATTTGGAAAATCATTCCGACAGAGCGGAAATAAAAGACGCTATTTTCGACGGAGAAGGCTTTGCCGTGCGCGGCAGTTCTACGCTCGGTAAAAATATGGTGTACTTTTGCAAAAACTTCGACGGACAATTTTTGGTGCGGATTGCTATATTTACCGATACCGATTGGAATATCTTCGCAAAATCGTTGCCTATATTACTGTATTTCTTCATCTTGGCAATCGTATTGTGCGCCGTCATAGCCTTTGTTTCAACGCACTTTATCTTAACGCCCGTAAAAAAACTTGCAAGCGACGCCGCAAACAATCCGCAAGTTACGAGCAAATATTCCGAACTCAAACCCGTAGCCGATATTCTCAACGAGCGCAATCGCAACATTCAAAGGCAAATGAGCGAGATACAATCGGAAAAAGAGCTTGTGGAAAAAGCGCGTGTTTCAAAGGACGAATTTATTTCTAACGTAACGCACGAGATGAATACGCCGCTCACATCTATTCACGGCTACGCCGAATTGTTACAGGCGGGCGGTATGAGCGAAAGCCAAACGAAAACAGCGTATAAAACAATACTCACGCAGAGCGAACGCCTTACAAATTTGATTGCCTGTATCATCAATTACAGCGAAATCGACAATGACGATTTACCCCCTTACGAAGTGGACTTTTCCGCGCTTGCAAAAGAAACGATTGCCGCATTGAAACCCGAAGCGGACAAAAGGAATATTACGATAACGGAAAAAATAGACGATAACGTAATCGTAATGAGCAGACACGAACGATTAAGCGAAATCTTCGGAAATCTCGTGCGAAACGCCATTAAATACAATAAGGACGGCGGCAGTATAACGGTTACGCTTAACTATCAAGGCTTGACTGTTGAAGATACGGGAATAGGCATTGCGGAAGAAAATATGAGCAAAGTATTTTCACGTTTTTTCACGGTTGACAAATCGCACAACGGTAAAAACGGCGGCTTTGGTTTGGGGCTTGCCGTTGCCAAAAAGATATGCCAAAAGTCGGGATGGAAAATAAGCGTCGAAAGCACGCTTGGCGAGGGCAGTAAGTTTACCGTTGAATTTTAGAAAGTCGCTTTTCGACAAAAGCTTACGGAAAGGGCGTAAGTTTTGTTTTGTTACGCAAAATTCGTAAGCCGTGATAGGCTTTTATAAGTGTACGATTTTTTCGGAAAACGGCACTTAAATCAATGACAATCAGACCGCCTTAATCGGCAAGCGCGCGGGCTTGCAAAACAACTATATTTTCGGCGCGGAAGCCGATGAAATAGATAGGCTGAAAAAGGAGGGGTACAAGCCGGAAGCTTACGCTGAAAAGCATAGTTACGCGGTTGAAAGTCTTGTTGACGGAACCTTTTCCGACGGAGGCACGGGCTGGTTTAAGGAGCTTTACGAAAGCCTTTTAAACGGCGCAAGCTGGCACAAGCCAGATAACTATTTCGTATTATGCGATTTAGACGAGTATGTAAACGCGCTTTTAAAAATCAACTGCGACTTTTCCGATAAAAACGCGTTTGCGGCAAAACAGCTTGCAAACGTGGCAGGCTCCGCCTATTTATCGTCCGACCGAACCGTAACCGAATACGCAACTCTCATCTGGGGAATTTAATCTTTTAAAAATATCTTTAATTCAAAGCTCTGCCGTAAGGCGGGGCTTTTTTGTGCGCGGAAGCGGTGTGGCCGAATTGCGTTTTTTGTGAATTTATAATCTTATTCATTTTTATATGCATAAAATCTGCGGCGGGGCTTGAAACGGGGTTTTTATCGGTTTTTTGTAAAGACATAACTTAAAGTGTTAAAAATTCAAATTATCGGACAAAAATTTAAAAAATGTTGTATAAAACGGGCGTTGCAGGTGCAAAAATGTCAGTTTTGCACATTAATTTGTCTGAAAAATTTCACAAAAAATATATAAATTTGGCAGTAAATTTATAAATAAATCAGTTGAATTTTTATTTGACTTATTGTATAATGATTTAGACTGTATAATGATACATTTGCGCAAAATGCGGAAAACGCCCTGAAAACACGGGCGGAGAAAACTCTTTCCCGCGCGCGGCGTATGCGATAACCATAAGATAATTTACAGAACGGTCTGACAGGAGTAGAAAATGAGGAAATTCATAGTAACAATACTTTCGGTTTTGTGCCTGGCGTGTTTAGTCCTTGCGGCTGCCGCTTGCGCCGGCCCCAAGTATTACACGCTTACTTACAGCGCTATCAAGGGCGTTACTTTCGATTTCGGAGAAATTCAAAGCGGCGCCAAAGTAAAGGAAGGATACGAAGTTAAATTTACCTGCGCCGTGGACGAAAACCGTGTTACGGGCGACCCTGTCGTGCTTATCAACGGCGAGGACGAGTATCCCGATTTGGATGGTGTTTATTCGTTTAAAATGTCGCGCAATACCGAAGTTTCGGTTTCGGGCGTTTATGCAATCAACGCGTTTGACGTTACTTTTGACAAGGAACAGTGGAGAATTGCCTACCGCGACGCGGAAACGGGCAAGGAGCTTACTTCTATCGAAGACGTTGTTTCGGGTACGCGGGTTTCGTTTACGCTGGACGTCAGCGTTTATTACGACCGCAATTCCAAATTCGACGTGCTTGCAAACACCACGGTAGTTACTCCCGTAGACGGCGTGTACACGTTTACCGTTACAAGAAAAACCACCGTTAAGGTTACGGGGCTTACGCTTGAAGAACCGTTTTTAAACAGACCCAACGGCGGTAAGGGCATTAAAAAAGACCCCTATCTGATTGAAAGGCCCATTGACCTTTACGTAATGGCGGACTATGTAAATTCCAGCTTCTATAACGGGCGTTACGCTATGGCTTATTACAAGCTCAACGCGGATATAGATATGGAAGGCGAACAGCTTTTCATTATCGGCGACACAACCACGTCGGTTGCGACGTTCTGCGGCGACTTTAACGGAAACGGCCACAAAATTTACAATTATTACATAAGCGATACAATTATCGAACAGGCAGAGTTCACTAAGGTGTTTATGCCCTACATAGGGCTTTTCGGTATGGCTTCGGCAACCACGGCAGGTCCTGCAAGAATTTACGACCTTACGCTGGAAAACTTTACCATTAATATAAACGCTAACGTCTACAACAGCACCGTTGCGGCGGGCGGCGTCGTGGGCGCGGGCATAGGCGTGGAAGTAGAAAACTGCCACGTGAACGGCAGTATAACAATGGACGCGGACGATATATACTACGGACATATGGGCGGAGTTGTCGGCTTCCTTCAATCGGCGTATAATTCCGATACACAGCGCGCAGTTTCCTCTGTTGTCGGCTGTACTTCGGAAGTAGATTTGGAAGGCCAGTCGGGTTACGTATATTCTGCGGGCGGTATAGTCGGTTACGTTTACGCTATGAAAGAAAACACCGCGTCGTATATCGCAAACAGCCGTTCGTACGGCACGGTTGCGGGCGCAATGCGCGCGGGCGGCATCGCGGGAACAATGAGCCCTTTCAGCTCGGTTAAAAACTGCTACTCGCTCGGCGAGGTTAACGCTTATAACGATATAACTCCCGTACAGGGACTTACTCAGCACGCTTATGCGTATGCGGGCGGTATCGCGGGCTACGTCGAGCGCGACAGCATAGTAAGCGGCTGCTTCTCGCTTTCGGCTGTGCACGCCTCGGCTTACGGCGGTTCAAATTACGAGGTTGCGGGTAAAATCTGCGGCGGCTTGAACGCAGGCGGCGGCGAAAATATAGAGTCTTCTCCCGCGCTCCAACTCAACTGCACCGATGATTTAAACAATATAAACGAAGAATATCTTACCGGCGAGCTCGGCTGGAACGAAGACGAGTGGCTTTTCGGCAACGTGGGCAACGGCTATCCTGAATATATCGGCAGGAAAGGCGAAAAAACCGTTAACGTAAATATTAAATATGTAATAAACGGCGTGGTTGTCGGCGCCCCTGTAGAAAAAACGCTTTCCGCTGAGGCGTACAGACCTATCTCCGATTGGTACAAAAACGGTCTTGACGAGTTTGTTACAAACAGCACGGGCGACCGTTCCTACGGATATTATTTCGATGAGGCCAGAACGCAGAAGGTTCCCCGCGGATACGTGCTTACCGGCGCGGAAGAGCTGTACTGCGGTTTTGCGGACTATTCCGAGGTTTCGGGCGTTTACTATCTGCGCACTCAGGAACAGGGCAGCGGCGCGTACATTCAGCTTAATAACGACGGTACGCTGTTTTACAGAAACAACGGCTTAAACCTCACAACCTCATATATATACGACGGTAAAGAGTTAACGCTTTACAGCTGTCCCGCCTTCACCGAAACGGAAATTTCAAACAATGCAGACGGCTCGCAGACAACAAACCGCTATTATACCTGCGGTAAAGGCAAGCTTAACGGCAACGTGCTTGAACTTGTAAACAACGTTTCTTATAAGGAAAGCGCTCCGCTTAGAGCCGTAAAAGAGGCAGAGGGCTTCCTGTACGGAGAATATTACAGCACAAACAATAACGAATGTGTTTTCAATACCGACGGTACCGGTACTTTCAACGGCGCGCCCATAGATATCTTTACGGTAACGGGCAACACCGTAACCATAAACGGAATTATTACGGGCACAATAAACGCTGCGGCAAGAACGATAACCATAAACGGAACGCGTTACACCGCTTACGACCCTTTCAAAGGTACGTGGGAAAAATCCGCCACAACGCACGTAGAGTTTACGTTTGACGGTAAAAGCGAATGGGTTTATACCTATTACAGCTACATTGACGGAGTAAAGACCGTGCTTCAACGCGACAGCGGTACTTATACGTTTGACGGTACCGATACGCTTACGCTGAACGGCGGTTCGATTATCGCAAACAATACGCTTGCAAGCATGGACGAAAACGGTTTTATCAGGTTGCAGGCTACCGACCTCACTTTCTACAAGCCCAATTCGTTTACCGGCAAGTGGAGATATTTCTATAAAAACGAAGCTATCGAGCTTACGCTGAACGGCGTGGGTAAAGACGGTTACGGCACGGGTTCGATTTATTACGAAACCATTCTGTCCGACGTGGATATAACATACCACGTTCAGAACGTTCAGGGAGTGGACTACATTTATCTGTTCCTTGAAGATACCGTAATGGGCATACTTCATTACGACGTTAACGACTTCACGCTGAAAGGTATGATTTATTCCTATGCGGAAGACGAAATGCTGAACGTGCACAACGTTTACGACCTTGAAGGCAAGGTGATAGCAACTTATCCCGATATAGTTTCGTTCTGTCTTTACGACGACTTCGGCGGACTTTGGGTTACGCCCGAGTGGGGAATTATCGAATTCAACGGCTACGGTTCGTATAACTTAAAAAGCATAGTTATAAAAGAAGAAAATAACAGCAACCTCACGCTTGCCGTTTCGGGTTCGGTAAGGATGGATGAAGGCGTCGGCACTTACAGGCTTGATAACTCTACAATGACGGGCTCGCTTGTTTACGACGGTTCAACCTATCAGATAGCTTACAACGCGAATGACGACAGCATAACCGTACAGGGCGGAGTAATGTTCAAGATTTACCGCCCCGACAGCCTGCGCGGAATACAGCTTAAAGGCGCCGACGGTAAAACTTACGCGTTTGACGGAGCTTCAAAGCTTGCTGGCGGCGGCAACGTCACCGTTTCGGACGGTTCGTCAAGCAGTAATCACAAATACACAATAAGCGGAAGCACCATTTCGATTGCCGGCGTCGGCGCTATAACCGTTTCGGGCGAAAAGTACCTGCTTGGCGGTTTACCCCTTACGGTTGCAAACAACTTCACGGGCGAATGGCTTGTCGGCGGTACGCTTGACGCGCTTGAAATAGGCGAAATAGGCGCGTCGAATACGGCGCAGGGCAAATATCTCGGCGAAAGCGTAACCTTCAGCTATAACATTGCGGTTGACCGCAATATGGGCTCGGATTACCTCTCGTTCGAATACAAAAACCGTACATATTACATATTCGCTATGCTTGTGACGGATGCGGAAACTTCGCAGATAATAGGATACGAGCTGACTATTTCCACCTCGGTCAATATGCTTGAAGGAACAAGCGTCAACTGCATAGGTAAGGATGTTGCAACCGACGGTTTCCGCGGCACCTATACCGCGGCGGACGGAAGCTCGATAATGCTTGACGGACTTTCAAGCGCGGTTTACAGCAACGGAACGATTGTCTTGAAAGACGGTAACGGCGCAACAGAAGGCTATTCGTATTCGGTCAACGGCTTCGGTATGCCTGTTTACACCGCGGGAACGGACGACGACGGAAAAATTCTTCGCTACGTTCTTACGGCGGCGGCAGCGGATGAAGAAGGCGCTTACACCGGCAACGGCAAGTCGTTTAAAGCAGTTCGTACGGATATACTTTATATGCGTACGGCAACCGATATATTCGGCGATAAATATACCTTCAACGGCATAGGCACGGTTGTATGCGGGAACAAAGAGTACGGATACGTCATAGACAAACAGGACGAATATAACCTTGTATTTAAGCTTACGCTTACAGACGGCGCTGGCAAGCAGTATAAAGCGGAATTCGATTACGGTTCTACAAACTATGAATTCAGATTTACCGACGAGCTTACGGGCATAACAGTAACGGAAGGCAAGGTTGAATACAGGTTTGTTTGCGCTGGCTGCCTTACGCGGACGGATAATTCCGCGGAGGATGCGGTAACGGTCAACTATACGTATGTTATAGACAGCTACGATAAAAACACTAAAACGTATGTGTTAAGCGCAACCGATGCGGACGGTCAGCCGTATGTCGTAATGCTCGATATCAGCAACGAAGAAGAATATAAGCTGACTATCGCAAAAAAAACCGCTTAAATCAATAAAAAACCGAAAGGGCACGCTGTGCCCTTTCAGCCGTGTTTGCAATTTATTAAACCGACTGCGTGTTTTACGCAAAACCCCTTCGGGGGCGCAAGAAAAAACAGGAGCTTTAAATGAAATCTAAAATAAGACAACTTGCATGCGTGGGTTTAACGGGCGTAATGCTCGCCACGTTTATAGCCGGCAACGCGCTTGCTTTCGCCAAGGACGGTAACGGCGTACTTTCTGCGGACAGATACGATACCGTCAATATAGAGGATATGAAGGGCAAGCTCGACTTAACGGACATTGCTATAAAAAATCTCAACAATTCCGTTCTCGACGGAGAGGCTTCGGGCGTTTCGGTCAACGCGGATAAAAAGTATAACGTAATAGTAACGCTGGAACAGGCGCCTATTATCGACAGGGTGCGCAGTAACAGCACCGTTAAGGAATATCTTTCCTCGCCGGCGGGCGCAAGCACCCAAAACGCTATAAAGACCTCGCAAAAGCGCTTTTTGTCGGAGCTGTCCAAAGCCGGCGTTAAGCATACGCTTGTCAACAGCTACAACACCGTAACCAACTCGGTTGTAGTAAACGTTAAGGGCGCGGATATAACCAAAATAACGAGCGTTTCCTCTGTTAAAAGCGTGGTTATGTCCTCTTATTACGATTATCCCGAGGCGGCGGATACGTCTTCTGAAAAGTCCTCGGCGGCCTCAAACCCCAACGACGTTTATAAAACGGGTATATACGATTCCTCGGACTACGTTAAAGGTCTTACCGATTTAGGGACGATAGACGGCGGCGAAGTAACCATAGCCATACTTGATACCGGTCTTGACTACACGCACGAAGCGTTTAACGTTATGCCCGCCAAAGAAGTTTTGGATAAGACGGACGTTGCGGACTTGCTTACCTCAACCAAAGCGTACTCGCTTTCTGCGGCTAACGGCGAAACTATTTCCGAGAACGATTTATATATCAACAAAAAAGTTCCCTTCGCTTACGATTACGCGGATAAGGACGCAAACGTTTATCCCTCGTATTCGCAGCACGGCACGCACGTTGCGGGTATTGCGGCGGGCAACGGTCCTTCCGACCCCTCAGACCCCGGTTTCGGCTATACCGATAAGGACGGAAACAAGGTAAACGAGCAGTTTGTGGGCGTAGCCCCCAACGCACAGCTTGTAATATGCAAGGTGTTCACCGATAACTTCGACAGCCCCGATTTGGGCGGCGCCGTTACGGAAGATATTATTAACGCGCTTGAAGACTGCGTAACACTGGGCGTAGACGTAATAAATATGAGCTTGGGCACCTCGTCGGGGTTTTCTTCAATAGAAATCGACGGAGATACCGAAGGTCAGCTGATGAACGACGTTTACGCAAAAATCCGCGACAACGGCATAAGCCTTATCTGCGCGGCAAGTAACGAGTACAGCTCGGGCTACGGCAGCGCTTTCGGCACCAACCTTGCCTCCAACCCCGACTCCGGCACGGTAGGCTCGCCCTCAACGTTCACGGGAGCAATGTCCACGGCAAGTATTAACGGCCAGCAGTCCTACTATATGAACGTAAACCTGAACGACGGACAAAAAGATTACGTTGAGCCTATTTTCTTCTCGTCGGCAAGCAACGCAAACTACGTCAGACAGGACTTTTTGAAAATGCTGGGCGTAGACAAAGAACCCAAAACCTTCAAATACGTGGTTATATCGGGCGTCGGTCTGGGTTCAAGCTATACCGAGGAAGTAAGAAAACAGTTCACCTCCGTTAAAAACGGCGGTTATAAGCAGGAAGGCGAAAAGGTAATCGCTGTAATCAAGCGCGGAACCAACAGCTTTCAGGAAAAAGTAGAAATTGCAATGCGCGGCGGGCTTGAAGGCTCGGGCGAGGGCGCGGACGCGGTTATTATTTATAACAACGTCGCGGGCACGATTGGCATATCCGTCGGCGATATAGATAACCCCGTACCCGTAGCTTCCGTTACGATGGACGCGGGCAACATACTTACAAGCAGAAACAAAACGGGCACATTAACGCTCAGCGCCGACTATCAGGCAGGCCCGTTTATGAACGATTATTCTTCGTGGGGCGTTACCCCCGACCTTAAACTCAAACCCGATATCACGTCCTACGGCGGTGAAATAACTTCAACCGTTTCGGGCGGATATAACGAGCAGAGCGGAACTTCGATGGCTTCGCCCAACCTTGCGGGCTTTACTGCGCTTTTGAGGGGTCACCTCAAATCACAGGGACACAGCGGTACCGAGCTTACTAAGCTTATCAACCAAATGATAATGAGTACGGCTACAATCGTCTATAACGAGGACGGAAAAGCTTACTCCCCCCGCAAACAGGGCGCGGGACTTGCAACCTTGGATAACGTGTTCAACACGGGCGCGTATCTGTATACCGCCGACGGTGAAAACGTAAACGATACCGAGGACGGACGTCCCAAAATCGAACTCGGCGAGGACGAAAAGGGCGTCGGCGTCTATACCTTGAAATTCCACGTTAAAAACTTCGGCGATAAAGAGCTTGCTTTTGCGGCGAAAAGTCTGCTTATGACCGAAACTCTTTCCTCTGACGGACTGTCCGTTGCGGAAAAGCCCGCTTATCTTACGGATATCCCCGCGCAGTGGAAGGTCAACGGCGTTGCCAAGGCGGAGGGCGAAACCTTTACGGTGGCAACGGGTGCAAGCGCGGATATTGAAGTAACGCTTACCCTTTCCGATGCGGAAAAGAAATATATCAAAAACACGTTCAAAAACGGTATGTTTGTTGAAGGCTTCCTGACGCTGGAATCGAAAACCGCGGGGCAGTGCTCGTTAAACCTTCCCTATCTGGGCTTTTTCGGCGACTGGGAATCGGCGCCCATGCTCGACTACGACTGCTACGAAATTGCGGAGTTCCTGCAAGACGCTTCCTATGACGACGTAAGCCGCCCCAAAGAGCAGGTGTGGGCAACACAGGCTTTCGCAAGCTATTATAACAGCCGTTACGTAATCCCTCTCGGCAGTTACGTATATTTGCAGGACGAAAACGCAGAGCAGATTTATACGGATATGGAGCACGCGGCAATTTCGTGCTTTAACGAATTCGTGGGCGACGGCGAAAAAGGAAACCATATGACAACGTGGCGCATGAAGTCGCTTTACGCAGGACTTTTAAGAAACGCCGAGCTTGTCACTTACGACGTTTACAACACGGATACCGGCGAAATAGTAAAATCCGATAACGTTTACCGCGTAAACAAGGCTGTTTCAGGCGGCGGAAGCGCAATTCCCGCGCAGGTTCTGCTTGAATTTACGCCCGACGAGCTGGGGCTTGTCAACAACGGCAGATACGCAATGGACTTCAAATTCTACTTCAAGGCGGAGGACAGGAACAACCCCGACTACGACGTTGAAGAAAATTCGTTCTCTATGGTGTTCTACGTTGACTACGAAGCGCCCATACTCGAAAACGCGTCTATCAGATATTACGATTATAAGGAAAACAATCAGGCGAAACAGCGCGTATACCTCGATTTGAACATATACGATAACCACTACGCGCAGGCGGTTATGCTTTGCCGCCCCGACGAAAAGGGCGAAAGCATCGTGCTTGCAACCGAGTATATGACGCCCGTTTACAACGCGGTTAAAAACGGAACAACTGCCGTTACCATAGAAATAACCGATTTGGTAAACGAGTATAAGGACGCGCTTTACATACAGGTTGTAGACTACGCGCTGAATTACAGCGTCTATCAGATAAGCTTCACTAATTCCAACGCGGCGCCTTTGCCCGATACGTTCGCTTTGGCGCAGGACGATAAAATCGTTAAAGAAAACGGCGAATACGTTTTAACGCTTGGACTTAACGAAACGCACACCATAAAGCTCGATTACGCGGGCGGCGCAAACCTTTCCAACTTCAAGTGGGAATGCCGTTCCGGTTCCAACTTCGTCAAAGTAAACAACGGCGAAGTGTTCGCGGCGGCGGTCGGCACGGCTACCGTAACTATAACGGGCAAAAACGCCAATTCGATAAAAGTTAAAGTTAAGGTTGTTAACGGCAACACAAAGCTTCCCAACCCCTCGCTGGAATTCGGAACGGTCGTTGACCATAACGAATCTATTGTAAAAGCCGCCGGCACGGTAAAGGTAAGGTCGGGGCAGAATTTCAAACTCTCGCTTATATACACTCCGTGGTATTACCCGACTACCGGCAAAATCGTCTGGGCAAGCGATAATACCGACGTGGCGGAAGTAGATGAAAACGGCAACGTAAAAACCTTTGATATTTACAGCGTTGTAGACGAAAACGGCAAAATAAAGAGCAGAAACGCCGTTATCAGCGCGACCCTTTACGACGGCGACAGGCTTATTGCGCGCGCTTCGGTAACGCTCAGCGTTCAGGACTGCGTTACAATGTCCGGCACCACGCTCACAAGGTACAGCGGTACGGGCGGAGACGTGGTTCTTCCTACCGATAAAAACATAATGGTCATCGGCGAGGAAGCGTTTAAGGATAACGACAATATCACCTCGATAGTGTTCCCCTCTACGGTAACGCAAATCAGCGCAAGGGCGTTCAAAAACTGCACGGCGCTTAAATATATCTACTTCGTTCAGAAGGACGCTATGCCCATTGCGGACGCAGACCTTTCGCTTATAATGAAAAACGCGTTCGAAAACTGCCCCAACCTCGAACTTGTGGATTTGACCAACGTTAAAACCATTACCGTCGGGCGCGACGCGTTCAAGGGCTGTTCCTCGCTTAAAGAGGTTCGCCGAATGGACAAAATCGGCACAATGGTAGGCGGTTCGTTCGAAGGCTGTACTTCGCTTAAACAGGCGGATATAACGGGACTTCACTTTGCGGGCAACGATTTATTCAAGGGTTGCACCGCGCTGGATACCGTAAAAACAGATTACTATACCGCAATCGGCGAAGGAATGTTTGCCGGCTGTACGTCGCTTGTTTCGGTTACAATCAACGCTCCCTCAATCGGCGCGCGCGCGTTCGAAGGCTGTTCTGCGCTTACTACGGTCAACTTCGGTTCCGTCGGCGCAAACCTTTCGTTTACAATCGGCGCATACGCGTTTAAATCCTGCGGAATGCTTTCCTCTGCGGACTTCTTCGGAAACAGCGTTATCAGCATAGGCGATATGGCGTTTGCAGAGTGCGCCAAGCTTTCGCAGCTGAAAAATCTCGACATTTCCAAGACGGTGCTCGGCGATAAGGTGTTCGAAGGTTCAGACGTAAAATACAGCTCTGCCGTGTACGACGGCACAAAGCTTGTGCTTGCGCCCTCCGTAATTACTTCTGGCTTTGCAATCAAAGCGGGCACTACCGAGATTGCGCCTTACGCGTTTGCTTCAAGCACTCTGGGCGCGGGCGTAACAACAATAGCAATACCCGCAAGCGTAACAAAAATAGGCGAAGGCGCGTTCGCGCACCTTGCAATCACCTCTATAACGCTCCCTTCGGGACTTAAAGAAATAGCGGACTATGCGTTCTACAATGCGGACAGCGATTTGCGCCTGCTTGCTTCGGTAACAATTCCCGCAAGCGTTGAAAGAATAGGCAAAGCCGCGTTCTTCGGTTGCGACAAGCTCGAAACACTGACTTTTGAAAGCGGTTCGGCGCTGAAAGCAATCGATGACGAAGCTTTCGCCAACTGCCAAAGCCTTACACAAGTCGCCCTTCCCGACGGTTGCGCGACAATGGGCGACGCCGTGTTCTACGGCTGTACGTCGCTTAAAACGGTTACGTTGCCCTCGGTAACGAAGATGGGCGCGCGCACGTTCTGGATGTGCACCGCGCTTGAAGAGGCAACTTTCGGCGCAAACGCAACCGCTACGGGTACGTATACCTTCTGCCCCGGCACAAGGTACGACGCGCAAGGCAACGTCAGCGTATATAAAAGCTCGCTTAAAACGGTAAATTTAAGCGATAAAATAACGGCTGTCGGCGCAGGCGTGTTCCGTTACTGCTCCGTTTTAGAAACAATCAATCTCCGCAACGTGACGGAAGTCGGCGCGGAAGCGTTTGAAAACTGCACTGCGCTTGTAAACGTCGGCGGTATGGAAACGCTTAAAACAATAGGCGCCTCGGCGTTTGCCGGCTGCGCTTCGCTTGAATCGCTTACCCTTACAAATGCGGTATATATCGGTGAAAGCGCGTTCCATTCGGCTCAGTTCACTTCGGTCAGCATACCTAAGGCCGAGTTTATCGGCGCGCTTGCCTTCTACGGCAGTAACGCTACCGAAATAACCCTTCCCGCAACGCTTAAAACCGTGGGCGAAGCCGCGTTTGCAGATTCCGCGTACCTCAAAGCTATAAACGTAGCCGAGGGAAATAACGACTTTTTCAGCGAAAACGGCGTACTTTACCGCAAAGTTACCGACTTCGTTTCGGGCAAAACCGTTTACGAGTTAAATCACTATCCTTCGGCAAAAGATTCCGACGTTTACGCAATTAAGGAAGGCACCGTAATAGTCAACGCTTATGCGTTTGCAAACCTTAACGGCACGGTAAGAGAGTTGTTCTTCCCTTACAGCATAACGGCAATAGGCACGATGGCGTTCTACAACAGCGGTATTTCCGTTTACGTGTTCGAGTGCGTCAACGCGCCCGTGCTGTATTCCGAATACTTCGACAACAATTTATCCGTATCTTCGCTGTATGCAGCCAACTTCGAGGACGAGTTCGTTCTTCATACGGGTCTGCTTACAAACCAAACGGCAAGCTCGCTTACCATTATTTATCCTGAAAACGGTTTGGGCTATAACAACTACGTTTATGCAAAATACTTCGATAAAGTAACCGTTTCCGACGAGGTTATGGACAACGCCACCCGCGCGCTTAAAACCGAGATTGAAAGCTTGCGTCCGATTGAAGAAATCAACGCATGGAACAGCCTTGCGGTCAACGCCGAAAACAAGGCTATGGTTCAGGCTTTCAGCGACAAGGTTAAAGCGGCGCACGCGGCCTACAACAACATTACGGGCGCAAAACAGCTTGAACTTTTGGGCAAAGACAACGTTGAAAGACTTTTGGCTGTGGAAAACGCGCTTAAACCCGTAAAGGAACGTTTCGGCATAACGGCAAAAGCGACGTCGCTTACCGTAAGCGGAGATAGTACGCACAAAACCAAGTATAAAGAAGGCGAATTGTTCGACCTTACGGGGCTTGCAATCGTAGTAACCTACGACGATTACTCCACTGAAACGGTTTACGCGTCCTCGGGCGAAATTAAGCTTACTTCCGCATACGACGGCGTGCCTTTAAGACCGACAAGCAGATACGTTATGGTAAGCGTCCGCGGAATAACGGTCAGGGTTGCAATAGAAGTAACCGAACAGGGCGCGGAAAATCCCGATGCGGATAATCCCAACGGAAACGGCAAGCTTAACCCCGCGGTAATTTACGGTCCGATAATCGGCGTGCTTGCCGCCGCGGCAATTGCGGTTGCTGTAATATTCTTAGTCAAAAAATTAAAATCTGCGAAGCAGACGGAAACCGCTTCCCAACCGGCGGAAGAAAACGGAAATTCCGATAACAACGGCGCAGAAAACAATTAAGAGGAATAAATGAGAAACATAACAAAAACAGGTCTGATTTTATTCTTAATATCCGTTGCTTTTGGTGCGCTGGCTTTGTTTGCGGGCTGTTCGGGCGAAATAGGCGTCGACGAATTTCTTGCAGGCAAAGACGCGCGAAACCAGATAGTAACCTATTACTCAAACGGCGGATTTTTCGACGGAACGCGCAGTGTTGTGGTCAAGGATATTCATTACGTTGCCGACAGCTACGTTATAGGCGATTTTGACGAAGTGCAGAACGTTTCGGTTGCAAAGGACGATAATTCTTTCGGCGGCTGGTATTTTGTTAAAACCGCGGACGGTAAGCCCGTTACTACGGACGGTAAGGAAGTAGACTCAACGTGCAGTAACCTTGTCAAAACCGATACGCCTGTGGATTTTTCCGTAAAAATCAAGCAGGACGAGCACTGGTACGTATATGCGGACTGGATTCCCGATGTAAAGGTAGATGTAGTCCTCGTCACGGACGATGAGGGCGATATGCTCGGCGAGAACGGCAAAACGTATAAAAACGGCGATATTATCGCCCACAAGTCTTTCCGTCAGGGCGTTGCGTATATCGACCTGTCAATTCCCGTAAAAAGCAGCAATTACTCGTTCACGCAGTACTTTGAAGAAAAAGAATGTATTAACCCCGTGTTAAACAGTATAAGTATGCCTGAGGGCGAAAAACCCGATAACCCCGTAATTTACGCAAAGTATATCAAGGGCGACTGGGAAATGGTCAGGGACAGCTCGGGCGTGCGCAGAATGTTGAACGGTTTAAGCTCGGGCAACTGGTATATATGCAATATGTCCGAAAGCAAAACAATTGATTGCAGCAGTCTGAAACTGAACGCGTTACGGCGCGACGAAGTCCGCGCAAGGGTAGAAGGCAACGGCTATACGCTTAAAAACCTTTCCTACACGATAGTCAATACGGCTATTCAGCAGGACGGAAGATATTCGCTGTTCGGCACGTTCGGGGCGAAGTCGGTTATGCGCAACATTACGTTCGAAAACCTGTCCGTCAGCGTAACCACCGCAAAAGAAGCATCGTTCTATCTTCTCGCGGCGGGCGCATCGGACGGCGCCGTGCTTGAAAACGTAACCTTCAACAACGTACAGCTTTCAGTCACCACGGCGGCAAACATCGTCAATATAGGTAAAGAGGGTGAAGAATACAACACCCAAAACTGGCTGTTGGGCGGCGTAGGCGGAACGGACGAAGCGTTCCTTGAAAAGTATACGGGGCTTACCGTGGGAAGCGGTAAGCTTAGCATAACTTCCAACGGCGTTACAAAGGAATATAGCTATCCAAACGTATAAACGGCAGTTCGTGCGGCGCAGGCAAAGCGGTGCGCGGATTTCGGTAAAAATACTAAATAAACAAAGAACTTCAGGAGGTTTATAATGAAGAAATTTTTCAAAGGCGCGCTTTTCGTTGCCGTAAGCAGTGTTGTAATGCTTACCTGCGGGTGCAAACCCAACAACCCCAACCCCGGCGGTACAGAAAAGAAATGGAACAGCGAAACGCGTGCGCTTCAACTTTCCACGTCTAAACTGGACGGTAATTTCAATCCGTTTTTCTATACTTCGGCAAACGACGGTAATATGATTGGTTTGACGCAGCTCGGCTTTTTGACCACGGATAAAGAAGGACACATTACCTGCGGTGAAGAACACCCTACCGTTGCGCTCGATTATAAGACGACGATGTACACCGCTGAAGAGGGCGGCGAAGTAACCCTTAACGGTACTATGGACGGAAGAACGGAATACGAATTCCTCATTAAAAAAGGAATTAAATTCAGCGACGGTACCGAGCTCACCGTAAAAGACGTGCTTTTCAATATGTACGTATATCTTGACCCCGCTTATACCGGCTCGGCAACGCTGTATTCCACCGATATACAGGGGCTTGCGGATTACCGCCTGCAAAAGCCGAACTCCGACAGCAGTACGCAAACCGCACTTGAAAAATCGTTTACGGAAAAGGCGCAAAAAAGAATAGACGCTATTATAGACTGGGCGCAAAACAGCCCCACAAACCAGACTACCCCTCCCGACGACACCGAAGGCGTTACCCTTAAAGCGGACTGGCAAAAGGTTAAAGATTTGCTTGTTGACGAGCTGTCCACCGACTGGACGTCTATCTCGTCAAGCTGGAAGGATAGTTTTAAAGATTCTTACAGCTTTACCGCGGGCTGGCAGGCTTACCTTTTCAATGCGGGACTTGTAACCGTTCAGACGAGAACGGGCGACGGCTACAAATTCTTTAACGATTTGAACGGCAACGGCGTAAAAGACGAGGGCGAGCCGTATTATACTACGCTTGACGCGCCTGTCGGCGAACCCGGCAAAGACCCCGAAGCGCAGTTATACATAAGCGGTATTGCCGCGGCGACAACCCAAGCCAAGGTAAACGAATACATGGCTGAAAATAACTGCACCGAGGAATACGCGTTAGAACAGTTGCAGAGAGAGTACTGCATAAACGTTGTGCATATGGCGTATACGGAAAAAAGTAAAATCAGCGACGTGCTTATCTACTGGGCAACAGGTGCAACCGCGCTTGAAGAATTTACCGGACAGGCGCGCACCGTTTATTATGAAGAGTTAAAGAAGGACGGAAAGCTCGCGGTTGAATCCATAAGAGGTATAACCACTTATCAGACGAACGTATTCAACGGACAATCGCTTGACGGAACTTACGACGTGCTTAAAGTTGCAATTAACGGCGTAGACCCCAAGGCAATATTCAACTTCGGCTTCACGGTAGCGCCCATGCACTACTATGCGGGCGGTACGTTTTTTAAGGACGGAAAAGATTACGCAGAGGAAGCAAAAAAAGGCAACGGTTTCGGCGTTTGCCTCGGCGACGGCGACTTCTTCAAAGAAATTTTACAGAATACTTCCAAAAACAAGCTTCCCGTAGGCGCTGGCGCATACAAGGCAACCACAAGCAGCGGAGGCGCTGCTACGCCCTCAACGTTCTTCCAGAACGGCGTCGTTTACTTCCAGCGCAATACCTATTTCGAAACGGTTGGCGACGGAATTGAGAACGCTAAAATAAAATTCATCAACTATAAAGAGCTGCGCGACGACCAGACTATGGACGCACTCGTAACCCAGTCGTTAGACTTCGGTACGCCCAACGCAACCACACAAAACGTAAACAAAGCTTCGCAAAACACGTTTTTATCGTCCGTAGACTACCGTACCAACGGCTACGGCTATGTGGGCATAAACCCCAAATTCATACCCGAATATAAAGTGCGTCAGGCTATTATGAAGGCTATGGATACGGCAAAAACCGTTGAATATTACAGCGACAGACTTGCAGAACAGATTTACAGACCTATGTCTATGATGTCATGGGCATATCCTAACGGCGTTAAGAATTTGCCCGATTCCGTTGACTTCGCTACCGAAGATGAAGAAATAAAAACGCTTGTCAAAGAAGCGGGCTACACTGTTCAGGGCGGCGTTTACACAAAGGCCTCGCAGCCCGACGGAATGGCTAACGCGACGAACGGCACAAAGCTTAAACTGACGTTCACGCTTGCGGGCGAAAGCACCGACCACCCCGCATATTCTATGTTCATAGACGCGGCGGCAAGACTTAATTCGCTCGGCTTCGATATTACCGTAACCAACAGCTCAACCGCGTTAAGAGATATGACGTCGGGCAACCTTGCGGTATGGGCGGCGGCGTGGTCTTCGGCAGTCGACCCCGACCCCTATCAGGTATATCACAAAGACAGTAAGGCTACCAGCGTAAACAACTGGAACTATCCCAACATTATAAAGGACAACTCCGGCAAATGGTCGCATGAAAGCGCCATTATAGAAGAGCTAAGCGGAAAGATTGACGAGGGACGTCAGACTCTTTCGGAAGATACGCGTAAAGTCCTCTACGGCGAGTGCCTTGACCTTATTATGGAGCTTGCGGTAGAACTGCCCACATACCAGAGAAGCGATTTGTGCGTTTACAACAATACCGTAATCGACGCAAAAACACTCGAAAAAAATCCCAACTGCTACATCGGCTTGTTTGATAAACTTTGGGAAATAGATTACGTTTAATTTTTAACCGTTTATACGGAGTAACATTTTTATGGTAAAATATATAATCAAAAGATTATTGCTTGCGCTGTTGATTTTGTTCAGCGTATCGATAATATTATACTTTCTTGTACGGTGTATGCCGATGGACTACTTCGACATAAAATTCGCTTCCGCCATAAGCAGCGGAAATATGTCGGAGGAGGACGTTTTGCATATCAAAGCGCTTTACGGGCTTGACGACAGCAGTTTTATAGGCATTTTAAAAGGCTATTGGAGCTGGCTTTCGGGCTTTTTGCGCGGTGATATGGGGCAGTCGTTTATTTTTCCCGATAGGGTGGAAGACGTTATTAAAAACAAAATGGGCATTTCGTTCGGAATTTCCTTCGTATCCCTTATTCTTGAACTTATAATAGCTATTCCCCTCGGCATTAAGTGCGCGTGCAACCAGTACGGAAAATTAGACTATACCGCAACTGTACTCTGTATGATAGGTATGGCTTTTCCTTCGTTCTTCCTCGGCAATCTGCTTATAAAGTGGTTTGCCGTGGATTTGGGTTGGTTCGACCCGATGAGCGGACTTGTATCCTCAAACCTTCCGCAGGACGCTTCTTTTATGGCGCGTATGCTGGATATGCTTTGGCACCTTGTTCTGCCGTTAACGGTATTCGTTATCTTGAATATCGGCAGTATTATGAGGTATACAAGAACCAACACCCTTGAAATTTTAAACGCGGACTACATAAGAACGGCGCGGGCAAAGGGACTTTCGGAAGGCAAGGTTATTTACAAGCACGTTTTCAGAAACACTATGATTCCCCTTATAACTATGCTTACATTTACGTTGCCCACGCTTTTCGGCGGAGCAATGATTACGGAAGAGGTGTTCGACCTTCCCGGTATAGGACAAGCGGCTTACAAGGCGCTTAATGAAGGCGACATACCGCTTATAATGGGCTATAATATGTTCATTGCCGTGCTTACGGTTGTCGGAGTGCTTATTTCGGATATTATGTATGCGATAGTAGACCCGAGGGTCAAGCTGGCGTAAACGGAGCTGAATTATGGAAAATAATAACGAAGAACTCAACTCAATATCCCCTGAAAACACTGCGGCGGAGTCTGCAAACGGCGGAAATTTCAACGATAACCTTCACGGCGAAAACCTTACGGAAAGGGCAAAGGTGCTTTCACCCGGCAAAACGGTCGCAAAAAGGTTTTTCCGTTCAAAGCTTTCGGTTATCGGTCTTGTAATGCTTATTTTGCTGTTTGCAATTTCGTTTATAGGCCCGCTGTTTTCAAAGTGGAGCGGCAACGACGGTAAAATAGTCGATACTTCTACAACCACGACTAACGGAATGTACATAGAGCTTACGTTCACCGGCCCCGACGGCGAAACATATTACGGCTACGACGTTTCTTTTACTCATCTTGACTATAACAGTCTGGGCGGAGTTTCCGCAGACCACTGGATGGGCACCACGATAGAGGGCTACGACGTGTTCACACGCCTTATGCTGGGCGGAAGAGTTTCGCTTACCATAGGCTTTGTAGTGGTTATATTAGAAACTATGCTCGGCATACTGCTCGGCGGGCTTGCGGGGTACTTCGGCAAATGGGTTGACCAGCTTATAATGCGTATAGTTGACATTATAAGCTGTATTCCGACGTTGCCGATAATGCTTATACTTGCGGCTGTGTTCCAGTCGCTGGGCATCGAAACCATAGCCCGATTGTATTACGTTTTCCTGATATTGACGCTGATAGGCTGGGGCGGCGTTGCACGGCTTGTGCGCGGACAAATTCTGTCTTTGAGGGAGCAGGAATTTATGCTTGCCGCAAAGTGCTCTGGCTTGTCTACCGCCAAAAAGATTTTCAAACACCTTTTGCCCAACATTATTCCGCAGTTAGTAGTATCTATGACGCTCGGTTTAGGCAGCGTAATTCTTACCGAAGCTACGCTCGGCTACCTCGGCATAGGCGCGCCTTTGGGCACGGCGACGTGGGGAAATATTATCAACCTTGCTTCAAATTCAAGGTACCGTAACTACTTCCCCAACCTTTGGATAGGCGCCGGCGTGTGCATAACGCTTGCAATTCTTGCGTTCAACTTTGTCGGCGACGGCTTGCGCGACGCGTTCGACCCTAAGATGAAGAGGTGATTTAAAGTGGCGGCAAACAAACAGGATAAGAAAAAACATTACATATCCGCTAAGGAATCCAGACAGATTGCCAAGGAAAATTCCAAAGCGATAAAATATTACGAAAAGCGCAAAAAACGCAAAGCCAACCCCGACGAATACACCGCGCAGATGACCGACGAGAGGAATATCGTCGAGTTCGAGGACCTGCATACCTACTTTTTTTCGGATGCGGGCACGGTTAAAGCCGTAAACGGCGTAACCTTTTCCATTCCCGCAGGCGCTACGGTCGGCGTAGTCGGCGAAAGCGGCTGCGGCAAAAGCGTAACCTCGCTTTCGTTAATGCAGCTTGTTCAGGCTCCCAGCGGGCAGATTGTAAGCGGTTCTATAAGGTTCCGTTCAAGCCTTTTCAAGCGCGACAAGCGCGGTAAAAAAATTCCCGTTTACGAAACGTATATCGACGAAAACGGCAACGAGGCAATAAAAAAGGACGCAAAGGGCAAGCCCGTTATAAAAAGGAACGAGCTGGGCGGTTACACCTATGAAATGGAAGAAAGGGTGGTAGACATAGCCAAAATGCCCGTAGAGGAAATGCGCAGTATCCGCGGCAGAGAAATTTCTATGATATTTCAGGAGCCGATGACCTCGCTTAACCCTGTTTTCACTATCGGCAACCAGCTTGACGAAGTCGGCAGACTGCACATAGAGGGAATTTCCAAGCAAAAAGTCAAGGCGCGCAGTATTGAAATGCTTAAACTTGTCGGCATAGCCGACCCCGAGGGCGTTTACAAAAAATACCCGCACGAGCTTTCCGGCGGTATGCGCCAAAGGGTTATGATAGCAATCGCGCTGTTGTGCAACCCCAAGCTTATCGTTGCGGACGAACCCACAACCGCGCTTGACGTTACCATTCAGGCGCAGATTTTAGACCTTTTAAGGGAAATCAAGGGCAAAATCAACGGCTCGATAATGCTTATAACGCACGATTTGGGCGTTGTCGCAGAGATGGCGGATTACGTTGTGGTTATGTACGCCGGTAAGGTTATAGAAATGGGCACCGCGGAGGATATTTACGACAGACCGCTTCACCCGTACACAATCGGCTTGCAAAAGAGCAAGCCCACCGTTGACGCGGAGGTTGACGAGCTGTACTGTATCCCCGGCTTCGTTCCTAACCCCATAAATATGCCCGACTATTGCTATTTCCGCGACAGATGCGAAAAATGCACAAAAAAATGCTCTGGCGAGTATCCCGAATTAATTCAGGTATCGCCCACGCACAGCGTTTCGTGCTATCTTTACGAACGGCAGGCGGAGGAAAAGTAAATGGCTAATAATACAAAAACAAGCAAATTCAGCTTTTCAACCATTCTTCCCGCGTCAGCCGTTGCGTTGGCGGCGCTTTCGCTTGTGTTTACCTTTCTAATCGGTGTAACAGTATACGGCGAAACGGCGCAGACGCACTATATTTACCGCTATTTCAGCGGAGAATTTATTCACAGCTTTAATTCGGCGGAGGGCGTTCTGCGTTCCGCTATCCGCACGCAGGTGCTTTTCGGACTGATTTTTACTGTTATCGGACTGATTGCGGTGCTTATTTTCTCGGGACTTACCTGCTATCGCGCGGTAAAAAAATACGCGCTAAAACAGGACTGCAACGTTGAAAAATTTGCGGTATGCACGTACTTCGCGTACGTTATTTTCACGGCGGTAATCTATTCGCTTAACGCATGCTCGCTTACAAACGGCGAAGTTACCCAAAATACGCACTATTGCTTTGCAACGGTTATCGGGCTTTCGGCAACCACTCTGCTGTGCATAGCGTGGTTTGTAATAAAGGCGGTTTACGGCTTTAAAGAAAAGAAGCCCAACCTTACGGTCGGCAATTTTGTCTGCTCGCTTATCCGCGTCGTGTTGCTTGTTGCGGTAATCGCGCTTGCAACCCTGCCGATTGTTACGGTTAAAACGGAAAGCTTTTCGCTTGCGGGCAACTTTATCGCCCTTATTTCGGCGGGGCTCGGCTCAACTTTCGATACAAAGGTAGAACTGCTTGTATCCAGCTCGTCGGCGGGAATAATAGTTGTTACCGCGCTTGCGGTTTACCACGCCGCGCTGATTATTTTGGCGGTATTTTCGTCGTTCGGCAAAAAGAAAAACGACAACGTGTTCTATCTTGTCGGCTGTGCCGTTACCGCGTTTTTGATTTTCTTTTCGGTGCTTGCGGGCAACTTCGTTACGGACGCGCTTCAAACCGAGGGCAGTGTGGGCATTGTTTTGCCCGCAGTAATTTTCGGACTGTCGGTTTTAGCGTTTGTTTTCTCGCTTGCGTATCCGTCAGTGAACGAAGCGGTAAGCAAAAAGCAGGACAGAAAATCCGAAAAAAAGCCTAAAAAAGGCGCGCTTGAAGAAAGTAACGGCGCGCGGAATACTACCGCGGACAGCGACGAAGTTCTGCTTGAAGTAAAAGATTTGCGTCAGCACTTCGTCGTCGGCAAGGACTTTTTCGGCAGACCTAACGCGTACCTTAAAGCGGTGGACGGAGTATCGTTCAAGCTTAAAAAGGGCAAAACCTTAGGTATAGTCGGCGAAAGCGGCTGCGGCAAGACGACCATGGGCAGAACCATTCTGCGCCTGCATAACGTTACGGGCGGCGAGGTTTGGTTCAAAGGACAGAAAATTTCCGACCTTTCAAACAGAGATTTCGATAAACTCCGTCCCGATATGCAAATGATTTTCCAGGACCCTTACGCAAGTCTTTCACCCAGACTTACGGTAGGCGAAATCATCGGCGAGGCGGCGCGTCAGCACGGAATAGTTTCCAACAAAGATTTTCAGGACTACGTGCTTAAAATTATGAAGCTTTGCGGGCTTCAACCCCATTATTTCGAAAGATACCCGCACGAATTTTCGGGCGGACAGCGTCAAAGAATTTGTATTGCAAGGGCGCTTGCGCTTCAACCCGAGCTGGTAATCTGCGACGAGCCCGTTTCCGCGCTCGACGTTTCGATTCAGGCGCAGATTATAAATATGCTTATCGAACTGAGAAAGACCTTAGGGCTTACCTATGTGTTTATCTCGCACGATTTATCGGTTGTCAAGCATATTTCCGACGAGGTCGGCGTTATGTACCTCGGCACGCTTGTGGAATACGGCAGTAAGCACGATATTTTCGACAACACGCTTCACCCTTACACCCGCGCGCTTTTCTCGGCTGTTCCCGTGCCCAACCCGCACGTTAAAATGAACAGAATTCTGTTGCAGGGCGATATTCCTTCGCCCGTCAACCCGCCCAAGGGCTGTAAGTTCCATACCCGTTGCGAAAGCTGTATGGAAATATGTTCCAGAATCGCGCCCGTCTACAAAGAGGTTGAAAAAGAGCATTTCTGCGCGTGCCATTTGTACAACACCGCGGAAGAAACCGCCGCGCTCGAAGCCGCATACGAGTTATCGCTGAAAACGGCGGAAGAGGAGCTGGATAAGAAGCAGAAACACGGAGTAAAAGCGCTTTTTGAAAAGCTGGTCGGCGTGTTCAAAAGAAAGCCCAAGGCAGAGCAAGAGGATATAAATGTCGCGGAAGAATAAGCGGGACGACGAGCTGGACACCCAAACCACTATTGTGGATATGAACGTGGACGGTTTCAGGTGGTACAACCCCACCGTAAAAAAGCAAAAAACCGAAAACAAGCAAAAAACGGTCAGACACAACGTAAGCCGAAAGGAATACTGGCAGATGGTCAGGGGAATGTTCGCCGCGGTTATGCCAATCGTACTGATAGTGCTTGTCGTTTTCGGCGCGCTGATTGCGCTTGCTTACTGGTGGTTAAGTTAATCCGCAAATTAAATTGAACAATAAAAGCCCCCCGCCGAACTTGCCGTTCGGCGGGGGGCTTAACTTTAATAATCAAAGCCCGAATTAAAAGCTTTTTATCATAATTTTAATAATTTCTTCGTCGGTTTCGCGCATACCCACGCGCGCAAGGTCGCAAACGTTTTCAATGGTGCGCTCAACGCACTGTTCCAGAATACCGTCGCCTCCGCAGAACCGGCTGCCGTTGCGCTCCATTTCCATACCAGTAAGTCCCGCGTCCACAGCCGCGGCAATCTTTGCGGCACAGCTGGACTTAGCACCGTCGCAAATCAGTCCCGAATCAATCGCCAGCGCGTTAACTACGGTGTGCGCAATTTCGTTGTATTTTCCGCCGTACAGGTACGCAATTCCCGCGCCCGCGCCCGCGCCCGCGCTGACAGCCCCGCAGTATGCCGAAAGCCTGCCAATGCCCGTTTTAAGGTGCACCGTAATCAGGTCTGAAAGCGCAACCGCCCTCAGCATTTTCTCGCGGGTAACATTCATATGCTTTGCGTAAACCGCAACGGGCAAAGAGGCGGTCATACCCTGATTTCCGCTGCCCGAAACTATCACAACCGGCAGATTACAGCCGTTCATTCTCGCGTCCGAGCCCGCCGCCGCAGTCGCTTTTGCGCGGTTATGCACGCTTTCGCCGAAGGCTTTCAGCAAAATTTTCCCCACGCGCGCGCCGTAATCGTTTTTCAAGCCTTCCTCGGCAATCGCGCTGTTCAGTTCAATCTGCCGTGAAATAATTTCCTCGATGTCCGCAATTTCAACGCAGTCGGCAAAATCAATAATGTCTTTAACGTTTAAAACGCTTCTGTCCGTTAAATTGCTTTCAACGTCCTTCAAAACCTTGCCGTCAACCAGCTTTTCGCCGTTCCTTTCAACGGTCACAACGTTGGTATGGTGTCCCTCGATGCGCACAAACGCGCTGTCATTGCCGGCAAACACTTTTACGGCAATATCGAACACGCACCCGTTTTGCGCTTGTTTTACGGTAAATTCAGCCTTTTTAAGGTATTGTGAAACGGCTTTTATATCCTCGTCGGTCAGTTCCGCAAGCACCTGTAACTTATTTTCGGGCTTGCCCGCAATAATCCCCGCGGCTGTTGCCGCTTTCACGCCCTTCAAACCGCAGGTGTTGGGTACAATAACGCTTTTAACGTTCTTTAAAATATTTCCGCTTACGGCGATTTCAACCCTTTCGGGAAGGCTTCCCAGCGCGCTTCTTGCAAGAGCGGCGGCGTACGCAACTGCAATCGGCTCGGTACAGCCCATAGCGGTCAGCAATTCTTCTTTAAGTATCTTAATGTAGCTTTCGTAAATTTCTCTTTGCATTGCGTTTCCCCGAAAGTAAAAACTTTACATTTTCAGCATAACTTTTCAGCTGAGGTTTTGTCAAGCTAATCGGCGCAATATGACAAAATACTTGACAATATCCCGCTCCAAAGCTTATAATTCTTATACTTGCGCTAAGCAATTTTTTAGCGCGGAAAATTCATTAAAATTTTTTCCGAGGAGGCGGCTATGAGCGAAAAAACGTGCAAAACCGTAAGACTGTGCTACGGCATAGTGCTGTCTTTAATGACGGTTATAACGGGCGCGCTGTTTATCTGGCAGACGCTCGATATATACCTTTCCGGCGGAAACCGTCCGTTTACAGCCGAAATAGTTTCCGAACGCCTTACGCGCATATCCCCTGCGTTCTGGATATGGATAGCAATGATTATAATCGGCTTTGTGCTGTGGGAGGTGTTTACCGTTCCCGCAAAGCGCGCACCGCTTAAAGACGATTGCTATGCGCTCCGCCGTATTAAAAAGCGCGTTCCGCAAAAGGTCGGCGAAAGCGGGCTCGCCTCGCTTACCGTTATAAAGCGCTGGGAAGTAATAAGCCTTGTTGTTAAAATCTCCGCGGCGGCTTTGTGTCTTGCGGGAACCGCTTATGCAATAGCTTATCTTGCAACGTCGGCAAACTTCCCCAAAACGGACGTAAACGGCGAAATGCTGAATATGGCAAAACACCTTGCGCCCTGCGCGTTTGCGGCTTTGCTTATTTTGTGCGGTGTAACGCTGTATCTTTCAATCTCGGCAAAAAAACAGCTTCCGCACGTCAAACAGCTTATCGCTTCCGCAAAATCGGACGAAAAGAACGGAGTTGAAGCGGTTTATGTAACGTCAGGCGGTAATACGGCGGTTATGGCGGCCGCAGGAGTATACGCAAAGTGGCAAAAGCTTTCAAACCATAAGTATTTTATTTTGGGCGTAAGAATTTTCCTTGCCGTGCTTGCGGTTACGTTCATAATTTTAGGTATAGTCAACGGAAATATGCGCGCCATACTTATCAAGGCTATAAATATTTGTACGGAGTGTATCGGTCTTGGCTAAGGTTAAAAATTTCTTTAAAAAAGTCGGGCTGTGGTTCAAAAACCACGCTCCGTCAAAACGCAGACTAATTCAGCTCTACGCGGCGCTGCTTGTCAACGCTAATATTAAGGGCTATATTACGGGCAACATTTACACCGGCAAGCTTAAAAACCTCTGCTCGCCGGGGTTAAACTGCTATTCCTGCCCGGGCGCGTCGTTCGCGTGCCCTCTGGGCGCGTTGCAGGACTCTATGGCGCAAAGCGGCGACAGAGCGGGTTTTTACATAATCGGTATTCTGGCGCTGTTCGGGTTAACGCTTGCAAGGACTATTTGCGGATTTCTGTGCCCCGTAGGTTTGGGGCAGGAGCTTCTGCACAAAATCAAAACCCCTAAGCTTAAAAAGAGCCGTTACACGCGCGTTATGTCGTTTTTGAAGTACATAATACTCGCCGTAATGGTAATAGCCATACCGCTTATCTATCACGGCATACCCGCGTTCTGTAAGTATATCTGCCCCGCGGGCACCTTCGAGGGCGCGGTCGGCTTGCTTTCAAACAGCAACAATACGGGCTTTTTTGCGATGCTGGGCAATCTGTTTACGTGGAAGTTCTGTCTGCTCGTGTTCTTTATTGTCGGCAGTATCTTCGTTTACCGTTTCTTTTGCAGATTTTTCTGTCCGCTCGGCGCAATTTACGGCTTTTTCAACAAATGGGCGCTGATAGGCGTAAAGCTTGACGAAAGCAAGTGCGTTGACTGCGGAATGTGCATACAGACCTGCAAAATGGATATAAAGCACGTCGGCGACCACGAGTGCATAAACTGCGGCGAGTGCGTTTCGGTGTGCCCTACGCAGGCAATAAGCTGGAAAGGCTCTAAAATATTCGTCAAAGGCGCGCAGATTTCGCCCGTACCCGCGGCGGAAACGGCTTCGGCGGCGCCCCTTGCCTCGGTTATGGAAAACGGCAGTACGCTTACCGCGCAAACCGCAGAGGCGGAGGATACCGCGCCGATAAGGGTTTTCCCCGAGGAAGAAACCGCGCCCGTTGTTTCCGAGCTTGTAGCGCATAGCAGAACAAATGCGGAGGCGGTGCTTGAAAGCGTCACCGTCGAGCCTCAGCCCTCGGCAACAGCAGAAAACGCATCGCCCGAAACTTCCGCTCCCGCCAAATCAAAACGCAAGGTGCGTGGAGGAGTAAAGGGTGCAGGTATGAATACTGCCGTTAAAAACCCTAAATTTGTGGTTGAGTTATGCGCTTGGGTATGTGCGTTAGCATTGCTTATAGTAATGTTGGTTTGTTATAATTTACCCGAAAAACCGCAATACAGAGTTCCCAATTTTACATTAACAACCTATAAATCTTTGGCAAGCGACGGCGGGGAATATTCCAATGATAGTAAAACTCATATCAAGGTCATTTATTTTTGGAGTACGGACATCGAAGCAAGCGTTACAGGTATGTCTGAAATAAATAAGTTTTATCAGAATTGCCGTGACGAAGTGGAAGTTGTAGCAATTCATTGTTATTATAAGGATGACCGCGACGTACAATCGTTTATTGACGAGCAGGGTTGGAATAACTATAATATAACTTTCGCGCAGGATAATATGGACGTCAATATCTATTCGTGGTTCGGCGGTGATATTTCAGTACCCAAACCTATTACGGCGGTCACTATTGACGGACTTCTTCACAGCAAATTTGAAGGCGAAAAAGACGGTGAAATCGTTGTGCCTACTGCCGATGAGCTTTTTAATATGTTTGCGGCGGCTAAAAGAGATACGGTGTTCTTGGAAGGCGACAGATGCCCCGATATAACGCTTAAAACGTATAAGTCGGCGGGCACGTGCGACGGCGGGGGTAATCTTACTTACGAAGAATTTTCAACAATGGAAAGCCGCGGCACCGTTACGGTAATCAATTTCTGGTACACGACGTGCGACCCTTGCGTTGCGGAATTGCCCTATTTCGAAAAAGTACGCGCCGAGTTCGGCGACGAGATTATAATGGTCGCGGTACATTCGGCAACCGCAATGCCCAAAGGCGGCGCGGAAGGCGTGCAAAGCTTTATTAACAGCACGGGCTGGAACGATTACGGCATAGTGTTTGCACAGGACACACAGGAAATAGCTTGTTATAAAATGCTCGGCGGAAGCGGCGCTTATCCCACAACGGCGATAATAGATAAAGACGGTTATATATCGTATTTTATGGACGGACCTGTTGAGGAGGAAGAACTCCGCGAAGAAATTTCAAAAACTTTAAATAAGTGATATAAAAACGTTAAATCCGCGGCGCGCTAATCAGTGCGCCGCGGATTATTTTTTGCAATAATAAACCCGCCTTACCGTAAAAGTAAGACGGGCAATATTTTGTTTATAACCGTTTATTAATGTTTACGCTTTCGCCGTAAGATAAGCATATACGGTTATGGAAGAATCCCAACCCGCGCTTTCGTAAACCAAAGATATATCGTTGTCGCCTGCTTCAAGATTGAGTTCAAGCGTAAGCGTGCTTTCGTCACTGCTTAAAAACTGGTGGTTGCCAAGAGAAACAACTTCATTATTTGCCATTCTGCTGAACGATATGTGTAAAACGTAAGTGCCTGCTGTTTCTACGTTAAGTACAACCTTTGAGCCGTTTTCGTTGACGTTGATTTCAGCGGCGGTATTCTCGTCGGTGTGTTCGGCAGAGCTTATCGTGGGCGGCACAAACTTGTCTATCGTAAGTTTGTAGGATGACAATTTCTCATAGCCTGCGCAATCAGCCATAACAAACAGAAGAACTTTTTCGTTTGCCTTTGCTTCGAACGGCGTGCTTACAATAACATTATCTTCATTAGGTTCAATCTTAACGTCGGCAATAACGTCGCCCTCGGCATTTTGAACTTTCAGCGTGGAAACCATTTCGTATTTGTCATTAATGCCCGCGGGTATTTTAACGCTGTATTCTCCGTCCTCCGTCGGGGTAAACGTATATGCGTAGAAAGTATCGGCTTGTTCAAAAGAAAGGTTGTTATCGCCGATGTTCAACGTGCCGCCCGAGGGGATAGCGGTGAAAGAAAGGGTTGCACTGCTGTCTGCCTGCAATGAGGAAGTAATAGCAATTAAATTTTCGCCTTCTTTCAGTATCGTGCTGAAAGAATCGGGATGGAAGCCTCCTACCGGATAAGCTTTTCCGTTAACGGTAAATGTGTAATCGTACTTTGCGTCTTGACCGCTGAACCCTACGTTAAACGTATATGCGCCTGCAACGCCGCTTTCAACGTTTACGCTGTAATATGCGGTAGCGCCCTTTTTGGGAAGAACGATATTTGATACGTTAGAGAACAACAGCACCGTTACGGGGTTTACGTTAATCGTGTAACTGCCCGCCTTACCGTTGGCGGTTGCGCATTTAACTTCAAGCACGTCATCGTCCTTGGTAAGCTTGGCGACGTACGTTCCGCTTACGGTTTCGTTGCCGACCGTAACTTTTGCGTTTTCACCCGTAACCGAAATAAAGTAATCGCCCGCTTTGCCGGGTGCGAATTTATAAGTTAAACCCGTTGCAAGAGCGTCCAGGGAAAGGTTAATTTTGTTTGCGCCGACTGATAAGTTTGTATTCAAGAAAGGCACTTCCTGAGAGGTACCGTCCGAATAATAAACTGTAACTTTATCGCCTACCTGCAAAACATAGCTTACGCTTACGTCGGTTTTAGCCGCGATGCCCGTATCTACGCCGTTTACGAATACGTTTCCGTTATCGCCTATCGTTACTGTGGGCTGTTCAGGCTTGTTGCCGTTGCCCTGACAAGCCGCAAGTCCTACTGTGCCCGCAACCGCGCAGGTGGCTGTTAAAAGGCCTATAAGAACCTTTTTGCTGAATTTCATATTTGTCTCCTTAAAACTATTATTTTATAGATTATATAATAAAATTTATTTTTATGCAACAAAAATTTAATAAAAATTAATTATATTGTGTATAATTTATAATAATGTTTATAATTTTACAAAATAAAAACCGTCCCCGAACGCTTAACGCGTTCGGGGACGGACTGTGTTGCAGTGATTTTGCCGTAATTTTACGGTAGTTTTGTTATTACAAGCATAAGGTTTGCCGTTTCGCTTGCCTTAATGTAAACGCCGTAAGTTTCAGCAAACTCGTCGCCTAAGTCGTACTTTGCGTTAATCGTAACCGACGTCGCCGTGGTCGAGCCGTAGGTCAGCGTGCCTCCGCCGTAAACGGTAAGCACGTATCTTCCCGTACCGCCCATATCGCATGCAAAGTCGATATAAACGCCGTCGTTTATCGCTTTATTGTCAAGCACGCTCCATACGCCCGTGCCTATAACGCTTATCGCAGTGTCGGCGTCAATGCCTTTTGAAGGCTCGTCTCCTTCCGAACCGCCGCCCAAAAATGCGGAAATGCTTTTACCTTCGGAAATAGTCAGTCTGTAACTTGCCGCAATACCGCTAATGGTAAGCGTAACGTCGCCTGCTTCGGGAATAAGCACATACAGCTTCTTTCCGTCGGCGCTGGTGGTATAGCCGGTTATCGACAGATTGCCCGAGGTTTCAAATACATACACGCCCGCCGAGGGAACGTTCAGTTTAAGCTGAGCCGTGCCTTCAAGCCCCGTCATAGCTATCTTGTTTTCGCCCGTGCTGATAAGATAAGGGTCTGCCTCGGTACCCGAACCGGGCACGGAAAGTCCGCCCTCGGGCGAGTAGTAGTAGCAGGGGAGCAGCCACTGACAGCCTGCCGCCGCGCTCGAATAATCTATACCCGTGCCGGTAGACGCAAGGTTAGTAAGCAAAGCGTATAAGGTGTCGTCAACGCCGTAAACACCGTCCCTGTTCACAAATTTGCAGTATTCCGTCAAAATAGCGTTATAATCGTATTTTTTAAGCGGATATCTCTTATCGTGATTGAAGTATTCGTCAATATCGGTGGGGTTGAAGTGCAAAACCGTCTCTTGACGTTCGTTCTTAGGGGAAGTGGGATATTCCTGTAACGATATTTCCGTCAAATAGCGTGCAACGGGTTTTGTAAGCATAGCCACAAGTATCGGTCCGTGTTCGCTGTTGACGTGGTAATATCCGTCCGAACCCTTAACCGCCGTATACGTGCCCGAAACAGGCATAAGAGTAAGCGTTTCTACCGCGGATTTTTCCGTCCATTTGGTAAGATTTGTCGGCGCGGGCATTGCAACCAGCTTGGGGGAAGGGATTTCCTGCGCGTCGCCCGTTCTTTCAACGGTTAACGTAACGGTGCAGTCGCTGTCGGAATACAGTCCGAAGAATATTTCGCCGCGCACAACGGTAGAATCATTGTTAACGGTAATATAGTTTGTTCCCGTTGCAACGTCATCGCCTGTGCCCGAAGCGTCGCCCGTATGACTGATTATAAAACGGGGAATACCGCGCTCGTCTGCGGGCATATTGCCAGAGTTGCCTTCGTAAAAATACAAAACGGGGTTGCTTCCGCCAAAAATAGAAAATTTATAAGTGCCGGTAGCCGCTTTTGTTGCGTTGTCAAGCAGTTTTTGCGTTTCTTCCTTATCGCTTGACGTTGCGGGGTTTACATAGGAAATGAATGAAATATAGGTATGATAGCCCGCCTTAACGTCCACCGTAAACGCGTTGTTTTCCGTGCCGTTGCTTTCAACAGCGTTGCCTTCGGCGGTTTCGCTGTATGTGCGGGTATAGGGTATTTTCTTTATTTTATTGTGCAGATTAGCGTCTGTAAACGAATGTGAAGTATCTTCGAACGGAATGTTCAGCGTCTGCACCTTGTTGTCGCTCGGTTCAACGGTGAAATATTTAAGCGTCCAGCCGAATTTTTCGTCAACGGGGAATTTAATGTTGTAACCTTCGGGCAGAGCGGGGTCGTATTCGGTTTTGCCGTGGTCGGCAAGCCCTACTCTGTACGTTACTCCGTCTTCGGGAATATAAATAAAGTTAGCAAACCCGTCCGAGTTCGAAACTGCAGTTCCTATCGGCGTGCTGACGTAATTTTCGGAGTCGTAACTGTATAACTGTAAATACGCCTTTGCAACGGGCGCGTTAACCTGGTCCAAAGCCTTTACTTTCAGCATTTTAAAGGGAACGTCGTCGGCTTCTTCGATAAGCTCGTAAGTTCCGTCGGTGTAAAATACTACAAATTCTCCGCCGATAGTCTTAACGGACTCTATTCCGCGTCCGTCAGTTCCGTTTGAACCGTCGGTACCGCCCGCCTTAACGCCGGTGTCGGTAGCGCCTATCCACCAGTTACCGTTTTCGCCTATGTACGGCGTCTGTCCGTCGGAGGGGGTGGAAAGCTTGCTTTCAAGCCATTGCTGGTAAGTTTGGGTTGTGCCGTTGTCGGTTTCGGCAAGATATATTGCATACAGCGCAGAATCGTTCGCGTTTTTGTTCCCGCCGCAAGCAGAAAGCCCTATTGCGCCTGCCGTAATGCACGTTGCCGCAAGCAAAGCAATAAGTATTTTCTTTTTTAAGCCTTTCATTTAATTCTCCTTATTATACTTTATATAATTTAATAGTAAGCGTACCCGGTTCGGTCATAAACGTTTCGTCTTTGTGATATTCGTAGCCTTCGGGAACGTTGTTTACCTGTAAATGATATTGCAGGTTCTTTTTAAGTTCAGGGAATTTGACTTCCGCCTTGCCGTCTGCGCCTACTTTAAAATTATCATCAAAGCAACCTTTGTTAGTACCGTCAAGCAGTGCTTTGCAAATCTGAATATTCATTTCCAAAGCCGTACCGTCTACGGGCGAGTTGTCTTCCGCGTATACTACCGTAACGGTGTAAGTATCCTTTTTACCGCCCTGACAAGCCGAGGCGAATACTCCAAGGCAAAGTACAGCCGTTAAAATTGCTAAAATAACAGTGATGCGTTTTAATGTTTTCTGCATAATAAAACTCCTTAAATTTTTTAGTGTTGCGGATATTATATAATAAATTAAGAAAATATGCAACGGTTTTGTATATTAAAATCTTATTATATAAATAATGTAAATAATATTAAATAATTGTATAAAAAATTGAATACTTTCAATATTAAAGGCGGGGTTGCCGTAAATCGGCAACCCCGCCTTGTTTATAATGTTTTGAATTAAGCTTCGGGGCCGATGTGCTCATAATAGCACGCGAACGCCATCCAGTATTTGGTTTCCATAGGCTCGCCGTGCGCCCTTAAAAGGTATTGCGCAATGTATGCAACAAGATTATAGTCGGCTTCCGCCATACCGTAAAGTTCGTCCGTATCGCCCTTGCCGTAAATCGACTTCTGGTAGTATTGCGTCATCAGCGGGGTAAGGTTTGCACCGCCCGTTTTAGTGAAGTCGAACAGCCCCGCTTCAACCATTTCCCAAAGGGTATTGTTGTTATTGTCGTAATACTGCGGGTGAACGAAGTCTATATAGATAAGCGAACCGAGCGTACCGTCGCTGTTCAGCGCGTAATACTTTCTGTCGGAGCCGAGCGCGCAGTCTATTGCAAGATAATAGGTCAGTTTGGAGTTGTACGACCAGGCTCCGTCGTCCGTGGTGCAGAATCTGAGGTAATCGTATTCTTCCGCTAAGTACTCGATATAGAAATCGTATTCGCCTATTTCCTGCTGTTGGTTGAAACGGCATTGCAGATAATAAGTTGTGCTTGCGTCAAGATAAACGTAGCCGTTTACGTCGGTAATGTAATAGTAACCGTCGCGCGCAACAAATTTATCGGGGCTCATATTATCGTCGAATTCCGCAATAAACTCGTCGTCAACGGTATCTTCCAGCGTACGCACCATAATTAACGGGTCGATTGTGCTTTCTTCGACGGTGGTGGTAATGTGGTAAACTCCGCTTCTGGAAGGCTTGAATTTATAGAATAATCCGCCGCCTCCGTCAATCGTTATTATTTTGGTAACGTTAACGTGGTTTGCAACGCGTTTTTCAGCGGTTGATTCAAGCGTGGGCAGCGCGTTGTGTTTGCCTAAACCCGAGGTGGGGTCGGTATCCACAAAGCAGTTGTCGCCCGTGGGGTGAAGTTCGCCGTAGTGCATAAAGTAGTAGCACAGTTCAAGCCACTGTTCGTCGTAATACCCCTTGCCGTTGTTCACGCAGTAAGCTTTTGTAAAGGTTACAAGCACTTCTTTCAGCTCCTCGGTTACGGGAACGTAGTTGTTATCGGAGAAATTCTGCCAGTAATAATTGTTTATAAGCGTGTTTGAAATGTGTTTGTCTTTGGTGTTGTCGAAAGAGAACACAAGCGCACCGTCCTTCTGCGCGGTGGCGTAGTTGGACATCTGCCAGTAGCTTATAAGGTACAGCGACGTTTTCGCCGTAGTGCTGGTGGGAGTGGTAAACGAGTTTTCGCCCACTATATTCGCCGACCATGCGGTGTTTTCAAGAATATCCGCAAGCAGAAGCGCGCCGTATTTATTTGTTTGTTTGTCGTAAAGGTGATAGTACCCGTCCGCAGGGTTCAGCTTTACGGTTTCATAGCTTTCGTATTTTCCGCCGACGATTTTTCCGAACGCCGCCGCCGTTGCGGAATCGGTCGGTTCTTCAATCTCGCTTGCGTTTATAACGCGCAGATTTTTGATTGCGGCAATTTCCTCGCCCTCGGCAGCGTCTTTAAGCGGGTCTTTATTATAAAGGAAACCCAGCGTCACGTTTATCGAGCGGTTGGCGGTGTAAATAGCGTTCTCCGCTTTCCAACCCTTGCTGTCACCGCTGTAATAGGTCAAACGCGAGCTGTTCGCCGTGTTTTTAAGGTCTACAAGCATAACGTGCAGAATGTCGCAGTCCGCTTCCGTGTTGATTTTGTAATCGTAAGCTATAATATCTCCGCTTTCAAGCGCGAAGTCAACGTAGAATGTAGCAAACGAATATCCTGCGCCCGTGTTTGCCGCCGCAAAATAATTTACGCCTTCGTTGTCGTCGCGTTTCAAAAGCCACGGCCACGAATATATCTGCGCGTCCTCTGTTTCGCCCATACGGAAGTTGCTTATTTTACTGCTTCCCTTGCCGACTATTGCGGAAGAAATTTCCTCCGAGGAGGGCATTTTAAGTCCTGCGTCGGGCTTAACCCATTCAAGCTTATCGTTATCGCCGGAGTTATCGCCGTCGGGATTGTTCTGGGAATAATCGTCGGAAACGTATTTTGCGAACATCGCGCTCCACGTGGTGGGGTTGGTAATCGCGCCGCTGTTGTCGTGGTACGCTATCGCGCCGTATCTGTCAACTATAACGCTGGTGGGCCACGACATTACGCCGAACAGGCTGTGCAAACCCGCTTGGTCCGGCGCCATATAAAAGGTCAGCCCGAATTCCTTGCGGAACTCAGCAACGTCTTTGGAATCGTTTTTACTGCTGTCCGCAAGCGCTATGATTGCAATATCGTTTTTATAGCCCTCGTAAGCTTCCTGCATGGGGCGGAATTCCGAACGGCAGGGACCGCAGGTCGTGTACCAGAAGTTGATAAGCACTGCTTTATATTTGGAATGAATTTCCGAAAGAGTGTACTTAATTCCGTCGGTTGCGTCCGTAAACGAAAAATCGTACATTATATCGCCCAAAGCGTAGGACGTGCCCGAAACCGCCGTAGTGGGTATAATGCTGGAGGAAAGCGTTACCTTAGCTTCCGCCTTGTTTGCGGTAGTCTTGAACTCGCTTCCTTCGGGAACGAAATAACCGCTCGGCAAAGAGCTTTCGTCCACTACAAGTGTGTATTCCGCTGCGTCAAGGTCAAATTCAATCGCGCCGTTTAAGGAAATTCCTTCCGCAACGGTTTTGCCGTTAAGCACGGCGGAAACCTTTACTCCGTTTATGCTTAAACCGCCCATTGATTTTACTTCAACTTTGTACGTGCCGGCAAAGTCCTCGTTGCCTGTTGAAGGGTTTTGGGGGTTAATGAAGTCAAGATATGCTTTTTGCGCGCATGCGGTAACTAAAACCGCGACCGATGCCGCCATTACTGCGGAAAGTAAACAAATAAGCAGTTTTCTCAATTTACTCATAAGTTCTCCTGAATGTCAATTTCTTAATGTTTTTGGCTGTGCGCCGCGTTTCGGCGCAGACTGTTTTTCTATATAATATATAGTTACACCGATTATAGTACCACATTTCACCGCCCATTGCAAGCAAATTAATATAAGTTATGCAGTGCAAAGCATAAAAAAATAATTTATAACCATATAAATGCAGTTTTTATGCAAATATTCAATATTTTAAGTGTGTTAAACGCCTTAATACGCCCTTTGCGCCGTTATGCGTCAAAAAAATGAAAAAAATTTCACAAAAAAACTTAACTTTGGTTATTATTTGGTTGACAACCGAATAAACTGCAACTATAATGGTATCGTAAAATAAGCTTTGGTTAAGTTTTATCGGCTTAGACGGAGGTTTTCAAAATGCCTATTGCTATTGCCCCGCAGGGACGCGAGCTTGAAATAAGAAAGGTCGGCGCAGACGAAAAGGTTAAAAAGCACTTGCGCGAACTCGGAATAACCGAGGGCGGAACGATAACGCTTATCTCGTCGGCGGGCGGCAACGTAATCGTCGTCGTAAAGGAAGGCAGGCTTTGCCTTGACAGAACGCTGGCGGGTAAAATCTTGGTGGCGTAAAGCTGCTTAAATTTTTACTTAAAAAATAAACTATGGTTAAGTTTTAATAAAAATAATATAGTTTTTAAAAGGTGTTTAATTATGAACAAATTGTTGAGCGATTTTACCGTCGGCGAAAGCGGTAAAATAGTAAAGGTCACGGGCGAGGGCAAGCTCCGCCGCAGGCTGTTCGATATGGGCGTAACCCCCGGCGCCGAGCTTACAATGCGCAAAAAAGCGCCCCTCGGCGACCCTATCGAAATAACCCTGCGCGGGTACGAGCTTACGTTGAGGAAGACGGAGGCGGCGTGCGTAGAGGTGGAATTGAGCGGAGGTAAAAAACAGTGAAAACTTTTGCTTTGGCGGGCAATCCCAACTGCGGAAAAACCACGCTTTTCAACGCGCTTACGGGCGCAACGGCGCACGTCGGCAACTGGCCGGGCGTCACCGTGGATAAACGCGAGGGCGTTTACAAATTCGAAAATAAAACCAAAAAAGGCGCAAAAAACGGCTCGGAAAACGATATAAATATAGTGGACCTCCCCGGTATATATTCGCTTTCGCCGTACACTCCCGAAGAAGTTATTTCAAGAAACTTCATTTTGGAAGACCGCCCCGACGGCATAATAAATATTGTTGACGCAACCAACTTAGAGCGCAACCTGTATTTAACAACCCAGCTTCTGGAAACGGACGTTCCCGTGATTATCGCCCTTAATATGATGGACGAAGTCGAAAAATCGGGCGACAAAATCAATGCCCAAACGCTTGAAAGGGCGCTGGGCGTGCCCGTTGTGGAAATTTCCGCGCTTAAAGGCATGGGTATAAAACAGCTTATGGAACGCGCCGTTGCAATGCCCGCGCAGAGGAAGGGCTCAACCGTTTTAAAGGGCGCGCTTGAAAAACAGCTTGAAACCGCTTGCGCGTATTACGAAAACGAGGGGGTTTCTTCACCGCTGTTCCACGCGTTGAAGCTTTTGGAAAACGACGAAATCGAGCTTGAACGCAAGGGCGCGAAAGCCGTTTTGGACGAGGCCGCCGCCGGCGAGGATTTAGAGGCGGTTATCGCGGACGAAAGATACAAATTTATCTCGGGCAATCTTGCGGGCGCAAAGGTCAGGGCAAAGCGCGAAGGACTTACAAAGTCGGACAAAATCGACCGCGTTTTAACCCACCGCATTTGGGCTATTCCCATTTTCCTTGCAGTGCTTTTCTTCATTTTTCACCTCACTTTTTCGGAGAATCTGTTCTTTCTGAACGGCTTCACAGAAAGTCAGGGCTGGATGCCCTCGCTTGTCGATTTAGGGCTTGCGTCGGAAGCGGACGGAGGCGTGGAATATAACAACTTCGGCGTGGAAATTTTAGCAATTTTCTACGACGGCGCGGTATTCTCCCCCGGCGTCATACTCACAAACTTCTTAAATCTGTTCCTCGACCACATTTCAAGCGGAATTGTAACGCTTATGGAAAACGCGGGCGCGGCGGAATGGGCAACGGGGCTTATAGGCGACGGAATACTCGGCGGAATTTTCGCCGTGCTCGGATTCCTTCCCCAGATTTTAACGCTGTTTTTGTTCTTCTCTCTGCTGGAAGACAGCGGATATATGGCGCGTATCGCATTTGTTTTGGACAGAATTTTCCGCCGCTTCGGGCTTTCGGGCAGAGCGTTTATGCCTATGATTATGGGCTTCGGCTGTTCGGTTCCCGCGGCGGTCAATACAAGAACGCTTTCCGACGAAAAGGAAAGGACTGCAACCATAAGGGTAATTCCCTTCTTCTCGTGCGGGGCAAAGCTTCCCATTTTAACCGCGGTTGCGGGCGGTATAGTTACGGCGTTCGGGGTAGGCAATTCCGACCTTATCACATACGGAATGTACATACTCGGCGTAGTTGCGGCGATAGTGTGCGTACTGCTTATGCGCAACACCTCGCTTAAAGGCGAAACGCCCCCGTTTATAATGGAGCTTCCCGCATATCACATGCCCAAATTCAAAAATCTGATGCTTCACCTGTGGGATAAAACCAAGCATTTCGTCAAAAAAGCGTTCACTATTATCTTCGCTTCAACGGTAATAATCTGGCTGTTCTCGCATTTAAGCTTTAAGTGGGGGTACCTGCCCGACGGTGAAATGAACAACTCCATTCTCGCGTCGATAGGTATGTTCCTGCAACCGATATTCACGCCGCTCGGCTTCGGCGCGCAGCTCGGTCAGTTCGGCTGGGTGTTCGCGGTTGCGGCGATAACGGGACTTGTCGCAAAGGAAAACGTAATCGCAACGTTCACCACGCTTGCGCTTTGCATAGGCGCGTACGCGGGTGCGGGAACCGAGGACGGTATCGAAGAGTTAAGCGGGCTTATTGCCGCAATCACGGCTGACACGGGCATATCCCAAGGGCAATTCATCGCGGGGCTGATTGCGTTCATAGCCTTCAATATGACTACTATCCCCTGTTTTGCGGCTTGCGCAACGGCAAAGGCAGAGCTTCCCAAAGGCAAATTCAAATGGACTCTGTTGTTCTGGCTTGCGGCAAGCTATGTAACGGGCGCAATGATTTACACGGTAGGCGCGTGGTGGTGGACGCTGTTCATCTGGCTTGCGGTTATCGCGGCAGTTACTACGTTTATAGTTTTAAGGAATATCGGCAAATTCGATATTGTAAAGATTTTCAAAAGGCGCAAAAAAGAAAATAAGGAGTAAAAAATGAACCCTTTGGATATTGCGGTTATAGTTATCGTCTGCGTAGCCTTCGTCGGCGTTGCGGGGTGGCTTATATACCGTAAAGTAAAGCATAAGGGGGGGTGTACGGGCTGTGACTGCGGTTGCGGTGCAAACTGCCCCCATTGCAAGGAAAAAGATAAAAAGTAAAATTGTTGAAACGCGTCATACGGGACGTCTGAAATCCGTCATAGCGGGCGAGACCGAATGCTTGAAATATGTCATGCTGAGCAAAGCCGAAGCATTTAAACGTAGCCCGCAACGCAAATTAAGGCGGTAAGCACAAAAAATAATTTACAATCAACTTCCTGTTTTTAATACGTTTTTTACGAACCGAGGGTAAAATTGCCCTCGGTTCGTAAATTTATTCAACCTTGTGCAAATTGTTGCAAATCGGCGCAAAATTTTATATAATTATTCCGAATTCAAATTTTTTACGGAGAAAAAGCATTATGATTAAGGTTTCGGACAGAGTAAAAGCCATTGCGCCCTCTATGACGCTTGCAATCTCGGCAAAGGCTAACGAGCTTAAAGCCGCGGGAGAGCGCGTTATAAACTTCGGCGTGGGCGAACCCGACTTCAACACCCCCGAACACGTCTGTCAGGCGGCGAAAAACGCGCTTGACAAGGGCTATACAAAGTACGTTGCGGCGGCGGGCTTGCCCGCTTTGAAAAAAGCCATTGTAAAAAAGCTTAAAGTTGACAATAATCTTGACTACGAGCCCTCGCAGATAATCGTTTCCAACGGCGCAAAACATTCAATATTCAACGCGCTGTTCGCAACAATCAACCCCGGCGACGAGGTTTTAATTCCCAAACCTTACTGGCTGACCTATCCCGAGGTAGTAAAAGCGTGCGGCGGAGTTCCCAACTACATATACGCAACCGCCCGCCACGGCTACAAGGTCACTGCGGCGCAGATAGAGGCTGCTGTTTCCGAAAAAACCAAAATGCTGATTTTCAACAGTCCCTGCAACCCCACGGGCGCGGTTTATACCGAGGGAGAAATCCGCAAAATCGCCGAAGTTTGCGTTGAACACAACATTATAGTGCTTTCGGACGAAATTTACGAAAAGCTTATTTACGGCGGTGAAACTCACTTTTCAATAGCGCAGTGCTCGCCTGAAATGAAGGACTTGACTATCGTCGTTAACGGCGTTTCCAAGTCCTACGCAATGACGGGCTGGCGTTTGGGCTATCTTGCCTGCCCCGAAAAGCTTGCAAAGGCAATATCCTCGTTCCAAAGCCATTCCACGTCAAACGTAAACACTATGACGCAGTACGCAACGATAGCCGCGCTTGAAGGCGACGACACGGCTATGAAAAATATGATAAAAGCCTTCGGCGAGCGCCGCAAAAAGATGCTTGAAAAGCTTGACGGAATGAAGTCTTTGGGGCTTGATTACGTAAAGCCCGACGGCGCGTTTTACGTTATGCTTCTTTGCGACAGTCTTTACGGCAAAAAGTACAACGGCGAAAAAATTCACGGCAGTATGGACGTTGCGGATTTGCTTTTAACGCATAAAAAAGTCGCCGCAACCCCCGGAGTATGCTTCGGCGACGACGACGCGCTCCGTCTTTCGTACGCGCTTTCGCTTGAAGATATGCTGGAAGGGCTTGACCGCATTGCCGAGTTCGTCAAAGAGTGCAAATAAGCCCTTATTATTGTCATTCTGTTTGTCCTTATCTGTCATTCAGTCCGTCTTTCTGTCATTCTGAACGTCAGCGAAGAATCTGATAGTCCCAACCGCACCCCCTGCCCTCGGCGGGGGGATAGAGGGGGGTGGCGCATACCGCTGCACAGCTTGCAACGCTTATAAAACCGTTTCAAATAAGTCCTGATTTTGAAAATTTTGAAAAATTTCACAAAAGGTATTGAAAATTTCCGTATTTACTGATAAAATGGTATAAAAGTTAAGTATAATATTTTTAACTTGCTATCAGGAGGATTTTCAATGATAAAAATTATTTACGGACCCAAAGGCACAGGCAAAACAAAACAGCTTTTAGACGCGGCTAACGCAAACGCTAAGGACGCCAAGGGTTTAAGCGTATTTATTACGGACAACAAACGCGCAATGTACTCGCTTGACCGCGCAGTCCGCTATATCGACGTAACCGACTACGACATCGCAGGCGAAGACGCGCTTTGCGGTTTTGTTAAAGGCGTAGCCGCTTGCAACAGCGACCACGAATATATCTACATAGACGGCGTTGCCCGCATTGCCGGCAAACAGCTTTCCGAGCTTGCAGGCATATTCTATATGCTTGAAAAGATTTCGGCGGAAAACAAAATCACTATCACTTTAACGTGCAGTGCGGCGGAAGCAGACCTTCCCGACTTCGTAAAGAAGTTTATTTAAGTTGATTTTAAGTTGACTTTAAGGCGGCGCGTGCAGTATCGCGCCGTTTTTTATCGTAATTTCACAGTTGCCGCAATGCGGTAAATTTGTGAAAGGAGTTTTTTATGAATTTTATCAGCACCAGGGGCGGAGAAAAGGTTTCCGCCGCACGCGCAATAGTAAACGGGCTTGCCGATAACGGCGGGCTTTACGTTCCTGAAAAATTTCCGTCCGTTTCCGCGGAGGAAATGCAGAAAATGCTTGAAATGAGCTATCCCGAACGCGCGGCGAAAGTGCTTAAAAAATATCTTACGGAATATGACGAAAAGGAGCTTTTATCGGCTTGCGAAAGCGCGTATGCCAAGTTCGAAGGCGACCCCGCGCCCCTTGTACGCATAGACGATGGCGTTTATATGCTTGAATTATGGCACGGGCCTACCTGCGCATTCAAGGATATGGCGCTTACGCTTTTGCCCTATTTGTTGCGTAAAGGTGCGGATATATGCGGGGTAAACGAAGAAATTTTAATTTTAACCGCAACCTCGGGCGATACCGGCAAAGCCGCGCTCGAAGGCTTTAAGGACGCGGACGGAATTAAAGTTATGGTCTTTTATCCGTCCGAGGGCGTTTCCAAAATGCAAAAGCTTCAAATGGGCACGCAGGAAGGCTCTAACGTAAACGTAGTCGCGGTAAAAGGTAACTTCGACGACTGCCAGACCGCCGTAAAAGAAATTTTTTCCAACGGCGAATACGCAAAAACCCTGCTTGAAAAGGGGGTTGTGCTTTCCAGCGCAAATTCCATAAATTTCGGCAGACTTGCCCCGCAAATCGCTTATTATTTTTCGTCCTATCTCGATTTGGTTTCAGCCGAGCAGATACAAATGGGCGAGGAAATCGACTTCACCGTCCCCACGGGCAACTTCGGCAACATTCTCGCCGCTTACTACGCAAAGCGCATGGGCTTGCCCATACGCAGACTTCACTGCGCTTCCAACAAGAACGACGTTTTGACGGAGTTTTTCGCAAGCGGTGTTTACGATATCCGCAGAGAGTTTTACAAAACCACTTCGCCCTCTATGGATATACTCGTTTCGTCCAACCTCGAAAGGCTTGTTTTCGAAATCTCGGGCAGAAATTCAAAGCTCACGGCGGAGCGCATGGCAGAGCTTAAAAAATGCGGTAAGTACGCCATATCCGTGGACGAATTGTCGGCTTTGGGCGAAATTTTCGACGGCGGAAGCGCCGACGACGACGAGTGCGTAGAGGCAATGTACAGCGTGTTCGAGGACGTCGGCTATACTATGGATACGCACACCGGCTGTGCAATGAAGGTCGCGCAGGACTGGTTTGCAAAGCATAAAAAGGACGAAACGAATATGGTTATTGTTTCCACCGCAAACCCCTATAAGTTCCCGCAGGACGTCCTTTACGCAGTCACGGGCAACGACGTCAAGGACAGCTTTAAAGGAATAAAACGCCTTCACGCGGCAACGGCAATGGCGGTGCCCAAATGCCTTAAAGAACTGCGCGACAAGCCCGTCCGCTTCACCAAAACGGTAGACAGAAAAAAACTTTTCGACGAAGTGCTTGAATTTATCAAATAAGTTTTTTTAACGGTTCTTAAACCGCGCCCTTGCCAAAGCAAAGGCGCGGTTTTTGTTAAAACAGTGAATATTTAAGCTAAGTTTGGTGATTATGCGGTCAAACCTCAAAAAAACTTTGCTTTTTGCGGGGCGGTATGGTATTATTATCCTATAAAGTTATAAATTGTATATAACGGGTTAAGAATATGGAAGAAATTAAAAAAACGCTGTACTCTGCGGTTCAGCCCACAAATAATTTAACAATCGGCAATTATAGCGGTGCAATCCGCAACTTTCTTGCGCTTCAAAACGACTATAACTGCTATTTCGCAATAGCGAATATGCACGCTATAACCGTCCGCCAGAACCCCGCCGAGCTTCGGCAGAGAACGCTTTCCCTGCTTGCACTGTATATTGCGTGCGGGTTGAACCCCGAAAGCACCGCAATTTACGTCCAGTCGCACGTGCCCGCGCATGCAGAGCTGTGCTGGGTGTTGAACACGTTCACCTACGTCGGCGAAATGGAGCGGATGACGCAGTTTAAGGATAAGAGCAGAAAACACGCCGATAATATAAATATGGGGCTTATGGATTATCCCGTTTTAATGGCGGCGGATATTCTTTTGTACCAGACGGAGGTCGTGCCCGTCGGACTTGACCAGCGCCAGCACGTAGAAATCGCGCGCGATATTGCCCAGCGCTTCAACAACGTGTATTCGCCTACTTTCAAGGTGCCCGAAGCGCTGTATATGAAGGTCGGCGCCAAAATCTGCGATTTGCTCGACCCGACTAAAAAAATGTCCAAGTCGGCGGAAAACGTAAACGGCTCGGTATTCCTTTCCGACGATAGGGATACTGTTATAAGAAAGTTCAAACGCGCCGTAACGGACAGCGACACGCTTATTAAATACGACCCCGAAAACAAGGCGGGCGTAAGCAATTTGCTTAGCATATATACGGCGTTTACCGGCAAAAGCATAGCGGAAGCGGAGGCGGACTTTGCGGGCAAAGGCTACGGAGAATTTAAGCTTGCCGTAGGCGAAACGGTTGCCGATAAGCTTGCGCCTATACAGGCAGAGCAGGCAAAGCTTCTCGCCGATAAGGAATATCTGAATTCGGTTATGAAAAGCGGAGCCGAGCGCGCAAGCTATATCGCCCGCAAAACGCTTGCAAAGGTATATAAAAAGATAGGTTTTTATCAGTTATAAAACGCATATATGCTTCGCATAACTTTGTCGCGCAACCCTCATTGCATACTTGTCATTCTGAACGCAGTGAAGAATCTGATTGTTCAAAGTGCAACCCCCTGCCTTCGGCGGGGGGATAGGGGGGGTGGCAATATACTGCTGTTGAAAAGATTAATAGGGGGATAGCTCCCTTCAAACCAAATAGTTTTGTTAACTTGGAGTTTCTATGTTCGGATATATTTCCCCGGATACGCCGTACCTTTTCAAAAAGGACGAAACGTTATACAAAGCGCTGTACTGCGGTCTTTGCAAAAGCATAGGCGCGGGCTGCGGACAGATTGCACGCACCGCCCTTCAATACGATATGGCTTTCACCTCGGCGCTCGTTCATAATATTCGGGGCGAGGACGTAAAAATAAAAAAGGCGCGCTGTGCAGTTCACTGGCTCAAACGCCGTCCGATAGCCGCCGTTGACGATACCGCAATCGCGCTCGGCTGCGTCAATACCGCTCTGGCTTACTTCAAGCTGTGCGACGACAAGGCGGACGGTGAAAAACGCGGTGTTTTGCGCCACCTGTACAAAAGCGGGTATAAGCGCGTTTTAAAGCGCCACCCCCGCATTGCCGAAATAATTTCAAACCAGATGCAGGCGCAGTCCGCGCTGGAAAAAGCAAACTGCGCGGTCATAGACGAGGCGTGCGAGCCGACCGCAAACATGATGAAGGAGCTTTCCGTCTATCTGTTAAAGGAATATTCCACTGCCCAAACGCAAAAACTGTTTTATAACCTCGGCAAGTGGGTATATTTAATTGACGCCCTCGACGATTACGATAAAGACGTTAAAAAATCCCGCTATAACGTGCTTTTCAACGTCTACGGTGAAAATTGCAGGTCGGAAGCGGTTAAAAAAGGCGAAAAAGAGCTGGTTTTCATTTTCGATATGCTGTTTGCCCAGCTCCGCGAAAGTCTTTCGGCAATTCAGTTTCACTTCAATCACGATTTAACCGACAACATAATTTTGCGCGGAATCCCGCTTAAAACGCGTACGGTATTCTACGGCGGCTGCGGCAGTTGCGGAAACGGAACCGTTCAGCCCGTGCAGGCGCAAAAATCACTTAAAAAACCGCAGGAATAAAGTTCCCGCAAAAAAGGAATTATTATGAACAAGCAAAATTTGGATATTTTAGGGCTTTCGGAAGGCGCAACGGCGGAGGACGTCAAAGCCGCTTACGAAACGCTCCGCGCAAAATACCTTGAAGAACGTTTTATGGACGGTGAAGTCGGCAACAACGCCGCTAAAATGCTGACCAGAATAGAAACGGCTTACAGCGAACTTTTAACCGAGCTTAAAGAAACGCCCGCGCACGACGGAGGCGAAACCTTTCAGCGCGTGGAAGAGCTGATTAAGGACGGAAACATTCAGGACGCGCAAAGGGTGTTAGACGGGTTTAACGAGCGCGGAGCGCAGTGGCACTATCTGCAAAGCGTGGTGTTCTACCGCAAAAACTGGATGAACGAAAGCAAAAAACAGCTTGAAATCGCAATCCAGCTTGAACCCGACAATGAGAAGTATAAGGAAACTTACCGCAAACTCAACGAAAAAATCAATTACGACGCAACCGCGGGCGCGCAAAACGCTTCGGGCGCAAACGCAAATGCAGGCAATCAAAGCGCCTATCAGGGGCAGACTATGAATTCCGCCTCCTCCGACGAGCAGATGGGCGGTAATTTCTGCGCAAGCTGTCTTGACTGCTGTTATACCTATCTTTGCATAAGCTGTCTTTGCGACGGTTGTTGCAGATAAGGGGCGATAACCTTTATGGGCAACGGTAAACGCCCCAAGGCGTTTGAAATAGCTCTGTCGGGAATTTCCTGCGCGGTTGCGGTGCTGTTTTTGTCTTTGGGAATAATGACGGGCGTAAACTCGCTTACCGCAGTCGGCTATTTCGTTGCGGTGGTTGCGCTTATGCTGCCCCTTTCAAAACAGTTTTTTCTGGGCGCCTTTCTCGCCTATACGGGCACGCTGATTTTAACAATCGCGCTCGGCGCGGCGGCGCAGTTCTGGAAATTAGTGCCGTTCGCAATGTTCTTCGGACTGCACCCCATAGCAAACGCTCTGCAAATCCGTTTTAAAATCAACAAATGGCTTGCGCTGGCGGTGAAAGCGGTCTGGTTCGACTGCACGCTAATTGTCGGCTACTATCTCGTATTCGGCGGGCTGTTGGGTGGTTCGCTACTGCCCCAAAGCGTTTACGACGTTTTAAACAAGTATATTTTTGTGTTCATTTTCACGTTAGGTACGGCAATATGCTTTGTTTACGACTATTTGACGTTCAAATGCCAGATAGCGGTAAACCTTTTGGTTCAGCGCATAAAAAAGTAAATATGAAGAAGAACGATATACATACGGGTACCGTTTCGGGCTACGGCACGGACGGAGAGGGAATAATAAACGTCGAAGGCACAACTGCGTTTGTGCCTTTTTGTCTTGACGGAGAGGAAGTGTCTTTTAAGGTGTTAAAGGCCAAGGACAATATCGCCTACGGCAAGCTTCAAACGGTGTTAAAACCCTCATATTCCCGCACCAACGCGCCCTGCCCGGTGTTCGGCAAGTGCGGCGGGTGCGATTTACAGCATATGAATTACGCCGCCCAGCTTCAATTTAAGCGCCGTTCCGTGCAAACCACTTTGGGCAAAGTGGGCGGAATTTACTTCGACGTTGACGAATGTGTGCCCTGCGGTACCGAATACCGCTACCGCAACAAGCTTTCGCTCCCCATAGGCGCGGACGAAAACGGCGAAACTGTGCTGGGCTTCTACGGCAGACACAGTCACAGAATAGTGCCCGCGGACGATTGTCTTATTCAGTCGGAATGGGTTAAAAACGTTGTTTCCGCAATCAAAAAATACTCAAAAGCAAAGCATATTGCGGGGTATAACGAGCAAACGCGTCAAGGGATATTAAGAAGAATAGTCGTGCGCGAAATCAAGGGCAAATTCATATTCGCGCTTGTGGTTGCAAAGTCCGTAGACGCTTCGTATTTGATTAAAGAGCTTGAAAAGGACTTTAAAGACTTTACTTTTCTGCTGAATATAAATGCTTCGCAAAACAACTCGATTTTTTCAAAAGAGTGGCGCATATGCCGCGGCGAAGGCGTTTTTCTCGCGGAAGAAAACGGAATAAAATACAAGGCGGGCGCAAATACGTTCGTGCAGGTCAACGACGACGTCCGCGCAAAGCTGTATTCCCGTGTGCTTGAAGAAGCCGATAAAAACGCTGTCGCGCTCGATTTGTACAGCGGCGGAGGTTTGCTCACAGCCATGCTTGCAAAAAAATGCAAATTCGCATACGGCATAGAGATTGTCGAAGAAGCTTCCCGCTGTGCGGACGGACTTAAAATAGAAAACGGCTTGCAGGATAAAATGAAAAATATCTGCGGCGCGGTAGAAGACGAAATAGATAAAGTTTTTGCCGAAACCGAGGGCGCGCAAAGAATTATAGTGTGCGACCCGCCCCGCAAAGGCATGGAGCGCAACGTAGTCAAAGCCATAGCCAAAGCAAACGCCGATAAAATTATTCTTGTTTCGTGCAACCCCGCAACGCTTGCGCGCGATACGGGTATACTGACGGGCACGCTTGAAGAAATCGGCGGCGCACTCTATAAAACGGGCGGCAGCGGCGGCGCGTACGAAATTCAGTCGATAACCCCCTTCGACATGTTCCCCCAGACAAAACATATCGAGACGCTGGTTGTTCTTTCCCACAAAAAACCCGACGGACATATCAACATAAAGGTTGAGTTCGGCGAAGAGGAAGGGCAAGTATCTTTGAAAGAAGTTGCCAAACGTGCCGAAGAACGCAAGCCGAAAGAAAAAGTAACCTATAAGAAAATGCAAGACTATATCGAGCAAACTTACGGCTTCAAAGTCCACACGGCGTACATAGCCGAAGTCAAGCGTGATTTAGGCTTGCCTATGTACGACGCCCCAAACGCCGTCGAAGAATTAAAACACCCTCGTCCGCATCCCACACCGAAAATGGTGGAAGCGATAAAGGAAACATTAAAACATTTTGAGATATTGTATAATTGATGAAGAGGATACAAATATCGACGGTTTGCGCCACGTTATTTTTAAGCCCGAAGCCACCGATAATAAATCCGAGTAGAGGACATGGAAATTTTAGGAATTATATTTTTTGCGATATTCAAGCGGGGAGCAGTCGGCGTATTTCCGGAAAGCGCGGGAAAAGTGGCTCTGCGAAGAAAAACCGAGATAAGCACTGATTGCGGTCAACGTTTTGTCGGTATAACGGAGAAGTCTTTTGGCTTCGTCCGTTTTTTCTTTTAACACGAAATCGGTAAGCGTCATCCCCGTTTCTTCCTTGAATTTTACGGACAAGCGCGTACGGCTCAAAAACATAGCGTTCGCCAACGCTTCGATGTCGACGGGTTCGGAAAGATGGTGTTGAACGTAATTGCTTATCTCTATAACTAACTTCGACGGGGATTTTCCGAGCCGAAGTTTTTCAACGCGCTCGGTATAATCGAGAACCATATGATATTGCAAATTTGCTATTTGTCCCACGTTATTTAAAAGCTCGCATTTTTGTATATACGCATCGGAAAGAGTCAGCGCGTCTTCAACGTCCATTCCTCCGCGTATTGCCGCCCGAGAGATAAGGGTGGTTGTTACAATGAACGTGTTTTTCAATTGTCGCATTTGCTCGGTGGCGAGAATTCCCGCGCGCACGGCGGGGGCGTTCGCAATCCATTCGCGGAGCGCCGCAGTATCGCCTTTGCGGACGATATTGACGAGCATTTGTTCGAGAGTTATGGTGTTGTGGACGGCTTGAGCGGATTGAATTATTGCAATATCGGAATTGAAATTCTGATTGGCTCTGTCGGATTCTATAATCTCTTTAAGTTTTTGCTGTTCCGCGTCATATATTTTTATCTTTTCCAAAGAAAGTTTTTCGTCGTTCATCACGTAATTCATGGTGCATAAAATTTGCAATATGCTGTCAAGCGGCATAGCGACGATGCTTTTCATCCCCGCGGCAAATTCATTGACCTCATCTGATGGAACGTCGCACTTAAACGCCAATTCTTTTATGTCTTGATCGTTCATAGTCCCTTGACGTGAAGGTCCGATAACTAATTTATATGGCGGACAATTAACAATTCCGTAATAGTTAAAATACGGTGTAATGAAATAACCGACATGGTAGGTTATCGATAAGATATCCGAAAGATATGGTGTTATTGGATCTTTAGGCAGACTGACAAGCGAGTGATAAAACACTTGCTTGTCATTTTTATATGTCCTTACAGGAATTCCCGCAAGATTGCCTATAATTGCGCAAAGGTAATTATAATCAAGATTTTTCATATATTCTCCAAAAGTTAGAACTATTATAACTTATTCAGAACAATTATGCAAGAAGTTTAATATGCTATTTGTTATAATTTATACACAAAATGAAAGGGAGTATCATTTCTATGGATATTCAGAGATTATTGAGAGAGCTGACGGTAGAAGAAAAAGCGGCTTTGGTTGCGGGCGTTGACTTTATGTACACAAACCCCGTGCCGAGGCTTTCAATACCTTCCGTTCGCATGTCTGACGGTCCGCACGGACTTCGCGTGCAGTCGGAGGGTGGGGATAACGGCGTTGCGGGTAGCGAACCTGCGACGTGCTTTCCCACGGCGGTTGCAACGGCTTCGAGCTGGAATCCCGAAAATACTTATAAAATGGGCGTTGCAATCGGGGAAGAATGTGCGCATTACGGCGTAAACGTCCTGCTCGGTCCGGGAACGAATATTAAACGCAATCCCTTGGCGGGGCGTAATTTCGAGTATTTTTCAGAAGATCCGTTACTTGCGGGTAAAATGGCGGCGGCGGAAGTAAAGGGCGTTCAGGAAAACGGTACGGGCGTTTCGGTAAAACACTTTGCGCTCAACAACAGCGAAAACTACCGCTTTATGGGCGATTCCGTTTGCGATATGCGGACAATACGCGAACTTTACTTAAAGCCCTTTGAAATCATCGTAAAGGAAAGTAAGCCGCAAACTTTAATGTGCGCGTACAACAAAATCAACGGAACGTATTGCTGTCAGAACAAGTGGCTTTTGACCGACGTCTTGCGCAAGGAATGGGGTTTCGACGGTTTGGTTATGACCGATTGGGGCGCAACGCACGACAGGCTTGAAATGATACGCGCGGGACTCGATTTGGAAATGCCGGGCGACACCAATATTTGCCGTAAGTGGATAATAGACGGAGTAGCGGACGGAACGCTGAAAACAGAAGATTTGGATAAGGCGGTAGAGAACGTGTTGCGCCTTGTCGAAAAGCACGAAAACAACAAAAAGCGTGAAGCCGACTTTGCGGCGCACAATGCGCTTGCCGCAGAGATAGCCGCCGATTGCGCAGTGCTTCTCAAAAACGACGGGGTGTTGCCGCTTGCAAAGGACGGAAGTTACCTTGTAGCGGGAGAACTTTTTGAAAAGCCGCGCTATCAGGGTTCGGGCAGTTCTATGATAAACCCGACGTTCCTTTCCACGCCCAAGACTGCGTTTGACGAGAAGAAAGTTAATTATAAGTACGCCAAAGGTTACAAGGAAAATCAGCTTGCGCCCGACGAAAAACTTATAAAAGAAGCGGTTGCGCTTGCAAGCGGATATGAGAAAATATTGGTGTTTGCGGGGCTTACAGATTACGTTGAAAGCGAGGGCGCGGACAGAGAAAATATGCGTTTGCCCGAAAACCAGCTTGCACTCATTGACGCGCTTACAAAGACGGATAAAAAGATTATCGTCATTCTCTACGGCGGTTCGCCCGTAGAATTACCGTTTGCCGATAACGTGAGCGCAATACTCAATATGTACTTGCCGGGGCAGAACGGCGGAACGGCAATGGCGCAGCTTGTATTCGGAGATAAGACGCCTTGCGGCAAACTTGCCGAAACGTGGGCGATAAGTTACGACGACGTACCGTTCGGTAAAGACTTCGGAAAGACAAGAAACGAGATATACAAAGAGAGCATATTCGTTGGCTATCGTTACTACCTTACCGCAGACAAAAAAGTGCGCTATCCGTTCGGTTACGGACTTTCTTATACGTCGTTCGATTATCGGGCGATAGAAACAAGCGAAACAGAAACGGAAATAAATGTGTCCTGCGAGGTCGTAAACAAAGGCAAGTATGACGGCGCGGAAATCGTTCAGCTATATGTGAAAGCGCCGCGGGACGGGGTGTTCAAACCGCTTAAAGAACTGAAAGGCTTTACAAAGGTATACTTGAAAGCGGGGGAGAGTAAAAAAGTTACCATAACCGTCGAGAAAGACGATTTGCGGTATTGGAACGTAAAGGGAAACCGCTTTATATTGCAGGGCGGCGAATACGACTTTGAATTATGTTCCGATTGCCAAACCTTGAAATTAAATAAAGCTATTACGCTGAAAGGAGAGGAAGGGGTAAATCCCTATACGGAAGCGGTAAATAAGGCATATTGCGGGGACAATTTACAAATAACCGACGAAATATTCGAGCAGATGTCGGGACTGAAAATACCTTCGTTACCGCCCCAAAAGCCGATACATTTGGAAAGCCGATTTACCGATTTGCGGCAGACGGTTATGGGAAGAATTCTGTTCAACTCCGTTCTGTCGGTTGCCAAAAAGGATATGAAAAAGGCGAAGAAACTTCCAGAAGGAGCGGAACGCGACAATAAAATAAAGGGCGCAATGTTTTTAAAACGCATACTCGAAAGTAATTCGATTATCACGATGTCGATGTCTGCGGGTAAGAGTTGCCCGTACAACTTTGCAACGGGCTTTGTAAATCTTGCAAACGGGCATTTAATCAAGGGTATAAAGTGCTTCTGCACAAAAATAAAAGCATCGGCTTTGCCGAAGGATAAGGAGGATAAATAAATGGAAAAAGGTAAACTGTTAAGCGGAAGAATTTTCAATAGTAAAGTCCATTCCAAAAACGTTGAGGGAAAAGAGAAGTGGCTCGGCTATCTTCTCGGTCCTTGCGGGGCGCTTCTTTTAAACGCCGTACTCGCTACATATCTGAACGTCTTTTACACCGACGTTTTGAAACTTACCACCGTGTGGGGCGGACTGTTCCTTGTTGTATTTCCGCTTGTGTCGAAAGTGATCGACGCAGTAACAAACGTAGTTATGGGTTACATAATAGACCGCACCAAAACGAAGCAAGGGAAAGCGCGTCCGTGGCTGCTCCTTTCCGCGCCGCTCTTGTTTGTTACGGGATTACTTTTGTTTTTAGTCCCGAGCGGCAATCAGACTTTGCAGATTATATGGGTAATGATTTCATATAATTTGTTTTACTCGTTTGCATTCACTATCTACAATATGAGTCACAACTTAATGTGTCCGCTTTCAACCCGTAACACCGTTCAGCGTGGCGGGCTTTCGGTATTCAACCAAATCTCCACGATAATGATGAGCGGAATTTTGGTTGCTCTCGTATTCCCCATGGCTATTATGCCTATGCTTGGTGTGGATAAATCGCTCTGGATTATCGTTATGGGCGTTCTTGCGGGCTTGGCTTTGCCCTTGACTCTTCTCGAATACTACTTCACGAAAGAGCGCGTAACGGAAGAACAGGCGGCGGCAGGCGAAAAGAAGATACCGTTCTTGACCCAGCTTAAAATAGTTCTTACCGATAAATATATGTTAGTAATGTTTGTTTACTTCCTCATATATACTTTCGCTTCATCACTTAAAAATATGGGGCTTGTCTATTATTGCAATTACGTTTTGGGAACGTATAACGACGGAATTACGCAGATGCTTGTGTCCGTTATCGGCGGTATTCCCATGGGTATCGGTGTGTTTGCAGTGTGGCCGCTTGCCAAAAAATTCGGTAAGCGCAACGTAACGCTTATCGGATTTCTTCTTTACGCATTGGGCAGCGCGATTTGCTGGATGATGCCTACTAATTTATATATAGTGCTTGTTGGGCAGTTTATAAAAAATATCGGCGGGCTTCCCTGCGCTTACGTGTTTATGGCTCTTTTTGCCGACGGGCTTGACCATATAGAATGGAAGAGCGGTATACGTTGCGACGGTACGGCAATGTCCGTCTATAACATCATTGCGGTTGCGATAGTCGGTGTGGCTACGTCCGTGTTCAACGCTATGATTTCGGGCGCGGGGTATGTCGCTCCCGAAATTGTTGACGGTGTTACGATTGCCGCAACCCAGTCGAAGGCGGTGCTTGACGTTATAACCTTCTCGTTCGTAGGTCTCGAAACGATAACGGGGGTAATTCTTGCGGGCTTGCTTGTATTCCTTTCGGTGGAAAAGACTATAACCCGTAAACAGACAATGATACGCGAAAGACAAAAAGCGGCAACCGAAGCACGCGGCGAAGAATGGGTCGCACCCGAAATTCAAGCGGAAATCGACGAAAAGAATTTCCTGGAAGAAAGCGAAAGAATTTTTGCCGAAGAACTCAAAGTGAAGTGCGGGAAAAAGGGCTTGGACTATGAAGCCGAACTCGAAAAGCATAATAAAGCGGTTGCGGAAAATCGCGCAAAGCAAGCTGAAAAGAAACGCCTTGCGGACGAAAAAGCGGCGGCTAAATTAAAGAAAGCCGAAGAAAAACGTGCGGCTAAACTTGCCAAGCTCACGCCCGAACAGCTCGCCGCCCGTGAAGAAAGAGCAAATAAGCGGCAAGAACGGGAGTCCGCGGCTTGGGCGGCAGAACTTGAAAAAGGCGAAACGTATTATAAAAAAATTCAAGCCGAACTTGCCGCAAGGCAAAAATAACGGAGTAGCGGAATGAAGGCAACAAATCTTAAATGCGAATATTTATATAATCCCGTAGGGATAGATATTCAAAGACCGCGTCTTTCGTGGAACTGCGAGGGCGGCGTAAAACAGTCGGCGTACCGTATCATTGCAATGTCTGACGGCAAGGCTGTTTGGGATAGCGGTAAGGTGCGTTCGGACGGCATGCACGCCGAATACCCCCACACGCTTGTAAGCCGTCAAAGAGTAGAGTGGCGCGTTACGCTTTGGGACGAGAGCGATAAAGAGGGCGAAAGCTCGTCGGCGTTCTTCGAAACGGGACTGCTTAAACAAACCGATTTTACGGCGAAATGGATAAGCGGCAACTATTCCGTAAACAAGAAAAAACGCTATCCCGTCGATTGCTTCAAAAAGACCTTTACGGCAATATGCGTTCGGCGCGCGCGGCTTTACATTACGGCTTGCGGAATTTACGAGGCAAGGCTAAACGGCAAACGCGTGGGCGATTTTTACCTTGCGCCGGGGCATACCGATTATACAAAGCGTATTCAGTTGCAGACCTGCGACGTAACCGAACTTATAAACAGCGGCGCAAACGACTTGACGGTGGAGCTTGCCGACGGTTGGTACAGGGGAAGCTGCGGCGCGTGGGGAATTAAAAACCAATACGGTACGCAAACCAAACTCTACGCGCAGTTGGAACTAATCGGACAGGACGGAAAAATAACCACGGTGTGTTCGGACGGAACGTGGGCTTGGAGTAACGACGGCGCAATCCGCTTTGCGGACAACAAGGACGGCGAAGTGTTGGAAGCATACCGCACGCCGACTTATAGCGGTAAAGCAAAGGTTGTCAAGTGCAACGTGATTCCCACGGCTTCAAACAACGTATCCGTTACCGAACACGAAACGTTCAAGCCGAGGCTCATAAAAACGCCGAAGGGCGCAACCGTACTCGATTTTGGGCAGAACCTTACGGGATATATTAAGTTTTCGCTTAATGCGAAGAAAGGACAAAAGATAAAACTGCGTTTCGGGGAATTGCTCAATAAGGACGGCGAATTTACGCAAGTCAACATTCAATGCCGCAACAGGAAAGGCACGAAAGTAACGCCCTTGCAGCAAGTTATTTATACTTGCAAAGACGGCGCAAACGACTACAAAACCAAGTTTGCGATATTCGGCTTTCAGTACGTTTTAATCGAAACGGAAGTAGAATACAACCCCGAAGATTTCACGGCTGTTGCGGTTTATTCGGATATGCCCGAAACGCTGTCGTTCGACTGCTCGCACGAACTTATAAATAAGCTTGTGGAAAACACGCGTTGGTCGGCAAAGAACAACCACGCCGACGTCCCCACCGACTGCCCTACGAGAGAGCGGCACGGTTGGTCGGGCGACGCGCAAATCTTCGTCGGCACGGCAAGTTACTTTTTCGATTACGGGAGTATGGCGAAAAAGTATTTGCGGGATATGTACGATTGGCAGAAGAAAAACGGCAGACTTCCGCAGATAGCGCCCGCGGGCGGAGTGGACTTTTATATGGCTACGATGAACGGCTCTGTCGGTTGGTCGGACGCGGGCGTTATTATTCCTTATAAACTTTGGAAACAATACGGCGACAGATCAGTGCTTGAGAAATACTACGACGGTATGAAACGCTATGCAAAGTTTATGATAAAGCGTTGCGGAAAGAAAACCGTACTTTCAAAGCCTATTCACTTAAAGCATAAATACAGAAAATTTGCGGTCAATTACGGGCAGAGTTACGGCGAATGGGCAGAACCCGCCGACGTGTCCCCTATGAAATGGACGGATATGGTATTGCCGCACCCCGAAGTTTCCACCGCATATACAGCGTATGTAATGGAGCTTATGTGTAAGATTGCAACCGCGCTTAAAAGGACGGAAGATATTGCGCTTTATAGAAAGTACGCCGACGGCACGAAACAAGCGTACCGCGCGCTTCGCAAAACGAAGGATTATCCGCTCGACACCGACAGGCAGGCTATGCTCGTCCGTCCGCTGTATTTTAACCTTCTGAACAAAGAAGAAACGGAGTATTCTAAAAAGCGGCTTGTAAAGGCTCTTGAAAATTACGGTTGGAGAATAGGCACGGGCTTTTTGTCAACGCCGTTAATTCTATACGTTTTAACGGAAATAAATCCCGAATACGCCTATAAGCTGTTGGAAAACGAGCAAATGCCGGGGTGGCTTTATATGCCGAAAATGGGAGCTACGACAATTTGGGAAAGTTGGGAAGGCACGGAAGCGCAAGGCGGCGTTGCCTCGCTAAACCATTACAGCAAAGGCGCGGTCTGCGAGTGGCTGTTTGGAGTAATGTGCGGAATTAACGTTGCGGGCGAAAACCATTTTGTGATTAAGCCTGTACCGGGCGGAACGCTCACGCACGCAAAAGCAAGTTATCAAAGCATTTACGGGACGGTTGCAAGCGGTTGGGAAAAGACGGGTAAAAGATATAAGTTTACCGTAGAAATTCCCGCAAACTGCACGGCAGACGTCATCTTGCCCGACGGTAATAGACAAGTAGTCGGCGCGGGTAAATACGCATTTTAACTGCAAAAATATAGTGGTGTAAAAAGCTTAATGTGTTGTGGAATATGGAATATTACTTGGCAATAGATATAGGTGCGTCGAGCGGGCGGCATATCGTCGGTTGGCGTGAAAATAACGAAATAAAAACCGACGAGGTTTTTCGTTTCCCGAACGGCATGAAAAGGCAGAATAACTGTCTTGTGTGGGATACTGACAGTCTTTTCGAAAACGTTAAAAAAGGCATTAAAGCCGCAATAAAGAAGTACGGACAAATCAAATCTCTTGCGATTGACACTTGGGGTGTGGATTATGTGTTGGTAAACCGCATTCGCTCCCTGAGTCCGTGTTTTGCATATAGGGACAGTCGCGCGGAGACGGTTATAGACGAAGTCCACGGGAAGATGTCTTTCGAAGAGTTGTATCGCAGAACGGGCATACAGTTTCAACCGTTTAACACCGTCTATCAACTCTATGACGATATGAAGCGGGGTAGATTGGATAGGGCCAATGATTTTTTGATGATACCCGAATATCTCAACTACTTGCTTACGGGCGTGAAGATGCACGAATATACCAACGCGACGACGACGGGGCTGGTAAATGCAGAAACGAAAGAATACGACAAAGATATTTTATCTGCGTTAGGTCTGCCGACAAGGTTATTCGGTCAACTTTATCAGTCGGGAACGAGGGTCGGATTGTTATTGCCCGAAATCGCTTGGGCGGTCGGCGGTCAAACGGAAGTCGTTTTATGTGCAAGTCACGATACGGCGAGCGCAGTCGAAGGCATAGCTATGACCGGAAACAGTCCTTATATATCGAGCGGAACGTGGTCGCTGTTGGGCTTGAAAGTGCCGCAAGCTATTACGGACGAAAAGAGCCGAAGGGCGAACTACTCAAACGAGGGCGGCGTGGGTTACGTCAGATACCAAAAGAACATTATGGGTATGTGGGTCGTCAACCGTCTGCGCGGCGAGCTATGTCCCGACAAACCGTTCCAGCAGATAGTAGAGCAAGCACGGCAAAGCACGTTCAACGCTTACGTTGATGTCAACGACAATTCGTTCCTTGCGCCGAAAAGTATGAAAGAAGCGTTTGACGGCGCGCTCAAATGCAAGCCGCAATCAGAAGCGGATTATTTCCGTTGCGCATTTTTAAGTCTTGCCATAAGTTATATGGACGCTTTGGACGAATTAAAGGCAAACAGCGGAAAAGACTTCGATACACTTTACATAGTAGGCGGCGGGGCAAAGAATAGTTTATTGAACGAACTAACCGAACAAGTTTGCAAAATTAAAGTTTGTGCGTTGCCTATCGAGGCAACCGCACTTGGAAATCTTAAACTACAAATAGAGGTGCAATAATGTATGAACAAGCAAAAAAGGAATATGCGGCATACGGGATAGATACGGAAGCGGCAATCAAAAAGCTCAAAGCTATCCCCGTGTCAATCCACTGTTGGCAGGGCGACGACGTTGCGGGTCTGGACGGCGGCGGAGAATTAAGCGGCGGCATACAGACGACGGGTAACTACCCGGGCAGAGCGAGAAACTTCGAGGAATTGAAAGCGGATATAACAAAGGCGTTTTCAATGATGCCGGGCAAAAAGCGGTTGAACCTGCACGCAAGCTACGCGGTCGGCGCGGCGGCGGACAGGGATAAATACGAACCGCAACACTTTGCATCGTGGGTGAAGTTTGCCAAGGAGCTCGGGTTGGACGGAATAGACTTCAACCCCACCATGTTTTCGCATAAAAACGTAAAGGACGGGCTGACACTGTCCAGCCCCGACGAGAATATTCGTAAGTTTTGGGTAAATCATAGTATAGCGTGCTTACATATAGCGGAACACTTTGCGTCCGAGTTCGGCAAGCCATGCCTTGTTAATATCTGGATACCGGACGGATATAAGGACGTGCCCGCGGACAGACTCACGCCGAGGCTGAGGTTAAAGAAGAGTCTGGACGAAATACTCGCCTGCGGTTACGCCAGAAGCAAAGTAATTGTCGCGGTTGAAAGCAAGGTGTTCGGAATAGGCGTTGAAAGCTACACGGTGGGCAGCAACGAGTTCTATCAGAACTACGCCGCAAAGAACAATATCTGCTGCCTTTTGGACAACGGACACTATCACCCCATGGAATACGTCTCGGATAAAATCCCCGCGCTTTTGGCTTTCTATGACAAGGTGGCGCTGCACGTGACGCGCGGCGTTCGGTGGGACAGCGACCACGTAGTATTGTTCGAGGACGAGCTGAAAGAGATAGCAAAGGAAATAGTAAGAAACGACGCGACGGATAAAGTGCTAATAGGTCTGGACTATTTCGACGCGAGTATAAACCGCCTGTCCGCGTGGGTGACGGGACAACGCGCAATGCAGAAGGCTCTTTTGTATGCACTGCTCACTAACCACGCTGAACTCAAAAAGTTACAGGACAAAGCGGAGTATACAACGCTTATGGTAAAGCAGGAAGAATACAAGACAATGCCCTTCGGCGCGGTATGGAAAGAATATCTGAAAAGAGAAGGGTTAAGCGAGGACTATTTAACCGATATAAAAGAATACGAAAAAGAGGTTTTGAGCAAGAGATGAAAGATATAATGACTGCGCCGTTCGTAAAGGAAATGTGCAAGACTACTGCAAATATGTACCGCTTGGGCTGGGACGAAAGAAACGGCGGGAACATAAGCTATCTGTTAAACGAAAAAGAAGTGACGGAATATATAGACTTAAACAAAGTAATCCGCACAATACCGTTAATGGGAGTGAACGAAGCGGAGTTCGACGTAAGTCCGCTATTGGGTAAAATCTTTATAGTGACGGGCACGGGCAAATACTTTAAGAACGTTGAGGACGACCCCGAAACCAACCTTGGGATAGTGAGAGTAATAAAGGACGGAGTGGAGCTTTTGTGGGGCTACAAGGACGGCGGACGTACAACAAGCGAACTGCCCGCGCATTTGATGTGCCATATGTCAAGACTTAAAGTCGACCCCGAGAACAGAGTAGTAATGCACTCCCACCCGACGCATACGCTTGCAATGAATTTCGTACACGAGCTGGACGAGAAGAAGTTCACGCATACGCTTTGGGGAATGTGCACGGAGTGTATAGCGGTATTCCCCGACGGGGTGGGGATACTTCCGTGGATGCTATGCGGGACGGACGGGATAGGCAAGGCAACCGCTAAGAAGATGGAGGAGTTCCGCCTTGTAATCTGGGCAATGCACGGCATATACGGCGCGGGTAAGACAATGGACGAAACGTTTGGACTTATAGAGACGGTTGAAAAGGCGGCGCAAATCTACATGCTTACGGCGCACTTACCCCGCGTAAACACCATTAAGGACGAGGATATGGTAAAGCTTGTAAAACTCTTCGGGCTAGATTACAGAAAAGATTTTTTGAATTTATGACATATCATATAGGAGCAAGCGCCGCCCGTGACGGGCGGCGCTTTAAACGTGCTTCAACTCTAATCAATATTTTTAATCTCTTTAACAATCGCAGAAATCAATGGCAAATACTTTTCGTCAATACCTGCAAGCTGAGACCATAATACTTCAAGTTGACTTAATTGTATGTTTCCGTAATCTACAAAAGCGCACCGACGACGCGGTATCGCTGTTCGGAGATAAAGAAGCGGGCGGGATATGCGTTCTCAAAGGGTACAAAGAATATTATTACGGTTATGACGGCAAGGCAGTGTATGTCGATTTGATTGACGAATTGCAAAGCAAATATCCTTTGACCGAGCCGCAAATAATAGGCGAGAGCGCACAAAAGGCATTTATAGGCTTGTTCGGGGCTATCTTGCGCGCAATCTACTTTCGTCGTTCGACGATTTTGCGGGCAACGAAATTCTTTCCGAGCGCGAAATGCAGGATTATCAAGGACGATATAACGATTTGTACGACGAGTGGCGCAATCGCAGAAAGGAACACGAAAAGGAAGATATAACTGACGATATAGTTTTCGAAGTGGAGCTAATAAAACAAATCGAGATCAATATCGACTACATACTTTTGCTTGTAGAGAAATATCACGACGGACACAAATCGGATAAAGAATTGCTTATCACGATAAACAAGGCTGTCGATTCGAGTTTGGAATTGCGGAGCAAAAAGTCGCTTATACAAAACTTTATCGCCGGAATAAACGACGTGGACGACGTACTTTTGGAATGGAAAGAGTTTGTAGTAAAAAAGAAAGAGGAAGAGCTTGCGGCTATCATAGCGGAAGAAAAATTGAAGAACGACGAAACGCGAAAGTTTGTGGAGTATTCTTTCCGCGACGGCGTAATGAAAACGACGGGGACGGATATAGACAAAATAATGCCGCCTATGTCGAGATTCGGTGGCGGACGCGAAAAGAAGAAAGAGAGCATCATACAAAGATTACTCGCGTTCTTCGAGCGGTTTTTCGGGATAGGATAAACGATTTTTACGAGAAAGGAATAATTACGGCGTTTTATTCGCTTGATATGTAGAGCCTATAATACAACTGAATAGCAACGGTAGAGGAAAGTTTGTAAAATCGGACTTTCCTTTTTTGCACAAAAAATTTTGCAAAGACCGTCAACTTTTGTGTGTTTCAACCGCTTTATAGTAGTGGGGTAAATATTTTCGAGATAAGTGTGCTTGGATAAGAGAAGGGAATTTTTCATCAGACCCCGAACTTTTCAAAACTTGTGTCCTTGTTAATATGGAGGGGTATGAAAAAAGTTTTTCAAAATTCCCTGTAAGTAGGGGTGAAATTTAGTGTTAGTAAGTGGAAGGCAATTAAACTATGCCGCAAAGGAGGTGGTGCGTATGCGCTATTAACAAGATTTGCAAGCGGTCTTAAAATGCTTGCGACAAATAAAAAAATAACGGAGGAACAATGGAACAAAAACAATTAAAGCAATTCACTTTCTATGATTTGTATTGGGACTTAATGCGGCAATCGGGCGACGCTTCGGCGGGAAGGTTGGTGAGGAATATTTGTCTGTATATGTTCACAAGCGAAACCGTAACCGAGCCACAGGACGATAGGGAAAACTTCTTTTGGAGCAATATCGTGGACTTGTTGGAAGAAGATAAACAAATCGAAATGAGCGGCAAAAAATCGAAAAATCTCAACAGTAAGATGCGGCACTTTACGTTCGTGGATACTTATTACAAGGCAATCAAACTTATGACCGAAGCGGAGAGCGGACAGTACGTTAAAGCTATATGCGAGTATATGTTCAACGGCACGGAAAGGAAATTGAAATCGCCCGTAGACGCATACTTCGCACTTGCCAAACGGAAATTGGAACTGTCGCGCAAACGTAAAACAATCGGCTCGATAGGCGGTAAGCAAGAGCGCATAAAGGTAACGGACGAGCAAGTGGAAACGGCTACGAAAACGGAATGCGGCGTGTCTTTTGAAGAATTTATGAGTATGCACCCGAACGTGCAAAACGATTTGTATGCTTCGCGGCAACATCTACTCAAAGGCATAGATTGGGCGTGGTTGGATATCGGTATGGACAGACAGCCGCGATGGAAAAGGTGTAACAGCTTGTATCAGCTTTTAACCCACTACAAGGAAATCGTAAAAGATGTGTAGACGGAGCAAAAGCGGAAGCAAATAGGGAGCAATATAAGGCAAAAAGGAAGCAGGCTAAGGTTTTACAGCTTTAAGACTGTAAAACATATCGCCGCAAGCGGCGATAATATGTGGGATACCCACCATATTGTATTCCATAAAAATATTTCAAAAAAAGATTTTTACGGAATAGGAAGCGGAACGAAGCGAGAATAGCCGTTTGCGAAGGCGAACGGCTGAAAGCATAGTTTGCGCTGACGAGGATACCCACCTTAGCGCGGCTACGCCGCAAAGAAATTACGACCACGGGAGGAACGAAAACAATAGGAACACAACCGGTAATATTCGATATAGCCTACACACCGTATAGACTGCCCAAAAATGCAACGGCAGACGAGAGAGCCAAACACGAAAAGCAACGTGCTTTCTACGATATGTCCGGCGCGGACAATATCTACAAGTACATAACGACGGAAGGTAAGATATACGGCGAGGAGGCGAAGAAATTTACAATGCTCGAATACTTGCAAAAGAGTACGGGAGTATTCAACCAAGACGGTATGCTCACGAAAGAACAAGTAAAAGAAATGAAGCGGCGAGCGCAAACGGGCGAAAAGAATATTTGGCACGGGTTTATCTCATTCAATAAAGAAAACTCGGAAAAGATAGACGATCCCGAAAAGTGTATCGCGCTCATAAAACAAACCTTCGGGCAATTTTTTAAGGACGTGGGCTTCAAACCCGACAATATGGACTTATTGTGCGCATTGCATTTAGACCGTCCAGAACACTTGCATATTCATTACGTCTTTTGGGAGAAAGAGCCGAAAGTAAAGAATCAACGAGCGGCAGGGTATAAGTACCGAGCGAAAGGCAAAATACCGCTTGACGTAATAGACAAAATGACCGAGCGATTGAACGCCTATACAATCGACGACAACTTTGCAAGGAAACGGAAAAAGGTAATTGAAGAACTCACCCGAACGAGCAATGAATACGACGTCGCACATCTGAACGATAGGCTACGCCGATGGCTGAAAGAGCTTGCGGACGAACTGCCCAAAGACAAACCGTTATGGTATGGAAGCAAAGAGATAGCCGAGCATCGTCCGAAGATAGATTTAGTCGCGGAGTGGCTCATTGATCTGGACGATAAAACACGCGAAGACGACCACGCTTTCCGTAAAGAGCTTCGTGAGAAAGAACAAAAGTTGAAAGGTATAATGGGCAACTACTATAAATCGCGTCTTACAACGGAAAGGCTGTTTATGGAGCGCATACCAAACAAGGCAGACGAGGACGGAGTAAAGAGTATCCATACCATAGAAAGATTGGAGTGGGACTACCGTAGGCGACTCGGCAATATCGTTCTCAAAAAGGTATGCGAGATACAAAGGGAAACGTATAAACGTAATCCACAAAGGAAGTATAAGACGAACGATAAAAACCTAAAACGTCGGCTTGCAATCTCATCACGGAAAGTGCGCGGTATCATGGACGGACTATTCGGCTCGGTAGCGGAATTATTCTCGTCCGAAACGACAACTTACCATAACAGGCTACGCGAGATTGAAGAAGAAATGCAAGAGGAGTACGAAAAGGAAAATCGTCCACAGGAAGAACAACCGAAGTCGACAAACAACAATTGGAATTGGGGGAAGTAATATGTAAAAAATAAGCCAAAGTCGTATTAACATCAGATAAACGCTTGACTCCAAAAGCCAAAAGTGATAAGATATATTAGTCGTATAAATACGACTAATATATTTCACGGAGGTTGGGTTATGGAAAACAGCAGAAAGGTAAAAGACAAGCGTTACGAGGATAAACACAAAGAAGAAAGAAAAGCCAAATGTATGATTTGGGGAACGAGCATGCCGAGAGAGAAAGCCGAGAAAATTAACGAATTTTTGAAAAGATACGGCTACACAAAGGTAGAGCTAATACAAGCGGGATATGAAGAATTATTAGCCCGACACGACACCGACTTTGCAAAGTTAAAGGACGGGTATGACGATTTTTTCGGTTTTGAGGAAGTCGATAAAAAGAAAACCGAATAACTATTAAATCTTTTCGCAAAAGGAGGAAAACGCGATGGAAAGAGAACATAGTATTCAAAGCTATAAGGACGCGGAGTAATTCCGAGTTACCGTCCGAATAAGGATACTTGAACAAAGAGCAAGAAAATTACGATGCTTTTATTGATTTTATGGCACAGTTGATACAAAAATACGGCAACACAATTTTGAAAAATGAACAGCCGAAAACGGAGGACAATGATGAATAGAGAAGGAAAGAAATGCTTCTTGTATTCAAGAGTGAGTACGGAAATGCAAGTGGACGGTTATAGTTTGGAAGCGCAGAAAAGCGTTCTCAAAAAATTTGCTGAGCGTGAAGAAATGAAAATAGTTGAATATTACGAGGATGCAGGCAAATCAGGCAAGTCGATAGAGGGACGACCTGCTTTCAAGAAAATGCTTTCCGATATAGAAAGCGGACAAAGCGTGGACTATATTCTCGTTTATAAACTTTCACGCTTTGGAAGAAATGCGGCGGATATTCTAAATTCGTTGGAGTTAATTCAGACCTATGATGTGAACTTGATTTGCATTGAAGAAGGGATTGATTCATCGCAGACAAGTGGTAAGTTGCTCATATCCGTGTTGTCTGCCGTTGCAGAAATCGAAAGAGAGAACATTCTTGAACAGACTATGAACGGGCGCAGGGAAAAGGCTCGTCAAGGTTTGTGGAATGGTGGCCCCGCGCCGTATGGCTATACTCTGAAAGATAATAAACTTTACATAAACGAAGATGAGGCGGAGTTGGTCCGCCTCATCTATGATAAGTATGTAAACACTACAATAGGGTATTCAGGCATAGCTAAATATCTGAACTTGCAGGGGATAAAAAAGGTTGTGCGCACGGACAGAATGATTGAAGAATGGAGTGCGCATTTCATAAATCTGATTTTAGAAAATCCCGTGTATTGCGGTAAAATCGCTTATGGCAGGAGGACGCTTGAAAAAGTAAAGGGTAAGAAGAACGAATATAAGCGAATAAACGCTACCGATTATATTACGGTTGACGGCTTACACGAATCGCTTGTAAGTGAAGAGATTTGGAATAAAGCGCAGGATAAACGGCAGGCAACGGGCCAGAAGTTTGCTTCAAAATACGGCAAGGACAGAACGCATTTATTGACGGGTTTATTAAAGTGTCCCGTGTGCGGAGGTCCTATGTATGCCAACCGCCATTGTTGGACGAAAAAGGACGGAACGTATAAAGAAGTAGGCTATTATGTTTGTGGACGAAACAAACACGATAGGGGAAAGTTCTGCGATTATAAGGCTGACTTAAAGAAGAGTGTAATCGAACCACTTGTGATAGAAGCCGTAAAGGAAATCGTAAGCGAAAAATATTTTGCTCAGGCGATTAAAGACAGAATCGGAAGTATCAGCAAAAATGACGATATCGACAAGGAAATAAAGAACTTTGAAAATAGGCTTAATGAGATTGAGCTGAATAAGGCAAGATTGGAAAAGGAAATAGATACGTTGCCTTTTGATACGAAGTTCCGTGAAAGAAAGTTGCACGATATGAATTTACGCCTTGACGGAATGTACGAAGCTATTGCCGAGATAGAAGAGCTGATTGCCGACGCAAATCTGCGTAAAAAGGCAATGGAAGAAGAGGCGATAACGTTGGAGAACATCTACAAAATTCTATTGAACTTTTCCGAGCTTTTTGATATAATAGAAGAGGACGAGCAGAAGAACCTTTTAACGTATTTGATAAAAGAAATTCAGCTCAACCCGCATTGGGAGAACAAATCGCCGTTAAAGTGGATAGAATTCAACTTTCCTATCTACCGCAACGGAGAAGAGGTCAGAAAAGTTTTGTGTGAAGAGAATCCCAATGTCGAAACTCTGATTTGTCTTAAACGAAAACAGCCGAAATAACGGCTTTTCGGGGAAAATTCGGTTGATAAATAAAATCAAGCTACTAAAAAAATAAGCGCTTACAATCCAAAACGGATAGCAAACGCTTATTTTTAATGTCCGGAAAAGGTGGGACAAAATATAGTTTTAACTTCTGCTAATTTGATGCTGACGTTATATAATTAAAAATCATTGCCATCAAAATCTATTTCGTATAAATCAGTCCAATTATATTTTTTGGGGAACTTTTGATTTTTAACATACTCTGTAATTATTTTATAAGCATCCTCGCGGCTTACAAAGCTGCAAACCGGCACAACCATAGGTTCGCCGCCAACGTCATGTTCAATGCTTTCATTATCTTTATCCTCATCATAAGGCACTAAATAATCGGGATGGCGCATAATGAAAAATCCGTAAGGCTCTTCATAAAAAACTATAAGAGCTTCATCGCAATTATCTGCTTCAAATGAAGAATCGCCGCTTCCATCCAGCCAGTATTCCGCGTCTTTGTTGATAAATTCTTTTATAAACTCATCGCTCGGATTTTCTATTGTTTCCCCGTCAGGTCCGTAAAAAGTAATCATAAGTTTCTCCTATCATATTTAAATTTGTAAAAAAAATATAACATACATATAAATGGCGTGCAAGTGTTTTTTACAATTTTACGCCTGAAATCCAAACAAAAAACTTTTTTGACTAAAATCATTCAATGTACTATAATTTGGTTGCAACATAAATTTCGGGGTATTTTAAATGACAAATTTATCCCCGGTTGCAGTGAAAGTAATAAGCTTAAAACAGATATAGACTACGCGGTAAAGCTTTTGCAATACGGCGTTGGAACGGGCGCGCCGAATGCCCGCACAACTAAAAAATAAGGAGTAAAAAATGATAGAAGCTTTTCTTGCATCAAAAAACGCGTCTTTAAAACTGAAAATAACCGTAAAGGGCGCAATTTCCGTTGCGGCAACCGCGATTGCGATAATATTGCCGCAAATCGTGCACTTTGCTTTGGGCGCTTCGGGCGGAGCGCGGTGGCTGCCAATGTACCTGCCCGTGCTTTTGGGCGGTTGTCTGCTTGGCTGGCGCTGGGGGCTGGGAATAGGCGTTCTGTCGCCCCTTGTCAGCTTTTTAATCACGCTCGCAATCGGCAACCCTATGCCCGCGGCGACCCGTCTGCCATATATGATGGCTGAACTTGCCGTATTTGCGGCGGTATCGGGGCTTTTTTCCGAAAGCATAGCAAAAAACAGCTTTATGGCTTTCCCCGCGGTGCTGCTTGTCTCGGTTGCGGGCAGAACGTTTTTCATTGTAATAACCGCAATTTTTCAAAGCGTTTCGCCCCTTTCCGTCGCCGTTGTGTGGTCACAAATACAAACGGGTCTTTTAGGGCTTGTCTTGCAGGCGGTAATCGCGCCCGCAATAATAATGGCGCTTTCTCTCGTGCTGAAAAATGATAAGTAACGAACGTCTTAAAGCTCTGCTTGCAGAGGAAAATTTAACCTGCGTGCTTTCGGACGGAAACCGATTAATCAAAAGCAGGGAAAGGGGCGTAAAACCGCTTATAGGCTTTATAGAAAGCGGTAAAAGCTTTAAAGGCTTTACCGCCGCGGACAAGGTAGTTGGTAAAGCGGCGGCGCTTTTGTATGCGCTTATGGGCGTGTCGTCTTTATACGCTTCGGTCATTTCCGAAGGCGCTTTAACGGTCTGCAAAAGCTTCGGTATTTCCGTGGAATACGGCACGCTCACACAAAACATAATCAACCGCAGGGGCGACGGTTTTTGCCCGATGGAGCAGGCTGTCGCGGATATTTCCGACCCCCAAACCGCGTTTAATGCAGTAAAGGAAAAACTTAAAAATTTATCTTAAACAATTTACAAACTCATACGCGTGTGGTAAAATTTATTAAAACTTATCGGTTAAGGGGAGGTTTTACTCCCCTTAATTTAACAAAAGGAGACATCAAGGTGGATATAGTAAGCTTGCGGGAAGAAGCCGAGGACGGCAACGCGGAATCGCAGTGCCTGCTGGGCAGAATTTATTTGGGACTTATAGATTTAAAGGCGGAAAATATCGAAATCGAGCCAAACCCGATAGACGGTATATTCTGGCTCAACAAATCGGCTGAAAAGGGCAATCAGGACGCAATTTACTGCCTTGCAATGTGTTATCTTCACGGCTTAGGCGTTGAAAAGAACGCGGAAAAAGCCGCACAGCTGTTTTTTACCGTTGCGGTTAAGGGGTACGCTTCCGCCCAGAACGAGTTGGGTAAGCTTTACGAGGAAGGCGAAGGCGTCAATAAGAACGGGAACGAAGCCTTCAAATGGTATTCCAAGTCGGCGGAACACGGTTTTGCAAAAGCTCAGGTCAACCTTGCAAACTGCTATCTTTACGGTATAGGGGTTGAACCGGACGTGCATGAGGCTTTAAGAATAATGCGCCTTGCCGCGGATGCGGGTAATGCCGACGCGCAGTTTAGCGTGGGCTGGTTTTACGATTACGGCAGGGGCGTAAAGCGCGATATACAGGAAGCGCTTAAATGGTACCGCCTCGCCGCGGCGCAGAACCACGGCAAAGCAATGTGCTATATAGGCTATTGTTACCAGTACGGCGACGGAGTCGAAAAAAACCTTACCGAAGCGGTAAAGTGGTATAAAGCTTCTATGCAGCAAAAATACCATCAGGCTTTTTGCAATATGGGCTTTTGCTATCAGTACGGCGAAGGCGTTGCCGAGGATATGGCAACGGCAATACTTATGTACCGCGCGGCCGTACAGCTCGGCAATAACGACGCAATGTACAATCTCGGTCTTTGCTATACTTACGGCGACGGAGTTGAAAGAAACCTTGCCGAAGCCGCAAACTACTTTTTAATGGGCGCAAAGGAAGGTCACACCCTGTGCTGTTATCAGGCGGGTATGTGCTATGCCACGGGCGACGGAGTTTCCTGCGACCCCGAAGAGGCGGTAAGATATTTCAGTATGGCTGCGGCGGACGGTAACGAGGACGCGCAGTACGCCCTCGGGCTTTGCTACGAGGAAGGTATGGGAGTGGAAAAGGACCTGCAAACCGCGGCGGAAATGTATATTTCGGCGGCTTCGCGTGACCACGAGGACGCTAAGAAAAAACTCAAAAAACTCAAATTCAAAAAGTATTTAAAATAGTTCGCGGATTTTTTCGGAGTTATTATGACCATTCACCACGACAAACTCGCATACGGCAAGCTTGCCCCTGTAAGCGAAAACCTTTCGGAAGACCGCCTTGCGCAAATGCTTGCCGAGCTTAACGGCGCCGAACCGAACGGCAATAACGGCAATGCGGTACAAACCGCCGAAACGGGCTTAAACGGCGCATATACGGCGCCCGATTCAACCAAACAATACAAAAAATAAACTAAAAAAGACGTCAGGCGCAGTATGTCAGGCATCAGGGAAAAATTTAAAAATTTAACGCAACCCGTAGATTTACGTAAGGGCAAAGAGTGGAAAGCATTGCTTTTATTCTCTTTGCCTATAATATTTTCATATCTTTTACAGCAGGTCTACACCATAAGCGACGCGGCAATCTGCGGTCAAACGCTCACCGCGGACGAGGTAGCGGGCGTCAACGACGTTTCCCCGCTCATTTTCATATTCCTGCAATTCGCGTTCGGCTGTACGGCGGGCTTTTCGGTAATCACCTCCAACCGCGTGGGCGAGGGCGACGGGGCGGGCGTGCGCAAGTCTTTTGCGGCGCAGATAATTTTAAGCGCGTGCGTAACCGTAATACTTACCGTGGTTTCGGTTTTCTGTTTAAAACCGCTTTTAAAGTGGATAAACGTAACGCCGGACAATCCGCTTGTGTTCAAAGCGGCGTACAATTACTGCTTTGTGATTTTTTTAGGCATAATCGCGCAGATGTTCTACAACTTCATCTGCTCTGTTTTAAGAAGCGTGGGCGATTCCGTAACACCGCTTGTCTTTCTGTTTATTTCCACGGTTTTAAACGTCGGGCTTGACCTTCTGTTTATAATGGTTTTCCGCTGGGGAGTAATCGGCGCGGCGGCGGCAACGGTCACTGCGCAGGGGCTCAGCACGGTGGCGTGCTTTATTTATACGTTCGTAAAATACAAAAATCTGCGCCTTAAAAAAGAGGACTTCAAATTAAGCTTAAACGAGCTTAACCGCCACATATATCAGGGTGTACCGCTGGGATTGCAGTTTTCCGTGCTCGCAATAGGAATCATAGTTATGCAGGGCGAGCTTGTCAAATTCGACTTAACCGCGGAGGGAGTAATGGTCGCGGGTAACCCCGCGCAGAACGGCTACGGCGCGGCTTGCAAGCTCGGCAGTCTGTTAATGTCGCCTATGAACGCGCTCGGAGCGGGAGTAGTCAGCTTCACCGCCCAGAACTACGGCGGGGGCGAGTATAAGCGCATACGCAGAGGAGTTTTGCAGGCAACATTGATTGCAATTATAATGTATGCGCTGTTTGCGGGCGCGGGGCTGCTGCTTACGGTAAACGGCGCCTACCAGTACATATTTTTAAGCGCCGATAAAGTCACCGCGCAGTCTATAAGCTTCGGCAACCGCTATCTGTACGTCGCTTTGAGCTTTTACTTCCTTCTCGGCTTGCTTTTCGTATGGAGGAGCGCCGCGCAGGGCGTGGAAAAACCGCTGTTTTCACTGCTTTCGGGCACGGTTGAGCTTGTTGCAAGAATTTTAATCTGTCTTTTGCTTCCCGCGGCAATCAACGGCGGCGCAATTAACTGTCAGGCAAGCTCCGCCGCGTTTATCGCGCTTTGCTTTGCCGACCCCGCGGCATGGTTCGGCTCGGTGCTGTTGCTTTCATATCCGTTTATCAGGTATGTGCTGTTAATGAAGTATAAAAAGTAATATAACGCGCCCCGCGGGCAACAGCCCGCGGGGCGTTTTTTTATTTACCGCCTTGATTATTTTGCCCTCGTTTTAAGAACCGCGTTTTTCCAGCCGTTCAACAGCTCAAACCGCGTTAACTCGGTCATATTCGGGGTGAAAACCCTGTCCAAAGCCGTATTCTTTTTAATTTCGTCAGGCCCTTTCCAAACCCCCTTGCACAGCCCCGCAAGATACGCCGCCCCCAAAGCCGTTGTTTCCGCAACCCTCGGTCGCACCGCCTCGCAGTTTAATATATCCGCCTGAAACTGCATCAGAAAATCGTTTTTGCACGCGCCCCCGTCAACCGCAAGTCGGGCAAGCTTAATTCCCGCGTCCTTTTCCATTGCCTCAACCAAATCGCATACCTCGTACGCAATTCCCTCCAAAGCCGCCCGCACAATGTGCGCGGGAGTGGTGCCCCTCGTAATTCCCGTAACCGTTCCGCGCGCCTCGGCATCCCAGTACGGCGCGCCCAACCCCGTAAACGCGGGCACAATGTACACGCCGCCGCTGTCTGCAACCGAGCGCGCCTTATTTTCGCTGTCCTCTGCGGAGGATATAATCTTCATTTCGTCGCGCAGCCACTGCACAACCGCCCCGCCAACGAAAACCGAGCCTTCCAGCACGTAATCGGGCTTGTCGGTCAGCCCAGCGCCCAAAGTGGTCACAAGTCCGTTTCGGCTTTTAACCGCCCGCCGCCCCGTGTTCATAAGCAAAAAGCACCCCGTGCCGTAGGTGTTTTTAACGTCGCCCGCCTCAAAGCACGTCTGCCCGAACAAAGCCGCCTGCTGGTCGCCCGCAACACCGCACACGGGTATGGGCGAGCCGAAAAAGCTTTTGTCCGTTTCGCCGTAAAAGTGTCCGCTGGGGTGCACCTCCGGCAGCATTGAGAAGGGGATATCGAACAACCGCAAAAGCTCCGTATCCCACTTTAAAGAGTGTATGTTGAAAAGCATTGTACGGCTTGCGTTTGTGTAGTCGGTTGCAAAAATTCTGCCCTTGGACAGTTGCCATAAAATGAACGTGTCAACCGTGCCGAACAGCAGCTCACCGCGCTCCGCGCGCGCCCTTGCCCCATCAATATTGTCGAGTATCCACTTAATTTTGGTTGCCGAAAAGTACGCGTCCGGCACAAGTCCGGTCTTATTGTAAATCTTTTCGGCAAACCCGTCGTCCTTCAGTTTTTTGCAGTAGTCGGCGGTGCGCCGGCATTGCCATACAATAGCGTTGCAAACGGGTTTTCCCGTTTTTCTGTCCCATACAAAGGTCGTTTCGCGCTGGTTGGTTATGCCCATAGCCGAAATTTCCGCCGCGGTAAGGTTGGCGCGCACCAGCGCCTCGCTGATAACTCCCACCGCAGACCCCATAATATCCTTCGGTGAATGCTCCACCCAGCCTAATTTGGGGTAAATCTGTCTGAACTCCTGCTGGGCGGAGGCAACAATTCCGCCGTTGGTATCGAATATAATCGCGCGCGTGCTCGTAGTGCCCTGGTCAAGCGCAAGAACGTAGTCCATAGCGTTCTCCTTAAAATGATGTTTCAGTCGAACCGATTATACCACGCCCCGCCATAAATTTCAACCCCCGAATATATTAAGCGCCGCCGCGCCCCTTTTGTCATTCTGAACGTATTTCCTACTGTGGCATTCTGAGCATTTTGTTTTATGTGTCATTCTGAGCGACAGCGAAGAATCTGATTGTTATAAGCAATCCCACCCCCTTGTGTTCCCCCGCCCAAGCGGGGGATATTTTTACCACATTATTACCCCCTGCCTTTGGCGGGGGGATTAAGGGGGGTGGGGGCTATCTCAAACTATCTACCGCAACATTAAAACCAAGCTTTAAGCCTTGTTTAAAGTCTTTTTGGGCAAATTCGTCATTTAATTCAAAAAGATTATCCAAAACTTCTTCAAACATTATAATCTGTTTTTCAGTAAGCGTTTCTATAAAATTATTGTAAAGCGTTAACGCTGTTTTCTGCTTTTGCGTAAATTTCATTTTTAACTCCATTTTTGAATAAATCCATAAAAGATTTTACATTTTAATTAAGTAAAATGGGGAACAAACTCTATAAAAGAGTATATTAAAATAAAAAGAACAATTTGGCTGACAAACAGCGGGGGCGCGCTTTTTTGCAAAAAAGCGCGCCCCCGCGTTCCATTAATTTTAACAGATAATTTAACAGAATTTTTTAAGGTAAGATAAATCAAGCGACCACTCCGCAACCTTGTTTCGGCGGCGGTGCGTTTCCGTTGCCTCGCCCAAAGCTCTGCGGTATTCCGCGTAACTGCAATTGTTCACCTTCATAAAATGCGCCTCGGCTTCACGCTCTCTGCCTATAAGCTGGGTTCTGCCTATATGTATCACCTCGTGACAGCTTTTGCAAATTGCCACCACGTCCGCCAAAGTCTGCACGCAGTTCTTTTCATCGTATTCCCAACGCTCGTGCGCTTCAAGTCTCCGCGTTTGCGCCCCGCAAATCATACACCTTCCGTCTGCACGCGCGTACGCCTCTTTCCGCACAATATCCCATTGCGCGGGGGAAAGCAAACTTCTTAAATTGCTGTACCAGCAACTGTCCGGCACCATTTCAAAATTAAGCTTCACCGCTGTATTATAGCCGATTTGCGTGAAATTTTCAATAAAAATATTGACGAACGCAAAAATTAAATTTATACTGTATTTATTATGGCTCAGTTAAACGTGCAACGCATAAAAAAACTTAAACTCGGCGAGCTTATCGGCACAATCGCAACGGTATTCTGCGGAGCTTCCCTCGGCTATTTTATAATAGGTTTTTCTGTGGGAACGGCGCTAAATATCCCCGCGCTCCGTCTTTCAACGCTTATCGCCGCGCCTTTATTAATGACTGCGGGGGCGGGCGGAGCGGCTTTCTGCAACATTAAGTTCGGCGGCGGGCTGGACAAGCTTTTAAAGGACTATATCCGCGACGTGTTTATCGAAAACGCCGCGCTTATGCACCCCGAGCGCGATTCACTCACGTTTTATATGCTTGCGGCAAGCAATTCCGCCGAAATCAGGGTTAACAGTTATAAAGAAAAAATCATTTTCGATTTCTCGCCGTTCGGCAGACTTTCGGCGATGCGCCGTTCGTTTATTGCGGCGGAAATTGTGGACAGGCTAAGCCGTACTTTCGTGAAACTGGCGGTAGAGCGCGGCGCAAAGTACAAGTCTGTTGCCTACGTTGCGGCAAGCGGCAGAAAAAAAGGCAGGCAAATAAACATTATAGTCAACGGCGAGCCCGAAAAGCGAGCGCTTAAAAATTATTTAAAAAGCAGATGAGTATTTCAAAAAACCGTGGCGCTGACAAATTTTTCAACCGCGGACTTATTTTAATAAACGCGTATTCCTCGCTTGATACCGCGCTTAACCAGCCGCAACGGCTTAAAGAGGAGCTTTCCGCGCTGGGCGTGCAGGCCGATATCGTCCGCAACGGCGCTTTTCCGCTTTGCGTAAACGGCTTCGGCGAAATTGCCGGCGGGGCGGAGGGGTACGATTTTTGCGTGTATCTTGACAAGGACAAATACTGCTCGCAGCTTTTGGAAAAATCGGGGCTAAGGCTGTTCAACAGCCATTCCGCAATCCGCGCGTGCGACGATAAAGCGGTTACTCACATTCTTTTATCGCAAAACGGTATCCCCATGCCTGCAACAGTGTTCGGGCTTTTGTGCTACGACGAAACCGCGCCCGTCTGCGTGGAATACCTTGACAAAGTCGAACGGGCTATCGGCTACCCCGTGATTATAAAGGAAAGCTACGGCTCGCTCGGTAAGGGCGTTTATAAGGCGGACAACCGCGTTCAGCTTGAAAATTTTGCAAATAAGCTTAAACTTACCCCGCATATTTTTCAGCGGTTTATAAAGGAAAGCGCGGGCAAGGACGCGCGTGTGATAGTTATAGGCGGAAAGGTTGTTGCGGCTATGAAGCGCGTTTCAAATAAAGATTTCCGTTCGAATATAGAGTTGGGCGGAAAGGGCGAAAAATTCGATTGCCCCGCGGATATGGCTCGGCTATGCGTAAAAACAGCGCAAATTTTAGGGCTTGAATACTGCGGTATTGACGTGCTTTTCGGCAAAGACGGGTATTATATCTGCGAGGTGAATTCTAACGCGTTTTTCGGCGGTATAGAGCGCGTTACGGGCGTAAACGTTGCAAAAGCTTACGCACGGCATATCTGTAACGAAATTTACGGCGGGTGAATAAAAATGATTTTTTAAGCGCATAATGTTTGTATGGGAAACAAAAAAGGCTATAAGCTTAAAAACGAAGTATTTGAAAAATGCGCAAGCGCGAACGAGTGCACCGGACTTTTCCAGCGGATTGCCCTCGACCCCGAAGAGGTCGCGCTGTTTCATAAAATGTATAACGAAATCGACGGCAAAAAAAGCATAGACGAATAATTTATTGCCGGTTGCTTAATTTTTTCCGCACTCTTTTAATCCCCCGCCCGTAAAGGGCGTGTTCCGTAGGGATTAGACATACGATTATAAAAAGCTCCCGAACAATTTGTTCGGGAGCTTTTTGAATACGCATTATTCACAAAGCAAAATTGAAATTTAGCGGTTATATTTTTATATTGAGTTTAATTTGCAATTTCAGTATTTTCTGTTTTACGGCTTTTAATTGATTTTATTAGCCTTTTGATAAGCATAACAACGATATTGAATATAACGGCAGATACAATAGATACGGCAAAAACAATTAAATAAATAGCCCATATTTCAAGACCGCCGACATATTCCAACAAGGTTATTATTACGGGGTGGAACAGATATATTGCTAATGACAAACTGCCGAGATAGCCGAACGCTTTATTTACCTTTGAATTTGTTACAGCTACGCCCTTGCCTGCGAATGTAATTGAGATTGCAACAAATACACATACTACGGCGACAACCATACAAACGGGTTCCAAACTTTTACTTATAGGAATAAAACCGAGTATTATAGGCGCACAGTAACAAATCATTTCTACAACTTTCAAAATAACCGACGGTGCGGCTTTTAAGTCTTTTTTTGCTATGACGGTAGAAAGGTAATAAGCAAACATACCTACGCACATTTCGCCCCAAGCCCTTAAATCATAGACAAAAGTCGTAGTGAACGCCCAATTCGTACAAAGTCCATAAATAACAGCAATAACGCCTAAAACGCCAAGCAAAATCGGAATTACTAAAATTCCTTTCTTGATTTTCTTTCTTAACAGCAATGCAATGGGTACTATAAACAGCATACATAAGAGCATTGACGACAAATACCATTCGGGTACTATGAGCGCGCTCGCATAGGCTTCCGTCCATACGCCGCCCATTTGCACTAAAAATATACTCGGCAAGCCGTTCAGAATTATATTGCCCGAATTGGCAAAATTACAAGCAAGTATTATGACAATAACCGCAATAATAGCCGTTAAATGCGTGGGCAAAATTCCTTTAACCTTATTACCCATAAAACGACAACTTTCAAGCGCAGGGTTATATCTTTCCTTTGTGCTTATTTTTTCAATAGACCTTGCAAGGAAATAACCCGAAATCAGAAAGAAGAACTCAACGGCAAGTGCGCCGTTCTCAAAAAAATTTATGCCGTCGCCTAAAAAAGTCATTTGAATATGATAGCCGACAACTAAAATACTGAATAGAAATCTCGCCAATTCAACTAAATTATTTCTACTACGCATAACTTTATTCCTTTGTTAAATTACTGTTTATCGTACAATTATTATAGCACAAAAAAATGAAAGAACGCAATCATTATCTCCTGACTTTGGCGGGAGAACATTCAAACTCTATCCCTGACTTTGGCGGGGTGATTAAAGGGTGGGAGGGTGATTTACTTTGCCTTTTTACACGGCTTTTAAGCGTATTTAACAAAATGTTTTACAAATTGTTAGGTTTCACGGCGTCAAAACCGCGTTTGACCGCCACAAACCGCGCTTTTTCGACCGTTTTTCCGTTTTTGTTACAAAATATCACACACAATATGTTGTTATTGCGTTAAAAATTATCATACAAGATATTGTGTTGCAGTGCTTGACAACGTTGGACAAGCGTATTATACTAAACCTTGCACCGTTAGAAAGCGTTGTAAAAAATCGGTAATATTTGCGCCGTTTCAATACTATATATTGTATACGGAAAAAATTTCAACACAAAATAGGCATAATAACCCATTGAACGGAGGAATTTGAAATGAAAGTAATCAAGCGCGACAACAGCGTATGCGACTTTGACAGAAAGAAAATAGCCGTGGCTATTTCAAAGGCAAATCAGGCGGTTGACCGTGAGGAAAGAATTACGGACGAACAGATTGAAAGCATTGTGGACGACATAGCGTCGCGCCACAGACTTCGCGTGCTTGTCGAGGACATTCAGGATATGGTGGAAGAAAAGCTGATGGAGATGCAAAAGTATCAGCTTATGAAAGCCTATATGATTTACCGTTACGAGCGCGCGCTTATCCGTAAAGCAAATACCACGGACGAAAGCATACTTTCGCTTATCAAAAATTCCAATAAAGACGTAATGGAAGAAAATTCCAACAAAAACGCGCGCACGGCTTCCACCCAGCGCGATTTAATCGCGGGCGAAGTTTCCAAGGATTTGACCCGCCGTTTGCTTCTGCCCAAGCACATTTCCAAAGCTCACGACGAGGGCGCAATTCACTTCCACGACGCCGACTACTTTTTACAGCCCATTTTCAACTGCTGTCTTATAAATATTAAGGACATGCTTGAAAACGGCACCGTTATGAACGGCAAAATGATTGAAAGCCCCAAGTCATTCCAGACTGCCTGCACTATCACTACGCAGATAATCGCGTCCGTCGCGTCCTCGCAGTACGGCGGACAGTCCGTCAATATCGCGCACCTCGGCAAATATTTAAGGCGTACGCGCGATAAGTACGTTCGGCAGTGCGAAGAACAGTTCGGCGCAACAATCAACGAAGAAACCAAAAAAGAATTCGTGGATATGCGCGTTAAGGAATCCTTAAAGGCGGGCGTTCAGACAATTCAGTACCAGATTAACACGCTTATGACCACAAACGGTCAGTCGCCGTTCGTAACCCTCTTTATGTACCTCGACGAGAATGACGAGTACATCGAAGAGAACGCAATGATAATAGAAGAAATCTTAAAACAGCGCTATCAGGGCATCAAAAACGAGAAAGGCGTTTACGTTACGCCCGCGTTCCCCAAGCTTATCTACGTTTTGGACGAAAACAACTGCTTAAAGGGCGGTAAGTACGACTATTTAACCCGCCTTGCCGTAAAATGCTCGTCAAAGCGCCTTTATCCCGACTATATCTCGGCGAAGAAAATGCGCGAAAATTACGAGGGCAACGTGTTCTCGCCCATGGGCTGCCGTTCGTTCCTCTCGCCGTGGAAGGACGAGAACGGCAACTATAAGTTCGAAGGCCGTTTCAATCAGGGCGTTGTTTCAATAAATTTACCGCAGTGCGGAATTCTCGCCAAGGGCGACGAAAAGAAGTTCTGGGAAATTTTAGAGGAACGCTTGCAGCTTTGCTACGAGGCGTTGATGTGCCGCCACAACGCGCTTATGGGCGTAACCAGCGACGTATCGCCCGTGCACTGGCAGTACGGCGCAATCGCAAGACTTGAAAGCGGTGAAAAAATCGACAAGTATTTAATGGACGGGTATTCGACCATATCTTTGGGATATATCGGGCTGTACGAGGTAACAAAGCTTGTAAAAGGCGTTTCCCACACCGACCCCAAGGGCACCGAGTTTGCGCTTAAAATAATGAAATCTTTGCGCGACCACTGCGAAGAATGGAAGAAAGCCACGGGGCTGGGCTTCGGGCTTTACGGCACTCCTGCGGAGAGCCTTTGCTACCGCTTTGCAAGAATAGACAAAGAAAAATTCGGCACGATAGAGGACGTAACCGACAAGGGCTATTATACCAACAGCTACCACGTTGACGTGCGCGAAAATATCGACGCGTTCTCAAAGTTTACGTTTGAAAGCCAGTTCCAGCAGATTTCTTCGGGCGGAGCTATTTCGTATGTCGAAATACCCAATATGCGCCACAACCTTACCGCGGTAGAGGACGTAGTGCGCTTTATCTACGACAATATCCAGTACGCGGAATTCAACACAAAGAGCGACTATTGCCACGTCTGCGGATTTGACGGTGAAATTATTATCAACGACAACAACGAGTGGGAGTGCCCCGTCTGCCATAATAAAGACCAGCGCAAAATGAACGTAACTCGCCGCACCTGCGGATACCTCGGCGAAAACTTCTGGAACGTCGGTAAAACCAAAGAAATCAAATCAAGAGTACTGCACTTATAAGCGAACGCTATATCGCATAAAGTTGTCTTTATTAATAAACGGCGCGACAGAAAATCACACTTTTGCGCCGTAAAATATTTGAATAACTGATGTTCGGAAAACGCAAGGGCGGATTTATTTCGGCCGTTAAGCGTTTTTACGACAAAAGCAAACTCGCAAAAATCGTAAGAATGAGATTTTTGCGAAAAGGTTTTTTTATGCACTACGCAAAAATAAAATGGCACGACGTTTCAAACGGGCCGGGGGTGCGCGTATCGCTGTACGTCAGCGGCTGCCGCAATCACTGCAAAAACTGTTTCAACCCCGAAACGTGGGACTTCAACTACGGCGAGCCGTTCACAAAAGAAGTTGAAAACTCAATACTCGAAGGTCTTAAACCCGACTATATCAAGGGGTTTACGCTCCTCGGCGGCGACCCGTTCGAGCCCGAAAACCAAAAGGCTTTGGCTCCGTTTTTGGAAAGACTGCGCAAACGTTACCCCGACAAATCGGTCTGGGCTTTCACAGGCTACGACTACGAAGCCGACCTTTTAACGGGAAAACTGGGCGACGCCGAAACGGTTTTAAGGATACTTAACTGCCTTGACGTGCTTGTAGACGGTAAGTTTGTTGAGGAATTAAAGGACTTAAACCTGCTTTTCCGCGGTTCTTCCAACCAAAGAATAATTTTGGTTAAGCCCTCGCTCGCGCAGGATAAAATTATACTCTGGGACGAAGTTACAATAATTTAACCCCCGAATATGCGCAGGTTATTGTCATTTGCGCTTTGTTGATGTCATTCTGGACGGTTGTATTACTGTCATTCTGAGCGCCAGCGAAGAATCTGCTTGTAAAATAACCGCGGACAATAAACACGTGTTTAACAAGGATATACATATGAAAAACAGTTACGAGATTACTTCCTCAAAACAAAAACAAATGAAAGTCGGCATAAAAAAGCTTAACGCAAACGCAATAGTTCCCTCATACGGGAGCGAGTTTGCCGCAGGCGCCGATTTGTATGCTTGTTTAGAGGCTGATTTAGAAGTCAAACCTCACCAAACGGTACTCGTTTCCACAGGTATCGCGCTTGAATTGCCCCTCGGATATGCGGGGCTTATCTATGCAAGGAGCGGTCTTGCCACCAAAAAAGGGCTTGCCCCCGCAAACAAGGTTGGCGTTGTGGACTGCGACTACCGCGGCGAAGTTAAGGTTGCGCTTCATAACCATTCCGAGGTTGCGCAAACCGTTTCCGTCGGCGAACGCGTTGCCCAGCTTGTCATAACGCCCTATCTCACCGCCGAGTTTGTCGAAAAGTCAGAGCTTTCCGCAACTGTCCGCGGCGCGGGCGGCTTCGGTTCGACCGGCACAAAATAAAAATACCGTAAAGCATATTAAAGCGCTTCCGTAAAGGGAGCGCTTTTATTTTTCCGTAAAAATTTATCTAATGGGTTGACTACCTGCGCCGAGGTTGTGTATAATAATGACATAAAATTTAAGTCGGGCGGTGAAATATGGCTCTCTATATGGGTCTTGACGTAGGCGGAACTTTTGTAAAAGGCATAATTATTGATGAAAAGGGCAAAATCGTTTGCGAAGATTCCGTTCCGACGGTTACGGGCGAAGGTCTTGCCGATTGTATAGAAACGCTTGCGGAAACCCTTGTGCGCAACGCGGGCGTGGTTTTTTCCGCAATCAAGGGCGCGGGCGTCGGCTGTCCCGGGCTAATCGACAGCACCCGCGGCGAGGTGGTTTTTGCGGGAAATATGAACTTGAAAAACTATCCTCTGCAAAAGCTCTTGCAGGAAAAGCTTTCAATTCCCGTCAAAATCTGCAACGACGCAAACGCGGCGGCTTTGGGTGAAGCCCGCTTCGGCGCAGGCAAAGGCTATAAGGACAGCGTGCTTATAACGCTCGGCACGGGCGTAGGCGGCGGAATCGTAATCGGCGGCAAGCTGTTCGAGGGTTATAAATCCGCAGGCGCGGAAATCGGACATATGGTAATCGAGCACGGCGGAGCAAAATGCACTTGCGGACGCCGAGGCTGTTTCGAAGCGTACTGTTCCGCCCGCGCACTTACCGCAAGGACAAAATGGGCGATGGAGGAGGACACCTCGTCCGCAATGTGGAATACATACACGCACGATTCTGCGGACGGAAGAACGGCTTTCGAGTATATGGATACCGACCGCACCGCAAAGCAGGTCGTCGGCTGGTATTTGAAATACCTCAACTGCGGGATAGCCAACATAGCAAATATCTTCCGCCCGCAGGTTATAATGATAGGCGGCGGAGTTGCGGCGCAGGGCTCGCGGCTTTCCGTACCCTTACAGGAAATGCTGAATAAAGAAATTTTTGCGGGAACCGATTACGCGCCCGTCAAGGTGGAGTGCGCAACCCTCGGCAACAAAGCGGGAGCTTTCGGCGCCGCCGCATTGAACATAAAATAACGGCTTGACCAAAGCTAAGCATCTATGTCATTCTCAGCGTCAGAGAAGAATCTGATATTTCAAAGCGCAACCCTGTTCTTAAAAAGGTAAAAAATGAAAAGCAATATACCGGTAACAAGTCTGCAACGGCTTCCCGTATATCTCAATTATTTAAAATCTATCGGCTCGCAGGAAGGCTACGTTTCTTCGGGCGCGATTGCGCGTGCGCTGAATATGGGCGAAGTGCTTGTAAGAAAGGACCTTGCCTATACTTCGGCAGAGGGAAAAACGCGCGTCGGCTATAAACTGACCGAGCTTATTTCCGCTTTGGAAGAATATCTGGGCTGTAACGATAAAAAGAACGCGGTAATTTTCGGCGCGGGCGGTTTAGGCAGTGCGCTTTTGGCTTATGGCGGGTTTTCCAATTACGGTATAGAAGTTGTCGCCGCCTTCGATAACGACGCCGCAAAAATCGGCAGTGAAATAGCGGGCAGACCCGTACTGGACGCAAAATGCGCACAGGACGGAGTTAAACGCCTTGACGTAAAGCTCGCCGTAATCTGCGTGCCCGCAAAATACGCGCAGGAGGTTTCGGAAAACCTTGTTTGTTGCGGAATTAAAAAAATTCTCAATTTCGCGCCCGTGCTTTTAAAGGTTCCCGGGGACGTAACCGTCCGCAATGTGGACGTGGCGGCTAACCTTGCAATACTTTCAAGTATGTGATAAATTATAAAATCATATTATTTTCTTAGCGTCATTCCGAGGCTTGCCGAAGAATCTGACTGATAATGGCAATATGTTGCGTCCGCGCGCAGTTTTTACTGCGCGCGGACGATTTTTTCGCTTTGCGCCTTATGCGCGCGTCAAGTCTAAATTGCGGTGTAAAAAAATATATTAAAAGTATGTCAAAGCAAAAATTTAACAGCAAGGGCGGTTTTATTCTTGCAAGCATAGGCGCGGCGGTGGGGCTGGGCAATGCGTTGCGCTTCCCCGGACTTTGCGCAAAATACGGCGGCGGAGCATATCTTTTAATTTATTTCACCGCGCTTATAATTCTGGGCATACCTCTGCTCAACGCCGAGCTTGCCCTCGGCAGAAGATACCGCGGCGGCGCGCCCGTATGTTTAAGCGGTTTAAAGCGCGGCGCGGGCGCAATAGGCTGGGCAAGCTGTGTAAACTCTCTTGTTACGGGGCTGATATACGCGGGGCTTGCGGGCTGGATAATCACAATGATTATTAAAATAGTTCCGCTCTCGTTTTCCGCCCCTATGCTCACCCAAACCGAGGTCAGCGGTTACTTCTTTCATAGCGTATTAAACGCCCGCTCGGACGGCGTTATTTCGGGCATATCACCGCTCGTATTAGCGGGAACGGCGCTTGCTCTCGCCGTAATTTTCTTCTGCTTGAAGGGCGGTGCGGGCGCGCTTGCCAAAGCCGCCAAAATAACGGTGCTTGCGCCCGTAATACTGCTCGCTTTTATGGCGGGGCGCGGGCTTCTGTATCATAATTCGGGGGAAGCGTTAAAAGCGCTGTTTCTGCCCGATTTCACAAAGCTATCCAGCCCGGAGCTGTGGCTTTCCGCCCTTGGTCAGGTGTTCTTTTCGCTGTCGATAGTGGTGGGGATAATGCCCGCGTACGGTTCGTACCTGCCCGAAGGCACAAACATTTTTAAATGCTCGCTGATAATCGCCGCCGCCGATTTTTCCGTTTCGGTGCTTGCCTCGGTTGTAATGTTCACAACCTTGTACGGCTGCGGACTGCAATCGCAAATAGGTCAGTCGGGCATAATCACCGCGTTTGCGGTTTACCCCGTGGCAATCACGCAGCTTTTCGGCGGGCGCGCCGTTCTCAACGCAATCGCGGGCGCGGCATTTTATCTGTCGCTTGCAATGATAGCGGTGCAGGCGGCGGTCAGCATGCTTGAAGCGTTTACCTCGCCTTTTTCCCAAAGCTTCAAAATTAACCGAACCCGCCTTTCCGCGGCGGTTTGCGCGGTTGGCGCCGTAGTATGTGCCGTTTACGCAACAACGGCGGGCGCGGTAGCCGTGGAAATCAGCGACCTTTTCGTCAATTTTTACAATATTTTGCTGTTGGGAATTGCCGAGTGCCTTGTGTTCGCTTTCAGCGGAAAAACCGCCGTTTCCCTTGCGGACGAGGTCAACCGCTTTACCCGCAAGCTAAAAATGCCAAAGCGGTTTTTCGGCATTTCTATCCGCTTTTTAAGTCCCTCTGTGCTCGCCGCGCTTACGGTAATGGAAATAGTCCGCCTTGCAACAAACGGACTTAATTTTTCGCTGTGGCTTCAAATCTGTTTCGGCTGGGGGTTAAGCTTTATAATTATCGCCGTTGCTGTGATAATTTTCAAACGTTCTACGGCGGAAATTTCTTTCCGCAAACATAAAAAACCCCCGCATATGCGGGGGTCAACCGTCAAAAACGGTTAAATAATCAGTCAAATAAAGTACTCATTATTCCGTTTTCCAAATCTGCAATACAGTAGATATTGTCTAAAACGTCAAAAGTTTCTTCAAGATTATGCCGTGCTGTTTTCCAACCGTCGTAACCGTCTGTAAACCATACAAAAGCAAATCCTTCTATATTTTTTGCCTCCAAAGCAATGGCTTTGTAGCTTCTTGCCGTTTCATTTAATTTTGAACCGCTGCTTGCATAGAAGTTTGTCTCGATTGCGAATATCGTATTTCCTTTTTTGACAACAAAGTCAAATCTTTTTTCTGCTTTGCCCTTGTTTGAAATTCCTGATAAATCAATATTCCAAGTCTGTTCTATTGCGGATAACTTCAATTCTTTAAAATAAGTTTCGCCTTTTACAAGCCCCGCTTTGATGAGATAATTTTCTACAAGATTTTCCATTAAATGACCGCCGCGGTTTTTGCGTCCGTTGCTGTCAAGCCCGACTTCCACGCCGGTTACATAATCAACAAGATTGTTTATTATGTGATTTGAAATCAAATCAAACAGCCCCGTCTTTTTCATAAACATAATATAGTCTTTAACGGTATAGTTTGGCTTATTAAATTTAAAAAGATATTCTCCATCGCCGTCAATGGTATAAATTTCATTTCCGCGCACTGCTAATAGTACGGGTATGCATTTTAATACTTGCGGATAGCTGTCTAAAAGTTTTTCAAAATCGTTTTCGATATTTTTAGAACCTATTAACGAATTGAGAATATTCAGTTCTATTTTGATATTTTCTACGTTTTTGTATGCTTTTTTAAAGTCTGCATAGTATTCATAATCGCTTATGCTTGTTTTAAACGTTTTAAGCCATTCGTCAAAATTTCTTTCCATAAGTTTTTCCTTATTGTAAATAAGCAATTCGTAAATTATTCCTCGGTTGTCGGCGTTGCTGTTAATCATACGGTTCGCCAGAACGCGTTCAATGTTATACTTACTGTAAAGCTTTTCAAAAAAGCAGTCTTCGGAATTAATGTTTTTTGGGTCTGAATTGCTTAAAACAATCTTAGCGCCTTTTTTATTTATATCGTCAACAAACCCTGCAAGTCTTATTTGTTCGTTATCGTCAAATTCAACCGAATTATAGGAAGTAAAATCAGAAGTTTCCGAAATGGGACGATAAGGCGGGTCAATATAGACAAAGGTGTTTTTATCTATAAATTCTTTTGACAGCGAGTAGTCTCCGCAAACAATAGTTACTTTCTGTAAAGCATTATGGATATTGCGTAAATTTTCTTCGTCAAGAATAACGGGGCTTTCATAAGCGCCTATCGGAACGTTAAACTGTTTGTTTTTATTTACGCGGAAAAGTCCGTTAAAGCATGTTTTGTTTAAAAATATAAAGTAAGCGGCTTTTTCCGCGGCGGTTACAGGTGATAAATTTACAGAATTGAATTTATCCCTTACGGCATAATAGTAAAGTTTTCTGCCGTTACTGTCTGAAAGTAAAAAAGCAGACTGCATTTCGTTTAATCTTTCAATCAGTGTGTTTACATCATTTTTTATTACGTTATACGCGTTTATAAGTTCGCAATTATTGTCGCTTATATAAAATTCTTCAAAATCGTATTTATTTAAAACGTCAAAAAGAAGCGCGCCGCCGCCGACCATGGGTTCGCAATATTTTTTATAGCTTGTGTTGCCGTCGTTGGGTAATAATTTTTCAAGCTTATATAAAAGTTGGCTTTTCCCGCCAACCCATTTCACAAACGGTTTTAAAGGTTTCTGGTTAATTATGTATTTACCGTTTGCAGTTGTCGCATTGCTTATGTTCGTCACGTTTACCTCTGATTCGGTTTTATTATATGCTAATTTTAAGTAAATTGCAAGTAAAAATAATTATCGCCGTTGCGGTGATAATTTTCAAACGTTCTACGGCGGAAATTTCTTTCCGTAAACATAAAAAATCCCCGCATATGCGGGGGGAAACCGTCAAAAACGGTTAAATTTCATCTCTGCCGGCTAAATAATCGAGCGAGCAGTCTAAGGCTTTTGCAACGGCAACAAGACTAATAAGGGACGGAGTTTTTGTGCTTTTATACCAGCCGTATAATTCATTTTGACTGATACCTGTCAAAATATAAACACGATAGCGCGTTAAACCTTTATTTGTTATCGCTCTTTTAACGCTGTTATTTAAATCGGCAACAGGCTTGTATTTTTTAGGGGTGAAATCTTCTGCAAACCCAAATCAAAAGTCAAGCGAACAGTCAAAAACCTCTGCAATCTTTATCGCGTTTTGTAAATTCGGATAGTTTCTGCCGTTAAAATAAGCGTAAATGTAGGAAGTGTTAATTCCCGTTTTTAGACTGATATCTTTAACCGTGTAATTTTTAACTTCCATTAACTCTTTCAAGTTCTCTTTAAAGCAATCTAAATTTTCCATAATAATCATTCATTAAAATTCTGTTAAATTTTTTTAGCCCTGTCATGCTGAGCGAAGCCGAAGCATCTGAAAGTAGCTTATAACGCAAGTAAAAACGGTTAAGTCTGCGCTTAGTCGGGCAGATTCTGCACCAAGGCTCATAACGACACATTGCAACGGCTAAAAGGTTGAAACACATTTTTAAACGGGCAAAAATTTAATATCACGATAGAGCAGTGCGTTTGATTTGCGTTGCATATTTTGTACGGGAGTATTTTTGAACGCGTGGTGTGGTTGCATTTGCAACCACACCACGCGTTTTTTATTTTTTAACGAATTTTTATAATGTTGACAGTCTTTTGCGCGTATGGTAAAATATACTAAAAAATAAAAACTGAAAAACGGAGATAAAATGATAGACATTTCTCTTATCGAAGCAACCGACCCCGAGCTTGCCGAAGCGCTTAAAAAAGAGCTTTACCGTCAGCAAAACAATATCGAGCTTATTGCAAGCGAAAACTTTGTTTCACCCGCGGTTATGGCGGCGGCGGGCAGTCACCTCACCAACAAATACGCCGAAGGCTACCCCGCGCACCGCTACTACGGCGGCTGTCAGTTTGTAGACCTTGCCGAGGATTTGGCGCGCGAGCGTTTAAAACAGCTTTTCGGCTGCGAATACTGCAACGTTCAGCCTCATTCGGGCGCAAGCGCAAACCTTGCAGTGCTGTTTGCAGTCTGTCAGCCAGGCGATACCGTTATGGGTATGAATCTTGCCCACGGCGGGCATCTTTCGCACGGCTCGCCCGTCAACATTTCGGGCAAATATTTCAATATCGTGCCCTACGGCGTAAAAGAGGGCGAAGAAGTTATCGACTATGAAGAAATGGAGCGCATTGCCGTTGAGTGCAAGCCCAAAGTTATAATTTCGGGCGCGAGCGCGTACCCGCGCACAATCGACTTCAAGCGTATACGCGAAATCTGCGACAAGGTCGGCGCGCTTATGTTTGTGGATATTGCGCATATCGCGGGGCTTGTGGCGGCGGGACTTCACCCCTCGCCCGTGCCGTATGCGGACTTCGTAACCACGACCACGCACAAGACCTTGCGCGGACCCCGCGGCGGCGTTATTATGTGCAAAGAACAGTGGGGCAAGGCGATTGATAAAGCCGTTTTCCCCGGCACGCAGGGCGGCCCGCTTATGCATATTATTGCGGCGAAAGCAGTTGCTTTTAAGGAAGCGCTGTCGCCCGAGTTTAAGGTTTATCAGGCGCAAATCGTCAAAAATGCGGCGGCGATGGCTGACGAGTTTAAAAAGCTGGGCGTTAAAATGGTTTCGGGCGGGACGGATAACCACCTTGTTCTGCTGAATTTGTCCGACAAGAACATTACCGGTAAGGAGCTTGAAAAGCTCTTGGACGAGGTGCATATCACCGTAAATAAAAACGCGGTGCCCTTCGACACGCAAAAGCCGTTCGTTACCTCGGGTATACGCGTAGGAACGCCCGCAATGACTTCGCGCGGAATGAAAGAGAACGAAGCGCGCATAATCGCGCGGCTTATAGCAAGGGTCATTGACGAGCGCGAGGGCGCGTTCGATTACGTTGCGGCGGAGGTTGCAAAGCTGTGCAAGGCGTTTCCTCTGTACGAAAATTGCGTAAAATAATAGAGTGTAACCGCAGTTTGCGGCGCCCGCCGCGGAGCTTTTGCAATGCTCCGCGGCGGGCTTGTTTTTTTGTCTAAATATTATTTGCTGCCGTAATATGCGCTGTTTAAGCGCGTTTCGGACAACAAAAATGTTAAAGTTTTGTTAAAGGTATTGAATATTTATTTTTGATATTGTAAAATAACAAAGATATAAACAGCCAAAAATACTTTACATCGGTGAATTAATGAATATCAAAATTACTGCTGATTCAACTTGCGATTTAAGTCCCGAACTTGTACACAGGTACGGCGTCGGTATAATGCCGCTTGCTGTAATTCTGGGCGACAAGATGTTCCGCGACGGAGTTGATATAACGCCGCAGGATATTTTCGGTTATGTTTCGGCAAACGGTGTTTTGCCTAAGTCTTCCGCGCCGTCCGTTGAGGAGTATGCGGAGTTTTTCGCGCAACAGCTTGCAAACTGTGACGCAGTAGTTCACTACAATATTTCTTCCAAAGCTTCATCCTCTTATGAAAACGCGGCAAGCGCGGCTAAGGACAAGCGCTTTAAAAACAAGGTGTTTGTAGTGGATTCGCACGCGCTGTCAACGGGGCAGGGGCTTTTGGTTTTAAAGGCCTGCGATTTGGTGAAAGAGGGGTATTCCCCCAAGGATATAGCCGAAATAACCGCAAATCTGCGCGGTAAAGTCAACACTTCTTTCGTGCCGGACGCGCTTGATTATTTGCACAAGGGCGGCAGGTGTTCGCTTGCTTCGCTTATGGGCGCAAAGGTGTTGAAGCTTCACCCGATGATTGATATGAAGGAAGGTAAGCTTTACGCTAAAAAGAAGTATATGGGCGGGCTGGAACGCTGTCTGAAAAACTACGTTGCCGAGCTTGCCGCGGATTATCCGAATTATGATAAAACGCGCTGTTTTATCACGCATTCCTGTTGTGAGCCGGAGGTGGTGGAAAAAGTCCGTGTGCAGGTTAAAGAGCTGTTTCACTTCAATGAAATTCTTGAAACGGTTGCCGGGTGTGTGGTGACAACTCACTGCGGTAAAAACACACTCGGCGTGCTTTTTATTTACGATTGATTTTTTGTTTTTGATAATTGAACGCGGCGGGGCGCAACGTAAGTTGCGCCCCGATTTTATATTTTGAAATTGTGTTATGCTTACGCTTGCGTAAGCAGCCGTTCGCGGTTTATAACGTAAATTAAAGTTTTATTCTCTGCCTAACAGTTCGTCTAACGAACAATCGAAATATCGTGCAAGAATAACTGCGTTTTCAACGGATGGAATACTTTTGCCGTTATACCAACTGTCAAGACAGTTAATCGAAATTTTCGTATCTTTGTTTAAACGGTAGCGCGTAACTTTGCGTTCGGCAAGCAACGCTTTAAAGGTTTGGGAAAATAGCGGAGTTTTTTTGTAATTGATTTTTGGTTGAATTTGAATAAAGCCAAGCAAAAAATCAATCGAATAATTATAACAGTCGGCTATTTTTATTATATTTGAAAGCTTAGGCAAATACCGCCTGCGCAAATAAGTGTAAACTTCCGATAAGGTTATTCCAGTATCTTTTGAAACTTGCTCAACGGTTATTTTTTTGTCAAAAATAAGCTCGGTTAAGTTTTCGCTGAAATTAGATAAAATATCCATATTATGAGCGCCTTTTAAGTTTCTGAATTATACCCCGCAACTTATAAAAATACTTGATTTTGTTACTTGGCGGGTATATAATGTAAGCAATTAGGTATAAAGGAGCTATAAATTATGGATAAGAACGCAAATCATTTATTTGTTACGGAAATGGAGAGCGCGGGGCAAAATCTGCAATTTACGGTAGACGAAAAAAGTTTATTGCTCGATTTGAAGGTGCTGATAAAAGAGTATTATGCGGCAACTTTTTCCGAAAACGGAAACTCGCTTTTGTTAAAGTTTACAAACGGTCAGACCTTTTTGCTTTCCGTTAACGAAGTAAAATAATTTCATCAAAATATTTATAACCGCGCCGTTCGGACGTTTCCGAACGGCGCGGTTATTTATTTGAAAATATTACGCGGTAAGCGCCGTAATAGAAGAGGTAACATTTTTTTATTGATTTTTTTCAAGAAAATTTTTTTAAATATGCCGAAATCAGTCATATTAATTTAGTATTATTTTTACAAACATATGTTTATAAAAATCAGAGGAGGTAGCAAATGGAAAATTTCGAAGTGGTGTTGTCGCTTGCGGGAACTGCGTTAAGCTTGCTGATTACAAGCATCATTTTTGTGGTCAGGCTGGTTAAAGCGGTTCGGGAAAAAAGAAATATGCAAAGCAGTTCATTTCTTTATGAAACGGTTGCGCCGTTAATGGAAATAGCCGAAAACTTTTCAAATTACAGCGGTGAAGAAAAAAAGCAGTTTGTGCTTACTAAGGTTAACCAGTTTGCAATAGAAAACGGGCTTAAATTTGACGCCGAAACAACCGCGGCGCAAGTGGAAAAATTAATTGAACTATCCAAAAAAATCAATGCAAAAAAATAAATAAGGAGAATTAAAATAATGGATAACAAAAAATTACAGGAATTTTTAAAGAAGGTAGAGGCACAGTCAGCGGTTGCTCGGACAAGCGCTCTTGACGAGATAAACGCGGACAACGGTATTCAGACTATGAGCGAAACGGGGCTTGAAGAAGGTTTGGAGGTGAGATATTCCGAAGGGAATGCTGATATTATTGCCAATTCGGTGGAATACAGAAATAATTTTAAGTTTGAAGATAAATTCATTGAAACTTTTAATGTAACAGGAAGCAGAGTTTACGGCGGCGGAGCAACTTATATTGATAAAAATTGCAATATAGGCGTTATTATAGATTATGACGCTTTTTTACAAACTTGTATGCTTGCAGAAACGGATGTTATCTCCTGCAAAGTAGCTTTATGCGGAAAGAACAGGGCCAGCAAAATAGTTTCTGTGTATCCGTTGGATTCAAACATAAAAATATGCGATATCGAGCAAGAGGGCGGTTTTTATAAGGTTGATTTGCTAACGGTAAAAGAGGCTTGCGGCAGTTACGATTTCAGGCTTGCCGACCCCGATTTACGGGACAGTTTAGAGCCGAGCAGGATGCAGCTGATTATAAACGGAGGCATGATGACCGTAACGGACTTTACGATTCGTAATAAAGAAAAGCCGCAAAAAAACGTGCAGGCTATTATAGACAACGCGGTGGAGTTTAAAAAACGGTACCGCAGTAAGGACAAATTCGTAACTATATTTAACGTTGACGAGAACGGAGTGTTCGGAAACGGCGATTTTATAGATTTTGATACCGATATCGCCGTTTTGGCGGACTATGAAGAGCTTGTTTACTCTTACGGGCTTAAACCGTCCGAAGTAACGTCGTGCAGACTTGTATTATTCGGAAAAACAAAAGCGTGGCACGGTTGCAATTTATATCCTTTAGATTCTGCGAAAAAATTCTGCGAAGTCGTACAGGAGGATAATAACGTTTACAGCATTGACTTAAAATCGCTGTACGAACATAAGAGAAGCGCCGATTTCAGGCTTGGCGACCCCAATTTAATGGACAGTTTTGATACGGATATGGTTAAGATTGTTATAAACGGTGCGAATATGATTACCATAACAGATTTCAGCAGAGCCGCGGTTGGCGGAGAGTTTAAAGATAATATCGCAATTTTAAAAAGCGCCGAAAGCTTCCGCAAAAATTATAAGTTTACCGACGGATTTATAAAGCTGTTTGATACCGACGGCAGCGAATTGTACGCTGAGGACGATTTTTTGACCGCTAACGATACAACCGACCTTATAGGGATACTCGATTACGAAAAACTGCTGTTTTCGTTAGGATACCGTATAAGCGACGTGCAGTCTTTTCAGTTAAGACTGCATGGCAGAGTGCCCACGGCCGGCCGATATAATTTGTATTCGCTTGATACGCGTGAATATGTTGCCGAGGTGAGTAGAGACGGATTTTATAAAGCAGTTGTGGATTTGAAGCATTTATACGAAAAATACGGCAATGCGGATTTCATACTTGAAAAAGCTGAATTTGTAGAAAGCTTTGTATTGTGGCTCAGCACGGTTGAAATTAACGGAAAATCTTACAACTTACTGAATTTATATGACAATACCGGCGGATACAAAGACGGAGAAAACGCTTTTAAAAATATCAATCTTGCGGGAGGCGCGGAATTAAACCTGAATTTAAGTAACGGAAGCGCGGCGCCTGTATTCGGTTCGGTAAACGCGGACGATTTTGTCATTCCCGTCAATATTTCGCATGTGCGTACGGAAGCGGGCGGCGATAGCGGTTACGGACGCGGCTGGCGGCTTAACCTTAACAGAAAGCTGAACGTTGCCGAAGAAGATACGGCGGCGACAACCGTTTACACTTTCACGGACGAAACGGGGAAAAATCATACCTTTACCGAGACCTATTATTATATCGAAAACGGCGAAAAGCGGTTTGTAAGTAAAAATTCCGTTATGGTAGATTTAAACGGCAACTTAACCTACGGCGATAATGAAGTGAAAAAACAGCAGTCCTGCGGCGGATACACGCTGATACCCGAAGTTAACGATTACGTAGATTCCGAATTTATCGACCAAAGGCTCGGCGAGCAGGCGGAGCTTGAGGATTACGTTAAATCACTTGAACGCTCGTTAAAAGAATATGTTAAGGTTAATTCTGCAAACGGCGAAATTACTTATGCAATGCCCGCGCTGAACAAAAGCGGATACAGACAGCTTATAAGCGGAGTAACGCAGACTTCGGATGCGTGCGTTATGACTGAAAGTGAAGCGTTGCAGTTACAGTCTTTGTATGCGAATAAAGAGCAGTTGACAAAGCAGTCGGCACAGATTGATTTTCAGAAAAGACAGTTGGATTTGCAGAAAAGACAGATAGATTTGCAAAAAAAACAGTTAGATTTGCGAAATAATCAAATAGGTCAGCAAATTTCCGATTTGGAACATACGAAAGGGTTAAGTACAAAACTGTGTACCAATATTAACAGTAATTCTGATTTTGTATTTCAATCGGCAGAAGCGTTTTTTAACAATATAACTTTAAGCGGTTTTGAGGATGCGCAGTTACCTGAGTTAAGAGAGAAAATGTCCTACAAAAGCGCGGTTAAAAATCTTGAATTGCTTGATTCGGAAAACGCTACAATGGTTGACCAGAGAAATTTTGCCGCAAAACAACTTCTTTTGGTTGCGGAACAGAAGCTAATGCTTGCCGAACAGGCGGAAACGCTTAACGAACAGCTTGGCTTCGTAAATACGCAGATTGGCTATATCATTTCGCAGGCAAGAAAAAACCTCGATTCTGTAAAGGACGCGTTTAAAAAGTATTTCGGCAAAAAAGCACAGCTTGATTACACGCTTTTGCATACTCCCGTAAATTATCTTAAAGACGGTAACGGCTTAATCAGCGGGTTCAGCGGCGCGGGCGACCTTGTGTGTATTTTTGATACTTACGGCAACTCGGTTGCGGTAGAATACGACAAAAAAGCGCGCATTTCGGGCTTGCACGACTCCAACGGCAAGGCGGTAAGCTTTAAATACTCGGGCGGTAAGCTCAAAAGCATAACCGACAACCGCGGAAGAACGGTAAAGTACGGATATGCGGACGGAAATCTTACCTCGGTTTTATTTACCGACGGTTCAACGCTCAATTTCGCTTACGACGGTGAAAAATTTGTTTCGGCAATTTCAAACGACACCGTTTGCGGGCAGATTGCATATGCGGACGGAAAAGTTTCGGCTGTTAAAACTCTTTCAAAACCGGTTACTATCGAAAAAAATATGACCGAAAACGAAGAAAGCGATTATACGGAAGTTTTATCGTCGGTTACGGTTGAGTACACGAACACGGACGTTACGCTGAACTATCACGACGGAGCTAAGGAAATATATGTGTTTTCCTCTGTGGGCAGATTGACCAGTTGCACAAAAATCGATAATCTGGGCTTTGAAACGCTTACGAAGTTTATGCCGAACGGCACCCCTGCAGACACGTTTGTTACGTTAACCCGCAAGTCTGACACGGAAAACGAATTTACCATTAATGTGTACGACAATGCAATGGAAAAGCCGTTAAAGGAATTCAGCTGGGCGGAAATATCGGAAAATCACACCATAAAAGCATACAAAACATATATTTACGACGGGGACGACCGCATTATAAGCGAAACCGCCGAAAAAATAACTATACTTAACGGCGAAGAAGAAAAAACAACCGCGGTTGTAAACTACCATTACGGCGCAAACGGCAACCTTATTCTTACCGAAAGCAAGATTTGCGGGGAAGAACAGACGACGGGCGTAAACTTCACCGAAAGAACGTACGATAAAAACGGCAACGTTACGAAAACCGTCAGCTGGAACTCGCTTGACGCATCTTCGAAATTCTATACGCAAAACGACGTTGCGGAAAACGGTCAGGTAACGGCAGAGCGTGACGAAACAGGCGAAGTTTCCGCCGAATACGAGTATGTGGAAGGCACAAACATTGTAAATAGCGTAACGCATGCGAACGGAAGCAAGCTTTCCTACGGCAGAAACCCTTTCAACTTCAACGTTAATTCTATAACGCAAAGCACGGCGGAGGGCGAAGCCAACACAACCGATATGCTTTACGAGCACGGTTTGCCCGTAGAGGTAAAAAGCGGCAACACCGTAATAAACTACGCGTACGATTGCCATGGCAGAAAAACTTCCGTCACGGTCAACGGCGGTTTGCAGTCCGCGTATACTTATTCCGACTACGAATACGACGAGGAAACGGACAAAACGCTTTTCGGCGCGGCAACCGCAACTGAGTACGTAGACGATACCGAAACCGTAACGTATTATTCGGAAAAAACTGCCGTAACCGACGAGGCGACAGGCAGAAAAAAGGTAACCGAAGCGTATAATATTAACGGTGAAGAGGTGCTCGTCAAAAACTACGACGCAAACAACAATATTACGGATATTTCCGACTTTAAAGCGGGAACGTTTACCGAATTCACCTACGACGAACACAAGCGCTTTACCGCAGTTGAAACGGCGAAGAACGGTGAAAGCTGTTTAACCGAACGCTATACCTATAACGTGAACGGCGAGCTGACGGGCATGCAGATTGACGGCGGGTTGGAATTGTCGTATACTTACGCTTACCGTGACACCTCGGCGCGCACTCTCGATAATATAAACGTAAACGAAACCCTTGATTTTAAACCGCTTACCGACGTTAACGGCAGAAATATGGGTAAGGAAGTATTCATTTCCAAAAATAAGCTTTGCGGGGAATATATTTCGTACCGTAAGATAGGCGACCGCGCAACGAATATGCCCGCGACGGTATGGTTCGCAAACGGCGCAAACATACGCGAAAGTCTGCGCTATAAGTACGATAGATGCGGGAATATAGCCCAAATAACGCAAAACGGAGATAAAGCGGTAAGCTATGAATATGACAGCTTAAACCGCCTTGAACGCGAAAACAACAAGCTGTTAAACAAGACGGTAATATTCACCTACAACACCAACGGCAATATCGCAAACCGTTGCGAATACCCCTACACGGTAAAGAGCGGTGAAGAGCTTTCCGAACTGACTTGCAAGCACTTCGACTATATGTACGAAGGCGACAGGCTTGTGAAAATACTTTCCGACAGCGGTGAAGAAACGTTCGCGTATAACAACCTCGGCAGTCCGACAACTTATCGCAATAAGCAGTTGCAGTGGCAGTATGGCAAACTTTTGACCAAATACGGCGATACAACGTTTGAATACGACGGTTCGGGCAGAAGAATAAAGAAAAGCAAAATCGAGTATATTTACGACAGCGCGGGCAAGCTTGTAAGCAGTTCTGACGGAACGACCTATATCTACGACGATAAGGGTGTAGCGGGCTTTATAAACGCTGACGGTATGTACCTTTACCGCAAGGACGCGCAGGGCAATATAATAGCCATACTTGACAGTGCGGGCGCGGTTGTGGTAAGATATGTATACGATGCGTGGGGCAACCATAAAGTACTTGATGCGAACGGACAGGAAATAACCGACCCTAAGCATATCGGCAACGTAAACCCTTACAGATACCGCGGATATTTCTATGACGTGGAAACAGGGCTGTATTATTTGCAGACCCGCTACTATGACCCGAGCATAGGCAGATTTATCTCGCAGGACAGCATAGAATACGCCGACCCGCAGAGCATAAACGGCCTTAACCTTTACGCATACTGCAATAACAACCCTGTTATGGGTTACGACCCTGACGGAACAATAAATTGGAAAGAGTTTTGGAGTAAGGTAGGCAGATTTTTTGCCGGAGTTTTTGCGGTTATAAGAGGTGTGCAATTAACAGTTGCAAGTTTTGCTGCATCATTTTTTATGCCGATATTGGGCACAATAGGCTTTGAGGCGGGATTGTCTTTATTCACTTATGGCGTGGGCTTAGTGGGTTCAGTTTTCAATGGTCAAATAGAAAAAGACATGATTGCAATTGGCTGGAACCCGTTTAATAGTGATGCTAATGCTGTGGTAGGCTCTGGTATAATGTCATTCTATAAAGGTGTGCCGATTTTTAGGACAAATAATAGCAGGTCAGGAACATTTGGAATAATGTTACTTGCAAGTGGTGAGACTGAAAATGTTGTAAAACATGAGTTTGGGCATGTGCCGCAACTTTTGTTGCTTGGCCCTGTAAAGTTTTTGATTACTGTGGGATTGCCATCGTATAAAGAATGGGGTTTAAAAAAGTATTGGAATGATTACTATCTTTCTCCATGGGAAGCTATGGCTGACATGTTTGGCGGGGTTCAAAATACTCCAAATCCTTTAACTGCTGCAGAAAAAGCGAGAGCAATAAAATATTTAGTTGCTTCGTATTTTTTAGGACCGTTTGTTCTCCCGTTTTATCATTCATTTTAATTGATGAGGAAAAAAATGAAAACTATAAGATTGGTAAAGTGTTTAATTATTTCGCTAATAATAGCAATGTGTTCGTTTAGCGGGTGCTATTTTGTGAAGCAAAACGATAAAAAAAATATTATAAACGCTTATACGTCAAGTGAGAGTTTATGTCGGTATTATACATTCAAAGCTACGTTAAGAAATATAAGAGAAGTATCTTCAAATGATTACAACAATAAGTTTTTTGAATTTAATGTAGATTACGATTATTTTGAAAAACAATATAGCGATGACGATTATAAAACCGCTGACGGAGTAAAACGTTGGGAAAGTTCTTATTCAGAATTTAATCATTACGAGTTTTGGGTTGACCCTAGTAATTATCACGTTTTAGTCCAAAATGGTAGTTATGACTTGCTAGTCGAAGGAGTAGAAGTTATAATTTCAGCAAACAATTATTATGGTTACGCCGGTTGGCGTTATCCGATTTTAAGTTTAATGATAGACGGAGTAAATTATTTGAATTTTGAAACAGGAAAAGAGAATTATTTAAACTATGTTAAAGCTGGATTTAAAGTAACATAATTGTTTAGAGGTGGGGCGCAACGTAAGTTGCGCCTCGCTTTTTTGTATATTGACAGCAATTACGAATTTATGATAAAATAAATTATCAACATAATTTTGCTACTTGCAGACCCGCTACTATGACCCGACAATCGGTCGTTTTATAAGTCAGGACAGCATAGAATATGCCGACCCGCAGAGCATAAACGGCCTTAACCTTTACGCTTATTGCAATAACAACCCCGTTATGAACATTGACCCTACGGGACATAAGTGGTGGGAATTTTGGAAGTGGAATTGGAAAGAGATAGGTCTAGCTATTGCGGCGGCCGTTGTTGTAGTCGCAGCTGTAGCAGTTACGGTGGCGGCCTCAGTAGTTACTGGCGGTGTAGCGGGCGCGGCACTTATGGCAGTAGCTACGGGAATGGCATTTGGTGCTATAAGCGGTGGAATATCTGCTGGGATTAATGGGACAAGTGTAGCTGCTGGCATTTTAGGCGGCGGTATTAAAGGTGCGGCAACAGGATTTGCATTAGGAGTTGGAATAATTACAGGTGCAGGTGCGTTGTCACTTGCTGTTGGCGCGATTGCATTTGGTGCAGCTTTGACTGTTAATTTTGTTGCAGGTATGGCAGAATATGCAATTGATAGTTCTATGAATGGAAAATCTTTAAATTGGGGCGATGCTTTCGCAAACGGCGGATTGCAGCTTTTATCAGGAGCTTTCTCATTTGTAGCGGGAACAATAATTGGGGTATCAGGATTTTTTAAAATTCCTGGTGGGACAAAATTATCTTTAGGGCAAAATATTGGAAATTTTGTCTTTGGACAATTTGTAAAATTCTTCTCGTTCTATCCTTTTAATTATATATTTAATTTTTGGAAAAAATAATGAGGGTAAATTTGTCTTGGAATTAAAAATAAAATATTATTGTGGATATATAATTAAAATTTTACTTACACTTTTAGCTTTTTTTTCGTTGTTTTTAATTTTTCTGGTAATTTCGGTTGCAGTTTCTTTAATTAATAAAAGTGATGTATTGTTGGTAATAATTCTTCTTTCAATTTTTGACGCTATTGTTCTGTTTGTAATACTTTCATTAAAAATTTTTAAAGGTACAAACTATGTTTTTAATGCGGATAAAATAAAAGTTTATGAAAAAGATAAGCTGGAAAGTGTGATTGATGTCAACGATATAGAAACAATACGGTATCGCCCATTTAGATTCCGTTATATCATAACAATTTTTTTGGGCGAATTAAAGGATGGCGGAGCATGGAGATTGCATATTACATTAAAAGATGGTAATAAAATTGAGCTTGGTAGTTTCAGTAAAGAAAATGCAAAACAGTTAAAAGAACTCTATGGTGAAATGTTTGTTATAAATTAACAGTAATTAAAGGTTAAGGCGGGCTTTAAAGCCCGCCTTTATTCTATAGTTGACATTGACACAATGTATGGTTTGCAAGCGGTGCGAGCATACGCGAAAGTCTGCGCTATAAGTACGATAGATGCGGGAATATAGCCCAAATAACGCAAAACGGAGATAAAGCGGTAAGCTATGAATATGACAGCTTAAACCGCCTTGAACGCGAAAACAACAAGCTGTTAAACAAGACGGTAATATTCACCTACAACACCAACGGCAATATCGCAAACCGTTGCGAATACCCCTACACGGTAAAGAGCGGTGAAGAGCTTTCCGAACTGACTTGCAAGCACTTCGACTATATTTATGAGGGCGACAAGCTTGTAAAAATACTTTCCGACAGCGGTGAAGAAACGTTTACTTATAACAATCTCGGCAGTCCTGTAACCTACCGCAACAAGCAATTGCAGTGGCAGTATGGCAAACTTTTGACCAAATACGGCGATACAACTTTTGAATACGACGGACTTGGCAGAAGAATAAGGAAAGGCGAAATCGAGTATAAGTACAACGTCGAAGGCAAGCTAATATCCTCATCAAACTCAATATATTATCTGTACGATGATAAGGGCGTAGCGGGCTTTGTGAACGCTGACGATATGTACCTTTATCGCAAGGACGCGCAGGGCAATATAATAGCCATACTTGACAGTGCGGGCGCGGTTGTGGTAAGATATGTATACGATGCGTGGGGCAACCATAAAGTACTTGATGCGAACGGACAGGAAATAACCGACCCTAAGCATATCGGCAACGTAAACCCTTACAGATACCGCGGATATTTCTATGACGTGGAAACAGGGCTGTATTATTTGCAGACCCGCTACTATGACCCGAGCATAGGCAGATTTATCTCGCAGGACAGCATAGAATACGCCGACCCGCAGAGCATAAACGGACTTAACCTTTACGCTTATTGCAATAACAACCCTGTTATGGGTTACGACCCTGACGGAACAATAAATTGGAAAAAATTATTTGGTTGGATAGTTGCGGTTTATGTAACTGCGGTTACAGTAATTGCAGGTGTAGCATTAACGGTATTATCATTTGGAGCGGCTAGCCCGCTTCTTGGGTTTGGACTTGCTGTTGCCGGTGCTATTTCTGGTATGTTTTCATTTGCAATTGGTCAAGTAGCCAAAATTGCCGGCAACGTATTAGGCTTTACTTTAAGTAAAATGAGTATTGGCGGGCTTGAAGTTTCGAAAGTTTTCAGTAGCTCATTGATGGCGGGAGTATTCGGTGTAGGTGGAAGCTTCGTAGGCGGGATAATTGGTTCAATTGTCGGCGATTATTATGGAAACAATATAACTAACCAAGAATATAACAGTAGCAGTTTGGTTGATACTTTTAGGAATATTGCGTTTAATAATATATTAGAATTTGTTATTTGGATATTGGGGAGTACTATTTAAATTAGGTAATAATATGGCTAAGTCGGATAATAACAATAATATAACGGTAAGAGATGTGGACGCCATATTAAGTTATGGGCAGGTTTATTCCTCAAAATCGTGGGATATATTCTTTATCGCTATGTTTAGTTCAAACGCTTTCCTTGCGCTATGTGGGATTGCTTTATGGATTTTTTCTGGAACAGATGAAGAATTTTTGTTTTATGGTATAGCTGTTTTTATTTTTGGGATAGTACTTTTGCTGATTATTGGATTGCTGTATATTTATATAATGCACGGCAGACGAAAAGCAAAAAAATATCTTAAAGACGCCGAAGTTCTAAACGCAAAAGCAACGGCTTCGGGTTCGGAATGGGAAGTCCGTGTTTCTCCTATTACAGCTTTTTTTAAAAAGACTTCGCTTGTTGTAAAATTTAGATATAACGGGAAAAGATACTTAAAAATAAGTTGCGTAGGATTACCGGTTTATAACAAGTATACGGATAAAGAAATTACAATTGCTTATTCTCCGAAATATGATGAAGTTATGCTGTTAAAGTTTGAAAAGTAAATTATTTGCGGCGGGGCGCAACTTACGTTGCGCCCCGCTATTTTTGAATATTGACACAATATGTTAAATTATCCGTAAATATACTTGACAGCGTAAAATCGCGGCAATATAATAAAATCACAATTTAAAGTTATTCTTTGGGGCGGGGTGAAATTCCCCACCGGTGGTAAAGTCCACGAAGAGCTGCGCAGGTTTTGACGAACGGCGCGCTCCCGATTCGGCGAAATTCCGAAACCGACGGTATAGTCCGGATGATAAAAGAATGTTTAAAGCGGTTTTTTTCTATCGTTTTATTGCGCTCCGAAGCTTTCGGGGCGTTTTTAATTTTAAATGCAAAGAACAACTTTAAAAATAAATTTTTTGGGAGTTCTTTTTATGGAAGAAACAACGGAACAGCAGTCAATCAGGCAGGAGGCGGCGCAACAGTCCGCTTCGGCGGTTTCAGCGGAGGCAAACGAGCAGTCGGTACAAGCTTCGGCTCAGCCTGCGGGAAAGGACGCGAAAAAACGCGCGAAAGAGTTTTTCAAAACCTATTTCACAGCGACGAGAATAGCGTACATAGGCGTGTTTACCGCGCTTTCGCTTGCGCTCAGGTTTTTGCAGTTTTCGGTTTTGCCTGCGGTGCCATATTTACAGCTTGACTTTTCGGACGCGTTTGTGTTCGTCTGCGGGTATGCGCTCGGCCCCGTTTCGGGCACGATTACGCTTGTTTTAAAGGAGCTTATTTACGGCATAATCGGCAGTAAAACCTTTTTTGTGGGCGAGCTTGCTAACGTGGTAATTACCTTGCCGTTTTTGCTGATAACCTCGCTTATTTACAAAAAGCATAAGGGAATCAAGGCGGTGCTCGTCGGTATGGCGATAGCTTGCACCGTGCGCGTTTTGTGGTCGTTCCCCGTTAACTGGCTGTTAAACTTCCCCGTGTTCGTCGGCTTCGACTGGCCGAGGGGGATGAGTATGTTCCTCAAAGTCTGGTACTGGGCAATGCTGTTCAACCTTATAAAAACCGTTGTGCTTGCCGCGGTTGTTATGCTGTTGTACAAACCTTTGTCGCGGCTGATACAGCTGACGAGCGAGAAGTTTGACAGGCGCAAAAAGACTGCCTGATATATGTAAATTTAATAATTTGCGGAAGGCGCCCCGCCGAAGCTTAAAAGCTTCGGCGGGGCGGCGTAGTTTTTACGGTTTAATTTCTTTTATCGAAATGCTGAATTTTTGTCCGTTGCCGAACGCGAGTTGAAGTCCGTCCTCGTTTTCGCTGAAAGTGACAGCATAGTATTCTTTAATTAAAACCTTTAAATCGAGCAGTAAGCTTTTTTCGTCTACGATATATTTAAGGCTGTCGCCCGAGCCTTCCATTTCCGTTACAAATAAGTGTTCTTTGATTTTTGGCATTTTTATTACTCCTGAAACTGTTCTATCAATATTATACTCACGCGGGTTGGCATTTGGCAAGCAATAAATGCCAACCCGCGCCATAATAATTTACAAAAACGGTAAAAATTTTTGTAAACTATGTCAAAATTCAGCGATACGTTAAGCTATCTGGTATTTGAACAAAATGCAGACGCAAAATCTTTTGCGGAAAAAATAGGGGTAAACGCGACTTGCATAACAAGATATTTGAGAGAGGACAGATTTCCGTCGGTTGAAAATCTTGTATTGCTTGCCGATTATTTTCAGTGCCCGACAGATTATTTGCTGGGGCTTGAAGAAGAAAATAACGTTGCGGGCTTTAAAAAGTGTCCGCAGTTTCCGCAACAGTTTGATTTTTTGCTGAAACACTTTAATTATACTTGTTATAAGCTTTCCAAAGAATTGAAAATACATCAAAGCACGCTGTATGCGTGGAAGAACGGCAAGCGCGTACCTACGGTTGAAAATATAATTAAGCTTGCGGAGTTTTTTGATTGCCGTGTGGATTTCATTCTCGGCAGGGAAAGTTGAATATTGTATAAAAGTAATTTTATTATACGTACCACTTAGCGAATTGTCAAGCGTCTAATTCGGTAAATGGGTCATAATTTTCACATAAATCAAATTAAAGAGAAAATTATGCCGAAATTTGCCGGAATACTTGAAGAACTGATTTTTGAAAGCGGAAAAGACCATAAAACAGTTGCCGCGGAGTTGGGTATCAGTGCAAGCTGTTTAACCGACTACTTAAAGCACGATGTTTTGCCCTCCGTTTCGAATTTAATTAAAATCGCAGACTATTTTAACCGTTCAACGGATTTTTTGCTCGGCAGAGAAGAGGACGATAAAGCTTTGACTTTTAAAATCTGTCCGCCTTTTTTCGAACGCTTGGAATTTTTAAAAAAGCAATATAATTGCACATCATATAAAATTTATACTCAAACCGAAATTACCAAAAGCAGATTTTATGACTGGAAGAACGGTAAACGCGTGCCTACGGTTGAAAATATAATTAAGCTTGCGGAGTTTTTTGATTGCCGCGTGGACTTTATTCTCGGCAGGGAAAGTTGAGTTGTGGGGTGCCACCCCTTAATTTCTCAACAGGTGTAAGTTAGCGCCCCACCCCCTTGTATTCCCCCGCCCGAGCGGGGGATATTTTTTACCGCATTATCACCCCCTGCCTTAGGCGGGGGGATAGGGGGTGGTTTCATTACTGCTTTAACCCGCGTTGTAATATACAATCAGATTCTGACGCGATTGACGCTACGCGTAACAATCGCTATTCCGTCGCTTCGCTCTTTACGCTGGCGCTCAGAATGACACGATTTTGTCATTTCGAGCGTAGTCGAGAAATCCCCCTGTGTAAGCGCCTAAGACCATGGGATTTCTCCGCTCGCTTACGCTCGGTCGAAATGACGGGATTGGTTTGCGCTTAGGACAATCAGATGCTTCCGCAAGCCTTAGCATGACAATGCTGACTGCGTGGAAAGGCGGGTAGGTACGGCTCGCTTCAAAAACAATTTAAAAATTATTGCAAATTGTTGCCGTGCGGGGTATAATGTTTCCGTATGGCAATATTTTTATCGGAAAGCGCAACTGATACCGAGGAGTTCGGCGCGCGCTTTGCCAAAACTTTAAAATGTGGCTCGGTTGTGGTTTTAAAGGGCGAAATGGGCGCGGGTAAAACCGTGTTTTGCAAGGGTGTTGCACGCGGTCTGGGCGTTGCCGACGAGGTTCTGAGCCCGACTTACGCGTATATGAACGACTATGACGGCAAGCTGTTTCATTTCGACTGCTACCGCCTTAAAAACGGCGCGCAAGCCGAACAGCTGGGCTTGACCGATTATTTCTACGCGGACGGAGTTTGCCTTGTGGAATGGGCGGAAAATATTGCCGAGGTTCTTCCCGAAAAGGTTATAACCGTTGTTATCGAAAAGACGGGGGACGAAAAAAGGCGGATAATTTATGAGTAATTTTCTTGCGGTAGACACCTCGTCGCGCTATCTTACCGTGGCGGCGCAAAAGGGGGACAGGTCGGTTTTACGGCATTTGCCCGACTGCGCTATGCAACATTCCGTAATACTAATGGACGAAATCGACAAGGCTTTGAACGAAATTTCGCTTTCGCCCGCAGAGTGCGATTTTTTTGCGGCGGTGACGGGCCCCGGCTCGTTCACGGGGATAAGAATAGGCATTGCCGCAGTGAAGGGCTTTGCGCTGGCAACGGGCAAACGTCTTTTGGCAATCACCTCGTTCGACCTGATTGCATATAATGTGACAGACGAAAATTTTTACGCGGTGATAGACGCGGGGCGGGGGAGTTACTACGTTTGCGGGTATGCGCCCGGCGCGGACGGTAAAAGGACGGTGGCTTTACAGCCCTGTTATATGAGCGGTGAAAGCGTTGCGAAGCTTGACGCGCCGTTGTACGGGTTCGAGGATTTGCCCTTGAACAACTATACAAAAACGGACGTTAAAAACAGCTTACACCCCGTAGTATGCGCTAATCAAGCGCGTTTGACGGACGAAATATACGCGCTGTACGTGCGGAAAAGTCAGGCGGAGGAAAACCGCAATGCAACTTAGAAGCTGGAAGTACGAGGATATTTTAAAAATTTCCGAAATGGAAAAGGACTGCTTTCCGCTGGAACCGTGGAATTTTCAGATGCTGGCGTCGAGCTTCGACAGTGAAAGCTTCTGCGGGGTAATCGCGGAGGATGGGGGCGAGATTATTGGCTACGGCGGGATAACGGTTGCGGCGGACACCGCGGATATAGACAATGTTGCCGTTGCCGAGCCTTACCGCCGTAACGGAGCGGGCACTGCGATTATTGAAGAACTGCTTCGTATTGCGGGCGAACGCGGCGCAAAGAAGGTTTTTTTAGAAGTGCGCGTATCTAACTTTGCTGCGATGGGCGCGTATCTGAAAAGCGGGTTTAAAGGGGTTTACGCGCGGTCGAGGTATTATTCGGACGGCGAGGACTGCCTTGTAATGGTTAAAAATCTGTAAAGTATTTTTGAAACGTGTAATACCGAGCGTTAGCCGAATGTTTGAAACATGTCATGCTGACGCTTGCGGAAGCATCTGATTGTAGTTTAGGAGTTTCATTATTTTATTAGACGGTAAGTTTGTTTCTTACCAAAGAAAAGGCGAAGGGAAGGACATTCTGCTTTTGCACGGATACGGCTCTAAAAAGGAGAGCTTTTATTATCAGACGGAATTTCTGTCAAAAAGCTTCCGCGTTACCGCTCCTGATTTTTTGGGGTTCGGGTGCAGCGCTCCGCTTGACGAGCCGTGGGGAGTAGGCGGGTACGCCGACTGGCTTATAAGATTTATGTGCGCGGCAAAGCTTGATTGTCCCCATATTATAGCCCATTCATTCGGGGCGAGGGTGGCGGTTAAACTGCTTGCCGAACGCGGGGAAATTGCGGATAAACTGATAATTACGGGCGGTGCGGGACTGGTTAAACCGCGTTCGCAGCAATATATACGGCGGGTAAACGCGTACAGGCGGGTTAAAAAGTTCTTTCCGAGGTTCGCGGAAAGGCACTACGGCTCGGAGGAATATAAAAAACTGCCACCGCTGATGAGGGAAAGCTATAAAAAAATCGTGAACGAGGATTTGAAAGCTTACGCCGCGAAAATCAAAAACAAAACCTTGCTTATTTACGGCGAAAATGATACCGTAACCCCCTTTAATGAGGAGGGGAATACGTTTAATTCGCTGATATGCGGCAGTCAATTGAAAATTATGCCTGATTGCGGGCACTTCTGTTTCTCGGAAAACCCCGCTCTTTTCAATAAAATAATAACAGAATTTTTATCAGATTGACGATATGTTTATTTCAGTTGAAAAAGTAGTTGAAAGTTTAATAATATCGATAGTTTTTGCGGGACTGCTGTGCGGGTGCTGTTACAGGCTGTTCGGCATATTGCAGTCGTGCGGGTACGGCAACAAGCGTTTTTTGAAGTGGGCGCACAAGAAAAACAACCTTGTTTTTACCCGACACGTTTTGCTTGCGTTGCTTTGCGCGTTTGCTTACGCGGTAATTGCGCTTTGCTTTTCGTTTGCGGGCGGGTGGTCGGCGGTAATCGGCATTTCCGCATATATAATTTTCTTTTCCGTATTTATATGGGCGGATAACCGCGTTGCCCTGCGTACGCCTGCGGTTGCGACTGCGAGATTCAGACGGTTGTATGCCGTTCTTGCGGTGATAACCGCCGTTTGCGTGTACTTTGCGGTTACGCTTTTAAACTACGCATCGTTTGCATATTCTGAAAACTACGGCGGGTATTGGGGCGCGCATATATTCGAAATACTGAGGTTTTGCCCTTTGGCGGTCTTCCCGCTGATGTTAATTCCGCTTGTGCTTTCGGCTAACCTTATATCCAAAGTTTACGAGGTTCCGCACAATAAGCGGTTCGTGAAAAAGGCGACGCAAAAGCTTCAAGCTTCAAGCATAAAAGTCGTGGGAATAACGGGCAGTTACGGCAAAACCAGCACAAAACAGATTTTATCGGAAATTTTAAAAAGCAAATACCGCGTGCTGTCAACGCCGCGCTCGCATAACACCCCGATGGGGCTTGCGCTTTCGATAAACAATAACAATCTTTGCGATTACGATATTTTTATTGCGGAAATGGGGGCGCGCAATGTCGGCGATATTGCGGAGCTTTGCGAAATTTGCCGGCCCGATTATTCGCTTATAACGGGAATTTGTCCGCAACACCTTGAAAGCTTCGGTTCGGTGGAAAATATTGTTAAGGCAAAAGGCGAAATTTTGGCGTTTACCAAAACCGAAGCGGTTATTTCAGCCGACTGCTATAATATGTTTAACGGCTGTACTTGCAAAACTTCCGCTTGCGGTAAAATTGAAAATCTTAAATGCTCGCCCGAGGGCTGTACGTTCGAGGCGGACATAAACGGTGAAAAAATACAGCTTGAAACCGCGCTTTTGGGCAGGCACAATGCCGAAAACATTGCGCTTGCCGTTACGGTTGCCTCAAAGCTTGGAATGGGCGCGGAAGAAATCAAGGCGGCGGTGAAAAACCTCGGGTTTGTTGAGCACCGTCTGCAACTGATAAAGTCGGGCAACGTGAATATTTTGGACGACGGATATAACTCCAACGTGAAGGGCGCGGCGGCGGCTTTGGAAGTTTTGAAAAGCTTTTCGGGCAGAAAAATCGTCGTCACTCCGGGACTGGTGGAGCTGGGCGTTCTCGAAAAGGACGAAAACAGACAGCTTGGGGCGAGCCTTGTCGGGTTTGACTATATAATTCTTGTCGGGGAAACGCTTATTGCGCCCGTTAAGCAGGGGTACCTTGAAAACGGCGGTGACGCGGAAAAGCTTGTTATAAAGCCCGCGCTTTCCGCGGCGCAGGAGGAGTTGAAGGGCTATCTTGCGGACGGGGATACCGTGCTGTTTTTGAACGACTTGCCCGATATTTATTAAGGAAAACGCATATAAGCTTCGCGATACTTTGTCAAGCTGTGCGCCGCCTTGGTTGTGTACGTCATTGTGCCTCCCTGCGGACGGTGCGCGCTTTCATTGTTTCGCTCGCTTCTCTGCGTTTCACGTTTCAACTTTTAATAATCATAAATCACCAAAGCTGAAAAATTCTGAGCGGAGGTGATTTTTTTAATGTCAAAAACAATACTTGTAATATTCGGCGGGGTTTCTAACGAAAACGAAATTTCTGTTATAACGGGCACTATGGCTGTAAACGTTTTAAAGAGCGGAGGCGACGGGGTCATACCCGTATATATTTCGCAAAACGGCGGGATATATGCGGGGGAATTGCTTGCGGATATTAACAACTTCAAGGGCGAAAGATACCTTGCCGCGCCCCGCGCGATAATTGCCGACGGAGGGGTGTACACCCTTACAAAGCGCGGAAAGATAAAAAAATATATCAAGGTTGACGTCGCGCTTAACTGCTGTCACGGCGGTGCGGGGGAGGGCGGCGCGGTTTGCGGGCTGTGCGCTGTGGCGGAAATTCCGCTTGCAAGTGCGGAAATTTTTTCGTCCTCGGTATTTATGGACAAATATTTAACCAAACTTATTTTAAGCGCGCTGGATATAAAAACCGCGGACTATGCGTATATTACGGACGCGGAAAAAGCGGATTACCCCGCGGATATGCCCGATTTTCCCGTAATTGTCAAGCCCGTAAGCCTTGGTTCGAGCATAGGCGTTGAGAAGGCGGAAACGCGGGAACAGCTTGAAAACGCGCTTGCCGCCGCGCTTATGTACGACAGCGCGGTAATTGTTGAAAAATATCTTGAAAACCGACGTGAAATTAACTGTGCCGCGTACTTTTACGGCGGTGAGGTTATAACGGGCGAGTGCGAGGAGGCGTTTTCGGGCGGGGATTTGCTGAGCTTCGAGGATAAGTATATGGGGGGCGGTAAGTCGGTTCTGCCCGCAGATATACCCGCGGATATTTCGGACTTAATAAAAAATATTACTAAAAAAGTGTATTCGGCGCTGAATATGCGCGGTATAGTGCGGTTCGACTTTATACTGTGCGGAAGCGAGGTCTATTTAAGCGAGGTGAACACCGTGCCCGGTTCGCTTTCTTACTACATACTGTCAAAGGGCTTTAAAGATTTTTATAAAGTGCTGTCGAAAGTGATTCGGCAGGCGGAAAAGGATTTTGCGGCGCAGGCGGGGAAAAAACTGCTTAAAACGGGAATACTTGAAAACATACCCGCAAACGCTTGCAAACTCGGCAAAAAATAAATATAATAATTTGCACAATTATTAAATGAAAGGGTTTTGACAAATGAAGGAAAAAACAGCAAAGCGCCGACTTTTGGGCGACCGTCAACCGTTCGGGAAATACCTTAAAGAGCAGTTAAAAACAAGACCTGCCGTAACTACGATTATGGTGCTGTATCTTGCGTTTTGTCTGGCTTCGAGCATATATCTGCCGATAAGCGGACGCGCCCGCGACGGGGGCTATTCGCTTGTTTACGCGGCGGTGGTGCCTATGTTTTACGTTGCCGAGTACTTCACCCGCCAGAAAACGCCGTGGCTGTGCGTTGCTTTTATAATGTTCTGGCTGTTCGGCAGTTTTATAGGCGCGTGCTACAACGTGTATACGCTGTTTGAGATTGCGGGCAGTAAGTGCTGGGACGATATTATGCACTTTTGCTGGGGAATAGTGTTCGCGGCGGCGGGCTTTGCCGTAATTAAAATGTTTATGGGCGAGCCCGAAAACAACAAAAAGTTCTTCGGCTGTCTTATATTCGCGTTTGCGTTCTGCCTTATGATTGCGGTTTTCTGGGAAATTTACGAATTTACGGTTGACTGTATTTCCCCAAACTACGATATGCAGGAGGATACGATTGTAAACAGCATTAATTCGTTTTTCTTGCATAAGCCATACGACCATTTGAACACTGTTGTAATCGAGGGGATAGCTTATACCGAGCTTTACGACGCAAACGGCAATCTGCTTTACACTATCGAGGGCGGGTACCTCGATATAGGCATTATGGACACGATGTGGGATATAATCTGGTGCACGGTTTCCGCGGCGGCGCTGTGCGTTGCGCTGACGGTTGACAGGTTTACGGGCAAGCGTTTTTATAAGGTGATGATTCCCGCTGTGCCGAACAAAAAGGTTGAAAGCGTTGCGGATATTCCTGCGGAAGCTATTGAAGCCGAAACTGCGGAAGCTTTAAACGAAACAAACGATAATTAAACGGCAGTAAAAATACCCGCCCCGCGGACGAAAAGTCCGCGGGGCGGGTCTATATTATTTTGAAATTATTCCGCAACCGTTTCCGCGGGGCTTTCGGGCTCGGCGGGTTCTGCGGGTGCGTTGGGTTCGGTTGTTTCGGCGGGTTCAGTCTTTGGCTGTTTTTGTAAAATTTCGCGCTTGAAGTCGGGCAGAAGGTTTGCTTTTTCAAGCTGTTTTTTAAAGGTGGTGGCGTAGCAGATTATCATTGCTATTGAAATGCCGATAACTTCCTGAATTATGTTGCGGGGAATACTTGCCGCGGCTGCGGGAACTCCGCGCGTTATACAGCGGTAAATAAAGTAGCCCAAAACCACCTCTACCGCGGCGATAACCGAAATTATCAAGGCTTTTACCCACTCGTATTTTTTAAAGCGGTTCGGCAGTACGAAGTGCAGAAGTCCCGAAACTATAGCGCCCTGCAAGCCGTGAATTAAAAGCGAGGCGAGCATCATTTCGGGTGATTTGAAGACGTCGTATATAAGCGTGCCCACGCCGCCGCAGATAAACGCGGAAAGCGGGTCCATAAGATAGGCGGCAAGCAGTACGACGCCGTCCACCCAGTATATTCTGCCTGCGGGCGTAACGATTGGCGGTATATAGCCCGTTGCAACCACAAGCGCGGTTAAAATTGCCGTGTAAGCTATCCATTTTGTGGAATAAATTGCTTTTTTGTTTTTAATGGTTTTCATTTTGTTTTTCCGCTCCGAAGAAATTACGTTGACTATTATACCATGCTGTGATAATATTATTATTACCAAATTTAAACAAATTTATATGACCAGAAGAATATGCGCAATTTTGATTTAAAGGGCAAAAACAAATACTACACCTTATATAAAAATATCCGCGAAGAAATTTTATCGGGCAGAATTAAGGCGGGGGAAAGGCTTCCGTCCAAACGCGCGCTGGCGCAGGATACGGGCGTAAGCGTTATAACCGTTCAGCTTGCGTACGAACAACTGCTTGCAGAGGGGTATATAACCTCGCGCGAGCGGAGTGGATATTTTGCGGAGGACGTGAACAGTACGGAACAAAGCGCGGGCGGACAGGCGTCAAAACGGCGTTATCCGTGGCATATTGCCGGGGCAATTTCCCAAAACAGCCCCGCGGAGCCGAAGTATACCGTTGATTTTGTAAAGGGCTACGCGCCTGCGGAGCTGTTTCCGTTTGCAACCTGGGCAAAGCTTATGCGCACCGTGCTTGCCGACTGCGGGGAACATCTTTTAGAGCGCGTGCCGTGCTGCGGGGATATGCAGCTTCGGCGTGCCGTTGCGGAGTATTTATACCGCGCCCGCGGTATTTCTGCTAACCCCGAACATATTATAATAGGCGCGGGCGCGGAACACCTGTACGGCGTGCTGGTTCAGCTTTTGGGACGCGGAACGGCTTTCGCGGTTGAAAATCCTTGCTATAATAAAATTTATTCAACGTACCGCTTGTACGGAGCAGGCGTTGCGCCCGTAAACGTGATTGATACGGGAATATGCCTTGACGAAGTGCAAAAGCTGGCTGTTTCCGCCGTGCACGTTTCACCCTCGCACCAGTTTCCCACGGGCGCGGTAACGCCCGCTGCCGCGCGCGCACGGCTTATTTCATGGGCGGATAAAACAGGCGGGTATATAATCGAGGACGACTATGACAGCGAGTTCAGGCTGGAGGGCAAGCCCCTGCAAAGCCTTACCGCATTATGCCCCGGTAGGGCGGTGTATATGAATACTTTTTCAAAGAGCCTTGCGCCCTCTATGCGCCTCGGGTATATGGTACTGCCGACCGTGCTGTATAAAAAATATCTTGAAATTTTCGGACACAGCGCGAATATAGTGCCGTTGTTCGAGCAGAAGGCTTTGGCGCTTATGCTTGACGGGGGGTACTTTGAAAGGCACGTTGCGCGGCTTAAAAACTATTACCGCGCAATCCGCAAAAGCGTTCTGGGCGTGCTTGAAGAGGTCGGCGCCGATTACATCGTGAACGATAACGGCGGGGGGTCGCACTTCACCGTAAAGTTTCCGTCGGCGCAGTCGGATAACGAAATTAAGCGCAAAGCCGAAAATCTGGGAATTAATGTGAAATGCCTTTCCGACTATTTAATCGGCGTTGAGGCGGAGCAAGGCGGCGGGGGGCAGAGCGGCGCGAATATTTTACCGCGGTATGAAAAAACGGCGGTGGTGAATTATTCGGGAGCGACGGCGGAACAGCTTTCCGCGGTAGCCGAAAAGTTGAAAAAATAAAAATAACCGCGCCCGAAATGCTTCGGGCGCGGTAAACTTTCAACTTAAAGTTATCTTCCGCAATCGAGTACGACGTAAGAAAGGGGAGAAACGCCGTAATCTGCAACGTTTTCGTCGAGTTCGTTCAATTCGTCATAAATATACATTGTCAGCACCTCCTGTGATTTTAAGTAGCCTTTTTTGCCATAGCTTTAGTGTATTAATATTATAAATGCCTGCCGTTACTCAAGTTGCACAACGTCAGCCAATAAAATAACGTAAGCGTATTGTTGTTCTTATCCTGTTCCTCTGTAAGTTCTTCGTCAAATAAATCTTCGAACATTTTCACAACCTCCTTTAGTTGTTTTTTCCTGATTGCAGTTGAAGTATAGCACTGTGATTTTTGTTAGTCAATAACAATTCAAAAAATTTTGAAATTTTTATTTTTGTTAGTTTACAACATTATTTTATGTTTGAAACGATAATTTTTGTTAACTTAAAGAATTGAGTAAATTTTTATCGAAATTTTTTAACAAACCTAACATTTTTGAATGTAATATTTTAACACTATTAACAAAATAGCGATAACACTGTTCAATGTGCGCGCAGGACGTCGCTATGCGGTTAAAAACCGCGGAAAATCCCGTAAAAAACCCGCCGTACGGCTTGTGCGCGCGGCGGGTAAAGGTGGGTGGGTAAAGAGTAAATTATTTGGAAATGATGTTCAGCTTAACGTCCGGGTCGATTTGTTCGCCGTTTTCGTAAACCTCGAAGTGGAGGTGGTCGCCTTCCTTGTTTTCCGCGCCCGTAGCCTTTGCAACCTTTGCGATTACGTCGCCGCGGTTCACCTTGTCGCCGACTTTAAGCGTTTCAACGGGGTCGATATACTTGTAAACGGTCTGCATGCCGTTATCGTGCTTGACGGTGATTACCGCGCCGTAAAGCTGGTCTTTGGTGAAGATGCTTACAACCGTTCCGTCAACTGCCGCAAGCACTTCGGTGCCCGCTTCCGCCGCAAAGTCCATTCCCTTGTGGGTTGCGTATCTGTCAAGCGTTTTGTCGTAGCAGAATACGTTTGCCTGCGCAAGGTTTCCGTTTTTAACGGGAACGATAAACACGTAGGAGGTGGTGCTGTCAACGGGTTTATCGGGCTTGTTATCGTCGGGATTGTCGGGGTTATTGTCGTCGGGAGTGGTCACGGGCGGTTTATTTATAGTGCTGTCGGGCTTTTTAACGCCGAATACCACGCCGACGGTAACTGCCGCGGCAACAAGCAAACACGCCGCCATTATCAGATAGTAGGTCAGAATTTTCTTTTTTGAAGGTTTGATTTTTTCTTTTTTCATAAATTTTGCTCCTTGTTTTTAATTTGTTGACAATTTTTTTGACGCTTATTCATTTTTTTTCAATATCCGCCGAAAATTATCGGCGAAGCCGTTTTTGCCGAGTTTCCGCGCACGCAAATGTGCAGGTTAATCTTTTGTCCGTACAAAGTTACAAAGTAAGGCAAATCTGCGGTGCAGTAGTAGTTGACGCTGTCGGAAAGCTCTTCCGTAAAGACGACTTTTCCGCCGACTTTTTTTAAAAAGCTGTCCAAATCGAAGTTTTCGTAAACCGCCGCTTCCCCGCAAACGTCTTTAAGCGACAGCTTTACCGCCGCCGCGCGTTCGGTTACGGTAACTTCTCTGCAATCGGCGGAGCTTGTTCCGCAGTAAAAGGTGTAGCTTTCGCCGCCGTCGAAGCACAGTCTTTCGGGCAGAAGCCACGCCGCCGCAAGCATTACCGCCGCAAGCGCTATTAAAACAAGCAGTTTCGCCGTACGCATTTTTGCCTCCTTAAAAAGATACACGCCGTTTATTGACTTAAATAAAAATTTATAAACGTTTTTTATAAAATTTTTTTGCAATAAAAAGCCCGCCCGCGCTTTATAAAGCGCGGGCGGGCCGTTGTGTTTACAGGTTATTATATTTTTTCAAACGGATTTTGCTTGATTTAAAACAGAATAATTTTTACTATCATATGCACAAAATCAAAAAGCTTATCTGATTTTATTGCGTTTGAGCGGAAGCGGCTGGGTGCTGGGCGGCTGTGCGCGCGGACTGACAATTATAAAAATCAGTTTTTATATTCTACGCGCGCGCGGTTGTCCTTGTGTATTTTAGAGATTAAACAGGGGATAAAGGTGATTACCGAACCGAAAACCGCTACGGCTCCGAGCAAAACGGTAGTCACGATAAACAGCAGTACGGATAAAATTCCAAGGAAGAATTTTGTTATAAGCATCCATAAAATGGAGTCTATTGACAGCGAAAATATAAAGCCGGGGAGCTTGAAGGTGAAGCCGCCGCAGGTAAAAATTGATTTTAGCACGCTTCCCCACATAATCTGGCTGACGAACGTAAATGAAATTACCATTGCGAACGCCATAATGCCGAAAAGCATTGCTTCGCGGAAGGTTATGTAGAGTATTATAAAGATAATCAGGTTTGCCGCGGCAAAAATTCCCGAAACGATTAACGAAAGCTTTAAGGTATATCCGTCGTAATCGTCCTTGTCGCGCAGTTCCGCAATAAAATCGGCGAAGGCGGTTACGCACGCAAATACTACGGCGGGGATAACCGCAAGCAAAACTGCCGAAAAAATTAAATCGTCGGTTTTTGCGTATTTAAAGCACAAAACCGAAAGCGCAATAAAGCTGCCCAAAGCGAGAATAAGACTTATAACAAGGCTTACGTTGAACTTACTGCCAAGCTGACGGTCTAATTCTATGGAATTTTTTATTCTTATCGAACGTTCTTCTGCTATGCGTTTTTGCTCGGCTTCGTTCTTTTGGCGTTCGGCGCACGCTTTACATATTATTTTGGGTTGGGAACTGAAAATTTCGTCCTCCGTAAGCATTTTTCCGCAGACGGTGCACATTCCCGTATAATTTACGGAAGGGGCGGCGCTGTCGGCGGAAACTGCCTCGGCAACGGACGCGGTTCCGTCCTCAAAGTAGTCGAGGGGCACTTCAAAAAGCTTTGCCATTTGCGACATTGTGGGGAAATCGGGCAGGGATTCGCCGCGTTCCCATTTGGAAACCGCCTGATAAGTTACGTTGAGAATTTTTCCCAGCTCTTCCTGCGTCATTCCTTTCGATTTTCGCAAACGTGCGATTTTTTCACCGTAATTATTCATTTTGTTGTCTCCTGTATATTAATTGAAAAAAAAGTCAATCGCGTTCAACTTAAATCAATATTATTATAGCTTAAACGGCGGGCGTCTTCAATAATTTCTTCTCAACCGTTAGTAGAATTACTGTCTTTATATTTGAAAAACGCGAACGGCGGGCAAATTTGCCCGCCGTTAAATAAGCTTATTTTGTTTTATTTACAGCCTCCGCACGTTTTGCAGTTTCCGCTGCATTTTTTAACGGCTTTACCCGTAGCCGAAAACATCTGCCCGCAATAACAGCGTTCGGCTTTGGTTCCGCAATCGGGGCAAAGTACTTCGGCTGTGTGGCTTTTTACAAGCTCTTCAAACGTTTTTCCGCAATTTTTGCAAACATACTGTAAAACAGGCATAAAATTCCTCTTAAAAATAGTAAATTACTGCTTATCGCGCTTGTTTTTTTTGTCTTTCTTGCGTTTTTTACCGCGCAACGGCTTTTTGAAGGGGTTGCCTTTCAGCAAAAATACCGCAATTATTACGGTAAGTACAATTGCGACGGCGGTTACAACCCAGAACCAGACCGTTTCGCCCAAGGTTACGCCTTTTTCAAACGGAACGGGCATATTCATACCCCAAAGCCCCGCGATTAACGTGGGTACCGCAAGCAGAATTGTTATAATGGTAAGCGTTTTCATGGAATCGTTCGCGTTGTTGGAAATGACCGAGCCGTACGCGTCCATTGTGACGTTGAGAATGTTTTTGTAGATATTACAGGTTTCGATAGCCTGCTTATTTTCTATGTTGACGTCGTCGTACAGGTCCTGATAGTCCTCGCTGCGGCAAACCGCTTCCATGCGGGAAAGCTTTTCATGAACTCTGTCGTTTGCGCTTAAAGAGGTGGAAAAGTAGACAAGCGCGTTCTGCAAGTCCAAAAGCTGGATAATTTCCTCGTTTTTCATTGTTTTGCCGACTTCGTTCTGAATACGGTGGTTTTTGCGGTCAATCTGTTTAAGGCAGTACAAAAACCGCTTTGCGTTGCCCAGCATAAATTTTAGGGCAAAGTGAACGGGCTTGTTGCAGAAAACCTTGTCCCTGCCCGAGGCGAAGTCCTTTAAAACTGCGTTGCTTTTAAGCGAAACGGTTACGATGCACTTTTTGTTGTAGATAATTGCAAGGGGCAGGGTGGTATAACTATCGCCGCCCGCGCCCTCTTCTATAACGGGGCAGTCCACCATAAACATACTGCAACCCTCGTCAAATTCGGAACGCGCGCGTTCCTCCTCGTCCAGGGCGGCTTTAAGCATATCTTCGGGCACGCCGGAAAACGCCGAAGCGTCTTCGCATTCGTCGTCGGTGGGGTTTTCAAGCGCTATCCAGCACCCGTCTATGAAATTTTCGATTTCTTCAAGCGTTCCGTTTTCCGCGGAATTAAAGTACTTAACCATAAGCGCAGCCGCCGTTAACTTAAAATTTTCAAATGAATAAAATTATTATACCGCAAAATGCGGAAGTTGGCAACAAAATTTGCGCAATCAAAAAAACAGCCTTCCGCTTCGGCTTTTGCGCCGGAACGGAAGGCTTAGCGGAAAACATATAAAGCCGTTATTCTATTTTGGTCAGATAAGAATTTTTCCTTCGATGAACGACGAGAAGAAGCCTTCCAAATCGGTTCCGCATTTCAAAAAGCAACCTGTCAAGTCGTCGGCGGACGCGATTTTGCCCTTAAACTGCGTAAAGTACGCTGAAAGGCAGTTTAAAAACTTTTCGTCGCCGATTGATTTTCTGAGCATATCGAACATAATAAGTCCTTTATTGTAGGTTACGTTCACATACTCGAAATCTCCGTTGAAGTCGCAAAGCTTTCTGTTCATAGAGGTATCTACTTCGCCGTTAAGCTGGCTGTAAACGGAGAAGAATGCGCGGTACGCCGCGGTGGCGGAGGTGACTATTCCCGTCCGCGTGAAGCCGTAGGAGGGGTTGTTTTCAAAGAACAGCAGGCTTGAATATTCCGCCAGCCCTTCGTCCTGCCATGCGCTTGAAATCTGGTCGCTTCCGACCATTGCGTACCACCACTGGTGCGCCGTTTCGTGGACGATTGTATATACGTTGTTGTCCGCGTCAAGCCCGTCGGATATCATTGTCAGCGCGGGGTATTCCATTCCGCCGTAGCAAAAGCCCGTCTGTACAACCGAGAGAGCGGGGTACTGGTACGCGCCGAAGGTTTTGGAAAAATATTTAAGGCTGTCGCACGCGGCGGCAAGGCTTGTTTGAGGGTTGGCGTCGGATAGGTAATAATAGTTTACCGTAACACCGTCAACGTTTTCGGAAGCAACCTCGAATTTGTCGGAAAGGACTATTGCGAAATCTCTTGCGTTATTAAGGGTATAAGAGCACTTTTTACGTCCGTCGGTTTCCGTTTCGGAAACGGTTTTACCGCTGCTCGCCGCGACATATGCCGAGGGGTAATCCAAAGTTACGCTGTAATCGGCGCAGTCGGATACGAACGGGTCGCCGAAGGAATAGTAGGGGGCTTCGTTAAAGCCCGCCGGGGTGTATGCGCATAAAATCGGATAAAAATTGCCTAAATTTACGGTTTTTTCCGCAACGCCGGTGCGGTGGTTGACCTTTGCAAGGGTAAGCGTATAGCTGATTTTTATTTTAGCGCGCTGTTCGGGGTACACCGGTTCGGACAAATTTACAGTTAAAATATTTTCGTCCTCGCCGCCGACTGTCCAGCCTGCGCAGTTTTCAACCCCGCTTACTTCCATTCCGCCGTAGCTTTTGCCCCCGTAATATGCTTTGTTCTCGTACGATTGAGATACGGGTTTATAGGTTGCGTTCTCGCGGAAAGCGTTGCCGTACAGCTCAAACTTCAAATCGCTTAACTCGTTTTGGGTGTTGTTGTAATAGTCGAAATCTACCGTTCCCGTAAGGGTGCGGTTTTCGCTGTCGTAAATCGCAAAAATATCGTAGCCGGAAACGGGCGCGCTTACCTCGCGCTTGCATGCGGAAACGCTTACCGCAACCGCCGCCGTGCAAGCAACAAGCATAATACAAATAAATTTTTTCACAGTGTCACCTCTTATGATAAAATATTGTATGCGCGTATAAAACTGTTTAAGAACACAATTTTTGAAATTTGCATATAATAACCGCCGTTAATGTAATAAGGCGAGGGCGGAAAGATAAGGCGGTTAACACATTTTGCGTAAAATAAATAATATATACGGTATGGTATTCTGCGTAGTAACGGACGGAGCGGCTGAAACCGCCGCAAGCATTCCCGAGTGCGACGTCGCGCTTTTCGGCTTTTCTGGGCTGGGCGAGGTCGATTATGAAAGCGAACTTAAAGGCAAGACGGAAAAGTTTGAAAATGCGGCGAGGCTTTCAAAGGCGGCGGACTGCGGTCTGCTGTGCGGCTGTAAAACGGTCAGTCGGGGGTTGTTGCGCAAGTCGGTGGCGGTTACGGATAAGGGCAAGCTTTTGGGTATATCCGATATGACGCATATTCTGGACGGAGAGGAATACAAGAGCGGAGCGTCGCTCGGCTTTTACACTGTTAACGGCTGTAAGGTGGGGCTGTGTATAGAAAACGACCTGCTTTTTCCCGAGGCAATCCGCGCGCTTACGCTGTGCGGGTGCAACGTTATAGTGGCGGTGCTTGAAGAGGTGCGCGATAACGTGCCGCCGCTGCTTATCCGCGCGTACTCGTATTTGTACGGCGTGCCCGTTGTTATGTGCGCGGGGAAAACGGCTTATTTCGCGGATATATCGGGGGCAATTGCAACTTCTACGCAGAAATACGCGCTTTTCGAGGTCAGTCCGCAAAGCCGTTACCACGTTGTGACCACGCGCGTTAAGGGCATTTCCGCCGACGACAGACAGGATTATTGAGGTGGGTAGAATTGCTTTAACACACGTTGTAAGACACTTTGAGATGCTTCCGCAAGCGTCAGCATGACAGGTTTCAAATGAGTATTGCCACCCCCCCTAAATCCCCCCGCCGAAGGCAGGGGGTAGGCTTTGAATAATCTTGCGCCAAAGGCAGGGGGTAATAATGCGGTAACAAATCCCCCGCTCGGGCGGGGGAACATAAGGGGGTGGGTTAATTTTTAATTGCTTCAACCGCAACGTTAAAACCAAGCTTAAAGCCTTGTTTAAAATCTTTTTTGGTAAATTCGTCATTTAATTCAAAAAGATTATCCAGAACTTCTTCAAACATTATAATCTGTTTTTCGGTAAGCGTTTCTATAAAATTATTGTAAAGCGTTAACGCCGTTTTCTGCTTTTCATTATTTAACGATAATGTTGATTTCATATAAAACTCCTCATATAGCAGATTAAAAAGTTTTTATTGATTAAATTTTAACATTTTCTATTTTGATAACCGTTATTTACGTTATTAACGTAATATATTTGCCAAAAGATGCGGGGCGGGCGATTAAAATTTTTTAATCGCCCGCCTTTACACTTGAAATTTTTGACATTAGCTGTTATAATGTAGTTTGTAAAAATTTCGGCTTTGTTTTTGCGCCGTGTGCGCGCTAAGCGGAGGGGTTTTCTATGTACAGTATGACGGGCTTCGGCAGAGGGGAATATAAAAACGGCGGTATAGAGCTGACGGTTGAAATTAAGACGGTTAACAACCGCTATTTAGACGTTTCGGTCAAATGCCCCCGCGTATTTTCCGCTCAGGAAGATAATATCCGCACAACCTTGCGCGAAAAGCTTACCCGCGGGCATGCGGATATATTTATATCCTTTTCCGATAAGCGCGAACGCGAAAAGGCTCTGCGCCTTGACGAAGCCTGCGCGAAAGCCTATGTTTCGGCGGCGGAGCGCGTTAAACAGCTGTTTCCGCAGATTGCGGACGATATTTCGATAACTTCGGTACTGCGGTTCAACGACGTTATCCGCACCGAGGACGTATCCGCGGCGGACGAAGAACTGTTGACCGCTTTAAACTGCTCGCTTGACGGTGCCATAGAAAAACTGAACGCAATGCGCGCGGTTGAGGGCAAAAAGTTAGAGGACGACATGCTTTCGCGCATGGGCGTTATTGAAAATTTGGTTGCGGGGATACAAAAGCGTGCGCCGATGGTTGCCGAAAACTACCGCGAAAAGCTTGAAGTTAAAATGAAGAAAATTTTGGAGGGAGTCGAGGTGGACGAGGGCAGACTTCTGACCGAAGCCGCGCTGTTTGCCGATAAAAGCAACATCGACGAGGAACTGACCAGACTTCATTCGCATATTTCGCAGTTCAGGGAAATTTGCAGGGAACCGCTTGTCGGCAGAAAGCTGGACTTTCTTGTGCAGGAGTTCAACCGCGAGGCAAACACAATCTGCTCTAAGTCAAACGATATAGAGGTTACGCGTTTGGGGCTTGCTTTGAAGAACGAGATAGAGAAAGTGCGCGAGCAGGTGCAGAACGTGGAGTAGGGGTTTGCGGAAGTCCACCCCCCTTAATCCCCCCGCCAAGGGCAGGTGGTAGGTTTTGGATAATCTTGCGCCAAGGGCAGGGGGTAGGTTTTAGATGTTCGGCGCGTTGGCATGGCGCTGTTATGTCATTCCGAGCGTAGTCGAGGAATCCCCCCCGAGAAAGCGGAAAGGACTTTGGGATTTCTCCGCTCGCTTTCGCTCGGTCGAAATGACGGGGTTGGTTTACCCGCTCGGACGAAATGACGGTAATGGTTTGCGCATATGACTATCAGATGCTTTGCCAAGGCTCAGTATGACACATTTCACCGCACCGCAAGCGTCAGCATTACACGTTTTGAAGTGTGGCAAGGTTCGATATTTAATTAGTATTATGAAAAATTTATTGATAGTGCTGTCGGGGCCTTCGGGCGTCGGCAAGGGTACAATTGTAAATAAACTTTTGCAGGGCGGGGGCTATGCGCTTTCCGTTTCCTGTACAACCCGCCCGCCGCGCGTCGGCGAGGAAGACGGAAAGTCTTACTTTTTTATTACAAAAGAAAAATTTTCAGAAATGATTGCGCAGGACGGTTTTCTGGAATACAGCAACCACTTTGAAAACTTTTACGGCACTCCGAAAGCGTTTGTTGAGGAACAGCTTAAAACTCACGACGTAATTTTGGAGATAGAGGTGGACGGTGCGCTTCAAGTCAAAAAAGCCCACCCCGAGGCGCTGCTTATTATGATTTTACCGCCGTCCGCAAACGAGCTTTTTGCAAGGCTGAAAGGGCGCGGCTCGGAAAGCGACGAAAAAATCGCCGAGCGCGTTAAAAGAATGGAGTACGAGATTTCTAAAAAGCTTTTGTACGATTATACGGTTATTAACGACGACTTGAATACAGCCGTTGAGGAAATAAATAATATTATTAAAAGCAGAAAGGAGATTTAAGGATATATGATTAACACCCCCCCCGTAGATTTACTTATAGAACAGCTTGGCACGGACGGACAGCCCGCGTCGCGTTATTGCCTGTGCGTGGTTGCGGCAAAGCGCGCAAGACAGATTATCGAACAGACCGCAGGCACGGCGACGGGCAACGAGGTAATTAAAGAGCTTGCAATTGCCAGCAGAGAAATTGCGTCCGGCAAAATTAAGTGCGCTAAGGACTGAGTGCGCGGATTTTTCGCTAAGCGGTGTTTGCTCAGGTTATAGTGGACATAGCCCACTCGCAAGTGGACAAAATATTCGAATACTCCTGTCCCGATAATTTACAGGTCGGCAGCAGGGTGAAGGTGCCTTTCGGCGGAAAATTTATAAACGGAAGATTCGCTGGCGAAAAAGTCGTTGACGGTTTCGTTATAGGCGTAAGCGAAAAAAGCGCCTTTCCGCCCGAAAAGATAAAACCGATAAAGGAAGTATTCGATGAAGCGCCCGCGCTCGTCACGGAATGTTTTTCGCTGATGGAGCGCATTTCTTCGCGCTATCGAGTACCCAAAGCCGCGGCGCTGAGGCTGTTTTTACCGTCCGAAATGCGCCTTGGTAAGGTGCGCGAGGCCTTTAAGAAATACGCAAAAGTAAGGGATATATCGGCAGTAATTCCCAAAAATGCGAAAAAACAGCGGGAAGTAATGGACTTTTTGCAGACCGTTGATGAATACGATTACACCGCGCTTTGCAACAAATTCGGCGCGGGGGCGGTTAACGCGCTTGCGGAAAAAGGCGCGCTGGAAATAGAAAAACGGCAGATTCAGCGCAAGCCGTTCGGCGGTGAAATTGCCGAGGAAAGCGCGAAAACTCTGACATATGCGCAGGTCAATGCGATAGATAGCATTGAAAATTCCGAAAAAACCGTTCACCTTATTCACGGCGTTACGGGAAGCGGAAAGACCGAAATTTATTTGCAGCTTATCGCCCGCGAGATTGCGCGGGGCAGAACCGCCATATTTCTTGTTCCCGAAATTTCATTAACCCCGCAAATGCTGTCGCAATTGCGCGCGCGGTTTAAGGGCGAGGCGGCGATTTTGCACAGCGGACTTTCGGCAGGTGAAAAGTTCGACGAATGGTGGCGGCTGCGCTCGGGCGAGGCGAAAATAGCCATAGGCGCGAGGAGCGCAATATTTGCTCCGCTTGAAAATTTAGGCGTAATTATTATAGACGAGGAGCACGATTCTTCTTACGTTTCCGAAACGGCGCCGCGCTATTCTACGCAGGAAATTGCGCAATTGCGTGCCGAATATAACGGATGTAAGCTTGTTTTGGGCAGTGCGACGCCCTCGGTTGAAAGCTACGGAAACGCCGCGGAGGGCAGGTTCAATTTAATAACCTTGACCGAGCGCATAAACAAAAAACCATTGCCGGAAATTATAATTTCGGATATGCGCAAGGAGGTTAAGCGGGGCAATAATACAGCTTTTTCGCTGGCATTGCGCGAGGAGCTTGACAAAACTTTAAAGAGCGGAAATCAGGCGATAATTTTCCTTAACCGCCGAGGGTATTCGCAGACGGTAATCTGCCGCGACTGCGGGTATGTTGCAAGGTGCGAAAACTGCGACGTAAGCTTAACCTACCACAGCGAGGAAAACTGTTTAAAGTGCCATTATTGCGGAGCAAGGTATAAAATGCTTACCGCCTGCCCCGACTGCGGAGGAGTACACGTCCGCTACGGTGGCACGGGCACGCAGAGAGTCGTTGCCGACCTTAACGCGCTTTTTCCCGACGCGGGAATTATAAGAATGGATAACGATACAGTTTCCGGCAAGGACGGACACTATAAAATTCTTCACAAATTCGCGCAGAAGCAGGCGGATATTCTTGTCGGCACGCAGATGATTGCAAAGGGGCACGACTTCCCAGCGGTAACGCTTGTGGGAATTTTGGACGCGGATATGAGCCTGCATTTTTCCGATTACAGAAGCGGGGAAAGGACGTTTCAGCTTATAACGCAGGTTTCGGGCAGAAGCGGGCGCGCGGGCGAGGCGGGAAAGGTGGTTCTTCAAACGTACTGCCCAGAAAATTATATTTTGAGGTATGCGGTAAATTACGATTACCTCGGTTTTTTCAAAAACGAGATGCAGGTGCGCAAGGCAACGCTGTTTCCGCCGTATTCGCTGATTTGCCGTGTTATGGTGACTTCGGAAAACGACGCGCTGGCGCTGGAAACGTTGAAAGCGGTATACTTCGCCGCGGAAGAACTTAAAAAGAATTATCCGGACGAGTTTATTTTTCTGAACAGGATGCACTCGCCGATAAAAAAAATACAGAAAAAGCACCGCTATCAGGTGCTTATGCGCTTGAAATCGTACAAGCTTTTGAAACAGCTTTACGATATTGCGGTGAAGAACACTTCAAACAACTGTTTAGTGTATATAGAAGAAAACCCCGCAAATTTAAGTTAAAACTTATATAAACTTAGCATAGATGTGTTAACGGCTAAACGGAAATTTACCCTTAAAGGAGTTATTTTATATGTCTAAAAGATTTGTAGTGCAGGTCGGTGACGAGGTTTTAAGGAAAAAATGTCAGCCTGTGCGCGTGTTCGGCAGTGAGCTGAATTCGCTTTTAAACGATATGAAAGAAACCGTCCGCGCGGAAAACGGCGCGGGGCTTGCCGCTCCGCAAATCGGGGTTGATTTGCGCGCCGTGGTTATCGACGTGGAGGAGGGCTTTTACGAGCTGATAAACCCTGTGATAATTTCGGAAAAGGGCGAGCAGAAAGGCCCCGAAGGCTGTCTTTCCGTTAAAGGCAGGCAGGGCACCGTCCGCCGACCCTATAAAGTAAAGGTTGAATACCGCGACCGCACGGGTAAAAAGCACAAGCTTACCGCCGAGGGCTTTTTTGCGCGCGCAGTCTGCCACGAGCTTGACCACCTTGACGGTATTTTGTATATAGACAAGGCTGACGAAGTGTACGATTTGCCCGCGGAGGAGTAAATAATGGGCGGTTCTTTAAAAATTATCTATGCGGGGTCGCCCGAGTACGCGGTGCCCGCGCTGGAAAAGCTGATTGAAAGCGGAAAAAATGTGGTTGCGGTAATAACCCAGCCAGACAAGCCCGTCGGCAGAAAACAGATTTTAACGCCCACGCCCGTCAAGCTGTGCGCGCAAAAATACGGTTTGCCCGTTTTCGACTTCAAAAAATTACGCGAACACGTTTCGGAAATATCGGAGCTCGGCGCGGATATAATGATAACCTGCGCTTACGGTCAGCTTCTGACGGAGGATATTTTAAAAATTTTTCCCGACGGGGTGTGGAATCTGCACGCCTCGCTTTTGCCCGAATTCCGCGGCGCGTCGCCCATTCAGTCAAGCATATTGTCGGGGCAACCGCACACGGGCGTAACCGTTATGAAGACCGAGCTGTCCCTCGATACGGGCGATATTCTGCTTGTTAAGCGGTGCGAAACGGGAAGCCTCACTTGCGGAGAGCTTTCTGCAAAACTATCTCTGCTGTCCGCGGAGGCGGCGGTTGAGGCGGTTAATTACATTGAAAAAGGCAACGTTCAGCTGTTAATGCAGGACGAAAGCAAGGCGACTTACTGCAAAAAAATTCATAAATCCGACTGCAAAATAGATTTTAACGCTTCCGCAAAGCAAGCGTATTTGAAGATTAAGGCGTTCAGCCCAGAGCCTGCGGCTTTCTGCGCGTTTAACGGCGTACAACTGAATATTTTCAACGCGGAGCTTTATGAAGACGTAAGCGGAGCTGGCGGAAGGGCGGGCGAAGTGATTTTTGCGGACAGACGCGGAATTGCAGTTGCGTGCGGTGAAGGAGCGGTAATTATAACCGAACTGCAACCCTCGGGCGGTAAGCGTATGCGGGCAAGCGACTTTGTAAACGGCAGAAAAATAAAGGCGGGCGACGTTCTTGACTAACCCTCTGTGCGACCCCTATTTTGTATTAACCAAAGTATATTGCGGGGGCAAATTTTTAAAACAGGCTATTGCGGAAACGCCGATAGAACCGCTGAACAAGGCGCGTACCGTAAAAATTTGCTACGGAGTGCTGGAAAAAGACTGTTATTTCGACTATATTATAGGGGCAAACGCTAAAAAACCGCCTAAAACCGCGGTAAAAATTATTATTAAAACCGCGCTGTATATGCTTGAATTTATGCAAAAGCACGATTATATGGTCGTTGATTTTGCGGTAGAGCTGACGAAAAAACTCGGCAAAGAGGGCGCGGCGGGGTTTGTGAACGCGTTTTTGCGTTCTTATAAAATTCCGCCCTTGCCCGGAAAAGCGGACGAAAAGCTTGCGACAGAGTGCAGCGCTCCGCTGTGGCTTGCCAAAAAACTGCGCCGAAGCTATAAGGCGGAGGCGGCTGAAATTCTCTCCGCGCCCAGCCGAGGTGTTTGCGTGCGTTTTGAACGCGGCGCGGAAAATTATCTTGATAAACCGCACATAAAAACGCCGTTTGAAAACGTTTTTATCTTTGAAAACTTCGTTCGCGACGAAAACTTTTTTGCGGGCGATTATACCTTTCAGTCGGTCGGCTCGGTTGCGATTTGTTCGGCAATATGCGGGGGGCAATCGCTTTTGGACGCTTGCGCCGCCCCCGGAGGGAAGTCGGTTTTGCTTTCCGCAAAGTTTAAAAACGTTACCGCTTGCGAGCTTCACGCGCACCGCGTTGAGCTGATAAACGCATACGCGCAGAGAATGGGCGTAAAAAACGTGCAAGCCGTGCAGTGCGACAGTTCGGTTTTCAATAAAGAATACGAAAATAAATTTGACGCGGTTTTGTGCGACGCGCCGTGTTCGGGCACGGGGGTTATTAACGAAAACCCCGATATTAAGCTTTTCCGCAAGGAAAGCGATATTGAAAGCTTAAACGAAATTCAGTTGAAAATACTTGAAAACTGCTCGCGCTACGTTAAGCAGGGCGGTACGCTGTACTATTCGACCTGCTCGGTTCTGCCAGAGGAAAACGACAGTATCGTATATAAATTTTTGAGTTCGCACCCCGAATATGCTTTAAATATTCCCGTTTGCGCGCTTGAAAGCCGTAAAACGAAATTCGGTTTGCAGTTTTTACCGCATATATCTTTGGGCGCAGGGTTCTTTCTGACATCGTTTATTAAAAAAGTTTGAAACGTGTCATGCTGAGCTTTGGCGAAGCATCTCAAAGCGGTTTATAACGTACATTAAGGCGGTAATATTTCGATTTTAAATACAATGAAAAATATTTTGCAAGACCTCGCGTACGGCGAGCTTGAAAACTTAATATTGTCGCTCGGTGAAAAAAAGTTCCGCGCAAAGCAAGCCTACGACGGAATTATGCGCGGTAAAAAAATTTCCGAAATAAATCTTTCGGCAACGCTCCGCCAACAGCTTTTGGAGGAATACGAGGACGAGCCGATTAAAATAATCGAAACGCTTACTTCCGCCGACGGAACGGAAAAGTATCTGTTTCGGCTTGCCGACGGAAATATAATAGAGGGCGTTTTTATGCGCTATAAATACGGCAATACGCAGTGCGTTTCAACGCAGGTCGGCTGTCGTATGGGCTGTAAATTCTGCGCCAGCACGCTCGGCGGGCTTGTCCGCAACCTTACCGCGGGTGAAATTCTTGCGCAGGTGCTTGCGGTTAATTCGCTTCACGGCGGGACTGCCGAAAAACGCGCCGTAACCAACCTTGTTTTAATGGGCAGCGGCGAGCCGTTGGATAATTACGATAACGTAATAAAATTTTTGCGGAACGTGACCGCCGAGGGCGGAATTAACATTTCCGCGCGGAATATTTCGCTTTCCACCTGCGGACTTGTACCCAAAATTTATTCGCTTGCGGACGAGAATATTCCGCTGAACCTTACAATTTCCTTGCACCAGACCACGGACGAGGGGCGCGCACGCACTATGCCCGTGGCGAAAAAGTATTCTATTGCCGAAATTTTAAAGGCTTGCGATTACTATTTTGAAAAGACGGGCAGGCGCTATATTTTCGAATACTCGCTTATTGCGGGTGAAAACTGCGGAAACGAACACGCGGACGGGCTTGTTTCACTTTTAAAGGGCAGACCTTGTCATGTGAATCTGATACGGCTTAACGAGGTCAAGGAACGCAATTTAAACACAATAACCGAAAAACAAGCCTACCGTTTTTTGGGGCTTTTGGAAAAAGGCGGACTTTCGGCAACTTTGCGCAGACAAATCGGCGCGGATATAGGCGGGGCGTGCGGACAGCTGCGCGCAAGCAGATTGAACGATAAAAAGGAGTAAAACTATGCAGACAAAAATAGCGCCTTCTATACTTTCGGCGGACTTTTCCGTAATGGGCGAAACAATCAAACGGCTTGAAAAATGCGGTGCGGATTTAATTCACTGCGACGTTATGGACGGAAGCTTTGTAGAGCCTATAACTTTCGGCGGGCAGATGATAAAAAATATCCGTCCGCTTACAAAACTGCCTTTGGACGCGCATCTTATGATAGAGCACCCCAAAACGCAGATTAAATTTTTTGCCGAGGCGGGCGCGGACATAATAACCGTGCATTACAAGGCTTGCGCAAAAATTTCGGATACCTATTTAAAGGAAACGCTTGAACTTATAAAGTCCTACGGCGTTAAATGCGGAGCGGTGGTCAACCCCGACGTGCCCGTTGAGAAGATTTTTGAAGTTTTTCCGCTTTGCGATATGGTTTTGCTTATGTCCGTTTACCCCGGTTACGGCGGGCAGAAGTTTATTCCCGAAGTGTTGGAAAAAGTTAAAAAGGCGCGGGAATACGCAATTAAAATCGGCAGACCCGATATGGATATAGAAATCGACGGCGGGGTTACGCTTGAAAACTGCAAGACTATACGCGAGGCAGGCGCAAACGTGCTTGTGGCGGGCTCTACCGTGTTCAAATCGGAAGATATGAAAAAAACCATTGCGGACTTAAAGAAATGAGGGGCGTAATTTTATTGAACGGCGAGCCGTACCTTGGCGCGATTGACTGTAAAAACGCGCTTGTGTACTGTTGCGACGGAGCGTACAGGTGGGCGAAAAACAAGGTGCGCATCGATAAAAACATAGGCGACTTTGACAGCCTTGACGAAACTCCCTATCCCTTGCCCGAGGAGGTTTATCCCGCGGAAAAGGACTTCACCGACGGTGAAATCGCGCTTAAAAAAATGCTTGAAGCGGGCGCGGACGAGATTGAAATTTACGGCGGAGGCGGGGGCAGAGAGGACCATTTTATCGGCAATTTACAGCTTGTTTACAAGGCCTTTGAAAGCGGTGCTAAATGCGCGCTGATTACGCAAAACTCCCGCATATTCGCGGGGACAAGCCGTATTTTTCTTGGAAATTACGCAAAAAAAACGATATCGGTGTTACCTTTCGGCGGGACGCTGCATATAATAAACAGTAAGGGGCTGAAATATGAATATCCCGACAGCATTTCCTACGGCGAGTGCAGGGGGATTTCAAACATAGTCGAAACGGAGGAAGCTTATCTTACCGTTGAAGACGTTGCCCTTATTTTTATAAATCTGGGGGAAGTATGACCATTATCTGCATTAAACCGCCGAAACCCGTAAGAAAAATTTTAAGATTGATTTTAAGAAAATGAGATACATAGATTTACACTGCGACACGCTTACCGAAAGCCTTAAAAGCGGAGAAAGCTTTATGGGCGGGGCTTTGCAGTCGAGTGCGGAAAAGCTTAAAAAAAGCGGCTGTGCCGTGCAATGCTTTGCCATATTTACGCAAGGCGCGCAGGCGGCTGCTTTTTTTGATAAATCGCTGAATTACTACCGCAATATGCTTGATTTAAACGTTAATAACCTTGTTTCGGCGGATACTGCGGACGGGCTGTCTGCTTGTATAAACGGCGGAAAAACCGGCGCAATTTTAACGGTGGAAAACCTCGGGTTTCTGCAAGGGGATACGGACAAACTGTACGCCCTTAAAAAAGCGGGCGTTAAAATGGCATCGCTTGTGTGGAATTACGAAAACGAGTTCGCCTACCCCAACATTGTTTTTAAAGACGGTATTCCGCAGTTTGATAAGCGCGAGATGCGCGGACTTAAACCCAAGGGCAGAGAGGCGGTTGAAATTTTAGACGGACTGAAAATTATTATAGATATCTCGCATCTTTCCGACGGGGGCGCGGAAGAAATTTTGAAGAATCGCAAAATACCCGCGGTTGCAAGCCATTCCAACGCGGCGGAGGTTTGGAACGTAAGCAGAAATTTAACCGATAAACAGATAAAACTGCTTGCCGGCTGCGGCGGGATTGCAGGGATTAACTTCTGCAAGGATTTTCTGGGCAGTGGCGCAACCGCCCGCGATACGTTCGAGGAGGCGTTTCTTCATATAAACCATATGATAAACGTCGGCGGGGAGGACGTCGTTGCGCTGGGGAGCGATTTTGACGGTATTCCCGCGCCCGCAGGGTTGGAGGACTGCACAAAGGTGCAAAAGCTTTTGATGTATTTGTCGGAGCGCGGAATTTCTTCCCGAATATGCGAAAAAATCGCGTATAAAAACGCGCTGAGAGTGTTTACGGAGTTTTTGCCGTAAATTATGGGATACGGCGGTTATTTGGCGGTTCGACTAAGTTCGCCGAAGTTCGCCCGATTTCGGCAATTTCCGCGCAAAACGTTGACAGCTAAATTACGCGGGTGTAAAATAGCCGTATAATTTTTTTGAGGAGAGAATTATATGGCAAAAAATGTTGCGGCGGGTGAATCGGGGTTCACCGGCGGAGCGTTTGAAAACTTTTTCAGAAGCTGGGTTGTAGGGTTTGTAAGCGTTATAACTTTAAGTTTGGCTTATCCCGCAATGCGGTGCTGGAAGCTGCGCTGGGAGTGCGATAACACCTATTACGACGGCAAGCGCCTTGTATTCGACGGTAAGGGCGGTCAGCTTTTCGGCTTGTACATAAAGTGGCTGTTGCTTTCTGTTATTACTTTGGGCATTTATTACATCGTCTGCGCAAGGGTAAGTATGGCTAAGTGGGAAACGAAACACACGCACTTTGCCGGCGAGGAGGACGTGGAGTCGGAGTTCGACGGTAAATGGTATCAGCTTTTAGGCGTGAACATTCTTACCGCTTTCGTAACGCTTATTACGCTGTCGCTGGGAATTTACTGGGCGCATTGCTATCAAATCCGCTGGCTGTGCGGGCACAGGACAATCAGCGGGCAGAGAATGTATTTTGACGGAAAAGCTATTCAGTTTTTCGGTAAGTGCATTTTGTGGACATTCCTTACGATTATCACACTGACTATTTACTCGTTCTGGTTTACGGTTAAGGCAATGGACTGGACAGCTTCGCACACTCATATAGAAAACCGCGTTTAATTTACGTTTAAGGTCAATACAAATGAAAAAGAAAGCGGGGGGGCTTGCCTCCGCTTTTAAGCTAAGGAAAGGAAAAATGGACGAATTTAAAACAGTAAACGGCGTGCTTACCGACTATTCGGGAAATAAAACCGAAATAGTAATTCCCGACGGTGTGAAAAAGATTGACTGCGCATTTATTCTGCATAGTAAATCCCATAAAGTACGGCATATGCAGGGGGCAATGTGCTTAAAGCGAGCCCCGAAGTTACCGTTTTCGTTGCAAGGCGCGCTGATACGGGCGCGTGGGCTGGCGACTGGAACGTATACGAGGACGGTGCGGTTCCACTGCGCGTAAAAGTTGTTGCGCAAGGGTAGAAACGGTTGAAAAATTCTTACGGCAATGTTATAATTCCGCTGACTGAAAAAGAAAAAAGGTGGTTTATGGACGGTTTTACTATTGAAAACGGAGTTTTGACGCACTACACGGGCGAGGACAAGCACGTTGTTATTCCCGACGGAGTTACGGAAGTGGGCGAATACGCGTTTTTTATGTGCGAGAATCTGGAAAGCTTGGTAATTTCCGAGGGTGTTAAAAAACTGCACGAAAATTTTATAGGCGAATGCCCTAATTTCAGAAAGGTAACTATTGCGGGCTCGGTTGAGGATATGGAGCTTGCGTTTTACGAGTGCAAGACTTTGGAGGAGGCGGTTCTGTGCGAGGGGCTGACCAAAATAAGCCAAAGCACTTTCTGGTTTTGCAGTAACCTTAAAAAAGTTACTTTGCCGAAAAGTCTTAAAATTATCGACGAGTTTGCTTTCGGCGACTGCTTCGCGCTTGAAGATATCGAACTGCCCGAAGGCTTGGAGGAAATTTGCGACAGCGCGTTTTCCGATTGCGAGGGGCTGACAAGCGTAAATTTACCAAAAGGACTTAAAAAGCTGGGCGCGCATGCTTTTGATTGCTGTTACAAGCTTACGGAGGTTGTTATTCCCGCAAGCGTTGAAGAAATCGGGCGCGCTCCGTTCTTTTTAAGCGGAAAGAAAAAGCTTACCGTTTACTGCGCGGTTGAAGAAAAGCCCGAGGGCTGGGATAAGGACTGGAACGTTTGCGACGGGCTTATATTTAAAAAGCGTTTTAACCCCGTTTGGGGTTTTAAAGGGTGATATGGAATGGTGCCACCCCCCTTTATCCCCCCGCCTAAGGCAGGGGGGTAGGGGCGTCATTAACGTACGTTGTAAGCCACAATCAGATGCTTCCGCAAGCGTCAGCATGACAATGTTTCAACTTAGCTAACGGTTTTAAAAATTAAAACAGTCCCGCGCGTGCAATTTTGCACGCGCGGGACTTATCTTTTATAATTCTTTATTAAAATTTATGTAATATGAAAAGCTTCTTTGGGGATTTCAAACTCCATAGTGCGGAAGTTAAGCTGTTCTTCGTGGTAAGTTTTGTGCGGTACCGCGTAAATTTTTGCCGTTTTACAGCGGTTGCGCAGGTCTGTAAGCATATCGGTAAACTCTGCAAGCTTTGCAAGCACTTCCGCGTTCATATCAACGCGTATTGCGGTTGCGCCCTCAGTCACAAGGCGCATTAATTTTGCGCGCAGTCCGAAAATAATAAACTCTTCCTTTAAAGTGTGCCCCGCTTCCCTGCAATATCTGCACGGCTTTATCATGTGCGAAAGCGGGTTTATGCCTATGCGTTTGCGGGTGAATTCCACCAGTCCGAACTGCGACATAGGCGAAACGGCGCACTTTGCTTTGTCCGCAGCGAGCGCGCGTTCAAGCTCCTCCACAAGCGCGTTTTTGTGCGTTTCGTTAAGCATATCTATGAAATCGACAACCACTATACCGCCGATATTGCGCAGTTTTACCTGCCGTGCAATTTCGCGGGCGGCAAGGATATTTGTGTAGTATACAGTCTGTTCAAGACTGTCGTCGCCCGTAAATTTACCCGTGTTTACGTCGATTACGGTCAGCGCCTCGGTCTTTTCTATTACAAGGTAAGCGCCGTTGTCAAGGTCCACGCGTGGGGAGGCAAGCTCGCTTATCTGGCGGGTTACGCCGAGTTCTTCCATCATATCCCTGCCCGTATCGTGCAAGGTCACTGGACGGCGCGTGTGCGGTGGGAACAAGCTCATTATACCGTCTATCTGCGCTTTCAGCTCCTTTGTGCCGACGACTATTCCGTCAACCTCGTTTGCAAGCGTGTCGCGCAGAACGCGCACGGGGAGCGAGCTGTCCGTGTGCAGTAAATCGCCGACGTTTGCCTCCTCGAAAGCGCGTTTGACCCCCGCATATGTGTTCTTTAAGTAGCTGTATTCTATTTGAAGCTGGTCGCGCTTTGCATAGGGGGCGGCGGTTCTTAAAATTAAACCCTCTTCGGGCTTTTTAAGCCGTTCGGCGGAAAATGCAAGGTTGCGCCGAAGCTCTTCGTCGGCTATCTTGCGGGATACGCCCACAAACGGTATTTCGGGCATATATATGAGGCAATTGCCCACAAACGAGGGCCGCAGGGTTACTTTTGCGCCCTTTTTGCCTACGGGCGCTTTGACTACCTGAACCATAACCTCATCGCCGACTTTAAGCGGGGGGAATGCGGGCGCGGTACAGCCGTTTTCGGTTTTTCCGCTGTCGTACTTGTCCGCGTCGGGCAGTTCGCCCTCGGTGGAAAGGTAGCAGTTGCGGGCAAGTCCGCAGTTGACGAAAGCCGCCTGCATACCCGTTAAAATACTTTCTACCCTGCCTTTATAAATGTTGCCTATTACGGTGCCGCGGTCAAGCCGTTCGTAGCCGAATTCGGTAAGTTTTCCGTTTTCAGCCGCGGCGGAAACAACATAGCCGCAACAGCTGTCGAAATAGAGCGTTTTTCTGGACATAATTCCCCCGATTAAGTGCGGTTTGCGCGCTTTTATTGCGTTGAAAAGGCACGCGTTTACTATTATAAGGCACGGTTTAACGTTTTTCAAGATGTAAAATGTAATTTTTGTAAAAAAATCGGCTAAAACTGTAAGTAGCGTTGACAATTTTTGCCACAAGCGGTATAATAAACGCAATAAGTTCAGGAGATTTAATTATGAAATATAACGTAATCGGCGTAAAAACGACGGAATACAATTTCAGGGATACGGGAATTGCGCCCTCGCCCGACGGTAAGGTTGAAATAAAGCCCCAGTTTTCGCGCGTGGCGCGTATGGCAAAGGAGGGCGAAAAGGTAAGCCAGGTAGGGCTTTCGCTTAAAATAGAAAGCACCGAGCAGGAGCCTAAACCCTTTAATATAACCGTTTCAATCGTCGGTTTGTTCGTTGTGGAGGATATTAAAAACGCGGACGAGGAAAGGCGCTTTGTAATCGACGCGACAAAGCTTTTATACCCCTATTTGCGCACGGCGGTTTCTTCGCTTATGGCAAGCGTGCAAATCCCCCCGCTGTATCTGCCCGTAATTTCGGGGCCTGTGTTCCCCGAGGACAGGGACGTGTTTGCGTTCACCACGCAGAGCAACCCCGACGACGGTAATTTAAATTAAGTACTTTATGTTTTAGCAGTGAACGCCGCCCGCGGACTTGATTTTGTCCGCGGGCGGCTTAAATTATTTTTTCAATAAATCGGAAAACACCTCGAATCCGACCAAAAGCCCGATTTTGAAACCCTCGGTAAAGCTTGTGCTTTCCGTTTCGGAATTCAGCTCGCCCTGCAAAAGCGAGTATTCCGCAATTATTCTTTCGCTGTCTTTTTCGGGCAGGTATTTTTTTATGCTTTCTTCAAACTCAAACAGCTTTTTTGCGATTTTTTTATGTTCGTCGGTTACGGGCATATTCTCGCTTGCGTAGGGGCTGTTAAAAAATATGTCTTTTATTATCGGGTAGTGCATAGGTGTACCTCACTGTTTTTATTGTACTACACGATAACGTGTAAGTCAACTATTTTACACGATTTTGTGTAAAATATTGTTTGAGGCAACTGCAATGATAAATATAGGCAATGCATTAAAAGAACACAGACAGAACTCAGGCTTATCACAAAGCGAATTGGCAAGGCTGACAGATATAAAACAGCAAAACATTTCAAGGTGGGAGAGTAATATTCATATTCCCGATATTATAGATTGCATTAAGCTTGCGGACTTTTATGAAATAACGCTTGACGAGCTTGTTGGTAGGGGGTAAAGGTTGAAACTTGTCATGCTGACGCTTGCGGAAGCATCTGATTGTGGCTTACAACGTATGTTAAGGGGATTTGGGTTACGGTTAGGACTATCAGATTCTTCGCTTGCGCTCAGAATGACAGAAAGTCATGCGTTCAGAATGACAGCAAGACAAATGTTGAAACATTGTCATGCTGACGCTTGCGGAAGCATCTGATTGTGGTTTATAATGTATGTTAAGGGGATTTGGGTTACGGTTAGGACTATCAGATTCTTCGCTTACGCTCAGAATGACAGATAGAAAAGCTTAGAATGACAGCAAGTCCAGCGGTTCAACTTAAAAAAATTATATAAAATAGATATAAAACGGATAAAAAATAGGTTGACAAGCCCTTGACGGGTGTGTTAAACTCAATTAGCACCCAAAAGGGGGGTGTAATTTTTTTGTACGGAGTTTTTCCAAAATGGCTAAGAAAGCAGATGTCAGAACTAAGATAACGTTCGAGTGCACAGTTTGCAAGCACCGCAATTACGACAGTTATAAAAACAAGCGCAACGACCCCGACAGGCTTACTATTTCAAAGTACTGCCCTTTCTGCAAGAAGCACACCGAGCATAAAGAAAGCAAATAAAAACGCATATATGCGGCGCAATACTGTGTTGCGCTGTGCGCCTTGGTCGCGTACGTCTGTGTACGCTCGCTGCGGACGGTGCTCGCGCGCCTTGTCTTGCTTGCATCTCTGTGTTTTTGCAGGCTTTGCGGTTAATTAAACCGCTTTGGTTCAGCAGTTGCGCTGTCGCGCACGTTTATTATTGAGGTATTATTATGGCAAACCAAAAAAATACTGAAACTAAAAAGCCCAACTTCTTCGTAAGAATGGGCAGAAAAATAAAGGAAACCTTTTCCGAACTGAAAAGAGTTACGTGGCCTACTTTCCCCAAAGTGGTAAAGACGACCTGCGTAGTTTTAGTTGTGGTTTTTGTTTTTCTTGTAGTTATTACCGGTCTGAATATGGGACTTCAGGCGCTGTTTAATCTTATCACGGGGCTGGGCGGTAAATAAATTATGGCAACTAACATAGCTGATACCGAAAATCCCTGCTGGTATATTCTTCACACATATTCCGGCTACGAATCTATGGTGAAGGACAGTCTGGAACGGCTTATTGAAAACAACAATTTGCAGAATATGATTTTCGACGTCAAAATTCCTATGGAACAGACGATTGAAGAGAAAAATGGCAAGCGCAAGGTTGTAGAGCGCAAGCTGTTGCCCTGCTATGTGTTTATAAAAATGATATACTCTAACCAGCTTTGGTACTGGGTAACCAACACACGCGGTGTTACCGGCTTTGTAGGTCCGCAGGGAAGACCTATTCCTATGAAAAAGGACGAAATCCGCAAAATGCGCCTTGAAGAGGTTGACCCCGATGCAATTTTTGCGGTCGGCGACAAGGTTGGCGTGGACAGCGGTCCGTTGGAAGGCTTCGAGGGAACTATTACCGAGCTGAACGACCTTGCAAAGAAAGCAAAAGTCAACATTCAGATGTTCGGCAGAAACACCGACGTGGAAGTTGAGTATATTCAGATAAGAAAGTTAGATTAAAAAATTAAATATAAACGTCGCAATACTGCGTTGCGCTCCGCTTTTCTGCGGGTCATTTACGAAAAGTAAACTCCCCTTGAAAATGCTCGCGCGCCTTGTCTTGCTTGTTTCTGTTTAATTTTTTCGGTTTGGACGGACAGTTTTTAAACTGTAATTACATTGTTATCAAGTGGGAGAGTGTGTTAAATTTTTTACACTGGCGCACTCGCAATAACCACACAGGAGATATATTATTATGGCAAAGAAGATTACCGCAGTAGTCAAACTGCAGCTTCCCGCCGGTAAAGCAACACCCGCGCCTCCCGTAGGTTCTACGCTCGGCCCTCACGGAATTAACATTCCCGGCTTTACCAAGGAATTCAACGCAAAAACAGCCGCTCAGGCGGGACTTATTATCCCTTGCGTTGTAACGATTTATCAGGACAGAAGCTTCACTTTCGAGCTTAAAACGCCCCCTACCCCCGTACTTATCAAAAAGGCGCTGGGTATCGAAACGGCAAGCGCACGCCCCAACCGCGACAAGGTTGGCAAGCTGACCAAAGCTCAGGTTGAAGAAATTGCTAAGACCAAAATGCCCGACCTTAACTGCGACGATTTGGAAGCGGCTAAGAGCATGGTTAAAGGCACCGCGCGCTCGATGGGCGTTACGGTAGAGGAATAAGGAGGGGCGTACAGTTATGAAACTTTCAAAGAAATACGCGGAAAGCATTGCCGCATACGACCGCTCTAAATCCTACGATTTGAACGAAGCTACAAAGCTTGTTCTGGACACGGCAAAAGCTAAATTCGACGAAACAATCGAACTTCATATCCGTCTGGGCGTTGACCCCAGACAGGCAGACCAGCAGGTCCGCGGCGTTCTCGTACTTCCCAACGGTACCGGCAAAACCAAAAAGGTTTTGGTTATTGCAAAGGGCGACAAGGCGGACGCGGCAACGGCGGCGGGCGCTGATTACGTCGGCGCGGAAGAAACCATTCAGCGTATTCAGTCGCAGAACTGGTTCGACTTCGACGTTATGATTACCACTCCCGATATGATGGGTATGGTAGGCCGTATCGGACGTATCCTCGGCCCTAAGGGCTTGATGCCCAACCCTAAGAGCGGCACCGTTACTATGGACGTTGCAAAGGCGGTTAAGGAAGTTAAGGCAGGTAAGGTTGAATACCGTCTTGACAAAACCGCGATTATTCACGTTGCAATCGGCAAAAAGTCGTTCGGCGTAGAAAAGCTTACCGAAAACTTCAACGCGCTTATGGACGCGATTGTCAAGGCTAAGCCCGCTACCGCTAAGGGACAGTATATCAAAAGCGTTACGCTTTCGGCTACAATGGGCCCCGGCGTGCGCGTTAACTACAACAAAGGTTAAAAAAGTTAAATATTTACGCGAAAATATTTGACAAAATTTTTTGCGGAATATATACTACAAAAAGTAAATTAATTTCAGTGCCGAAGAAGGCGGGTGCGGTTCAACGCTTAATTTCCCGCTCAGGTGACGGGAAGTATTTTAAATAAGCGGATAATAACGATTATTTCTGATTCCTTGTGTCACTTTGCGCACAAGGAATTTATTTATAGATTTTTGAAGGAGGTAGAAATTTGTCAGCTAATTTCGAAGCTAAAAAAGTAGTTGTTCAGGAAATTACGGAAAAAATCAAAGCGTCTAAGTCGGTTGTAATTGTAGATTACAACAAGCTTACCGTTAAAGAAGTTTCCGAACTTCGCAGCAAGTGCAAAAAAGCCGGTTGCGAGTATAAAGTTTATAAGAACACCCTTGTAAGAAAGGCTTTAAACGATTTGGGTTTTAACGATTTCGACAGCGACCTTAACGGCCCCACGGCTGTTGCGTTCGGCTCGGACGAAACCAACGCCGCTAAGGTTATGACCGCCGCGGCGAAGGATTATGACGGTAAAATCGTTTTGAAAAGCGCTTTCGTTGACAACGCTTACGTTGACAAGGCGGGCATTAAGGCTCTTGCCGCTATGCCGTCCAGAGAGGAACTCATTGCGAAGATGCTTGGTTCTATCAATGCTCCCGCAACGAATATCGCGGGCGTGCTCAACAACGTTGTGGGCGGTCTGGTGCGCGTGTTGAACGCAATCGCACAGCAGAAGCAAGCTTAACAGCATAAAATTTGATAAATCGAAGCGGGAGGCGCAACCTTAAAGCGCAAATCAAGCCGAAAGGCAAAATTAAATTATAAAATATAAAAAATTATCAGGAGATTATTTAAAAATGGCAGATATCAATAAAATTATTACCGAAATCGAAGGTTTAACTCTTATCGAAGCAAGCGAGCTTGTAAAAGCTTTGGAAGAAAAATTCGGCGTTAGCGCGGCTGCTCCCGTAGCAGTAGCGGCTGCTCCCGCAGCAGGCGCGGCTCCCGCGGCAGCGGCTGAAGAAAAGACCGAATTCAACGTAGTTCTTAAAGACGCAGGCGCTAAGAAAATCGACGTAATCAAGGTTGTTCGCGCTTTCACCGGTCTTGGACTTGTTGAAGCTAAAACCGCTGTTGAAAAGGGCGGCGTGCTTAAAGAAAACGTTGCTAAGGAAGACGCAGAGAAGATTCTCGCTGACCTTAAAGCAGCTGGCGCAACCGCAGTTCTTGAGTAATTTCGGTTTGTAAAATCAAAAATTGATTAAATACCGCCCCGAACGGCGCAAAGCCGTTCGGGGCGGTTATTTTTTTAATTTAATCTTCCAAACCCAATAAATAATCAGCTGAAACATTGAAGTACTGACAGAGCTTTTTTAATGCAGAGATAGTAGGTTCCTGTTTATTACTTTCCCAATAATATATTGCAGATTGCGCACTGCCGATTTGTTCGGCAAGCTGTTTTTGCGTTAACCCTTGCTCTATCCGCAATTCTTTTAGTTTTTCACCGAAATCAATCATTGCATTTATTATAGCTTCAAATCATTTTAATGATTGACATAATCATAATTATGATTTATAATTCAATTATAAAATTGAAACGTGTCATGCTGACGCTTGCGGAAGCATCTGATTGTGGCTTACAACGTAGGTTAAGGCTATACGCATAAGAAAATCAGATTCATCGACTGCGCTCGGAATGACACATAAACTAAACGCTTGGAATGACAGTAAACGGCGTGCAAAAAACAGTAAAAAATATAGCCGCGGAGCGGGATAACCCGCTCCGCGGTTTAAATTAATTTAATCATTAATTAAAGACAGGCGATAGCCGTTCACATAAAGCTTAAATATCGGTTGCCGCCGTTTCTGCGTATCCGTCCGCTTCGGGGGCTTCGGGCGCGACAAGTCCCTGCTCAACCAAAAGGTTCTGATAGAACGCCGCATAAGCCGTCTCTTTATAGGGGGTAATCCAGAACGAAAGGATACCGAAGGTAAGCACGCACAGAAGCTCCCAGCCGATAAAGCTGAAATCAAGGCAGAACAGACGCCATTTGTTGCCTTTCATCATTTCCATTGATTTCTTTCTTGCATCGTTGGGCGACATATCGGGGTTGTCGGCAAGTATGTAGAAGCTCATGCTGTACGAATATGTTTTAACGATACCGGGGATGATGAACAGTAACGTCCACAGATAAATGAGTATGCTGTTGAGAATGGCCAATATAAACGCGTTGGTAAAGTTGCTGAAACCGTCGAACATCTGCCCGATTTCGGGTTTGCGGTTCTTTCTGATAACGCTCATATAAATCTGCGCCATACCCAAAGTGAGGGGACCGGTAATAATCAGCGCTACGACCGCGCCAACGCCTGAAATCAACATTAAAATTAAGTTGATTATGACCATCGTACCCCAAATTCCGCTAAGCGAGTTCCACGCCTGCTTTCTGAAGTCTTTTGCTTTTAACATTTTTTCAAATTCTCCTTTTTTTTGCTTGCGCGCATTTTGATATAGTAAGAGCGCGCATTACAACGCTGTTATTGTACAATGGTGACAGTGTGTTGTCAAGACTTTTATTAAAATTTTATGTATTGACACAAAAATTAATTTGTATTATAATAATTATATGAAACGTAACCAGTCCGCAGAAGATTATCTTGAATGTATTTTACTGCTTTCAAAAGAGAGCGAGTTTGTGCACAGGGTTGAAGTTGCGCGCAAGATTGGCGTTTCACAGCCCGCCGTGCAGAAGGCGGTGAAAATTCTTACCGACGGCGGGTATGTCGAGTGCGACGGTTTGCACTTGTTTCTGACGCCTTCGGGCTTGGACTACGCCGAAAAAATTTACGAACGTCACTGCACTATACGCGATTTTTTGATTTTGCACGGAGTGAACGCGCTTGACGCGGACGCTGACGCGTGCGAAATGGAGCACAGCATTTCCGACGCGTCTTTTGAGATGATGAAAAAATACGTTTCGGGAAAGGGTTGAGCTTGCGTGCGTTTTGTCATTCCGAGCGCACTTTTTACGGTCATTTCGAGCGTTTGCCTACTGTCATTCTGAACGCAGTGAAGAATCTGAATTTTATAAGCGCAACCGCCCCGCGTAATACCGCATAGGACTTTGGGATTTCTCCGCTCGCTTACGCTCGGTCGAAATGACGGACGGGAGTTAATTGCTCAGTCGAAATGACGGACGGGAGTTAATTGTTCGGTCGGAACGACGGTTTTTTTAACAATCAAAAAATGAAATTATAACCCCGTACGGGGTTATTTGCCGTTTTACGGCAAATAGAAATATTAACGGAGAGAATTATGAAGTTTAAAAACAAAAAAGGCAGGATATCCGCTTTTGCGGCTTTGATTGCCGCGGTACTGCTGTTTTCGGCGGCGGTTTTCGGCGCGTTTGGAAGTCTGTTCGGCTCGTCGGCGGACGCGGGAAAAGATAACTGCGCGGTAAGTACGGGAAGTCAGCTTACCGCTTCGGCGTATTCGCCGGAGGTGTTTTACTTTGACAGCGTGCGCTTCGAGGCGAACGTAAACAAGGATAAAACGCTTGACGTAACCGAAACTTTGGTTGCGCGGTGGACCGTTACGGGTAAAACAGGCCTTATACGCGATATTCAGCGGCAGAGCAAGACGACGCGCTATGTAAACGGCAAAAAAATAAGCGGAAAAAATTATTTTGCTAAAATTTCCGACATTTCCGCCACGCTGGACGGTGACGACTGCGATTGGCACATATTGCCGAAAAACGACGATTTTTATAATGCGGATTTTTTCTCTATTGAAATGAAGCACGCGGACGGTTCGGAGTTGAAATTCAATCAGCCGTATACCTTCGTATTGAAATACAAGTATGATATGGGCGACGACCGTTTGAAAGCCTTTGACGACTTGACGTTTGATATTTTCGGCTATGAAATGAACCGTACGGAAGCGTTTTCGGCAAAGCTTACTTTTCCCGAGGACGTTACGCTTGAAAGCGGGAACGTTACGGCGCGCTCGGCAATAGGCGGCGTGTTTGAGCCTTGGACGCCGATAGAAGGACACGAAAAGTTTGCAGTGAACGGTAATGCGGTAGAAATCGAAACCGAAATGCGGGCGCGCGGACTGACCTTGCAGGTTATTCTGCCAAAAGGCACGTTTACGGGCGGTGTTACGCTGTTTTGGTATTATTGGGCGTTTGTTGCGGCTGCGGTTGCCGCCGTTATTGCGGTTGCGGTTTTATTCGTAAAAAATCTGCCGCAAAAGCCCGTGGAAACTGTGGAGTTTTACCCGCCCGAAGACCTTTCGGTAATGCATTTTTCGGCAATCTGGCACAAAGCGGTAAAATCTAAGGATGCCGCCGCGCTGATTTTAAAGTGGGCGGATATGGGGCTGATAACCATATCGAAGGCGGCGGGAAGCAACCTTATTTTGCGCAGAAACACCGAATACGATAAAGATTATGTGCTTCCCGAAAACGTAAGTTACAGCGACGACGTTGCCGAAATTGTTTCGCTTTCGGGTAAAAAATATTTTGACAATAACGCCGAACGCGAATATTTCAATACGCTGTTTTCGGGCATAGGCGGAAGCAATGCGGAATTTTCGACATCCTCGTTCGGAATAAGCGGGGAGAGTGAAAAGAAAAAGCTTTACGATGCAACGCAAAATCTTATACGGTCTGTCAAGCTTGAAAAAATTATTAAGCCGGTAAATAAAACGCGCAAGCTTATACCGTTTTTGGGACTGTTGCCGACGTTGGCGCTTATTGCCTATAACTGCATAATCGGTTCAACCTTTATGCCGCTGTTTTTCTTTATTTTTATGGCGGCGGGAACGTTTGCGGGGGTTTCCTGCGTTAAAGAGGACGGTACGCTTTTGTCGCCGTTGGTGATTATTTTCCCTGTAATGTTTTTTGCGATGCCGTACGGCGTATTCGTATGGCTGTTTGCTATGCCGCTGTACGATTACGCTTTCCTTTTGTACATTGCCCCCGTAATATACGTCGTTTGCATGTTTGTACTGCCGTTTTTTATCGGCAGAAGAACAGAGGACGCCAACAAAGTTTACGGCAGAATTTTAGGCTTCAAGCGGTTTTTGCTTACTGCGGAACTGCCCAGAATTCAGCTTTTGTTTGATGAGAATCCGAACTATTTTTCGGACATTTTGCCCTGGTGTATGATTATGGACATCAGCGACAAGGTGGAAAAGAGGTTTGCCGCGCTTGAAAAAATTAATATGCCCAAGGTGTTGGAGGACAACATAGATATGCGCAGTTTAAGAAGAACCTTGTATTACAGCAGTATGCTGGGTGCGCCCCGTTCGTCGGGCGGCGGTGGCGGAAGTTCTTTCGGGGGCGGCGGTGGCGGCCGCGGAGGTTCTTTCGGAGGCGGCGGTGGCGGCGGAGGTTCACGCTCGCGCTGATAAAATTGTAAAAAAGTTTAATAAGGGGCGGAGCGCTTTTAAGCGCTCCGCCCCGATTTATTGTTGAAACATTTTGTGTCGGGGGTTTACTAACGTTAAAACGCGTTATGCTGACGCTTACAGCATGTTGAAACATGTCATGCTGACGCTTGCGGAAGCATCTCAAAGTGGTTTACAACATACTTTAAAGCGGTACGCTTAGGACAATCAGATTCCTCGACTGCGCTCGGAATGACAAAAAGACCGTTCTTAATGACAGAATAGTGTTCAGTATGACTGCATAGGACGGTTCAAAATGACTGCATTAAAGCGGGGGGATTATAAAAATAGCTTATTCCACGGGGAAAACGTTGCTGACTTTGCCGTCGGTAAGCTCTACCGCATAGTATTTGACTTCAAACAGATTTTGCGCTTTGGGATAGACCAGCCCCGCCGCGCGTACGTCGCCGTGCTCGGCGTAAAACTTTTCTGTCGGCACGGTAACGCCTATAAATTCGCCGAGGTAATCTTTTAAAATCTTCGCTTTTTTCTTCAATTCTACGTCCAGATATTCCGCAAAATCTCCGCACGTCAAAACGCTTTCGAAAAACGCAAAATGCAGTATGTTTTTTTCGGGCGGGCGTGTTTCAACCGTTCTGCTTGCGGTAAGCGTAAGCGCTTCACCGTCGAAACTATAAGTGCAAACGGCTTTTGCGGCGGTGCACGTTTCAAACGGCGCGGTTACTTCAAGCCGTTCGCCGAAGTCGGCTTTTTCAACCTCGTTGAAGAATATTCTTTTGCCCGCGTTTGACAGTAAACAAAGCATATTCCCGCCCCAAATAGCCAAAACGGGGTAGCCGTTCAGCATTTTTTCTTCGAATTTCGCGTTTGTAAATTTAGCGGGAAGGGGCAGAAGCGAGTAGTCGGCGCCCTCTACGGACAGGTTACAGCCGTTTTGCGAAAACACAGTTACAAGGTTTCCGCAAAAGCGCGTCTGGGCGATTAGCGAAATTCTCGCGTCCTTACAGCCGTATTCTCGGATATATAAAAGCGCTTCGTTTTCCATTAAATAAACGTCCATAAACTGCGGCGGGCAAAACAGCAGTTTTTCGTCTATGAAAAAGTTGACGGGCTGTAAATTTTCGCCCGGCACTATTTCCGCAAGCACGCTGTCGGCAAGGTCGATTTCGATATGCCGTTCAAATAAATCAATTCCGCCTACGTACAGACCGTTCAGCTTTAATATGGCGGGCTTGTACGACAAAAAATATATTCTCATTGTTTTTCCTTATTGCAAATTAATCTTTTTATTATTTAATGTATTAACTCTTAAAATTATGTCAAAAAATAAGGCGGAGGACATAATTATGAACAAAATAAACGGCTATACCGAAGAAGAGGCCAAAAGCCTTGTGGAATACGTAAGCGCGGGCAAAAGAAGCGGTAAATCGCTTTCCGGCTTGTTTGCCTCGTACGCAAAAAAAACAGGCAGGGCAAAGGGCAGCGTAAGAAATTATTACTACGCGCTTTTGCGCAGTACGGGAGATTGCCGCGTGCGCGAAATGTTGCAGGGAACCGAGCTTAAAGCGGGCAAAATAATACCGTTTTCCGAAGTGGAAACCGACAAAATTTTAAGAGAAATTTTAATACAGAAAAGCAGGGGCGTGTCCGTGCGCAGGGCGGTGCTTAACCTTTCGAACGGCGACGACAAGCTTATGCTGCGCTATCAGAATAAATACCGCAACATTGCGGCTAAACAGCCTGAAAGGATAGAAAGGCTTATGCGCGAGTGCGGACTGAAAAGCGGCAGCGACGAGGCTAGGGAGCGCATAGAGGAAGAGATTAACGGACTTTACGACAGGCTTGCCGCGTCTTTGAAGGAAGAAAACAAAAAGCTTACAAAACTGCTTAAACGGCTGACGGACGAAAACGCGCTGCTGCGTCTGCAAATTAAAAATATGCAGGGCTGACGCGCATTGACATATATTAAAGCGGTGCGGACTTTTTTATAAAGTCCGCACCGCTTTTGTTTGTTGACAAACCGCAATATTAAGTTATATAATAGTCGGCGGAAAACCGAGGCAAACGTATAAAAGTACGGCATATTACGGGGGTAACGGTATTTATTATGCAAAAAATTGCGGTTATAACGGGTGCGACAAGCGGTATAGGACTTGCGTGCGCAAGGCTGTTTTTATCAAAAGGCTATAAGGTTTACGGCATTGCAAGAAAGCCTTATGATGGTACGGATTTTATGTGTTTTTCCGCGGACGTATGCGATTATTCCGCTATCGACGGCGTTTTAAATGAAATTTACGCGCGCGAGGGGCATATCGACGTGCTTGTAAACAACGCGGGTATGGGAATTGCGGGCGCGATTGAAGAAGCTTCGCCCGAAAATATAGAAAAAATAGTTGCGGTGAATTTAACCGCTTTGTGTGTGCTTTGCTCTAAAACCGTGCCATATATGCGGGGTAACTGCGAAAAAGGCGGTTCGCGCGTCAATCCGGAGGGCGGAAAAATAATCAATATTTCGTCCGTGGGCGGAATTATGCCTCTGCCGTATCAGGCGATGTATTCGGCGACAAAGGCGGGGGTAGAGGTGTTTTCGCGCGCGATAGCAAACGAATTAAAGCCGTATAATATACAGGTGTGCGCGGTGCTTCCCAACGACACAAAAACGGGCTTTACCTCCGCAAGGGTGTGCGAGGGCGCAAACGAGCGGGCGCGGAGGTCGGTTGAAAAAATGGCGCGCGACGAACAGCGCGGAAAAAGCCCCGAGGCGGTTGCAAAGGTGATATATCAGGTTGCAAAACGCAAAAACCCGCCGTTAAGGGTTTCGGTGGGCGGTATTTCCAAACTTGAAGTGTTTTTATCGAGAATTTTTTCGGTAAGGCTTGTAAACTACATAATCGCTAAATTATACTGTAAATAAAATACCCCTCCGACGCGCAGAAAATGCGCGTCGGAGGGGCTTATGTTTTAACAATAAGTCAGTTTAATTCTTCTGTTTCGTCGCCGTCTTCCTCGTTCATATAGTACTCGAAAACCTCGGTCAAAAGATTGTCGTCCTCGATGGGCTCTAAAACTTCTTCCATTTCGTTAAGACGGAAAATAACTACGTCGTTTTCGGTAAACTCGTCGTCGGGCTCGGCGGCAAGCAAAAACGCGTATTTTTCGCCCTTGTACTTGATAACGTCCAAAATTTTGAATTTCAAATTGTTTCCGTCGTCGTCGATAAGCTCTATAATTTCGCTTGCGTCCTCGTCCGTTACTTCGTTTTCGTTAAGTTTTTCTTCGTTCACGGTTAAACTCCTTTTTTGTTGATTTTAGCAAGATACCCGTCTAAAATATTAGCGGCGGCAAGCGCGTCAACGTACATTTTGCGTTTTTCGCGCCTCATTCCCTCGCTTATCAGCGTTTCGTGCGCCATTTTTGTGGTGAACCGCTCGTCCTCGCAAATTACGGGGATTGACGTCTGCGCCTTTAACGCCTGTATAAACTTCTGCGTTTTTGAAGTCTGCAATGCTTCCGAACCGTCGAAATTGACGGGCAGTCCGCAAATTATTGCCGTTGCGCCCTTTTGCTTTGCAATTTGTGCAAGGGCGGTAACGTCCTTTTCAAAGCCCTGCCGAAAATACGTTTCGGAGGGCAGAGCGTAGGTGTTGAACGGGTCGGATATGGCAACGCCTATTCTTTTATCGCCTATGTCGAAAGCGACGTATCTTTCCATACGCTTATTATAACACGGCGGCAGCGGTTTTTCAAGCCGTTTGACATATTTAAAAGCGGTTTTATAAAGTAAATTGCCGCGGACGCGCCGCGGCAATGTTCTTCCGAATTACTCGGACTGTGATGCAGACTGTTCGCCTGCGTTTTCAAGTGCTTCGAGCTTGCTGTCAATATACTGCTCCGCTTTCTTCATAATGTCTTCCTGATTTTTCTTGACAAGATTTAAAAGCTTGCAGTTATTGGCAACGAGCAACGCGCCGCCTGCCATACCTGCGGCAAGACCGATGATAAACTTTTCCACCTTTCTCTCCTTGTAAAAAGACTTTTGGGTTTTAAAAAACCTACCGTCTGTAAGTAGTATGGGCGGAGGGGCGGGGTTTATGACTGTAAAAATTTGGGTTGCTATATATTTTCAGGCGCCGCCGCAGGCGTAAAAATTTTGTTTTTCAGCTGTTTAAGGAGTTTTTTGGCTGTTTTAAGGGGTTTTCTTTTGAAGTTATCTCCGGCACTATCGCAAACGCGTTGTGACGGTCGGGTTTTTCTGCCGGTTCTGAGGGCAATTCCGTAACCGAATCAGCAAAAAGCTTTTGCGGACTTGTTATTTATGCGAAAGTATTATTTCAGAACGAGCGCTTTCTTGGGGCAGAAAGTTGAACATTTACCGCATCTTATGCATTTATCATGATTTATTGTGGGTGCATTGAATCCGTTTTGCGACAGTGCGCCGACGGGGCACACTTTAACGGCGGGGCAAGGATGATTTTGCGGACAGTTGTCCTTAATCAAATTAAGTGTTTTTATCATATTTACTCCCTTATATTTTGTAACGCAATTGTAGCATAAATAAGAAATTTACGCAAGCGGCTAATACAGATAGTTTTGATTAACTGTAAATGATTGCGTAAAAAGCATAAACAAAAATGACTGACAAGACAGCGGCTCTTATCAGTCATTATGTGGTGGAGTAGTAGCAATGTGAAAGGAATTATATATTATCGTTAGAATATAGGAGTTTATCTAATACCTCGTTTTGCTTGTTAAACACGCTGATAATTAACTTAAAATATTTATTCGGGATTTTATATAGAGGAGGTAATTGTTCTATTGCAAAATTACACGAAAATAAATAGTTATAAACCTCTGTGTACTTATTTTCATTACCCTCAAAAACAATATTTAAGTTTAATGAAATGGTATTAAGAATATTCCACTTATTTAATGCATCACTATAATCAATCGGATTTGTCAGCATTATGTCAAAATCATATTTGCTTACATCTTTATTCAATAGTAAATTATTTTGGCCGCAAAAACTTACAAGCTCGTCAAAAGTTTTAAAGCATTTAATATTTTCCAAATCATTGAACAAATAATCATTACCATCTTCATCGTAATAATAGCCTGTATAATATAAATTGTTTTTCCATTTTATCAATACAGAAAAAACTTCTTCATTATTTAAACTATTGAATAAGATTTGTTTCATAATATTTATTCCACTGTTACAAATAAAAACCTATTAATTGTCAATACAAAAATAGCAACCTAACCGAATACATTATTCTAATATGTTTATGATAGTTTCTTTAAATAATTTATTCAAATTAAGAGTTGTGTCTTGATTAAATTCTTTGAATAATGCAATATGATTTAAAATAATTTCATCATTCTTTTTTGCTTTAATTTCCTCAAACTCTTGAAATTTAATTATATTAAATATATCATACTAAGATTAAATTGACAACACAATTAAAAGAAAAAGCAACCTAAACTCTACTACTAAAAAGCGGTTCGTTTTAGGTTGCTATTGGTGGACTTCGGGGCGTCAAAGTCGAACACCTCGCCCGCGTCCGCCCAGCTTGCCGAATCGTTGACAAAGTCGTAAGTGATCGCGGCGCCGTCCTCGGTAAAATTGCAGACCGCTCTGAAGTGGTCGTCGTACAGGTAGACCGCCGAGACAAAGACGTCGATGAACGTCTCCCTGAACTTCGGATCCGCGGGATCCCCGTCGCGGAAGCGTTCGAGCCAGAACGTCAACTGCTCGCGCGTCAGCTGCGGCTGCTGGCACTTTTCGTCCTCAATCGCGTTCTCCAAGTCAACCCGCCGCCCCTCAAGTTCGTCGAGGCGGGCCTTCGTGCTGGGCGTGATTATTCCTTGCTCGATGGCGGTGATTATATTCGCGATCGCGCGCTTGACATCGGAGAGCTCTGCCTCGAAGCCGCGGAGAACGCTGTCGTCCTTCTCGCGTTCCTGAAGGTCGAGCGCCGCGTCCACAATGACACGGATGACGTCGTCGTTCAGGATGCGCCCCTGAAGGAGCCGAACGATCTGCTCCTCGATCCAGTCCTTCTTGACTGGCTTCTTCATGCACCCGCGCTCGCGCTTCCGTTTTGCGCAGGTGTAATAATAGAATTTTTTGCCGCTTTTGCCCGTTCCGCTTTCGCCGACCATTGAGCTGCCGCAATGGCCGCAGAACAGCTTGCCGGTCAGAACAAAGTCGACGTCCGTCCTGTTCGCGGCGGGAGCTTTTGCAACTTTCTTTATGCGTTCTTGCACTTCTTCAAATAACTCCTTCGACAATATTGCCGGCACACCGCCCTCGATCCTGACGTCGGCGTAAGTATAGACGCCGATGTACTTCTCGTTGCGAAGAAGGCGGTGCAGGCTGTTTTTATTCCAGCGCGCGCCGGTGCTGGTCCTAACGCCCCGCGCGTTCAGTGCTGCGTTTATCTGTATTGTGTTCATCCCGTCGGCGTACATCTGAAAAATATCGCGCACAATGGCCGCACCCGCGGGCTCGATGGCAAACTTGCCGTCGGGTCCCTTCATAAGTCCGAGAGGCATCGCGCCGTTGTTCACTTTACACTCGAGCGCGTTCTCACGCAGTCCGCGCCGAATGTTCTGCGACAAGTTCGCGCTGTAATACTCGGCGGAACCTTCCAGAACAGACTCAAGGAGGATGCCCTCGGGGCCGTCAGGGATCGACTCCTTCGCGTAGACGACGCGGACGCCGTTCTTCTTCAGGCGGGCTTTATAGGTCGCGCTGTCGTAACGGTTACGGGCGAAGCGGTCGACCTTATAACAGAGAACGATCTGCCACTTGCCCTTCGCGCTGTCGCGGATCATTTTCTGGAACTGCTCGCGCTTGTCAGTCGTTCCCGTCAGGGCGCGGTCTGCATACTCGGCGACGATCTGCACGTCGTTCCTGCGCGCCCACTCGCGGCACTCCCTGAGCTGCTGCTCAATGGAAGTGTCCTTCTGGGCATGGCTGGAATAACGTCCATAAAACGCGGCCCGCATCATAGCGCACCCCACAAAGCGCAGAACGGTCCGCGCCCTGCATCTCTATTTTTTACGGCTTCCGAGAGGCTTCCGCCCTCGGGGGCCGTTTTTCTATTTTTCGGCATTTTAATTCTCCGCGCGTTGCTTCTGTTTTTCTTCAAGCTCGAAGGCGTAAGACATGAGGGCGGTCCGTCCCTTAACATCGAGGAAGTCGAGGATCCTGAGAAGCTCAACCTCGGACTCGTCAAGCTCACGCTCATGGACGCCGCCGTTCCGGACGATCAGCGTCGTTGCGTGATTCCCCTGTACGACGGCTGAGTTCTGAATATTTGAGGCGGTACAGCTTCTGTCGTTGCTGTCGCCGATCAAGTAGACGGGCGAGACGTGGAAGAAATCAGCCAGCGCCGCAACAGTCGAAAGCATGGGCTCCTGAGTTCCCTGTTCATACCGGGACACCGTGCTTTTACACAGCCGGATCGTCGTCTGCCCCTCGTTGAATTTTTCACAAAGGGCGTCCATCGAGAGGCAACGCTCCCGTCTGAGGCCCCTCAACCGCTCCGCAAACTTGCTGTTTTTGTCAGGCTTCCGTTTCATCTTTTTGTACCTCCGAAAATGATTATAGTCGAAAATCTGGGAAAAATCAATACAAAACAGGGAAAAATCGAAAGAAATTTATAAAAAACCGTTGACAAAGCCGTTTTTTTGAGTATACTTGTAATCGTAAGCGCCAACAAAGCGCCACCAAGTTATCAACAAGGAGAATGAAACATGAAAGCATCCCAAGCGATCAACAAAGCGATGGCAGTATTCAACAAGGCAAAGAAGGGCGACCTCAGAACGGTCGAGCTCTGGGAAGGATCCGGAACCGGCGACAACTGGACGGACCTCCGCATCCATATCGGCTACGCGGTCGACGGGGACTACACGGAAAGCGACGCGAACCCCTTCGTCGTCAGTGTTTACCAGACAGAGGACGGCAAAATTCACGCCGTAGTTTAATAAAAAGGAGGACAGAATCATGGCAGCAATAGCAACGAGAGAACAGGAGCGCAAGGCGCTCGAACAAATCAAGAAGATCGTCGAGGCTCTCGGCCCCGATAGCTACATCGGCACCGCCTTCGATGGAGTGTTCGGCGTCGCAGAGTATAACATAAACAACGACGCGGCATGCTCACTCAGAGATCGCGCTGCGATCTTCGCCAGAGAACAGGCACTCACAGAAACGGCAGAAAAGATCAAGAAGCTCGAAGCGCAGCTCGCGGACACCACCGCAAAACTCGAACGCGAACAGGAGTGGCGCCCCTACGCCGACGTCAGGAACGTCTCCGAGGAAGAATACCAGAAGCTCGCGACGACCTGCAGCGTGAAACACCTCAGCGACGAGGAAGCGGCGGAACTCATCCGCAACGAGTTCGGCTTCGATATTGACAAGATCGAAATCGTTCACACCGTCGACGTCTACGAGGTAAACCGCCACAACGCGCTCAGGAAGGTCGGCGAGCTCAAGCGCGACCCGCTCTACGACGCGACCGACTGGAACTACATCCGCTTCAATGTCTGCGGCTGGTCGTATGAAATGCAGGACGGAAACCTGCGCCTGTACAGGTAATCAGGAGGCGCCCCGTGAAAGTATTGCAGAGATCTATCACCCCTGAAGGCGTCGGGATCCAGATCGAGGACTGGAGCATGAACTACTCGTTCCATGCTCCAGCCGACACGGTCGCAACGTACCCGAAAGCAAAGCAGCCGATCCCCGGCAACAAGTTCCACTACCCCGCACCGGGCGAGACGTTCCGCCTCGCCTTCCGCTTCAAGACAACAGCAGAGGCGCGCAAGTGCTTCGAGCAACTCGAGAGCGGAGAGAAAACGATCCACGACTTCATCGCAAATTTAGACGAACCGAAGTACGCGCCGTGCATATAAGGAGGTCAAAATGAAAATAACGAACGACACCGCCGAGCTCGAGAGAGTCCTCGGCTTAGACAAAGGAACCGCCCGCCACGTCGGGAACTATCAATTCACCGCAAAGATGAGAGACGTCGACGTCCTCGTCAATGCAGAACCGATCGACAACGATGAGGACGCGATCAACGTCTACAGCATCGAGCTAAAGGAAGGCGATCCTCTGGGCTGCCTGACAGGCATCCAAGAGCGCAAGCTCAAGATCAAGTTCGACGACACCGTCGCCGCATACAACGCGGAATGCGAAAAGAACGGAGGCCACGAAGGAACGGCCAAGTCGCACCGACTTCACGCAGAGATGGAACTGCTCGCGCAGCTTCTCTGGGACTTATGCGGGCTGAGCTACAGATGCACCTACCATTACTAAGGAGGCAAACCATGACAAGGAAAGAACTCGAGCTGAAAGTAATCAACGCGACGACCGCCGTCCAAAAACGGCAGGCAGTGATCCAGAAGCACCTCGCCGCACTTGACAGACTGATCGCAAAAGGCGCCCCTGCCTTCGATATTGAGATCAAGCGCGACGACATCAAAAGCGCACAGGAAAAGCTCCGCGACGCCGAGAAGGTCCTCAAAAACTGGGAGGAAAAGCTCGGCGAATACATAAGCCGCGATGCCTTCATTGAAGCCAACGCCCCGCAAGTCATCAAAGACTTCCTCGAACAATGGAAGGCCCGCGCGATCACATACTACACGAACCGCTTCGCGGAGTTCTGCGACTACGAGAAGGACCTGAGAGCGAAGGCCCGCGCCGTTCGGCTGGAAGCGTGGAAAACGCTGCCGGAATACGAACGCTCGCGCAACATACACAACCAGTACCACAAAGGCGAAGAACCAAGCGACGGCGACCTTCTGAACCTCTACCCCTCCGGACCGGTCGACAAACTCCTCAAGGAAAACGGGCTCGACTATGAAACCATCCGCGAAAAGCTCAACAAGTCCGGCGACAGCATAATCTTCAGGATGAAAGACATCCGCGACGTGCAGGAGCGTCAGGCATGGCTGGAGAAGGTTATCGAGGAAGAAAAAAAGGCGAAGCTCGTCGACATAGTCAGCAGGATCACCCGCGTCGTCGGAACGATCACGGACGCGGCAGACTTGAGAATCGGCGGCAAGGGCGACATCAACGGAATCATCTCCGGAACCGAGGGCCGCGCAAAGGTTGAAACGATCGGCGCCGGCGGCTACAACATCGTCTGCTTCCATTTCAGGACACTCGTCCACGAATACAAAGGAGGCAGCGACAAATGATAAACCCCGAGACGTACAACTGGGACGACCTTCCCGAAAACATTGAAAAAGCAAAACAGATCCGCAAAAACATCTCGGAGGCGGGCGCCGTAATCAGCGACGCCATCCTCCGCTACAAAAAGAAGAAAATCAACGCCAGAAGCAAAAAGGAAGCTGCCGACATGGCGCTGGCGTTCAAAGATCTCGACGTCTACAGCAGCCGCGGAGAAATAGACACCGCCTACGGCTGGGACATGATCACAGCAAAAGAACGCGAGAGGCTTCTCGACCTCTGGGACGCCCGCGAGAAATACGTCGCCGCGTCCGGAGAGTTCAGGGACGACATCACGGATCTTTTACAGGCAGCGATCACGGGCCTCAGCGCTCCCTATACGGTATTTTTAGCAGAGACAGATGAGGCCGAAGCACTGGCAGAAAAATCACGCCGAGAAGCCGCATGGCGTAAGGCTGGAAATTAAAAAAAGGAGGCAAAAACATGTCAAAGAAAACCGAAAACGCAAAGCAGCGCCACGTTCCCTATAAGGCGTTCAAGCTCGCCATGGCCGGCAAGGGTCTCACCCTGCGCGACGTCGCGGCCGCCATCGAAGTAACAGAGGCGACCCTCTCGCAGAAGATCAACGGCTCCTCCGACTTCTACCTGTCGGAAATCAGAACGATCTGCAAAACCTTCGACTTCGACATAGTTCTTTTTTTTGCGGACAATGTTGCTTAAACGCCACCAAGGAGACAAAACAGCAACATGATCACGAAGCAGGAAATCATCGAACGATACCCGGAAGCCACGCCAGACGCGGCGGAAAAGCTCGCCGAAATCGCAAACAAACATGGCGCCACCTTCGAGCAGATCGAAGCGGCAAGCAAAGCGCTCGCCCGGGTGGCCGTAACAGTCAAGAAGATCGCCGAGGGCATGCTTAAAATCGCCCGCGGGATCGAGGAAACCATCAGAACCCAAGCAACCAAAAAAGAGCTGCACCTCATGCTTCACGCAAAGAAGCGCCGGACGCGGAAAAAGTACGCGAACAGGATCGCGCGACGGGCGGCGGCTCTAATCAACAAAAGGAGGCGCGAATGAATGGACCAAAAGTGATCGCAGAGAAAATCCCACAGCACGACCGCGAACGTCTGGGCGCCGCGCTTCTCAGAGCCACCCGCACCGCCTTCGAGGATCCGAAGATCCAAAGAGAGTTCGCGGAATGGCAGGCAAAGAAAAAACTCAAAAATCTCAAAAATTAAAAGCCAAAAGGAGGCAAACACAAAATGCAAAAAATCAAGGAAACCATCAAGAGCGCCGTCGGATTCTATATCGGAGACGCGAAACGGATCGCACCCGACAGACTGAAGAACGACATCGCCCAGATCGTCCACACGGGCGGCGGGAAGATTAAGGACAAAGGCACAGGCCACGAGGTCGCCGCGACGTTCATCGGCTCCTCGATAATTCACGGTCCCTACATAGCGAACAACGGCCAGAAGTTCGACGTCGAGACGAACCGCTTCATCCTGCTCCCCCTCGAGCTCGCCCCGACGGTTGACAAGCTCAACGGCACGAGCGGCGTCGTTGTTATCGGTCCCGGCGAGGCAACCCTCGAAGCGGACGACAACTTCATCAAAATCACCTTCCCGAGCACCGAAGTCATCGAAATTTACAGAGGGAGGTCGAGACAATGAGCGCATCCGCCCAAAATACGCCGAAAAACGGCACACAAACGGTCAAGACGCCGACGGACGGGGGAACGAACGCCACGACGGGAAAGGCCCAGAAAACGCAAAACACGGGCTCTAAGCAGCGCAAACCCAAGAAAACGCAAACGCTGACAGAGAAGATCCTCGAGATCAAAAGGCTCGCAGCCCCGTTATCGCACGTCTGCATCCCCCTCACGGAAGCGGCCGCGGAAGAAATCAAGAAGGCGATCGCCGAGGATCCCGTTGCGGGAATCAAGCCGGCAGAGGTAACTGTTGAGGAAATAACACCAGCGGACGCGGCTGCGACGCTGCTGTCGTACCTGAACACCTACGGCATCGACTGGAGAATTGTCTCGGAAACCGCAGCGCAGCACGACGCAAACGGCTCCTCGCTTTACTGCAGGACGTACAACCTGACGAAGTCAAACCAGACGCTCTGGGTGTACGAGGCGGAGCTCCTCGTTGAACTCCGAAACATTGAAACCCCCGACGACTACGAGCTCACCCACCTCCACGCCGTCGGAACCAGCACAAAGAACGTCAAGGACGCCCGGGCGGCGGCCCTTCGGAACTGCCTCGTCAGCTTCTTCGCTTGCCGCTTCAACGCCCCGCAAATCGCCCAGAATGACGCAAGCGGCGACGCCGGGGAAATACCCGCCGCGGGCCAGAACGAGGCAAACAGGCCGCAGACAGGCGCTCAGACCGAAAAACAGGAACCTCGCCCGCTCTCCGATCCGCAAATCAACCGACTTTACAAGAAAGCCGAGGCGGCGGGATGCACGAAGGAGCAGGTCGCCGAGTACGTTCTCGAGCGCTACGGCAAGAAGGAACTCAACACCATGACGCGCGAGGAATACGACGCCGTCTGCAAATACTACGACGACAACCGTCAACCGGTCGGGAGGTAAAACGACATGCTCAATAAACAAATCACTGAGGGACGCCTGACGGCAGACCCCGAACTCAGAACCACAGCGAACGGGACGAGCGTCTGCTCCTTCTCTCTCGCTTCACAGGAGGACTTCGCAAACCGCGACGGAGAACGCGAGACCGACTTCGTCGAGTGCGTCGCATGGCGCGGGACGGCGGAGTTTATAGCGCGAAACTGCAAGAAGGGCCGCCTCATTATCGTCGAGGGCAGACCCAAAAATCGCAAATATACTGACGCCCAAGGGAACGAGCGCAAAGCTCACGAGCTTCGCGTTCAGAGCGTGTATCTGACAGACAGCAGACCGTCCGACACGGGCGGAAACCAACAACCCAACGAGGACAACGCACCGCCGGAGACGCCGCACTTGCAGCCGTTTGACGACGACAGCGATCTCCCGTTCTAACGAGAAAAAGGAGGCAAAAACATGGCATGGATCGAAAGCCATCAGGAGCTGGGACAGCACCCGAAAACAAAGAAGCTGGCGCGGCTGCTTGATGTTCAACTTCCGACTGCGGTCGGGTACCTTCACTTCATCTGGTGGTGGGCGCTCAACTACGCACAGGACGGAAGTCTCGACCGTTACGAGGCCGTCGACATAGCGGACGCGGCTGTATATGACGGCGATCCTCAGCGGCTTCTCGACGCTTTAATCGACAGCGGATATATCGACAAAACAGACGCGGGGCTCATGCTCCACGACTGGGATGAATACGCCGGCAAACTGCTCGAAAAACGCGCGAAAGACCGAGAGAGAAAACGCACGGCAGCGGCAGAAGCGCGCCGCGCGGGCGAACTTCCGCAGACTTCCGACGGAACTCCAACGGAACGCGCACGGCTTCCGAACGTACATAACCAACCAACCATACCTAACCAACCAAACACAACCAACATTACCGAACATACCGTACCTAACCAAACCAACCCCGCCCCGTCTGCGACGGCTGCGGAGACGTTCGCGGAGTTCTGGGCGGAATACCCGAAAAAGGTCGGGAAAGCAAAATGCTCCGACGTCTGGAAGCGTTTGAAACCGAAGCCCGAGCTGTTTGAGAAAATCATGACAGCGCTCAGGACCCAGAAGCAGTCGCCACAATGGACGAAAGAGAACGGGCTCTACATACCGAACCCGCTGACATGGCTCAACCAGAAGCGCTGGGAAGATGAGCCGCTTGAAATAAAACCCGAAGGAGGTGCATCCGCAAATGGACGAAGCAAAAAAGCAGAACCCGCAGTCACAGGCTTCCACGCGGCAGAGTAAGCCCTACGAGATCTTCGGAGACGAAACCGAACGCCTCAAAAGATACCCGAAGGCCGCCCCGCCGCCTCCGCCCGTTAAGTGCGAATTTTGCGGGCGCACCCTCTACGCTCACGGCTTCGAGCTCGGGACGACGATCCACTGGATCGGCGCCGAGAGATGCACCTGCGAGAAGGCAATCGAAAAAGAGAAGCGTGAAGAAGCTGAACGCCTCGCCGAAAAAAAACGCAAGGAAGAAGCTGAACGCAACCGCCAACTACAGGAGCGCGTCAGGAAGATCGTCGGCCAGAGCGGAATCGGCGCCCGCTTCCGTCTGAGAACCTTCGAGACGTTCGAGCTCACGGACGAAAACCAAAAAGCCGCCCTCCTCTGCCAAAAGTACGCGGACACCTTCAGGGAAAAGCTCCCGACGAAAGAGCACCCGAACCCCGGCAGGAACGGGCTGTTCATAACGGGCCCGAAAGGAACGGGCAAGACCCACCTCGTCGCGGCGATCGCGAACAAGCTCATGAACCAAGGGATCCCCGTTATCTGTATGACGATGATCGACCTGCTCGAGCGAATCAAGTCCACCTACACAAACACGCGCCAGCGCTTCGGCGGTGGGTACGACGCGGCCGACATTCTGGACGCATACACCGACGTCTCACTTCTCATAGTCGACGACCTCGGAAAAGAACAAGCGACCGAGTGGGCGATCTCGCGAATCTACGCGATCATCAACGCCCGCTACGAGGCACTCATGCCGACCATAATCACAACGAACTACTCGGAGGCGGAACTGCTCCGCCGCCTCACACCGAAAGAGACAAACGACGACACAACTGCGGACGCGACCATCGACCGTCTCCGCGAAATGTGTGCGGCGATCGTAACAACCGGCAACAGCTGGCGGAGCAAATAAGGAGACAACCATGAAGAACAAAAAACTCGTTTATATCTGTTCGCCCTACCGGGGCGACGTAGAAAAGAACACGAAGGACGCGCTCGAGCACTGCGCCGCCGCCTTCGCTGCCGGCTACATACCGATCGCCCCGCACGTCTACTTCACGCGCTGGGCCGACGACAACGACAAAAAGGAACGGGCGGCGGGTCTGGAAGCAGGCAAGCAGCTCCTCCTTCTCTGTTCGGAGATCTGGGTGTTCGGGCTCGATAAACCCAGCAAAGGGATGCAGGCAGAAATCGCGACGGCAGTCCGGAACGGCATCCGCGTCTATGACGGAGAGCTCAAAACCGGAACCGCGCCGGCAGTGAACGAAGCAGCCCGCGCAGCATACAAGGACATCCTCGTCTCGACGTTCTCGCCGCTGGTCGATATAATCGCGAACGCCTTCGCGCCGATCGTCCAAAAAATCAGGAGCGCCGCACTTGTCTCCGAAGGGGGCAAAAAATGAACATGACGCTCGAAGAATACAAGCGTATGACGCGCGGCCAGCGTTCCAGAGAAGCGGGTGAAATGTTTGAGGAGATCATTGCCTCGTCGCTTGACTGGCACGAAGCTCGCGGGATCCTGAAGGCAGACAAAACGCCGGAACCCATGAAACCGCTGCAAAAACCGAACAAGAAAGGCCAGTTCCTCGCCTGCTACACAAAGAAGGCGCAGGTCGACTTTTGCGGGACAATGCAAGGCGGCCGCGCGGTACGCTTCGAGGCAAAGCAAACCGACACGGACCGCTTCGAGCGCTCACGGTTGACGGACAAACAGATGGACGACCTGCGCGAACATGAGAAGCTCGGGGCGCTCTGCTTCGTTCTCCTCTGCTTCGGCGTCCAGAACTTCTACAGGGTCCCGTGGAACGTCTGGGAGAACATGAAGGCAATATACGGCCGACAGTACGTCAAAGAGGCCGATGTTGCGCAGTACAGGATCCCCTGCGTTGCCGGCGTTCTGAAACTCCTCTACGGGATCGCAAGCCCGAGCCCGGAAGGAGGCGCAACGTGATCCCCTTCCCGGCCAAAAAGTACAACGTCATCTATGCCGACCCGCCGTGGGCGTTCCGCGTTTGGTCGGAAAAAGGAAAAGAACGCAGCGCCGACAAGCACTACAGCTGCATGACGCTCGACGACCTCAAACAGATGCCGGTGAACTCTATCACCGCCGGAGACGGCTGCGCGCTGTTTATGTGGGCCACGTTCCCGATGCTCCGGGAAGCGCTTGAGCTGATCGAAGCGTGGGGCTTCGAGTATAAGACGATCGCCTTCTGCTGGGTGAAGCAAAACAAGAACAGCGACGGAATTTTCAAAGGCATGGGCTACTATACCCGGTCAAACGCGGAGATCTGTCTGCTTGCCACCCGCGGCCGAGTTCTGGAACGCAAGTCCAGATCCGTCTCGTCCGTGATTATAAGCCACATAGAACGGCACAGCAAAAAGCCGGCGGAAACCCGCGACCGCATCGTTGAACTGTTCGGGGACCTTCCGAGGATCGAGTTGTTCGCCAGAGAAACCACGCCCGGCTGGGACTGCTGGGGAAATGAAGTCCCGCAAATACAACCACAACAAGGAGAAACGACATGATCCCGTTCCCGAAGAAAAAATACGAAATAATCTACGCCGACCCTCCGTGGTCGTACAACGACACGCTCGGCGGCAATGCAAAGATGGGCGCCATGCCCTACGACACAATGACGCAGGACGAAATAAACGCCCTGCCCCTCAAGGAAATCACCGCGAAGGACTGCATCCTGTTCATGTGGGCGACAATGCCGAAACTGCAGGAAGCGCTCGACACGATCCGCGCGTGGGGCTTCAAGTATAAGACCTGCGCCTTCTGCTGGGTGAAGCAGAATCCCAAACGGGGGGGGGTGTTCGCTGGTCTGGGCCGGTGGGTGCAAGGCAACGCGGAGCTCTGCCTCCTCGCTACGAAGGGCCACCCGCACCGCATAAGCAAAAGCGTCCGACAAATCGTCGAAGCGCCGCGCGGGCGGCATAGCGAAAAGCCGGCCGAAGTCCGCGACAGGATCGTCCAGCTCATGGGCGACCTTCCGAGGATCGAGCTGTTTGCACGTCAGGCAGCGGACGGCTGGGACTGCTGGGGCAACGAGGCCCCGCAAAATACCGAATAAACCAAAAGGAGACAACGCCATGGAAATGACAACAAACGAGATCGTGCGGATGTACAAAGAAGACGCCGACAAAAAGAACCAGATCAACATCCTCGCAGACATGAACCTCTGCACCCCCGACGACATACGCGCCGAGCTTATCAAGGGCGGAATCGACGCTCGCACCCTTCCGAGGAAAAGAAGAAAGCCCGGCGAGGTGGCGGAAACAACTGCGGTACCAGAAACCGCTCCCACTTCGGACGCGGAACTGAAAGACGCTGAGCAGACGCCCGCCGTCCTCATACAGCGCGAGGACGTCCCGTTGGTACACGTCGCGCTCGCCCACTACTACGATGAGCTCAGCCAGAACGCGAAGGATCTCCGAGAACAAGCCCGCGCAACCGACAACAAGGCCTGCGACGTCTGGAGGATCCTGAACGAAATCAACGCGCAAACCGAGGAGGCAGACACATGATCCCCTTCCCCGCTAAAAAGTACAACGTCATCTACGTCGACCCACCATGGGGCTATCAGAACAAGGCCACCCGCGCCGCTGCCGACAAACACTACGGCACAATGACGATCGACGAGCTCAAACAGATGCCCGTCGGCCACGGGGGGGGGGGGTGCTTAGCAGCTGACGACTGCGCCCTGTTTTTGTGGGCCACGTTCCCGATGCTGCGCGAAGCCCTCGACCTCATCGAAGCGTGGGGCTTCAAGTACAAAACGATCGCCTTCAACTGGGTCAAACAAAACAAAAGCGGCGCCGGGCTGTTCTGGGGGCTCGGAAACTGGACGAGAAGCAACTCGGAGATCTGCCTGCTCGCAATTAAAGGCAAACCGAAGCGCGTCAGCGCTGCCGTCCACAGCGTCGTTATGACACCGGTGCAGAGACACAGCCAGAAACCAGACGAAGTCCGCGAGCGCATCGTCAAACTGGTCGGAGACGTTCCGAGGATCGAGCTGTTCGCTCGTCAGTCGGCGCCCGGCTGGGACTGCTGGGGCAACGAAGCCCCGCAAAGCAACAGCGAAAACTAAAACAGGAGGAACTTCCATGAACAACGAAACCACCGAAAGCACTCGCCGCGAAAGCTACGAAGCTATCAAGCCGGAAACCAGCAAACGCGGCACCCTCATCCTCGAAGTCCTCGGGGACAAAGAGATGACTGTCGACGAAATCGTCTACGCACTTATGAACCGCGGCAAGATCCACGCCTTAGGCAAATACAGAAAAGTCAACGCCGAGGAGCTCGACGAGATCCTCAAAAAGTACGGCGACCGCGTCCTGTCGATATGCTCCAGCAGATCCCGCGGCGCGATGACAATGTGGGCCTGCTTTAAGAGCAGAATCAACAGCGGCTGCTACTCCGACATGATCAACGCCTACACGCTTTTATCGGACGACCCGAAAAGCCTCCACGAACGCGAGCACGAGCTTCGCCATGCGTGGGACGAATACGAGGAGCTCTGGGCTATCAGGTACCACGGAACGCTCGAGCAATACTATCTCGACGAAGCAAAAAAAGCCCGCGAGCATGCGGAACGCTACCAGCAAACCGAAACCACCAACAAAGGAGACAAAAAGCAATGATAGCAAACGAAGAATACAAGGCAGCCCTCGCAGACATGAAAAACTTCTGCGCCAAAGAGACGACGTTCGACGTCGAGTTTCTGACAAACGTCTACCCGCTCGTCGCGGTATTCAAACCGAAGGCGCAGCGCAGCCTGTTCGACAGTGAGAACTACAACGTCGACGAGAACGGTGAGATCGGAAGCATCCAGATCGCGTTCGGAACTACAACAAAGGTGCAGAGCTCGCTCCGCTTCAAAATGGACGCAAAGCTCCTGAAGAAATTCATCAAACTGACGGAAAAGGTCGGCCTGCTCTATCTCCACGCCTTCTTCGAGAATCAGGCGGCGGGAACCTACGAAGCATGGCAGGCAGCACAAGCGGACGCGGCGCTCAAAGCGGCAGCAATTAAACAGACAGCCGAGGACGCCCGCAGCGGCGAACAGAACGCCGAGTACCGCGTCGAGGTTTACGTCTACGACCTGCTCGAGAACAGCAAACCGAACCTCTCCGACCTCGACTACACGCTCACCGGCAGCGACCTCTACGAAGTCAAGAAGCTCGCGAGCGATCGCCTCGAAGAAATATGCAGAGAGAAAAACGTCCCCGCCGGCAAGGCGTTCACGTTCGAGGTGTTCAGCTACTGCGGCGAGGAGCGAATCGACGGCGACGAAGGCTCCGCAACGTGGAACGGCTCGGAGGTCGTAATTGATAACGACGCAACCCGCCCCGCGGTTGAAACCCTTCCGCGGCGGCGGTGCGTGATATGCGGGGACGCAATAAAGGACGAATACGGACACGATGCACACCCGATCGCTGCGGGAAAGTGCTGCGACGTTTGCAACTACAGCGTCGTCGTCCCGGCCAGAATAGCGGCCTCGAAAAAGGAGGAACCAAACGACACATGACAAAATGTGCAGACTGTAACAACTGCAAGCTCGTCGAGCAGACGAACGGCGTGAACCGCTTCTACTGCTCGCACCCTACGGCGGCAGCCAGCGTAAACGCGAGCGCCCGTCTGATCGCAAAAACCGAAAGACACAGCAAGGAGCTCCCCGTCAAGACGTCGCCCCGCTGGTGCCCTATCAAATACCAATAAGGAGGACGCATGAGCAACAAAAACAAACCCGTCGACGATCCGGTGAACCACCCGGCACACTATACCGACGGCAAGATCGAAGTCATCGACTTCATTGACGACAAAGAGCTCAACTTCAACCGCGGCAACGCTGTCAAGTATATCGCCCGCGCCGGAAAGAAAAGCAAAGACACAGAGATCCAAGATCTCGAGAAGGCTGCGTGGTACCTTAACCACGAAATAAAAAGACTCAAGGAGGCAAAACATGAACAACCCTAAAACAACCCCGCCCGCGTTCACTTCCGTTTACGCAAATGACCCCTCGAACCTCGTCGCGGAGGCGTTCGCGGAATTATACCCCGACGCGAAATACGAGGCGATCCTCGCCCCGAGTATAGTCGACCCGAACGGCCAGATCGTCGTCAGCTGCATCACGTTCCCGAACGAACAGGACGGCTCTGACACCGTCCCCGTCATCGCCATCAATTCACAGGTCGGCGTCGAAGTCGCTGCAGAAGCACTCGGCAAAGAACTCATCCACGTCGCCCTCGGGCCTGACAGCCTTGACGGCGGTGAGGAATACGACAAGGCGCTCGCCGCTCTGAAAGCGAAATACGAGGAAATCGCGACGGCCCGCTTCCCCGAGGAAGAACCGGAACCCAACGGAGGTGGCGGAAATGGCGAACAATAAAGACTACCGCGGCGGCTGCCTTCTCCTCACAATCGCAGCTCTCGGCTTCATCTGTCAGGTCGTATTCCTGACGCTGAAGCTCTGCGGCGCCGTTGCATGGCACTGGGCGATCGTACTGATCCCGCTCATGGTAATCTTCGGCCTGCCGATCCTGTTTGTTTTTCTCTACGTCCTCCTCAGACTTCCGTCGGAAGTCGCGCGGAATATTCAGAGAAAAAAGCGCGTAGACGCGGAGGCGGCCAAGTATGGCATGGAACGCCAACCGGGCGAAACGACGGGCGAGCTCAAAAAGCGCATAATCACCCGCAACCTAATCGCCGGAGAGTATTCCCGCAAAGACCTCAAGGATCACCTCCTGCAAAAATTCCCAGACTGCGCGAGCTGCGCTTTCCTCGTAAACAACCAGCCGGGGGCGCCCGCGCTCGTGATTATCGTCAAGAAGGCGGACACCTTCGTCAACGGCTCGCCCATCTTCAACAAATTCACCGACGAAGAACTCGCGGCAATATACGCCGAGGCGATCCGCTACATAGACCCGAAATACCGCGTAACCATCAAAAACAAGGAGATCGAAGCAATATGAGACTATTCAGCACAGAACAAGTGAGCAAATACCACCCCGACAAGTACGCCGACCAGATCAGCGACGCCATCCTCGGGGCCTGCCTGAAGGGCGACCAGAACAGCCACGTCGCCATCGAGACACTCGTCAAGGACGACGTCATCGTCCTTGCTGGTGAAATCACGACCGCCGCCCGCGTGGACTACGAAGGGATCGCCCGCTGCGTCGCGGAGAAGCTGCACTACCCCGTCGCGAAGGTCCTGACGTTTATCAGAACGCAGTCGCCCCAGATCGCCGCAGGCGTCGGAAGCGGCAAAGCGCAAGGCGCCGGGGATCAGGGCATCATGTACGGCTACGCCTGCAACCAGACGCGGAGCCTGCTGCCGTTCGGCTTCGACCTCGCGAACAGGATCATCGAAAGACTTGAGAACGACGTCGAGCTCAACCCCTACACCTACCTCAAAGGCGACGCCAAATGTCAGGTAACGGTCGACCTCGATGCGCCCACCGACATGCGAAGCGTCAAGAAGATCCTCGTCAGCGTCTGCCACCAAGAGAACGTCAACGAGGCCCGCCTCCGCACATACGTCAACAACCTGCTCGACGACCTCGACATCCCCGCATCCGTGGAACGCATAATAAACCCCGCCGGCGCGTGGACTATCGGCGGACCGGCAGCGGACGCGGGACTCACCGGTCGGAAAATCGTCTGCGACCAGTACGGCGGCTTCTGCCCCGTGGGCGGCGGCGCGTTCTCCGGCAAGGATCCCTCAAAGGTCGACCGTTCCGGCGCTTATATGGCGCGCAGAATTGCCTGCCAGCTCCTCTACAAGTACGGCCTCGAGTGGTGCGAGGTGCAAATCGGGTACGCGATCGGAAAGGCGGAACCGATGAGCGTCTCCGTCAAATGCAACCGCCACGAGGACGAGGACTTCTACACGGAAAAGGTGCTCAAAACCTACGACCTGACGCCCGCGGGAATCATTAAGGAATTGAAGCTCCTCGACAAAGACTACGAGAAAATCGCCGAGGGCTGCCACTATCGCTTCAGGGAGGGCGCCGTATGAGTACAAAGACAGCAAAGGCAAAAGCGCAGGCGGCGGGGATCCCCGTCTACTGCGCACACGACAGGATCGTTCCGACGGCAGAACTGAAGCCGAACCCGAAGAACCCGAACAAGCACCCGCAAAGCCAGATCGAAGCGCTCGGCGGAATCATACGCGGCAACGGCTGGCGCAACCCGATCACCGTGAGCACCCGCTCCGGCTACGTTGTAAAAGGACACGGCCGCCTTCTGGCCGCGCAGCTCGAAGAACTCGACGAGGTCCCCGTCGACTTCCAAGACTACGAAAGCGAGGCGGCGGAACTTGCAGACCTGACGGCAGACAACAGGATCGCGGAACTCGCGGAGACGGACAACAAGCTCCTCGTCGAAGTTTTTGCGGAAATAAACGCCGGCGACATAGACTTCAGCCTGTCGGGCTACTCGTCGGAAGAATACGACGAAATCGCGGCCAGCTTAAACGAAACCATCGCCGCGTCCGACAACGAGGAAGATCTCGACGATGTTCCTGAAACTCCCGCCGCCCCTGTTACAAAATATGGCGACGTCTGGATCCTGAACGGCAAGCACCGCGTCATGTGCGGGAACTGCACCGTCCCGGCGGACAGGGCTCAACTCCTCGACGGAAATGCGCCGCAGATCCTCCTGACGGATCCCCCGTACTGTTCGGGCGGCTTCCAAGAATCAGGGAAAAGCATCGGCAGCATCGGAACCGTGAAAAAAGACGGCGAAGCTCCGAAAATCGCGAACGACATCCTGTCGACGCGCGGCTATCAGAACCTTATCCAGAAGGCGCTCGCCGATATTCCCTGTCTGTATGCGTACATATTCACCGACTGGCGCATGTGGGTCTACCTGTTCGACCTTATGGAAGGCGCGAGCTTCGGCGTCAAGTCGATGATCGTCTGGAATAAAAAGACGCCGGGCATGGGCCTCGGCTGGCGCTCGCAGCATGAGCTCGTATGCTTCGGAAACCGCGCAAAGACACACTTCGACAACCACAAGGGCTACGGCAACGTCATCGAGTGCACTCGCTCCGGGAACGAACTGCACCCGACACAGAAGCCCGAGGAAGTTTTTGAGATCCTCCTCGACAATATGGAATGGGCGGCGGGCGTTTACGACCCGTTCGGCGGAAGCGGCACAAGTCTCGCGGCAGCGGAAGCAAAAGGTCAGACCGCCTACGTCATGGAACTGAAACCCGAATACACCGACGTCATCGTCAAGCGCTGGATCCGCCAGACTGGCAGCCACGACGTCAAGCTCGTCAGGAACAGCAAAGAGATCCCCGCGTCCGAATATGAGCAAATTTTCAACTGCGGAGGCGGCGACGAATGAAAAAGACCACAACGGAAACCAAACCCAAAGCAACTGCGGCCGGCGTTCCCGTCTACTGCGCCCACGACGCGATCATCCGGGCGGCGGATCTGAAGCCGAACCCGAAGAACCCGAACAAACACCCCGACGAACAGATCGAACGCCTCGGCGCCGTAATACGCGGCAACGGCTGGCGCAACCCGATCACCGTGAGCACCCGCTCGGGGCTCGTCGTAAAAGGACACGGCCGACTTCTGGCCGCAATTCATGAAGGACTTGACGAGGTCCCCGTCGACTTCCAGACATACGAATCAGAGGCGGCGGAACTTGCAGACCTGACGGCAGACAACAAGATCGCCGAGCTCTCCGAAACCGACGAGCGCCTTCTGGCGGAAATCTTCGCAGACATTGACACGAGCGGCATCGACTTCGAGCGCACCGGCTACAGCTCCGACGAATACGACGAAATCGCCGCCGCCTTCTCGGAAGCGGTTGACAATGAACTCACAGCAGATCCCGACGACGTCCCGCTGGCACCTGTAAAACCGGTAACAAAGCGCGGCGACGTCTGGATCCTCGGCCGCCACCGCCTGATCTGCGGAGACGCAACAAACGCAGCGGACGCGGATGCGCTTATGGAGGGAAACCTCGCCGACCTCGTATTCACCGACCCGCCCTATAATGTGGACTATACCGACGGCCACGACAGGGAGCGGAAGATCCTGAACGACAACTTCGCAACGGACGAGGAGGCAGCGGCTAAACTCTGGACGCCCGCGTTTGAGAATATGAGAAAACACGCTGCCCCGCACTGCTCGCTCTACTGCTGCATGCCGCAAGGGTCGACGCACATGATGATGATGCTCGCAATGATCCGCGCCGGCTGGCAAGTCAAGCACGAGCTCATCTGGAGGAAACAGTCGATCGTCCTGAACCGCGCCGACTACAACTACCAACACGAGCCGATCGCGTTCGGCTGGAACGAAAAGCACAAATTTTACGGCGGCGGACAATTCCACACGACGAGCGTCTGGGAATACGACCGTCCGACGAAAAGCAAGGAGCACCCGACCATGAAGCCCGTCGCGCTCATAACCGAGGCGATCCTGAACTCCACCAAAAAAGGCGACAAGGTGATCGACTTCTTCGCCGGAAGCGGCTCAACATTGATCGCCTGCGAGACAGCAGGCCGCACCTGCTACGCTTCGGAACTCGACGAGCACTACGCTGACGTAATCGTTCAGCGGTACGTCAAAATCGCGGGGGGGGGGGGTGCAATGTTCAGCTTAAAAGAAACGGCAAGATCGTCCCGCCGTCAGAGTATGCGGAAATTTACAACATTAAGGAGGCGGCCGACTAATGGAAAAATATCTGCATCTTATCGGTGAGACCGCCCCGACGTTCGGGTGCAAAGTCCAAAACGACGAAGCGTACAAACGCATGAGGCGGCACTTCGTTCCCCTTCCGGAAAAAGATCGGACGCGGCGCTGCAAAAGGGTCGGCGCGATCCGGGGCGTTGAGGTCAAATACATCGCCCCCGTTCTCGGGGCGGCGGAATGGCTCATAACCGAGCGGAGAGAGTACGATATTTTTCAAACCTCCGGCGACGGAGAATTTTACAAGATAATCTACAACAACGACTAAGGAGGCGGCAACAATGAAGAAAACGCAAGCGATCAAAGAAAGACTAAACGCACACAGGGAAATGCTCGAAAAACTCGCCACGCTGAAGCAGGAGCTCGAGTTCGCGGAGGAATCCTACGGGAGCACTCGCGCCATCGACTACTCGGGGATGCCCCGCGGAGGCGGCGACGGAACGAGCCAGACCGAGCGCGTCGTTCTGAGGAAGATCGCCCTCGAAGAAAAAGTCAGGCAGAAAGAGAAAGAAATCGCCGACGACTGGGCCACGCTGGAGACCTACGTCGAACAACTCGCACCTGCCGAGACCCTCGTCATCAACCTCCGCTACTACTACGGCGCCGAATGGCGAGAAATCGCCCTGCGCCTATACGGAAAACGTAGAGACTACGACGTCGAAGCGGACAAATACATGGACAAAGTATTCAAAACACACGGCCGCGCCCTACTCAATCTCTCCGAGTTATTCACTCCGCCGCCGCAATAATTCCGCAAAATTCCGCGCGACTTCCGACGGAAATCTGAAAGAATGTCAGCGAACGGCAGGAAAAGGAATAAAAAAGAATTGAAACGCAGCGTTTAAGTGTGCTATCGTGTATGCTGTCAAAGAACCGCGACGGGGAAACCCGAACGCGGTTTTCTTTTTACGGACAGATCCCTCACCAGAGGGACGGCAGGGCGGCGGCTCTATGCTCCGCCCTAACTTATCAACAGGACGACGGAGGCGGCCATGTTAGACATCACCATCCCCGGACTGGACGCCGTTCTCTCCAAAGCGAAGAAAACGCAGAGCGACATCCAGAAAGCCGTCAACCAGACCATGAAAGACTGCAAAGCCCGCGCCCCCGCGCAGGTAACCAAAGCAGTTACAGCCGTTTATGCTATCAAATCAAGCGAAGTAACGGCGGCAGGTAAGGTAGCCAAAGGCGGCGCGAAAACGGTCGGAGAAATCAAGATCAGGGGCGTCAGCCTGCAAAACATACAGCTGACGTACCGCGGCCGCCTCCTCACTCCCACACACTTTTCAATGACACCACGGACGCGGCCACAGGGCGGCAAGAAGTACACCGTCAAGGCGTCCGTTTATAAAGGCAAAAAGAAAGCGCTCGGGAGCGCCGTTTTTCTCGCCCACTCGGGGGAGCTCGGAACGACAGAGATCCCGTTCAAGCGCACAACTGCGGCGCGCCTTCCTATCGAGGCGATCCGAACAGTAAGCATCCCGCAAATGATCGGCAACGAAAAAGTCGCCGCCGACATAAAGGTCAGGCTCAACGATCTAATGCTGACAAGGTTGCAGCACAACATAGACCGCTACGCCAAGAAATAGACCACCCCCACCCAGCGCCGCCCCATCCAAGGCGGCGCCCCCTATCAAGTTATCACCGGCAGGATCCCAGAGGAAAACGCAAAGCCGCGAAGGCACGGAGCGCGTCAGCGAGCGCCCACAAAAGTTCCCAGCGGGTCCTGTCGTTGATATTTTTCTTCTGCGGTGCTCGCGAGCCCAAAAGTCGCGTAGTCCCCAGAAAATTTTTTCACCCGTTTCGTTACGCAAAAAAAGGAGGCAAACATGGCGCAACCCCCGCAACAAAAGCGGACGATGGTCGACGCGACGTTTGTCGCGAAGCTGTTCGGCTTAACTGTTCGCCGGATCCAACAACTCACGCAGGACGGAGTGCTGGCGACGGAAAAAGTCGAAGGCAACAAGCGGCGCTACGACCTCCTGCAAACAGTTCAAAAATATATCGGTTATCTGCAAGAAAAGGTCGCAAAAAAGGGCGAAAGCAAAGACGACGCTCAGAACGAGAGCCGGAAGATCAAAGCAGACGCGGACCTCCGCGCGGCAAAGGCAGAGATCGCCGAGATGGAACTCAAAGAGCTCCGCGGCGAAATGCACCGCAGCGAGGACGTCGAAGCAATGACGACCGACCTCGTGTTCACCATCCGCAGCATGATTCTCGCGCTCCCCGGGCGCCTCGCGATCGACCTCGCACCGCTCAACAAGCCTGCGGAAATATCTGAAAGGATCAAGCAGGAAGTCAACGCTCTCCTGCTGGAGTTATCGAACTACAAGTACGACGCCGACGCCTACAGGAAGCGCGTCCGCGAGCGTCAGGGCTTGAGCGATCTCCTGAAAGATGACGACGAAGAAGGCTGAGGCGCTTCTCAATAAAGCGATCTCCCCCGCCGTTCGTAATTTTGCACCCCCCGACGACTTAACCGTTGCAGAGTGGGCGGATCGACACCGTCGACTGTCGCCCGAAAATTCAGCCGAGGCTGGACCGTGGAGAACTGCGCGGACCCCATACCTCAAAGAACCGATGGAAGCGTTCAACGATCCAAAGGTAACAAACATCGTCATGGTCGCCGCTTCTCAGGTCGGCAAGTCGGAGTTCCTTCTGAACTGCATCGGCTACGTTATCGACCAAGACCCGGCGAGCACAATGTACATCCAGCCGACCCTCGACGACGCCCGCAAGTTCTCGCGTCTGAGGATCGCACCGATGATACGAGACAGCAAGCGACTCAGAGAGAAGGTCTCGGACATAAAGTCCCGCGACAGCGGCAACACCATCCTCCAGAAGTCGTTCCCCGGTGGTATGCTAACACTCACCGGCTCGAACACCGCCAGCGCACTCGCTTCGACCCCCGTCCGCTATATCTTCGGCGACGAGCGCGACCGCTGGGCGCTTAGTGCAGGAACCGAGGGCGACCCGTGGGAACTGGCGAAAGCCCGCCAGACGACGTTCTACAACAAGAAGGCAGTCGAAGTATCAACTCCAACGATCAAAGGCAGCAGCAACATCGAGGCGTCATTTTATCGCGGAACGCAGGAACGCTGGTGCACCAAATGCCCGCACTGCGGAGAGTTCCACGACATACGCTTCGAGAATATCAACTTCAAGTATGAGCGCCACGAAGTCGCCCGAAAAATTAACTACACCGTAACGGACATCAGCTGGACCTGCCCGTCCTGCGGTGCGTTGAGTTCCGAGGAAGAAGTTCGAGCGGCGCCCAAGAAGTGGATCGCGGCAAACCCCGAAGCGTACCAGCGCGGCGTCAGGTCGTTCTGGCTCAACGCCTTCTCGTCTCCATGGGTAACATGGACGACGATCATCCAGCGCTTCCTCGAGGCTGAGAAAAACCCCGAGAAGCTGAAGGTCGTCTACAACACGCTGTTCGGCGAGCTCTGGGAAGAACGCGGAGAGATCGAGGACGAGGAAGGAATCATGGCGCGCCGCGAAGAATACCCCGCAGAACTCCCCGACGGAGTTCTCGCCCTCACCTGCGGCGTCGACACTCAGGACAACCGCCTCGAGTACGAGGTCGTCGGCTACGGCCACTACGGCGAGGACTGGGGAATCGAGAAGGGCATCATCATGGGACGCCCTGACACGGCGGAAGTCTGGGAACGCCTCGACGACGTCATCGATCACGTCTACAAGTTCAAAGACGGCAAGGGGCTCCGAATCAGCTGCACCTTCGTCGACTCTGGCGGCCACTACACGCAGGAAGTGTACGCGGCATGCCGCAAGCGCCACACGAAGCGCGTGTTCGCTATCAAAGGCAAAGGCGGCCAAGACGTCCCGTTTATCGGAATACCCTCCCGCGTTCCATTGAAGGACAACAAAAAAGTCGCCTGCTGGCTGTACACGATCGGCGTCGACGCCGGAAAGGCGAAGATCATGCAGAAGCTCAAGGTGCAGGAACCGGGGCGAAATTATTCACACTTCCCCCGCGGTGATCGCGGCTACGACGCGACGTTCTTCTCTGGACTTATCTCGGAGCGCCTCGTTCTATCACGGACGCGGCGCGGCGACGTCTGGATCTGGGAAAAGATCCCCGGACACCAGCGCAACGAAGCCCTCGACTGCAGGAACTACGCGAACGCGGCGTTCAGGCTTGCAAACCCCGACCTCACGGCGATCGAGAACCGCCTGAAAGGAATCACAAAACCAGCCGCCCCCGCGGCAAATAAACCGCCAGCGCGCCCGAAAAAGAAAATCACCGGAAGCGGCGACGACTGGTAAAAAGGAGGCACCATGAAAAACACCAACTGCCGGAAGAAGGAGCGAATCGAGAACAAGCTCAAGGATCTCCGCGACCGGCTCGCCCTCTACCGAAAACGCGAGAAGGAAATGCTCGACGGCGGTGTTCAGAGCTACGGCGTCGGAACCCGCAACCTCTCGAGGTACAACACGGACCTCAGCACGGTCAGGAAGGCGATCAAGGAAATCGAAAACGAGATCGCGGAACTCGAGGATCAGCTCGACGGAATAAAACCCCGCCGCGCCGTCGGCGTCGTTCCGCGCGACTGGTAAGGAGGCAACATGAACGACAACAACAAAAAGCTCGCCCCCTTCGTTGCGGCGCCTGCTCGTCCTAAAAACAAAGGCTACGGCGAAGCGGGTGCAAGCTACACGAAGAAGGCGCTCAAGGGCTTCCTCGCATCCAGCGGATCGCCACACGAGGACATCGACGCCAACAACAGAACGCTCCGGCAAAGGGCGCGCATGCTGTATATGGCGGCGCCGATCGCGACGTCGGCGATCAAGACGAACCGCACGAACGTCATCGGCTGCGGCTTGCAGCTCAAAAGCAGAGTGAACCGCGAACGCCTCGGGCTCACAGCAGAACAGGCGAAAGTCTGGCAGCGTAAAACCGAGGAAGAGTTCGAGCTCTGGGCTGCGAATAAAATGAACTGCGACGCGATCGGGATCAATAACTTCTACACGGCGCAGCAGCTCGTTTTTTCGTCTGAACTTCTCAGCGGCGACTGCTTCGTTCTTCTGGGACACGAGGAGCCGACGCCCCTCAACCCATACGGCCTGCGCTTCCACATAATCGAGGCGGACAGAATATCAACCCCGATGGCAAACATCGCCGGGGCGACATACTTCGGAAACCTCACACAAGGGCAGACGGAAGGCGGGAACCCTATCTACGACGGCGTCGAGACCGACAAAAACGGCAAGATCGTCGCCTACTACGTCCGCAACACCTACCCCTTCGAGCAGACAACGAAGGAAACAAAGTGGGAGCGCGTCCTCGCCTACGGCGAAAAGACGGGGCTCCCGAACGTCCTCCATATTATGCAGGCGGAACGCCCCGAGCAATATCGCGGCGTAACATATCTGGCGCAGGTGATCGAGCCTCTCCTGCAAGCTCGTCGCTATACCGACAGCGAACTCATGGCGGCGGTCGTTGAGAGCTTCTTCACTGCTTTTATCAAAACGGAAGCGGACACGAGCTCGATGCCCTTCAATGAGGTCAGCGACGGCGGCGGCGAACCGCCCGAAGGAATCAGCACGGACGAAAACGAGTACGAAATGGGTCCCGGACAGGTGAACGTATTGAAGCCCGGCGAGGACGTCGTGTTCGGAGATCCGAAACGCCCCGCGGGCGGCTTCGATGCCTTCATGCAGTCCATAAGCAAACAGGTCGGCGCCGCACTTGAAATACCTGCCGACCTTCTTCTCAAAGCCTTCAACGCTTCATACAGCGCCAGCCGCGCCGCACTTCTGGAAGCATGGAAAATGTTCAAAATGTACCGCGAGTGGTTTGTCGATGACTTCTGCCGTCCTCTCTACGAGGTCTGGCTGTCTGAGGCGATCGCTCGTGGGCGTATTTTTGCGCCGGGCTTCTTCCTCGATCCTGCGATCCGCGCCGCATGGCTCGGCTCCGAGTGGATCGGACCGTCGCAGGGTCAGCTCGACCCCGTCAAGGAAATACAAGCCGAGGAGCTCGCTTGCAAGAACGGCTTCTCCACTCGCGAACAGTCGACAGTCAGGATCAACGGCGGAAGCTACGAGGCAAACGTTGAACAGCTGGCAGACGAAAACGCGCAACTCGCAAAGACTACGGGAGACACGAGCAAAAACGACCCGATCGACGCGCTCGTCGCTGTTCTGGTCCCCCGCATCTTAGACAAAATAAATCAAGGAGGGAATCCTGAATGAAGAACAGGATCAAAATCACGAACGGCCCGCAACCTGCAACCGCTCGCAAATGCTGGAACATGATCACCGACGCAGGAAGCGACTCCGCTGAGATCACTCTCTACGGCGACGTATGCAGCCAGCAGCCGACGGACTGGTGGACGGGCGAAGCTCTCCCCGGGAACTTCATCACCCCCGAGGGCTTCCTCGACGACCTCGCGCTCATTAAAGACAAGGCCGAGATCGTCGTCAAAATCAACAGCGGCGGCGGCGACCTCTACACGGGCATCGCCATCCACAACGCACTCAAAGGGCTCAAGGGCCACAAGACCGTCATCGTCGAAGGGCTTGCCGCGAGCGCTGCGAGCGTTATTGCCTGCGCGGGCGACGACGTTCAGGTGCATCCCGGCAGCATAATCATGATCCACGGCGCAGCCGTGGGCGTCGTTGATTATATGACAGCCGAGGACGTGAAGAAAATCGGGAAAAATCTCGAAGCGGCAAACAACGCCATCGCGCAGATCTACCACGAAAAGACGGGGCTCGAAGTCGAAACGCTTCGCTCCATGATGAAGTCCGAGACGTGGATGGTCGGACAGGACGCGGTTGACAAGAAGTTCGCAAACACGCTCCTCTCTGACGCAGGCCCGAGCATGAGCTTGACGACAGACAAGAAGATCCTCCTCGTCGCTGGCGTTCGCCACGACCTGAAGGGCTTCCACAATATACCGGGCAACATACCGGTCGAACAGGATGCTCCCGCTCCCAAAGCGGTTGCAAATAATAAAAAGCCGCCCGTCAGCGGCGAAGGAGAAAACACCATGACGGAAAAAGAACTCAGGGCACAGTTCCCGGACATCGTCGCTGCTATTGAGAAGGCGGCGGCCGAGACCGCCCGCACGGACGCGGTGAAGCAGGAACGCGCACGTCTGCAGTCGATCGAAGAAATCGAGTCGCAGATCGGCGACAAGACGCTCATCGCTGCCGCAAAGTACGGCGAGAGCGCATGCTCCGCAGAACAGCTCGCGCTTCGCGCGATGCAGGCACAGTCAAAGCTCGGGGCTTCTCACATTAAGGGGCTCAAAGCGGACGGCGAAGCCTCCGGCGTAAAGAACGTCGCAGGAACGCCCAACGGAGGCAACGGTGATAGCGGAAACGACGACGCTGCGGAGTTTAAGGGAATCATCGACGCCTACAAGAAACAAGGAGGCAAGAGAAGTTTATGAAAGAACTGAACGAAAAGGTCGGCTCGGTAGAATACGACGACCTCATCAACGCAGGCACCCCCGAACTCGACGTCTGCAGCGTAACCGTCGCAGGACTTGAAGCCGAGACCGTACTGAAGCGCGGCACCGTGCTCGCAGTAAAAGACGGCAAGGCCGCAGTCCTCGCAGAAGGTAACGGCGACGCAAGCTACATCGTCGCAGACGACACCACCGTCGGCACTACCGACACGAACGTCGTCGCATACCGCGCGGGCCACTTCAACCGCAACAAACTCATCGTTGCGGAAGGCTACGCGCTCACCAGCGCAGACGAGGACGCGCTCCGCCAGCGCGGCATCCTCCTCGACACCGCGCTCAACGCATAAAGGAGGCAAAAACAGACATGTTAGACATTTTCAAAACCCACACCATGCTCGCGGCAATTCAGGAACTCAACCCCCTGACGACGTTCCTCCGCGACCGCTACTTCCCCACCAACGACACGACGGACATCTTCGGCACCGACGACGTCCTCGTAGAATACCGCGACGGCAGCAACAAGCTCGCGCCGTTCGTTGCACCCCGCAAGGGCGGCGTCGCCGTTCTTCGCAAGGGCTACAACGTGCAGCGCTACACGCCGCCCTATATCGCGCCTAAACGCACGATGACGATCGACGACCTCAACACGAAGGGCTTCGGCGAAGCGCTCTACACCAAACTCACCCCCGCACAGCGTCAGGGTGCGCTCATGATGAGAGACTTCGAGGAACTCGACGCGATGATCACCCGCCGCGAGGAAGCGATGGCAGGTGAGACCCTTCTCACGAACGGCTGCGTCATGAAGCACATCTCCGACGACCCAAACAAACCCGAGGAGCAGGAGATCCGTTTCTACGACGGAGACAGCAACCCCTACGAGTACACCCCCGAGAAGGACTGGGCCGCAGACGACGCTGACATCCTCGGCGACATCTTCACCGTCGCAGAACAGCTCGCGGCTCGCGGACTTCCCGCGACGGACCTCATCGTCGCTCCCAACGTCGGCACCGCGATCCTCAAGAACGCGGAGATCCAGAAGCTCCTCGACAACAGAGGCATCCAGATCGGCGGAATCGACCCCGAAAAACTTCCCAACGGTGCAACGAAGATCGCCCGCTTGAATTGCAGCGGCCACGTCGTAGACGTTCTGCAGTATAGCAACACCTACACGGACGACGAGGACAAGAGCCAGCACTACATCAAGTCCGGCAAAGCGGTCCTCACGTTCGCAGGCTGCGGCCGCACTCTCTACGGTGCCGTAACTCAGTTAGAGCAGGACGACAACCTGTTCCACACCTACACCGGCAAGCGCGTTCCGAAGTACGTCGCAAACGCAGGCAGCAACACCCGCGAGCTCTACCTCACGGGCCGCCCCGTGTGCATCCCCAACCACAAGGGCGCGTGGGTCGTAATCAACGCCCTCAACGGCTGAGCGAGGTGAGCACATGGTCAAGATTATCAAAGGCTCCTACGGCCACCGTAAAGGCAAGGTCATCGTCCCCGTTTACGCGGGCGAGACGGTTGAACTCACTCCCGAACAGGAGGTGCGCCTCGTGAAGCTCGGCGTCGCCGAAGTCGTAAACCCCAACGGAAAAACCTCGGGCGGTAAACCTCCCAAGGCTCCCGAAGGCAACAGCGACAACGACGAACAGTCCGACGCGCTTCCCGAATACGACGAGAAAATGAAACTCGTCGAACTCAAAGAAATCGCCGAAAAATACGGCGTGGACGCCAGCGCCATGCAGTCGAAGAAGGAAGTCATCGCAGCGATCGACGCCGCGAAGAAAGAGCTCCCCACCTTCGACGGCGCGGACGACGTCGTTGAGTAACTTCAAAGAGATGCTCGAAGCCGATCGCGACGTGTTCCTGAACCTCGGCGAGTTCGGCGAGGAGCACAGCGTCGAAGGCAAAAAGATCCCCGCCGTTTTGGATGAGGCTGTTCTGGTCGACTCCAAGGCGGCGGAAGATCTCGGGCTCACTCAGGGCGATCTCGTTCTGTTTGCTAAGTGCGAGGACCTTCCCGAACAGCGCGATGCAGGCGAAAGCCTCCGCGTCGACGGGAAGGGCTTCCTCATAGCTTCATGGCGCGTCGACTACGGGATGGCGAAGGTCTACCTCGTCCAGAACCGCGGACGCTAAGGAGGCAAACATGACGATCGTTCAATGTTTGGAGCGTATAACGAACTGGCTCCAAGAAAACGTATGCAACAAAATCAAGCTCAAGGCAGCACAGGACAAAGACGAGGAAAAGTTCGAGGAGGTCAACCCGACCGCCTTCACTTTATTCCAGCCCGGCAAAACGCAAGCACCACCGAGCGTGAAAGTCCTCATGCCGTCGGTTGTCGTTCAAATCGTGGACGGCAACGACGACCTGACGAAGTCCCTGAACCGCCTGAAGCTCCAGCTCAGCTTTATCGCGTGGAACCCCGGAAAGCACAAGGCAGAAGGCGCAAGCTCCGCGCTTGAGCCGAACGCTGACGGCTGGAAGGATGTCTGGAACTTCGTCGAGCATGCACTTCAAGAAATCGAGAACGCTGAATACCTGAACGACCTCCGCGTCGTGAAAGAGCTCGGCATCACCTACGGGCCGTTCTCACAGGACGGCGCGCTCGTCGACATGTACCCCTACTGGGGCGCGTGGGTGATTTTAACCATCGAACAGGGACTCGCCAGAACGGGCGCGTCCTATAAAAATCTTTTATAAGGAGACACCAACATGGCAGACTACAAGTACGGCGTCTACGGCAAGATCGGCGACGATATTGCAAAGAACGCCTCGGAAGCCGGCACCGCGCCCGTCTATATCGGCACCGCGCCCGTCAACTTCCTCTCTGACTACGCCGGCAAGGTAAACATGCCGGTCAAAATCAGCAACTTGAGCGACGCCGCGAAGAAGCTCGGACACTTCTCCAACTCGAAAAAGTGGGCGAAGTACACCCTCTGCGAAGCGGTCGCGGCTCATTTTGCAAACGCAAACGGAAACGTCGGCCCGATCTACGTCATCAACGTACTCGACCCCGACACACACAAGAGCGAAGCGCCCACGACGGAAGAACTCACGTTCACGAACCGCAAGGCGACGCTCGTCGTCGAGGACATCATCCTCAAGTCGATCGCGATCGAGGACAAAGTTCTCGGCACCGACTTCACCGTCAGCTTCGACTTCACGAACGACACCCTGACGATCACCGACATCGGCGAAACCGCGATGAAAACCGCGACAATCTCGTTCGATACGGTTGAACACGAGCAGATCACGGAATCGGTCGTAGTCGGCGGCGAAACCGCGGACGGAAAAATCACCGGCATCGCGGCGCTCAAACTTCTCTACCAGACCTGCAACGTCATCCCGACGTACCTCGCAGCGCCCGGCTGGAGCGACAAGAAAACCGTCTACGAGGCGCTCGTGAGCTCCTCGCAGAATATCAACGGACACTGGTCGGCGTTCGTTTACGCAGACATCCCCGTCGAAGGCGTCAAGACCATCGAGGCAGCGAAAAAGTGGAAAGCCGACAACGGCTACAACTCGGGCTTCTCGAAGGTGTTCTGGCCGAAGGCGAAGAACGGCGACGACGTCTACCACCTCGCGACCCTCGCGCTCGCGGAGAAGCTCAGGTGCGACCTGAAGAACGGGAACGTCCCGTTTGAAACGGACGGCAACAAACCGATCCCCGTCTCGGCGCTTTACTTCGGCGAAGGCTCGAACATCCCCGGCTTCGACAAGTCGGACGCGAACGAGCTCACGGCGAACGGAATCGCGACGGCGATCTACTGGGAAGGCAACTGGAGAACGTGGGGCGACCACACGGCGGCCTTCATGTTCGGCGGCAGTTATAAGGCGCGCGAGATCTTCGACGTCAACATGATCATGCTGTTCTATATCACGAACTCCTTCCAGAAGGAATGGGGCACGGCTATCGACCAGCCCATGACGACGGCGCTCCGCGACACTATACTCAACCGCGAAAAGGAAAAGCTCGACGCCCTCGTCGCGCTCGGTGCTATCATCGGGACGCCGACGGTCGAGTTCCTCGAAAGCAACAACGACGAGAGCGAGATCCTCAACGGGAACTTCCGCTGGGACATCGCCGCAACCAACACGCCGCCCCTCAAGTCGGCGACCGGAGTCGTCTGCTATACCGACGCAGGCTTCTCGACATACTTCGGAGGTGAGAACTAATGGACAAGGCAAACGCAATACTCGCGGACAAAGTCTACTGCGACAACGTACTCGTCGCCGAGGACGTTGCGGTAAATCTTCCCGCCGTCAACTTTTTGACATCCGAGGTGAAAGCGATGGGCTCGATGGACGTCGTGCTCGTCGGCTTGCTTGAAGCCATGGAGGCTTCGATCACAAAGGTCGGACAGGACGAAGGCCTCGCCCGCGCCCTGACGCCCGAAAAACACAACTACGAGTTCCGCTACGTTCAGAACGTAACCAAGGGCGACGCAACGTCGAAGCCCATCGGCTGCAAGGCGTTCCTGACGGCGGTCCCGAAAGGCATCCCGCAGACGGCGCTCGAAGTCGGCAGCAATATCGAGAGCGAGATCTCTCTCGCTGTCTCGCGCTATCAGCTCTACGTTGACGGCGAGGAACTCCTCTGCGTCGACAGGCTCAGCCAGATCTGCCGCGTTCGCGGCGTCGATTATTACAGCAGAATCGCGTCGATGCTCTAAGAGCAAAAACCCCGGCGGACTCTCTCCTCCGGGGTTTATTTTTTTATTAAATTTTCAAATAAGGAGACAACCAACATGGACAGCATAAAGCTCAAGAAACCCATCAAAGTGAACGGCGAAGAAGTCGCCGAATTAACCTACGACGTAAACGAGATCACGCCCGCAGGCTTCGCCGAGGCGGAGTTCAGAAAGTCGCAGGCAAGCGGATCCAAAGGCGCGCCCAGCGCGGTGGCGGTCGAGCTTGACTACTCGATGCAGCTGTACCTCGGCTTCGCGGCGATCATTGCCGTCAACCCCAAGTACGACTACAACGACCTCCAGAGAATAAGCGGCCCCGACGTCATGAGCGTCATGAAGATCGGCAGAAATTTTATTCTCGCCTCGGCGGAGGGCGAATCGGAAGCCGAGGGATCCGAAAGTGCATAAGGGACTACGCTCGCGTATATCACACAAGCGTCGTAGACCTCGAGCATAAACGTCTGATCGAGTTCATGGTCGACTACGCTGAAGCGGCCGAAGATCTCGCGCGGGAAGCGGAACGGCGCCAAAAGAGCGCGCCGTCCAAAATAGGAAAAGCTAAGCGCAGGAGGTAAGCCATGGCGGCTAAAAACAAGATTTTGCAGGCCGTCGTTGAAATCGCGGGCAACGTCAGCCCGACGCTGGCGTCCTCTATTCAGGGCACCATCGGACAGCTCGACAAGCTCAACCTGAAGGCACTCGCTACCGCGGGAGCCATCGCTGGAGGCGTCGCGGCTACGGTTAAAGCCGTTTACAAAGCCGGCAAATACCTCGTGAACCTCGGCACACAGTTCGACGATGCCGAGGACGCGATCAGGGTCGGAACTGGGGCAACGGGCGACGCGCTCGAAGCCCTCATGAACGACTTCAACGCGGTCTACTCTGCCGTCCCCACAACCATGGAGGACGCGGCAACCGCAATAGCGGACTACAACACGCTCCTCGGTCTGACTGGCGAGGAGCTTCAACAGTTATCAATTCAAGCGCTGCAGGTTGCGAACATGCTCGACGCGGATCTCGGCGACGTTGTCGAGAGTTCGTCGAAGGCGTTCGCGCAGTGGGGAATTGACGCCGAAGAAATGGGCGACGCGATGGACTATGTGTTCAAAGCCTGCCAGACGACCGGCGTCGGCTTCACGGATCTCATGGGAGACCTGCAAGTGTACGGCGCCCAGCTCCAGCAAATGGGCTACTCCTTCGAGGAAGCGACCGCTCTGATCGGTCAGCTCGAAAAGGCGGGCGTCAACACAAACGAAGTCCTCGCAGCTATGAAGAAGTCTATCTCAACGCTCGCCGACCACGGGATCGGCGCAGCCGAAGGGCTGGACATGTACATCGACGCGATCACAAACGCAAAGGACATGACAAACGCGACCGCACTCGCGGCGGAAGCGTTCGGAACCAGAGCCGCGGCCACAATGGCGGCGGCAATACGCAACGGGACGTTCAACATAGACGAGCTCACCGCTGCCCTGCTGGAGAATCAGGAGACCATCAACGACTGCGCGGCCGACACATACGACTTCGCGGAGCAGCTCCAAATTTTCAGGCAACAGGCAGAGGTCGCGCTGAAGCCGCTCGCGGCGACGCTGTTCAACGCCCTCAACAACCTCATGCCGGTCGTCGCGGAACTTATGGAGAGCCTGCTCCCTATAATCAACGACATGGCGAAAATACTGACGCCACTCATCGAGAACGTCGTCTCGGAGATCGCTCCGCTTTTGTCGGATCTGCTCAGGCCGATCCTGAAAATCGCGGACTCGTTATTGACGAAGATCGTCCCGCCTCTCCTGAAAATCGCGGACTCGTTATTGACGAAGATCGTCCCGCCTCTGGTGCAAATAATCACCGACATCATGCCGGTCGTCATCCAGATCGTGGACGCGCTCGCGCTCATACTCGAGCCGGTGTTTGAAATGCTCGGCGCCGTGCTTCCGCTTATCGCGGAGCTTTTATCGGCCGTCATGAAAATCGTGAGCAAACTGCTCAGCAAGCTCCTCCCCTTCATCGAGAAGGTCCTCAACGCGATCATGCCGATCATAACGGCAATAGTCGAGGCAGTGCTGCCGATTCTAATCAGCCTGCTCGAGACGCTCATGCCGATCCTCGACGTCGTGTTCTCTATTTTGGACCCGATCCTCGACGTTATTCTGGCTATACTGACGCCACTGCTCAACCTTATCAACGCAATACTGAAGCCGATCATCACGATCCTCCAAACGCTCATAAACCAAGCGCTGGAACCGCTCAAACCTATCATCGAAGCGGTCGCGGATCTGTTCACCGGACGCCTCGGCGCCGCGATGGAAGTAATCACTCCGCTTATCGAGATGATCACGAAACACCTCAGCCTTCTCATGGAGTTCGTCTCGAATGTGTTCACGGGCAACTGGGAAGCGGCATGGGGAAACATTAAAGACATTTTTGCGAACGTCTGGGAGGGAATCAAAAACCTCGGAAAAGGCGCGATCAACGGGCTCCTCACGGTCGTCGAGACGGGCATCAACTTCCTAATCAAGATGATCAACGGGCTCACGCAAGGGCTCAGCAAAGCGTGGACATGGCTCGGGATCCCCGCGATCCCCGAGATCCCTCTCGTTACACTCCCCCGTCTCGCGACGGGCGGCTTCACGGAAGGGGTCAGCATCGCAGGCGAAGAAGGCACGGAGGCGGTCATCTCGTTCGACCCTGCCTACAGGAAACGCAACATCGAAACGTGGGAAGCTGCCGGCAAACTGCTCGGCGTCGTCGGCGACTTAGACATGACGGACAGCGCAAAAGCGGCAACGTCGGCGTCGATCGAACTCCTCGCGGACGAACAGGCGCGAAACGAGTCCCCGCAACTGGCGCAAGCTGGTCGCCTCGTCGGGCTGGAGGACTTCAGCCTCGGCGAACTCACAGAAACAACGATTATTTACTACGACTTCAGCGGCTTCACATGGTCCCCTACCGTCAACGCACAAAAAGCGGAAAAGACGCAGGACATCATCGAAGCGCTGAAAGACCACGAGAGCGAGTTCTTCGACTGGCTCGAAAGGTGGATCAAGCTCAAGGGGGTCGGCAGATATGACAGCGCAACAGTTTATTAAGTACCCGACGCGGGCGGGCGACACGTTTGACGAGCTCGCCCTGCAAGTGTACGACAGCGAAAAAAAGGCACATCTTTTAATCGAAGCGAACCCCGACTACGCTGACGTCCTGATCTTCGAGGCTGGGGTCGTCCTGACGATCCCGGTCTACGAGGACACAAAGCTCCCCGAAACGCTGGCACCATGGAGGCGCGGCTCATGAATCTAATCTACGAAGGCGTCGACATCACGAAAAGCGTCGCAATTAACCGCTGCGAGGCGGAAACCTACGCGGAGAACAAAGCCGACCAGCTCGTCATCCGCTTCAGCGATGCCGCGTCAAAGTGGGACAGCTGGCGCCCTGCACCGGGCGACGTCGTTCAGTTCAAAGACGACACCGCAGACACGGGCAAAATGTTCATCACGAGCCTCACGCCGGAGAACGGGCTGTTCACGGTCCGCGCTTCGGCAATGCCGCCAACTGGCGAGAATATCAACAGCCAGTCGTGGGAAAACGTGAGGCTGTTCCAACTCTGCGCCGACACGGCAAAAAAGCACGGGCTCACGCTGAAGGTCTACAACGTAACCGACCAGCTCTACCCGTACATCCAACAGACGCGGCTGACGGACTTCGCGTTCCTGAACCGCCTGCTGCAGCTCGAGGGCTGCGCTATGATTATTTACGACGGCGCGCTCGTTATTTACGACGAGCACACCCGCGAATCAAGTCCCGCGACGGAACTGCTGAAGGTCGGCCTCGACGGCCGCTTCACCTACACGGACAACTCCGCGCAGTCATACGGATCCGTCGAACTTGTGAGCGGAAAGTTCCGCGGAGTGTTCTCGGACGCGAACGCCAGCGCGGCGCGTATTCTCAAACCAACACAACAGATCGACTGCACCAGCGACGCAGAAGCTCAACGCTTCGCTCGCGGGCTGCTTCGACAAGCTAACAAAAACGCCTACACGGGAAGCCTCCGCAGGAGTCTCACAACGAACTACGCCGCGGCCAGCGTTCTAAACCTTCAAACAGTCAAGGCTGGAAGCTGGGACGGCAAAATCTTCGTAACACAAACGCGCAGCGACTTCATCAAGGGCGAAAGTAAAATATTTTTCAGGCGTCCGCTGGAGGGCTATTGATGGCAGAGCTACAGAAAGGAAAGATCAGCACAATCGAGGGAAACACGGCGAGAGTCGTCCCCGATCAGGTTGACGGAACTATAACAAAGCCACTGACAATTCACGCCTCCCTTCGCGGATCCGCTGGGAATCTGAAGAAGGGCACCGAGGTCGTGTTCGTTGTATTCCCCGATCGTTCGGGGCTCATACTCTACCGCGCCGACGGCGAGCTCTATCCTTCCGATCCATAAAGGAGGCAAGCATGGCACAAACGGCAACATTTAGAACAACCGCAGGTACAAAGACATGGGAGATCTCTCCGAACAAAGTCGTCGACATTGACGGACTGAACACCGGTTTCGAGCTCGAAGCTGAGGACAACAGCGCCGTCGAAGGCTCCCCTCTGTTAAACAACCGCGGACTCAAAAAGAAGCAGCTCACCTTCTCCTCGAATTTACACGCCGCGCTCGGCTTCGACGTTCGCGCGGAGTTCGAGAGCTGGAAGGTGTTCGTCGGACTTGCCGGGATCCTGCGCTTCGGGAACGAGCGCTTCGGCTCGAACAGCTGGCTCCTCACCGGCGCAAAAGCAACAAACATACAACTCGACCCGAGCGGCCGCTGGCGCAGTCTGAAGCTGGCGTTCACCTTCGAGGAAAGCAGCGACACAACCGTCGACGACATTGAAGAAGCGGAAGCAGCCATCGAGGCAGCACGGTCCGCGACTGGGATCGGTGCGACGGCTTCCTTCGTTACAGCGAAGAAGGCGCCGAACTCGTTCCTCGCGGCGCTGTTCAAAAAGACAACGGGCTCCGAGCTTATCATCGCACTGGGCGACATCGTTCGCTTCACGGGCGGCCCGCAATACACGGCAAGCACAAGCCAGAACGTCATCAAGACGTCGGCGGGCGGGCTCGCAAAGGTAACAAAGTTCGCCAAAACTGCGGCCCATCCATACTTCCTCGTCAGCGTAGACGACGCGACAGACGTCGCGGGCTGGGTGGACGCCGCACAGGTAACAGTCTAAAAGGAGGCAAACATGCTCAGCAAAGGCAATTCAAACACGGCTGTCTGCGTGAACAACCTGCTCAAAATCTCCCGCGGAGAAGTCCCCTACGAGCGACTGAAAGGCGTCGCCTTCACACAGATCGACGGACCCGTAACCACGGCGGGGCAGGAACTGATCGAGGACGTTGAGTGGATGCTCTCCATTTACGAACCCCGCGCGACGGTCGAGAGCGTAAAGCTCATACCGAACGACACGCAACTCGGTCAGTTCACGATCGAGGCAAAAATCTCTACAAGGGGGACACCCGACTCATGAATGAATTTATAACAACGGACGCCGAAGTCATCCGCAGCGAGATCCTCACGGAGCTCGAGTCGAACGTCGGCGAACCGCTCTACCCCGGAGACGAGAGGCGCCTGTTCGGCGAGGCTCTCGTCGCTGTTTTCGTCTCCGTCTACAATGCGCTCAACGATGCGGCGCGCCAGAAGATGCTCAGGTACGCCCGCGGCGAAGTTCTGGACGCTCTCGGCGAGCGCGTCGGCGTGGTACGAATCGCACCGACGGCCGCACGGACGACGCTCCGCTTCTCTATCACGGAACCCGTCGGCGAGAACATACTCATCCCGCAGGGAACCAGAGTAACAAGCGACAGCACTCACTACTTCGCAACCACTTCGGCGGCGGTCATAGAGGTCGGCAACACCTTCGTCGACGTCGAGGCGGCAAGCGTTGAAGGCGGCGAAGCGTACAACGGCATCCCGATCGGCGGGATCAACTCGCTCGTCGACCCCATCGTCTACGTCGACCGCGTCGCGAACATAACGGAAACGACGGGCGGCGGAAACGAGGAAAGCGACGACAGCCTCCGCGAACGAATAAAGGCGGCGCCCTCGAAGCTCTCGACCGCTGGGCCGATCAATGGCTACAAATACTGGGCGATGAGCGCAGACTCGAAGATCATCGACGTCGCAGTCAAGTCTGAACAGGAAACCTTGACGCGCGAGCTGCCCGTATATGACGGTAAAGCCTTCAAGGGCGGCGATCAGCTTCTTCTCGACACTCTCACCGTCTACAAGCCGAACGGCTCACAGGCGGCGGAAAATAGCGACTACACGGCGAACTACGTCGACGGGCTCCTGACAATAACGCTCAACCAGAGCGGGGCGCTCGCGGGCGCTCAGACCGTCAGGATCGCTATTGAACAAACGAACGCCGGCGTCGTCAAAATCGTCCCCATGTGTGCAGCCGGCGAGGTCCCCGACGAGGCGATCCTCGCGAAAGTCCTCGCGGCCGTCAATGCTTCCGAAGTCCGCCCTCTGACGGATCTCGTGAAAGTGGAAGCACCGGAGGTCGTCGAGTACGACATCGAGCTAACATACTACACCAACGCGACCGACGAGAGCGACTGCATCCTGACGGTAGAAGGTGCAGGCGGCGCGATCGACAAGTTCAACGAATGGCAGAGCAGCGAGCTCGGCCGTGATATTAACCCAGACAAGCTCCGCGCGCTTATTCTCGCCCCCTCCGGTGAGGACGCCGTCGGAGCGTCCCGCGTCGTTATAACGAGCCCCACGTTCACCGAATTAAACGACACGGCGATCGCTAAGTTCACCGGAACGAAAACGATCCGCCACGAGGTCATCAAGGGATGAAGCTCGCCGACGTTGACGTTCTCAAACTCGTTCCTGAATTTATGCGAAAAGACGAAGCGGTGCTGGGGCTTGCCGCTGCCGTCAATAAACTCATAAAAGAACCGGGCGGAAAAATCAAAACAGCGCGAGTCTGGGACCAGATCGACAACCTGACGAGCGAACAGCTCGACGAGCTGGCCTACGAGTTAGACATTGACTGGTATGATCCCGCGCTACCTATCGAGAACAAGCGGGCGCTCATAAAGTCCGCCGACCTCGTTCACAGCCGCCGCGGTACAAAGTGGGCCGTCGAGCAGGTGCTTATCGACACCTTCGGAAGCGGAACCGTCAAGGAATGGTACGAATATAACGGCCAGCCCTTCCACTTCCGCGTAAGTACGGACTACCCGCTCGACACGCAGGACATCATTGAACAATTCAGGAAGGCGGTCGCGGTCGCGATGCCTTGCCGGTCCGTTCTCGACTCGATCGAGTTCGCGCACACTGGCGAGACGTCTGCCTACACTGCCACGGCAAGCATCGGCGTCGACGTGAAGGTCGCGGCCGTTGCTATCAACATTTAAGGAGACAAACACATGTGGAATGACTCAGTCGTAACCAACGCGGGCAAGGAACTCCTCGCCCAATGGCTCTCTGGCGGTGCGTTAAGAATTGACGGCGCCGCAGCAGGCGAAGGAACCGTCGCCGCGAGCCTTCTCATGGGACAGTCTGCGCTTGTGAACAAAAAGCAGAACATGAGCGTCATCCGCTCCGAAAAAATCGACGGCGGGATGCGCTTCCAGCTTCAGCTCACAAGCGAGGGCGTCTCTAAAACCTACACAGCAAACCAGATCGGAATCTGGGCCAGCCTGAACGGCGGCCAGAGCAAACTGATCGCACTTTATCAGGACGCGACCGGCAACAGCGTCCCGACACACGACGAGATGCCCGACTTCGTGTTCACCTTCTGGGCCACGCTTCAGATGTCGAACACAGGCGAGCTCGTTGCGAATATAGACTCGAGCGCGATCGTTACGCGCAGCGACTTCAACGCGCACGTCGACGATAAAAACAACCCGCACGACGTAACGCAGGCGCAGCTATTCAACGACCTCGAGGAGACGGAAACGCTCGCGGACGAGGACTTCCTTCCGGTCGGAAACGCCAACGGGAAAGACGCGAAGAAAATCACGAAGGAAAATCTGCACAAAGCTCTCGGGCTCAATACGACGTCTGTCGTCGGCGCCACGATCACGCTCGGCGCCTCTCAGACATACAAAGGAAGCGTCAGGACGCAAACCGTCAGCTCTGTCGTCGTCGGAGGGAAAACCCTGACGGAAGGAACGGACTACATCGTCTCTGGCAATACGGGAACGAACGCCGGGAACTATACGCTCGTCATCACAGGCATCGGGGCCTACGTCGGCGCCGTTGCGAAATCGTGGACGATCGCAAAGGCGGCGGGATCCGCGACCGCAAGCTCGACAAGCGTCAACGTTGTCGGCGCCTCCGGCGCCACAAAGACGGTAACCATCACCCGCTCGGGCGACGGTACTGTAATCGCAACCAGCAGCGACCCGTCCGTCGTTGACGTAACAGTCAGCGGCACGACGATCACGCTCAAGTGCATGAAGTCCGGCTCCGCAGTTATCACGGCCGCGGTCGGCGCTGGAACGAACCATCAGGCGGCAAGCTGCAAGATCTCCGTCTCGACGACGATCTTCTCCTCTGTTCTGAACGATAACTCGTGGGACGAAATCAGATACGCCTCAGACAACGATCTCGGCGCCTCCATCTGGTCTGTCGGTGCAACGAAGTCCGTCGCACTTAACGGGACCGTCGGTACACTTGAGCTCAACACGACGCTCTGGGCGTTTATACTCGGCTTCAACCATAACGCCGCACTTGAAGGCAACAACCGCATACACTTCGGAACCTTCAAAACAGCGCAATCTTCCGGCGCTGATGTCGGATTAGTTGACAGCGGGTACGGATCCGGCTATACTGATGGGAGTAAGCGCTTCAATATGAACCACTGGGGCAACTATAACTATGGAGGCTGGAGAGGCTGCGATGCTCGTTACGACATCCTCGGCTCGACCGACGTGCCGCCGCAAAACTACGGCGCCGCAAAAACCTCCGGGAACGTCGGTTATGACGCAAGCGCAACCTGCGCGACGAAGCCAGTCGCAAACACTCTCATGGCTGCACTTCCGAGCGAACTCCGCGCCGTAATGAAACCGATCACAAAATACTCGGACAACGTCGGCGGCGGCTCTGGAAACGTAGAAGGAAACATAAGCGCATCAGTCGATTATCTTCCGCTGCTTGCCGAGTTTGAGATCTATGGTGTTAGAGCCTACGCGAACAGCTACGAGCAGAACAAGCAAGTGCAATATACCTACTACGCAAACGGTAACTCGAAAGCTAAATTCAGGCACAACCAGCCGACAACGTCGGCTTTCGCTTTTGCCCGGTCGCCTTTTTGCACTGGCAGCATTACCTTCTGCGGCGTCGGGTCGAGCGGCGGGTCGGCTTCCCGCAACAATGCCTATTTCTCGCGCGCGCTCGCGCCGGCTTTCGCTGTCTAATCTATGGATCCAAGACATCACGCCCGCGAAAGCGGGCGGATGCCCGGAGCCCTATGCTTACGCCCGCGTAAGCGGGCGAAAATTTTGGGAGAAAAAACATGTCCGTCTTATCGTCAAAACGAACCGAAAGCAAAGCCGAGTTTATCAACACGGCGAACGAGCTTTACACTCGCACAATCGCGTTTTTAACTCGTTTGTCGGCGCGATATTCCCGCTTAATCGCCCCTGACGTCGCGCGTCTCGCATCCGAAGTTGTCGACAACGCTGAAAAAGCGAACAGCATCTTCCCGTCAGATAAAGTTCGGCAAGATCTTCGAGAGCAGCATCTCCTTGAAGCCCGCGGGGCGCTTATGGCACTTGATGTCAAGCTGTCGCACTGCTATCAAATTATGACGCTAAACCCAGAGGGCTGTTTTGAAACGGCTTCAGGAAAATCGGTCGCGAAGTCCGACGCGATCACTCGACTTGATAAAATGGCGCAAGCCATAGGAGAGCTTATAGACAAAGAAAACACCCTACTGACAGGCGTGTTAAAGTCGGACAAACAAAATAGAAAAGAGTGAGATCTTTTGGGTGCATCTCTGAATATTCGCCCGTCGGCTTTCGCTTTTGCCCGGTCGCCTAATTACAATAACAACAATAACTTCTGCGGCGTCGGGTCGAGCGGCGGGTCGGCTTCCAACAACAATGCAAATAACTCGCGCGCGCTCGCGCCGGATTTCGCAAACTCTCAAAAGGAGTAGGTCAAAGGTAGTAGCTTCAAGTGAATCAGACCAATGCGAAAGGAGAGATGCTTCCCGGAATATTCCAAAATAGCTTTTTGACGACCGTGCACGGACGCTTCTTGCATGGCGGGGCAACGTGCGATCCCCCGTTTCATGTGTACGGTCAAAGCGGCTTAGAACGCACCCGACACCACAGCCGCGCGAGGAGCGAATACTCATGACAAGCCACGAACGGCACGAAGCAAGGTACCAAAGGCGAAAAGCAAAACGCGAGCAACGCAAAATCGAACGCGCCCGAGCGGTCGGTGGATTAGCTCGCGTTTTTACATACAACGCCATGTACAAAGCAGGAAAAAAATGCTGCAACGGGGTCCGCTGGAAAAATAGCACCCAGCGCTTCGAGCTGCACCTGTTCTCTGAAACGGCGAAACGCCGGCGACAGCTGTTCGAGAAAAAATGGACGCCCGGGAAGTATGTCAGCTTCACCCTCCGCGAACGCGGAAAAGTGCGCCCTATTGATGCTCCGAAAATACAAGACAGGCAGGTCCACAAAACGCTCACGCGCGGCGGGCGTCTGCCCTTGTATTTGCCGGACATGATCCACAAGAACGGAGCCAGCCTACCGGGCAAAGGCTTCCATTTTACGCTCCATGGACTATGCGACGACCTGCGGTGGCACTTCAGGCGGTACGGCCGCGAGGGGTCCGTCATTTTGATGGACTTCAAAAAATTCTTCCCTTCAGTCCCGCATGAGACCGTATACAAACGACACGAGCGCCTTCTGAAACATCCGAATATTAAAGCGATCGCCGACCAAATCGTCCGAACAATGCCGGGCGATCGCGGTCTGCCGCTCGGTGTGGAAGTCAGTCAGATGGAGATGGTCGGTATACCCTCCCCGGTTGATAATTTTATCAAATGCCAGCTCGGAATCAAATGCGCGGGCCACTACATGGACGACTACTACCTGATCCTACCTCCAGACATAGATCCGCGCACTATTCTCGAGAAGGTAACGGCAAAGGCTAACGAGATCGGGCTTACGGTAAACCTGAAAAAGACACAGATCCGAGCCCTGACGAAGTCGTTCAAATTTTGCAAAGCAAAGTTCACGCTCACCGAGACGGGTCGCGTCGTTATGAACGGCAATCGCGAGAGCGTTAAAAGAGCCCGCAGAAAATTCAAGGCTTACAAAGGAAAAATCGAGCGCAAAGAGATGACGCTCGAAAACCTACGCATGGGGACACAAAGCACCCTTGCCTACTTCGAGAATTACAACGACCACAACCGCGTCTTACGGCTGCGGCGTCTGTTTTTCGCCCTGTTCGGCTTCTCTGCCGAGTATAATCAAAATTTTAAGGAGGACACTCAGCCATGCAATATGTGGTTCACAGACGACTTCGCTGTAAATGTTTGAGCGGCGCCGTCAACCTCCCGTTCGGTACAATCTGTACCCTGAACGGTGAGATCCTCGAAAAAGACGGGAAACCGCTTTTTTTCGTAACGAGTGAGAACGCTCACCAGTATTTAGCAAGAAACGACGACGGGAACGGAATCGAACGCGGGAAACTAACGCAGGAGATCCAGAAACGCCTACAGCCGCAATTTAACCCGAAAGACGAAGCGAAGCGCGTCCAAGCGTGGGGCCGAATCTGGAACGACGAAAAACTGAAGCCTTATAAAATGCGTGAGCATCCTGAGCACTGGCAATGGAATCACGCTTTTTTTAATGCTGACATACCAACGCTACGCTATATTCTCAAAGTCATCGAAGGAGGTGCATGATGTTCAAGATTATCACAACCAGCGGGACGGAGCTCGGATTCACCGACTCCGTCCGTTTTATTAAAAGAAGCCCCGAGGGCACATTTGTCGAAGCAACGAAAGACGAAGCTGTCGGCATCGCCTTCAATAGTTCGCCCTATAACCTCGCCGGCAAAAACGAGATCGAGGGCGCCGAGGCCGTTCTCATTATTGAGACCGATGCCGGGCGTGAAGTCTCGGAACTTCGCGCAACAACCGCGCGGCAGGCCGAGGAACTCCAACAGGCAGACGAGAACGCGATCGCCCTCTATGAGCGCTTAGCTCAACAGGACGAGGCGCTCATCGAAATCTACGAACAACTTATAGGAGGTTAAAAAGATGGCAGTCAAGACTATCGCCTACAGCTACTGGCGCAGCATACAGCGCGGCGTCCGCGCCTTCGCTTCCGTTCCTGTCGAGCTTCAGAACGACGTCAAGGCTATCGCCGCCGAGGACGTTGCGAACGGCGTGATCAACGCGGATCAGTACGAGCAGTTCATCGGCGAGCCACTCGCGACCGAATAAGGCGGAGGCTCAAGATGGACAACACGCAACTCATTTTGACATTGTGCGAACTGGTGGAAACCCAGAACGCCATCATCAGGGACATGGCTCTACGTCTCAACGAGAGGGACGACGTCGACCTCGCCGAGCGGATCGCTGCCGCGCAGACGAAGTTCAACGAGACCCTCGGGACAACGGCCACCCCTGCTGTTCAATTTTCGCAACAAGGAGAGACTAAGAAATGACAATAACAGTCTGGCAGTTCCTTCTCGCGATCGGCTTACCTTCGGCTATTATCAGCGCCGCCGTCGGATTCTTCTTCTGGCGTTTACAGCGCAAAATCTCGGCCCGCGATGCTGAGCAGGCCGCAAAGGAAGCGAAACGAGAGGAACTTGAAGCACAGCGCGAAGAAGATCGCCAGAAAAACGAGCTCATCGCTATCAAAGGAATTAACGCCGCGATCGCCCTCGGGGAAGCAACGGCTCGGGCAGTGCAGCGAATACCAGACGCTCACTGCAACGGCGACATGCATGCTGCGCTTGAATACGCGCAAACAGTCAAACACGAGCAAAAGGACTTCCTCATAGAACAAGGCATCAATGCAATTTATAGCGACGGGCCAGTTCACACAAAAAAATCTAAAAAATAAGGAGACAACCCCATGGAAGAATTGATCATCGACTTCATAAAAACATACGGCCTGCCGCTTGCCGGCATAGCGCTCGCTGGCGTCGTTCTGCTCTGCATCCTGAAATACGGCAACGTATTCAGCAAGCTCGAGGAAAATGTGCGCCACTGGATCTATCTGGCGATCGCGGTCGGCTTCTCACTCATAGCTGCCGCCATCTACTTGCTGGCGACGAAGCAATTCGCGGCCGAGTATTACTTCGCCCTCGCTGGTGCTATCTTCACTCTGGATCAGGCAATATACGCAACAATTAAGGCGACGCCTCTCGGTGATTTATTGAGCAAAGCGTTCGATGCCATGTTCTCGAAAATTAAGAAACCCACCGCCGAACAGATCACTGAAACGCCGGAAGCAGACAAAACACCCACGGAAACCGCCGAAAAAGGCGCCACAACGCCTGAAAGCAATGACAGCGACCAAGTAAACGAATAACAATAAAAGCCCGCAGACGGTCAAACACGCCGTCCTGCGGGCTTTTTCTTTTTTGTCTGACGGCTATGCGCCGTACAGAGGAATTGAGGCGACGAACCCTGTACTGCATACAAACAGCTCCCAGTGTTCGGATACGCCTCCTGTGGTGGAGAGTTGGGGCGTTTGTACAAACACAAATTAGCGTCATTTCGGGCGTTTTTAGCCCGTTTTAGTTCCTTTTCCACCTCGTCTATGTCGTCTGGGGTGGTTTTCTTCATTATGTTTTTGTCCGTGAAGTTATATGTTATCACCAAGCAATCGTTATACAAGATGATTTCCCGAATGAAGTATTTGATTATATGCTCCCTCGTGCTATCGGCTGTAATATCGCCGCATATCACTTTTCGGAAGTAGTCTTTAATCTTTTCGGGTGTAAGATAGGAATAGTTACGTTGCCGTGCTTGCTCTATGTCAAAGTCATATTGCGATATTTGAGCCTCTAACTCTTTCAACCTTATTTTCGTTTGTTCGGTGATTATGCCTTGCTCGATAGCGGCGATCAGATTATTGGACGCTTTCAACGCCTCGTCTCGTCTTTTCTCTAACGACTTTATGAGTGCAGCCTCTTTGTTTTCGGTCTGGTGCTTTTTGAATATCGCATTAACCAAATCGTCGAGAGCCGCATTTTCCTCAATCAGTTGCCAAGTAGTTTGAATAACCAAGTTTTCAATCCAATTCTTTTGAACAGACTTCAAATCACACGCTTGTTTCCGTCTGCGACGAGAGAGGCAAGTATAATACTTGTAGTTGTCGCCGCTTTTGCTTTTACCGCTTTCACCGACCATATAGGAACGGCAATCACCGCATATCAGTTTACCCGATAACAAAAACCTAAATTTTTGCTTTTTACTTCCGGGCTTATGCTTGTTGGCGTTCCTTATGATTTGAACGGTCTGCCATGTAGCCTCGTCAACGATAGCAGGATAGATATTTGTATAAACCGTGTCGCCGTGCTTTATCTTGCCAACATACTTTGTATTGGCTATAATCTTATAAACCTTTTTATCGTCAATGTAGTGTCCCGTTTTTGTGCGTATGCCTCGTGCTATGAGATTATCCGCAATCGACTTTCCCGTATGCCCGTTTGCAAACTTTGAAAATATCTCTCGTATGATTTCCGCCTCGTAAGGATTGATTACGTTTTTCTTGTCAACTACGTCATACCCGAATATCTGCGCTCCGCCTGTGTAGTTGCCTTTGATATAACTCTCTTTCAGTCCACGCAAGACCTTTTGTGAGAGTTCGGCGGAGTAGTATTGGTTCATACCTTCCAAAAGGCTTTCGAGTATGATGCCTTCGGGTGTATCGGGTATGTTTTCCATAGCGGACAAAACTTTGACGCCGTTTTCTTTTAAGGTGTGTTTGTGTATCGTCGTTTCATATTTATTACGGCTGAAACGGTCTAATTTATACACGATAACGTAGTCCCATTGGCGTTTGTTGCTATCTTTAATCATACGCTGAAAATCCGGACGTGCGTCATTCGTTCCCGTCATAGCACGGTCTATATATGTATCGACAATGAGAATATCGTTGTTCTGTGCAAACTGTTGACAAACTCTTAATTGCCCCTCGATAGACTGTTCCGTTTGACTATCGCTCGAATAACGTGCATAGATAACCGCTGTTTTCATTTTTTACCTCCAAAATAGATATTTCGCATAAAGCATAAACAAATTCGTCGAGAAATGTTAGAGCCTCCGTCTAAACAAATCCCCGACGATTTCAGCACCGACCTATACGCAACCGATACTTTTCCTAAACTCATTCTATAATTGCCTCCTTTGCCGAACCTTTTTTTCGACGCCGACAAAAATGCAGGAAATGGCTACGCCGTCAATCGGCGTTTTTTGTTATTCGGTTTCCAATTAAAACAATTATTGCGTTAAGGTTATTTCCGTATTTGGTTTAAGCAAGAGTTGTTTTAGATTGACGGCAACGACATTTTCTGCCACAACCAACGGCGAAAAAAAGGTAAATAGTTATACGGTCAGTTTGGGTAATGTTCGGGTAAAGTTTGGGTTTGTTCGTTTTTTAGGTAGGAAAGGTTTAGGTAGAGTTTCTAAACTTTTATTTTCCAAAGGTGTATAGTCAACCTATCAAATCAAGCAGGAGGCTATATGCGAGAAATAAAAATCGCTCCTCATAACGGACGAGATACTCTGTTCGTAAGAGGAACGCCAAATCCTAAAATACTTTCAAGGCAAGACTATGATGCGCTTATAGCAAGTCTGGAATTAGATATACGGAATTACTACAAGATGCAAGAGCAACCCACCGAACAGCCGGACACACACCCTCCCTAAAAATATTTCCGACAATGTTTGAAATGGGGCTTTCAAACAGTTGACTTTCTCAAACGTATGTTCTATAATCTATCATAAACAATCGTTCACGATAAGCGAGGAACACTTATGAGAAGTAAGAACTCCGAACTAATGAATAACATAGTCGAGTTTATAAACAAAGAGTATTTTGACAGCGGCAGAACGCCGACAATGCAAGAGATAGCAACCGCTTTCGGTATTTCAAAAGGCTGCGTAAGCAATTACATAGCGGAAATGCAAGAAAAAGGTATGCTTGAAAACAGCGGTACTTGTCGTGGCGTTCGTACCAAGAAGATGGAAAAGTTGCAGCAAGCCGTTGAATATCTACCCGTTGTCGGCTCTATCGCTTGCGGAACGCCTATGCTTGCCGAAGAAAATATAGAAACGTATTTGCCTATACCAACCGATTTTTTAGGCGCAGGCAGTTACTTTATATTGAAAGCATACGGCGAAAGTATGATAAATGCAGGCATTGACGACGGCGATCTGGTCGTAGTCCGTCAGCAAGAAACAGCCGAAGAAGGTCAAATCGTGGTCGCTCTTATAGATAACGAAACAACCTTAAAGCGTTACTATCTGGACGAAAAGCGTAAACGCATACGCCTACACCCCGAAAACGACGGTATGGACGATATGTATTTCAAAAGCATTGACATACAAGGCGTAGCAATCAAAGTCATCAAAGATTTATTTTAATATTGCAATACTACAAACTTCATAGCCCCGAAGTTTTTAATATTGAGAGTACGAAAGATAATTTACTTTCGCACGGGAGTTCCCAACCCTGCATTGACAGTAAGTTAAATATACTCTTTGCGTATTTATGGGAAAAGGAGGCATATATGAGTAAGGTCAAACGGATCAAATGCCCCGACTGTCTGAACTATATGACGGTTACAGTCAATGACAACGGCGAAGCGAAAGGCTGTTGCAAAAAATGTAATGCGGTCATTATAGCCAAACAACCGTCGGAGAAAGAACGACTTATACGAATAGTCAAAGCACAATAATCAAAATCGAATACATACGTCTATACGGCACGGTTAGGTTGGACAAGTTCCCGTAATTCCTGCCCTCTACGGTATAGATAAGGTTCGTGCCACCGGCATAACAAAGTTATAGCCCCTACGAACAGCAAACTCGAAATATGGGTTTCTGTTGGTAGAGGCTATTTTCTTTATCGACGAAATCCGACCAAATAATTGTTTCAGGAGGATTTTATAAAATGTTATCGCTCTCGGTAATCAGAGAAGATTTGAAAGATATACGCTATTATTACGTTCGCAAGAATATGTTTGACGAGGCCTGCGCTTTCACGGGCAAAATGAACGATATATTGAATACGGTCAACCTTTACAACGACGCCATGCAAAAAGCCTCGCCTCGTCTTTTCGACCTTTACTATTCCTTATACATTAAAAATCATACGCAAGAGTCCTTGTCGGAGGAACTTGGGTACACGCCCGAATATGTGCAAAAACTCAATAAACGGCTTTTGAAGTATTTGCAAACAGCCGTAGTCAAGGAGTCTGCATAATGGGAAAACTCACGGACGTTAGGAATAGTCAAGGTAAACTCGTGTGCCGTATAGACAAGCCGAGCAAGACCGTCGAAATCGCCGTCAAAGGCTGTGTTACGACAATACGCTTTTCGGACGACGGCAAAATCAAAGTAACAAATACAGATAAGGCGGTATAGACCGCCGAACAAAAGAATATCCGCAGACCGCAAGACGGCAAGGAAAGCAAATCTCAATCGCTTTCACGCCGTCTTTTTTGTTTGCGGAAAACAGTACGGCTCTGCGGATTCCACGAAATTCAAGGAGTTAAAACTATGAAAACAATAACCTATAAATTTGCCGACGGCACGACAAGCGCCGTCGAAGTAAGCGACGAATTTTACTCGCTCTATCAAGATATGGAAAAGGCGGACGAACTATCCGAACGCAAGCACTCTCGTAGAAATCAATCGTTGGAACGCTCGGTAGATAACGGCTGGGACGTTGCAGATCCGGACGCAAACGTTGCGGCTATCTTTGAAAAAAACGAAAGCAACAGACAACTTTATGCGGCTATTTCCACTCTCGCTCCCGAACAGCAAACGCTTATAAAACAGGTCTTTTTTGAGCGCATACCGCAAGTGGAAATTGCCGAACGGCAAGGCGTAACAAAAAAGGCAATCAACAACCGTTTGACACGGATTTTACGGAAAATAAAAAAAGTTTTGCAATAATGCGTGGACTTTTGCGATTTTCGAGGCTATTAGGTGAAGGGGTTAGTTATTCGCCCACTCACAATAACGATTTTAGGAGGCAGTATGAAGAAGAATATCGAGCAGTATTTTCGGGTTGAGTGTAACTTCGGCTGTAAGTATTTCACTAATCCCGACAAGGCAAAAGCCTATTTTGACCGCAAGGCGAACAAACACCTTGACGTGGAAATGTGGCTTGTAACGTATTGCCGTTGCGAAAGGAAACACGCCTTTTACGCAACGCAGGACTTGTTGGCATATTCGGGTACGACAATGCCGAAGTGCTAACCTCATTTGAATGTTTACGGCGCAATAAATAAGCGATTAAGTTTAGCGTGATTTTCGTAAAGGTGGCCGCCTACGCATAAACAATCGAAAAAACAATACATAAGCCGCCGTTTAACAGATATATACGCTGTGCTATGCGAGCGTCAACGGGCGAAAATTTATCATTAGGAGATTTGAACAATGGCAGATTACAACAAAGAAAGACGTTGGACTGCGCCGAACAAGCGTGCGGAAAGTTACGCAAACGAGCGCAAGGCAAAGGTGCATCAGCACGGACAGAAAGAAGGACAGCCTTTGTCGGACTACGAGGCAGGTATGCGTTCGGGTTACTTGCAGTGTCAGAGCGACCACGCCGGACTGTTCCGTTACAAGCAGGCTATGGAAGCGTTCGGCGACAAAAAGTACGCAAAGCAGTTTTCCCGTGAGAAAGGCACAAAACTCAAAAAAGGCGGAAAGAAATCCGCATAACAAGGAGGCAAATTTATGGCAAACAAGAACAACGGCATTAAAGTCGAAAAAGGCACATTCGAGTATAAGGGCAAATCGTATTTCGAGTATTACATTTGCGGCGTCGTGCGCGGCAGGGACGTAAAAATCAAACTCGATCCGCCCGACAAGAACGACAAAGGCGGTTACACCGTGCTTGACATTGTGTTCGGCAACGAGGACAAGGCGGATTTTATCGTCGTTCCCTACGAGTTTCAGGACGCATCCGGCAAGACCGTATCGGGCAACCGCTTTCTCGTCCGCACGGTGGATAAGGAAACGGGCGAAATCTTTGAAAGCGCAATCAAGCCCGCCCGCAATTCCGACAAGACATTGCTTGCAATGCTTATGCGCTAAAAGCGAGGCGATCCTATGAAGAAATTGATACTCATAATTCTCGTCATAATCCTTGTAGTGCTTGTCGGAACGTGGCCGTTATCAATTCTCGCCAAATTATTTGATTGGATTGCATACGGCTTACGGTGGCTCGCCAAAATGCTCAATTTCTTCGGCTGGAACGGCTTGCTGTAATAAACAACGACGAAGGCACTATTTAGACCGTAACACGTTTATTTAGTGCCTTTAATTTTTCAAAAGGAGGTTTTATGAAAGTCTTAAAAACAATCGGCAACTGCTGTCTGGTGTTTCTATGCGTCATCAGCGTTTGCGTGATTATCGCTTTCGTTTACTACCACTTTTTCGTCAAAGATACGACGGTCGGCGTCAACAATATCAACGACCAACTTGCCGTAGATATTAAAAAAGACGAGGATTTGACGCCCGAAGAACGTAACGAGTTCGAGGAACGGTGGTTTATGGAAGCGAGTTACTATTCAAACGCCAAGAACAACGGCGTGCAGTTGCAGGAACTCAAATACAATTATTTCACGGGCTACAACCTGACGAGCGACCAATACCGCTCTACGGGTATGCAGTACATGGGCGACTTTGAAACGTATATGAACGAGGTCGGCAGCGAGAAAGAAGCGCAACAGCGAGTGCTTTCCGAGTTCTATTACTACGATACGACGAACGGCATAACGTGGAGCGGTTTCAAAGGTCAGTACGGCAGCGTTTCGACAACGCTCAACCGTGATGAGCAGTTTATTATCAAAATTGACAACCGCCCGTTCTCGATACAACTGACCGGACAATACGACATTTACGGAAGGCTCTGGGGCTTTTTGTGGAACGTCAAGCAAGGCACGGTTTATTTCGATTACGGCGACGTGTTCGACTGCGTGTTTTCGGCTATAAAGTCCAACGATCACGGCTACGGCGATTACTATATCACGCTCGACCTTTCGCAATACTTTACCATTCGGGAGTACGACACTGCGACAAAGAAATTCAAGGCGGACGACGTAACGGACATTATCAAGAATTATGCCGTGCTGAAATTCCACTATGACGAGAACGGCGCAAGGAACAGCACGCAATCGCTTTTCGGCTCTATCGCCTGCAATCCGAGTTATGACACGTCAGACGAGAAAGTTGACACTACCTATTGGCAGGAACGTATGACCTACAATCTCGACGGCACAAGCAAACTGAACGGCAAGGAAATCTTTACCTACCGTTACAGCGAAGTTTACGACGGGTATTTCGTTTCGATGTCTATGGACGCTAAAAAACTGTTTGCGGATATGCCGAGAGCGAAAGTCAATATCACGCTCGATTTGGACACGCCGTACTTGGAACATAGCATTGTCGGTTTGGACTACGACGCTTTCAACGGGCTGGAACTCGATACGCTCATAATTCGGGGCGGTACGCAGACGTTTTACCTGCTCGACAAATCGCTGAACGACACGCAGTTGCGAACGCTCAAACGCACCCGTAACGTAACGCTCGACGGTGTACAGAACGCAATCAACAGCAATTTTGCGGAGGTGATTTTATGAAGAAAATCATAGGCTTGGTTATTCTTTATCTGCTCGCTTTCGTGCTTATCGTTGCAGGCGTTTTCTGTGGAATCCGTTTGTACAAGGAAATCAAAGCCGAAAGTTACGTCAACGGCAGTATAGACATTTCAAATAGGTTTTCGCAAGAAAGTTTTAATTACTCGTCAACAAGCGTCGTTTTCTATCACGACCTATACGACGATACGAATACTTACTCTTTCGAGAAAGAACTGCTGAAAGTGGACGACTTCGACGGACAGAAAAAGACGTATCAGGTAGTGCTGAACGATTACGTTTTGCTCAATACGGAAATCAACGCAGGCTCGGTGTTTTCTACGGTCAATATGGACTTTTACAATACCGAAGGCAAAATCGTCAACAGCGCAACAATGAAAATATCCGTCAAGTTTTTAAGCGGTAAAACACAACTCACCCTTGCAACCACCGGAAACGAAAACGCTCAATTTTTGGAACAGTATTTCAAAGACAACGGTATTCGGTTGCAGATAATCGAAATTTTATAAAGGAGGCAAACAATGTCAACGACAAGAAAAGTATTAACAATCATTTTCAGTATTCTCATAATCGCTGCGTTTGCGTTCGTTCTGACGTGGGGCATTATAAATTGGTCGAAAGTCAAGGACGGAATGGCTGGCAACGGTCTTTATACGCAGGACGACGTACAGAACGCCTACGAGGACGGCTTCAATAAAGCCCTTGCGGACAAGGACGAATACGAGGAACTTATAAACGGTTACAGGGACACTATAACCACACAGAACGACTTAATCTCGCAGTACACGAGCGAGGCGACCGCCCTCAATAATTCCATAAAGGACTATCAGGGACAGGTCGCTACGCTCACCGAGCAGAAAACCGCTCTGCAAACGCAAATCGACACGCTGAACACAATCAAGTCAAGCAACGAAACGACTATTGCCGATTTGAACGGGCAGATCGCCACGCTCAATAATCAGGTACTGTCGTTACAGGCGAACAAAGACGAGAACGCAAGGCAAATCACGCAGTTAAACGAGCAAATTGCAAATTTGCAGTCGCTCAATTCGCAGTTGCAGGAAACCAACGAACTGAACACCCGCACGATTAACGGGCTGAACGCACAAATCGTCGGTCTGAATAATCAAATAGCCGACCTTACGTTGCAAATGCAAGACAATTCGTCAACGGTCAATGCACTCAACAACAAGATTGCGGAATTGCAAAAATCGGTCAGTTACTACGAGCAGTATTTGTCGTCTTTGGAAACAGGCGAACAGGTTGTCGCCACGTTCGAGTTCGACGGCAGCGTTTACAGCATACAGGTTGTAAACAAGAACAGTCTTTTGACGGTAACGACGCCGACCTCAACGGCTTACGTTATATTCAACGGCTGGACGGTTGACGGAGAGCCTATCGACCTTGCTACCTATCGCATCACGCAAAATACGAAAATCGTTGCCGACGTTACGCACAAGTACGAAGTCAATTTTATGGTGGACGGCGAAAACAGAGGCAGTCAAATCGTACTCAAAGACGCCAAAGTTACCATACCTGCCAACCCTTCCAAGAACGGATATGTGTTCGACGGCTGGACGATAGACGGAAACAACGTCGTCAATCTCACGACCTACACCGTAACGCAGAACGTAACATTCACGGCGAAATTTACAAGGCTGTATTCGGTTATTTTCAAGTACGAGGATACGACGCTGAAAACCGAAACCGTAAGAAGCGGAAACTATGCGACTGCGCCTCAGGCGTCGTCAACGGCGTATAAGGTATTCAATGGCTGGAAGGTCAACGGCATAATGAAAGACGTAAGCGAATACCGCATAACGGCAGACACCGTATTCGTTGCCGATATTACCTACAAATACGAGGTCAAATTCATTGCGGACGGCAAAACGCACAGTACGCAGGTTGTCGAAAAACACGGCAAGCCTACCGTGCCGAACAATCCGACAAAGACAAACCATGTATTCGTCGGCTGGTCTGTGGACGGAACGAATACCGTTGACGTAAGCAAGTATATGATTGTCGGCAATACGACGTTCACGGCAATATTCCGTGTGGATAAGTTTACCGTTACGTTCAAAAACGGCAATACTACGGTATCTACACAGGAAGTAACGAACGGCAGTTATGCGACAAGACCGAATTTCGACAGCGAAACCTTTAAGGGCTGGACTGTGAACGGAACTGACATTGTAAATATCGCTACTTACAAAATTACGGGCAATACCACCTTTACGGCGAAGTTCGGAACGTGGACGCTGTTAAGAAACGAAGCCTACCACGCATATTCCGACGGTTACAGCGGAAATTCGACGACCGTTCACATTGACGGTTTGAAAGCGGGCGATAAGGTCAAGATAAGCGTCAACTTTATGCAGGCGAACATACACGATACCGGCAACAACAGTTATTGGTACAATTCGCCCGACGGCAACGGCTGTTACGGCTGGCAGTATTACGACGCATGGTACGCTATGGACGAATACGGAAACATAAACGGCGGCTATGGCGGCGGTCAAGCAGAAATCAAGAGTACGACACCTTTCGTTTCGACGCTCGGGCTTGTGGACTACGGAACGGACAACACGTTTACTATAACTATCTCGTGTAAGAATGACGGCGAACTGACTGTCGAATGGAATGACGAAGCAGGTTTCTATCTCGAACAAATGACGTTCTGGGACGTTATGGTTTTAAGGTAAGCCTATGATAACGATAATTTTCGCACCGCCCCGCACGGGCAAGACCTGTTTTATGACGCACGTCGCCAACGGCTATGCGTTCGACAAGGCTCGCAACCGTGCAATGGCTCGTGAGATTATCGGGAAGATACAAAACGGTTTCGACGGGATTAAGACTGTGCCGATTCACTGCGTTTCGGCTAACTACGATATGACGTTCAAACGCTATCGGTACAGTCCCCGTTTCAGCCGTCGTATCAACCCTTACCGCTTGGGCTTTGACAATCCGTTCGTAAAGACGCATTACAATCTGCCTTACGAGGTCATCTGCATAACGGAAGCGCAGAAATACCTCAACAGCAGACTTTCAATGTACTTTCCCGATTGGCAGTCAAGGTGGTACGAACAGCACGGGCATAACGATTTAGACGTCTATTTAGACACGCAAAGACCTATGTTAATCGACGTCAATATTCGGGAGTTGTCGCAGTTCATAGAGATAGTTAAGTTAGACATTGCCTATGACGGTTTCGGAAAGCCCTGCGCTCTCACTTGGCATATTCGCCGAATAGAGAACAGCAGTCTTTTCGACAAGTATATGGCGAGCGGTAAGCAGGACAAATCTTGCTATACGGCAGAGGTCGTTACGGCGGACTACAACGTGTTCGCTTGCTACGACAGTCAGTGCTGTAAACCGAAATTTTATCAGGGACATTTCGACGAGGATTTTGATTACTCGCCGTCCGAGCCGACAGAGCAAACGCTCGAAGGCTATATCCGCTATCTCGAACAAAACGATGACGAACTGCCCGAAGGCTACTATCAAAAGCGAGGTAAACAGATATGCTGAACTACAACAAAAACAAACTCATCAACGCTTGCCTTCAAAAGTATTACGAAACATTTTCAAGAACGCTCGACACCGCCGACTTCGTGCCGGACAAATACAACGACAAAATTCTGAATTACATTTTTAAGAATATGAAAAAGTCGTTTAAGAAAATCGACAAAGAAGATCGGCGGTATCAAAAGCAGGTCAACAAGAAACAGCAAGCAAAAATCAAGCAGGAAAAACGCCGTTTGAAACTCGAAAAACGGCAAGCCGAGCGAGAGCGCAAACTCGCAAAAAAGCAAAACCGCAAATCTAAAAAAGGAGGTAAATAAGCGTGGGATTTTTTACCGCAAAACAAAAGCGTCTTGCCCGTAACTGTTCCGTCAGAGAACTCGAAAACGGCTATCACGACAGCGAGAGCGCCTTACGCATAGCGGCGTATAGGGGCGACCAAAAAATGCTCAAACAGGCAATGAAAGTTCACGGAAATTACGAATACGCTTTGCTTTACAAGAACACGCCCGAATACAATAAACGGCGTAAGTAAGGCGTCAGACGGTTAAACTCCGACGTGAAAATGCGTTATGGCTTTCGGTGAAACCAAAGTATATTACGACGGCTCGCACTATATCGCTATTCCGCATACGGAACGTCCCAAACGCTACCGTCCAAAGACCGTCGAAGAAGAAATTACCGTCGTCGATACAAAGGAACAAGGCTCTGACACCGACAAGGCGACAGAGCCTTTAATTCCTTGTAAGACGGACGAAATGACGGATGCGGACAAAGTTATAACGGACGGCGTATGCGAGGCTGAAATGGCTGTTACGCCCTCTATGCGAGAGCGTAAACTCACGAAAAGAGAACTGTTTGACGAACTGTATGACGAGTATTTAGACCTCCCGAAAAAAGAACGGGCATTAAAGATTATGGACGGACTGTTCCCGTACTTTGACAGCGTGGAACAACTAAAATGGTATGTCGATTTAGGTATGGAACGCAAATACCGCAATATCGTCGCTCGCCGTGTGCGTATGGTGCGAAAGGCAAACTTGGCGGACTTCAACTATTTTTGCACTTTTACCTACGACGATAAAAAGCATACGGAAGAAACCTTTAAGAAGAAACTCAAAAACAAACTGTCCTTGCTTGCATATAGGCAAGGCTGGCGGTATATGGGCGTATGGGAACGCTCGCCCGAAAAGAAAAGGTTGCACTTTCACGGGCTTTTCAACGTACCCGATAACGCTATGGTGGGCGAACTTGTGGAAAAGACCGATTTCAGTACGGTAACGCACACCATGCAGACGATAAACCTCAATACCTATTTCGAGGAACGCTTTGGGCGTAACGACTTTAAGGAATTAGACAAAAGGCTTTTAGGCGAATCGCTGGCGTATCTTATGAAGTACATAGAAAAGACCGGCGAAAGAATTGTGTACAGCAAAGGTATGTATCAATACTTTATCTCGGACATTATGGACGAGGACATAGTATCGACTATCGGGCAAGAGGATAAAAAACTGCTTTTATTCGACGATTTCAACTGTTGGGACGAAGGCGTGCTTATGGGTAAAGTAAGCCCCGAAGTCATAGCGAAAATGCGGAAATGCAACTGAAAACGCGGCGGCGTAAAGAAATGCGGGGATCGCGGAAAGCCTGCGCGCGACCCCGTATTTTAGCCGCCGCTTTTGTTGCTGCAATCTCCGTTGCGTTGTGTTGGGTTGTGCAGGGCGTGTGCTTGTCTGGCGGCGCGCAGCGACGCCCTCGTATCAAGACAAGCACACGCCCTGCTGTCAGTTAGCATATAAATCTATGATTAAGAATACCATTTACTTTGATTTTTTCTTCAAATGTGTTATAATATATTTGCTCATATAGAGTGATAAACAGTAATTTAGCGGAGAGAAAAATGAACGATATATTGGTATTTTCGGAAAGAGCGGAATTCCGAAATTGGCTAACTGAAAATTGTCTTTCTACCGATGGCGTTTGGCTTTTGTTTGGTAAGCACGGCAATCCGAAAACGATTAAAGCAGACGAAGCATTGGAAGAAGCCCTTTGCTTTAGTTGGATTGACGGACAAATGCAAAGCATTGATAACAATACCTATAAAAAGTATTTTTCTATGCGCCGAGTGAACTGCAAGTGGTCGGAGAAAAACAAGACTTTGGTAAAAGTTCTCGAAGAACGGGGACTTATGACTGACTTCGGCAGAAAGAAAATCGAGGAAGCAAAACAAAACGGACAATGGTATGCCCCGAAACCTGCGGCGGTTACGGAAGAACAAATTGCCGCGCTTGCCGAAATTTTGAAAGCCTATGAGCCTGCTTATACAAATTTTTCGGCAATGTCATTATCGGTAAAGAAAACGTATGTAAAAGCATATTTAGATGCCAAAACGGACACGGGGCGCGAAAAGAGAATTGCGTGGATGGTAGAACGGCTTAATAAAAATCTAAAACCGATGTAAGATAAATTTCAATTTATCTAACAAAAAAAGCCGAGAGGTCAGCAGATCTTTCGGCTTTTGGTTTACTCAAACTTATATTCAAGGCAGCCTTTTTGCAAAATATGATTTTCGGCTTTTTTAAGAAAGTGCTTTTTTCGCTTATTCGCAGATAAGTCTATCAAGCAGTCTAACGCATAAACCGTTATACGATATTTATGCGTCTTACCACGAGGCGGTTTCGGACCGGCGTATTTGTGCATACCGTATGCTACGCCTTGTGTTGCGCCTATATCCGAAACGTATTTTCCTTTCGAGATTGCCTTTTCGATTTTGCTTGTTGCCGGAATATTCCAAATAATCCAATGCGTAAAGTTTTTTATCGGGTGGCTTATATCTTCCAAAGTAACCGCAAGCGTTTTGACATTATCGGAAAGATTTTCAATTACAATTTCGGGCGACAAGTCTTTCCCTCTGCCTGTGTGGTCGATAGGAAATGTATCACCGTTTATAAAATCGGATAAACTGAATATCAACTGTTCCATATTTCAACTCCATTTTAATTTTTATAACCATACCGCCCAATCGCCGTAATCGAATGTTCCTGCGCCGTGATGCAAATGTCCTTGTGCTTTCAATTCACGGAAAGCATCTCTCATTCTAACAGCAATTTCGGGCTGTATATCAAGTGAGTGATGAGCGGGGAAAAGTCTTTTTGACGGTAACGCCGCTATCATTTCAAGTGATTGTAAATACGCTTCGGGGTCTGTTGACGGATAATAAGCAAACAAAGTATCTTTGTAAATCAAATCACCCGTAAATATGTAACCCCGTTCCTGTTCCCAAAAACAAAGGTGTCCGGGCGAATGTCCTGCGGTATGTAACACTTTGATTTTTCTATCGCCCAAATCTATGATTTCGCCGCCGTTCAAAACCATTGTCGGCGTTCCCTGAAACAACTCGTACTTGCTAACGTCAAAGTCTTCGGGTAAATCGCAACGGTCTATAACCATATCACGGACGGTCTGAATAGAAAGCGGAAATTTGCCGTTAAGCCAATCCAACTCGGCTTTGTGGGCGTAAAAATCTGGAAAGTATTTATGTCCGCCTATGTGATCCCAATGGATATGAGTGGCAACGGCGGTAATGTGCTTATCTATCAGTTTGCGTACTTCGTCATAAATATTGCAAATGCCAAGCCCTGTATCTATCAAAAGACAACGCTCACTGCCGATTAAAAGATAGCAGTGCGTTTCTTCCCAATGTCGGTATTCGCTTATGATATACGTCGTGTCGTCTATTTTGTCAATCGTAAACCAATTTTTCATTCTGTGTATCCTCTAATACACGTTTTCGCCCAATTTATAAGCAACTCTGACATTTCTTCAAACTTTACGTCTGCGCCGTTCTTTAAGTTGAGTGCCGTCGTAAGAACGGCGGACGGCGGAACGATTGCGTTTTGCAATTCGGTTTTAGACTTTATGTACTTGCCCGTTTCGTAAAACCATACTGCTTGTATCACAAACAATGCCGATTTGTAAAGCGAGCGAAGTATATCTTCACTTTTTTCGTGTACGAAGTTATGCACGCAAGCGTGATAAATATTGCACGCACCTATTTTTATAGCCCGTTTTACTGCTTTTTTATCTATATTTTCGAGCAAGCAATCGAGAGTTCCTTTAATGGGCGTGGTGTCATAATAGAATTGAAAAAGGTCGCTCGTTTCCCAATTCAAAAGTTCGTCCTTGCCCGAAATAAAACCGCAAATAAGTTCTCTGTTCGGCAGTGTATCGAGTATATCACGATAGACTTTCAAATCGTCTATACGCAATTCGTCGAGAATAACAACTACGTCAATATCGCTTGTTTCCGTTGCTTCGCCTCTGCCGTAACTGCCTTGCAACCCTATATACCATACACGGTTAGAAAAAGTTTGCTCAACCTTGTTTGTAAAAGCCTTTACCCAAGTTTTAATGTCAATCATAAATACTCCTTTTGCATTTATAAAGTATAGCACAATTTTAATCGTTTTTCAAGTAACGACGGTGTGCTATTGCAATTCAATCAACACAAAAAAAGCCGAGAATCCGTAAGGACTCCCGGCTTTGACTTTGTATTCGGTCAGACCGTCTGCGTGCGGTCGGGTATGTAGATTTTATCGGCAACTTTTACGGCTTTATACGTTATGCCGTTTATCGTCTGGGTAACGTATTCGGGCTTTCCGTCGGCGTTCGCCCGTAAGAATATCTTTTCGGCGTTCTCGTCTATGCGGTCTATATTGCCGTCAATAAACTTGCTGTCGTTGCCGACCTCTAATACTTTCAAACCTTTTTGCAGCAGGTATGAACTGAATTGCCAAAGTTTCTCGAACATTCCGTAACAGTCCATAATAAAGCAAAAATCCTCTTTTTCGCAGTAACCTGTAATTCTGTAATAGTTGTTCATATAATATACTCCTTTGCGTTAAGCCGCCGCTTGTATTTTCTTTAATTGTCTGTTTGCGAACGGCAGCCATTTTTTATTGACAAACTCCAAAACGCTGTCGTTCGGTCTGTGGTCGTGTTCGCCGTAACATTGCAATACTTTTTTTTGAGATAGCGAGTATTCCACCGTAACGAACGGCACGTCCGGCGTTTCTCTGTCCCGTATGAAAAATATAAGACTTTCTTCCCGTATAAAACGCTGGTCGTAATTCATACGTCCTACGCAATGGTCAAGAGCCTCGCCCTCACGGATAAGGTCTTGCGGACTTCTTGCTATCACGGCTATAAACGCATCATCTTTGTTCCGTTGCAGGGGCAGATACTTTTCGGCGATCTTCCCGAACTGTGCATACATTTCTTTGCGTTCTTCGGCGTCTTTCAATGCCTTTGCCGTGCGGTATTCGTCTATGCGTATATCGTGCCAACGCTTAAAATCGTGGGGGTATAGGTTTTTCGGCAGCCGCATATCCAAGCCGAGATAATCACAAGCCTTTATATAGTCCGCATAAGAACTGACGTTAGCGTTCTGCTTTTTTATGTAGCCTAAAAACGTGCCTATTTCGCAAAGCGGTATCACTTTACTTACGGTGTTTGTATAGTTGTAATCTCGCATAAGGTCTTTCTTTGCAACGTCGAGTGCCTGTCCTTCGAGTATGGGAATATTGTTCTTGTAAGACGACAAAATGACCTTTGCCGAAAAGTACGGATAATTGCCGTATTCGTTGCGGAGTTGCTTTGCGTTCCGTATAAGCCATTTGCGGAAAGTCTTATCTTTGGCGGCTTTCCTTAACAGCGTTTTACTCGTTGCAAGATGCTGTAATCCTATCTTTACAAAGTATTCGGCTTGCGGATATTGCTCGTAAACTTTGAGATATTTCATAACGTCGGAATACGGGTATTTATCTACTGCGCTGTATTTGTATTCGTCGAATTTCAAAGCGAATTTTTTGTTTACGATTTCCGCAGCAGGGTCGTAATACTTGTAATCTGCCGAGTACCATTTGCCGTCCTCGTATTGCTTGCGATAATCCGACAGTCCTAATTCGTACCAACCGATTGAATAGCCCATAAGCGTGTATTCCATATCCCGCACAAGGCAGTTTTCCGAGCGTATGCCGTGTGCGGCGACTTGCTTGCAAAACCACTGTTTTTCGTGGCTTTTACATGCGACCGTAATCTTTACGAGTTCGCCCTTAATTTTGGTAAAGTAAGCATAGAATCTTACGTTACCGCAAAACTCTCTGTACATATCTTTATTCCGTATCTTTTTTGCTATATAGTTTGGAATAGGTCTTATATATTTTCCGTCTAACATTTCGCACCTCACATAATATCCATTTTGCCGTCAAGCAAATCGTATAAGTAAATCATAGTTTCTTTATCGAAAGAGGACGGAGAATACGGCTCGTCCATAGGCTCGCCGTCAAGTATTTCGCCCGTGTCCGTGTCAACCGTTTTTCCGTCCGTCTTTATGATTTTTCCGAGCATTGCTACGTCGCCGTTGCTCTCGATTATAACTACGCCGTGATTAGCCCGTATTTTGTCAATGTAAGCGTCTGCGGCGTGGTAAGGAAAACCAACCAACGGCACACGCAAATCAGCCGTTACAGCCCTGCCCGTAAGCGTAAGATTGAGTTCGTCGGCAAGAATAGTAGCGTCGTTATCAAAAGCCTCGTAAAAGTCGCCGAGCCGTATAAGCACGATTTCATCACGGTGATTTGCCTTCATATCCATATACTGCACATAGAAGATCGGCAATTCCCGTTTCGGCTGTTCGCACTCACGCTTAACGCCGTTCTTCTCGTCAACCGCACGCTGTAACTTATCCGCAATTTCGTCTATGGACGGCTCGTCGTCATCTTCCGCAACGTCAACCGTTTCGTGGTCGTCGGTCTGGGCTGTTACTTTGTTTTCGGCGTCGGCAATCATATCGAATAAGGACGCCTGCTGTGTCGTCGGTTTCGGCTTTTCCGCCTTTTTGACTTCGGGTTTCGCTACGGTCTTTACAATCGGCTTAAATTCAGTGCCGTCCTCGTTGTAGAGCGTGCCTTCGATAGTATCTTCCTCGAAGTAGTGGATAGCCCAACCGTAAACGATATTATCTTCCACGCACGCCGACATTGCACCTTTTTCAGCGAATTTCTTTGCCTCGTCGCTTGCAAATTTCATAAAGCCGTCAAGCGTCTTTTTGCTCAAAAGCCGTTTGCCGTCTTTCTCGATATACACGCCGTTGTTTATTTTTTCCGCAAGAACGTCGCTCACGTTCTCTTGCAGATAGGCGAGTATAAGTTCCTGCGGTTTTCCGCTCGCCGTAAGATTTAAGTTTGTCATTATAAATCACACTCCTGTTTTAAGATTTTCAAAATGTCCTGCTCATTCCAACCGGACGAGCAAATCCAAATAATCGTTGCCAAAGTTTCAAGGCTTGCGCCTTGTCTGTTGCGGTCAAAGAACATTGAATACTGTTTGCAGTCGCCGTTCGTAAACCATTGATGCTTATTGCAAAGGTAGTAGAGTTTGTCGTTAGATATTTTCATTGTGTATAACTCCTTATAAATTTTTTTGTTTGTAAATAAAAAAGCCCGTTCATAATCAGAACGGACAGCCACGCCAACGCCATTTGTATTCGATTAGCGTTTTTATGGGTAAGATTAGCCAAATTGCGTTTTCTATCGGTTTTCCTGTCTTTCTGTCGGGCGGCGAATGTGTTTCATACCACCGAACGTCCCAAACTGCGCCGTCGTATCTGTTTGTTACGAGATAGACTTTCAACCGTTTTCTGCCTTTGCGTTTATAGCAGATTTTGTAACCGTATTTGCTGTTCATAAGCCGTAAATCCTTTTTGCGAATTTCGGTAAAGCCGAATAAAAGTTGCACCGCATAATCGTGTCGTGCAGTTCTCTGTCCCTTGCGAAGTAGTTTCGGTCGGCGTATTCATAGCCTTTTCGGGTAAGCCGTTTGAGTTCGTACCTGTCGTTGCCGTCGTGATGGCTGCCTTCGATTATAAGGTGTCCGTTGCAGTCGGTTATCTTTATGTAGTCCAAATGCTGAATAACCCGAATAAGGTCGTCAAGAGAGCGTATGAAGTTGCCGCCGTCGAGATTGCCTCGCCAACTGCCGAAATAGCCCGTTAAAAGGTAATAACCGTCCTCGAATATGGTATTCAGTCCGTCTTTGACGTCCCGCCAAGTTTCGCCGTCCTGAAAGTCTATCTCGTCATATACACGCTGGTCGGGTATTTCTTCCGGCGATTTCCAATTTTCCTCGTCGGCGTAAACCTCGAATAAGAACGCTCGTGTTTCGTTCTCTTTTTCAATGCTGGGGTAATTGTCATAAAGGGTGATTTCTTTCTTTTTCATTGCTCAATCCTCCCGTAAACATCGTCGGCGTAATAAGAGCAGGTAAAGCCGTTGAATATAGCCGTGCAGAAAACGTCTTTATAGCGGACGATATAGTATTTTTGATTGCCGTTCTGCCGTTCCTCAAACACGGTTATTTCGTCCATTTTTCCGCCGAGCGAGTTTATATGTGCGTCAACCGTAAACATCTTTCCGTCGCAGAAATCTTCGAGGTCGCTTTCGTCTTTCAGCGGTGTAGGCGTTTCAAGCGTTCCCATACAATAATCGTAACGGTAGTATTCGGCATATTCGCAGGTGTTCAGAGCGTCCGTCAAGTGGGTGGCTACAATAAGATTATCTGCGTCGATTTTAGACTTTATAAACTCTTTCAAAGTTTCGTATGTCGTTATATCGTCGTGCTGTTCCGCAAGTTCTTCTACGGCGGCGTTAAAGCCTTTTTGATACAATTCCAAAATAGTCATAATCGTTACTCCTTAATAGTTATCGCTGTTTTTCAAATACGCTTTGACAGCCTTGTTCAAGCCGTGCAAAAGCCGTTTGTCTGCGTTTATCTGTTCGGCTGTAAGATTGAGAGCGTCGAGCGTGTCCGTAAGGTCGTATGTAATGCAGTATTCGTGATTTGCAAGTTCGTAAATGAACATATCGTAAATAAAGCCGTCGCCTGTTTTGTCTGCGGCGATTGCGTCCTGCATTTCTTTCGTGTGCCTTTTAGCCATTTCAAGGAAGGCGTCCTTGTCTGCTCTGCGTATAAAACAGCCAGCGCCGAGCGAGCATATCTTGTCGGTATCGTCAACCGTCAAGCCCCAACCGCTCATCATTTCGGTAAACTGTTTGTCGCTGAACGCTGCGCCGATGGGAAAGGCGTTCATTTCTTTTTGCTGTTTGTCCCGTAATTTTCTATAACTGTTCATAGTAAAAACTCCTTTTGATTTTATCTGTTTATTTCGATTATTCCGCCCGAATATTCGGTAGCGTTATAGTAGTTGCAATCTCTGCCAAACCGTTCAAAATCAAAATAACATTCCAAACTGTCGGGCAGTTCATAGCAACAAGCCTCAAACATTTCTCGTCCGTAATCGTCCCAATCGTACCCGATATAAAGGTATATATCGTCGTCCCAACGATCCTCATGATTGTTTACCAAGTCCGCCCATTCGTCGAAAGACCTAACTTCGCAAAAAGCCTCCATAGTGTCGTATTTCCTTTGTTCGTCCAATACGCCGGACTTCTTTATTAACTCAAATATTTCTTTCGGGTGGACGTAATCCCAATTCTTGCTGTCGGTGGGGACGCCCTCGATGTCTTGCACAAATAATTCTTCGTCTATGCCGTCGAGTTGAAAGCCTTGCTTTTTCAGTTCCTCAACGATTTCGTCCCAATCGTCAAAATCGTCGAAGTTAAGCCATTTCGAGCCTAACGCACGCTCGTTACATTCGTTATAACTGCCCCAAGAGCCGATAACCATTCTGACGATATTCGTTTGATATTCCATTATTTCACCTCCTCGAAGTCGTCAAGCGATATTTTGTTTTCAAAGAATTTGCCGTACTCAAAGAACAGTTTTCCGTCATTGTCCCGTGCAAGGTCGAAAGTGTCTTGCGTAATCTTGCCTGCACGGGTGATAGCAACCGTAATTCTTTGATAGTGAAAATTGACGTCGATAATATTAAAGGTAATATCGAACTCGCCGTCGAAGCAGGTAAACTCCGAGAGATAGAATTTCTTATTTTCGTTTTCCATTTCGCTCACCTCAATCAATGAATTTGAACCATACGAAGTAGATTGTTTCGACGTAATCCAAAGTATCGTAATGGTCTTTTTCTTTGTTGTAAACGTGTACGTTTTCGTAAGCGACGGTTACATAGCCTTTGAACTCGTTTTCCGTATTCGGTACGGGTTTGCATTGCTTTTGTACGTCCTCAAACATTCTGATGTACAAGTTACCTTTTTGAGAGGTGGCAGGTATAAGCAAGTTACCTTCTATGAGATAACCGACACCTTTCAACTTCTCGTCTTTGTTTACCTTTGAAACCGAGTAAACTACTTTTTGCATTTTCTAAACCTCCGTGATTTTATTAGCCTTTCGGCAGGGGCAAAGTAGCACTGTTCGGGTGTGATAAGGCTTTGATTCGGCGAGGCAGCGAAAGTAAACGACAGGTCTTTATCTGCGTTCCGTTACCAAAAAATAAGTGCGTTTTTTGCATAAGAAAAAAGCCCGACGTTTTCCGTTAGGCTGTAAAGTCATTATTAAGATTTTAAGTGCTTATTTTTTGCCGTTTACTTTTGCGAGAACTGTGCTACAACAGCCACCACGAAAGGCAAAATCACGGAGACTCCCGAACTGCAAAAAGTAGTCGCTCTGCACAAAAAAAATGACCGATAAGATAGTTAGTCTTATCAGCCATTCTACGATAAATTGAAATTTAACTTTCTATGTATAGTGTAGGATATTGTTCAAGCAATCGCTTATAACAATAGCAATCTTTTATATGGTCGTTAATTATTCCACTTGCTTGTAAGTGTGCGTAAACTGTTACAGAACCGAGAAATTTCATTCCGCGCTTTTTTAAATCCGCTGAAATTTTATCGGATAGCTCATTTGACGCAGGAAGATTTCCTAATTCGTGTCCGCGATATAGTAACGCCTTACCACCCGACCAACTCCAAATATACTGTGAAAAGGAACCGAACTCGTTTCTTATTTTTTGAAATATGCGAGCATTATTTATAACCGCCTCTATTTTTCTTTGTGAGCGTATAACGCCCGCCGTGTTCATAATTCGTTCTATGTCCTTGGCGGTATAGGTAGCAATTTTTTCATAATTAAAACCGTCAAAACAAGAACGGAAAATTTCACGCTTTTTCAGTACAGTATCCCAGCTCAACCCGCATTGCATCGCTTCTAACATTAAGTATTCAAATTGCTTTACGTCGTCATAAACGGGAACACCCCATTCATCATCATGATATTTTGTTTCAAGTTCGTTTATAAGACACCACGGACATCTATTCATAATTTTCTCCGCTAAATTACTGTTTATCGTACAATCATTATAGCAAAAACAAAATATTTAATCAAGCAAACCGTAAGGCACTCCGAGATGTTTTCCGAAGTGCCTTTTGTTTTATTTGGTAAAATTGCCTTGTTCATCACGCTTTTGCGTTTGCCACGCCGTAGGAATTGGCGGTTTAGGCAATATATTTTTAATGGGTATTCTCACGCCAAAACATTCATATAAAAGGAAAAGTACGAACTCACTTTGACGTGTGTTCGTACAATTCGCTTCTGGCGGAGCGATAGTAACCTAAAACGAATATTATTCTTCGTTATTTTCATTGTTGCTTCTATTTTGCGCTTGCATAGTCATCATTTTACATATTTGCAACTGCATATTTTGAAAATTTTGCTGATTTTTTAGGTTGTCTACCATTCCTTGCGGCATATAACAAGACTGTATTTCATCCCAAGTTAATTTATCTTTGTATCCTAAATTATTAGCAATTTCTTCGATCAATTTATACCGAGCAATTTCCATATCTTTCAGTTGTTGTTCGCTCGGGTCTTTTACTTTGCATAAGTCGAAAAATCTATGCCAAGCATTTTTTACATTTACACTATCCGCAAACACAATATCAATAATATTCATAGAGTGTACCGATTGTGCCGTCCAGCCATAAATTCTACTTACCATTAGATCAAGAAGTATACGCATCTTATCTTCTCGTTTCTTTGCTTTAATTTGTAAACAGTGTGTAATCAATACCGATAATAAGGCGGCAATTAAAGCATTAACTATTCCTATGACCGTTAATATGATTTCTGTTTTTGTCATTTACAACTCCTAAAAAATTCTATTTTTTGAAAACAAATAAGTATTCGTGAGCAAGTAAAAGAAAATTAAACTTTATGCTGTTTGTTTTCCAATAACCTGTTGCTTTGCAGTTGTGCTGTTCTTTGATAATAATTTCTTTTGCCTTAAAACCTGCCAATTCAAATATACGCATAGTTTCAAAAGCAAGCGGTTGCACCATACCCTTATGTCGAGTATCGCCCATAAGGATAGCGCAAAATTTGTCTTTTTTCAAAACACGATAACACTCATCGGCGACTTTGCCTATCTCAAACAAAAAGTCTTTCATAGATAAACGCGATAAATCGCCGTCAATATTTTCACTGTAATGAATTATATCGGCATACGGTGGGTGCGTGCATATTAAGTCAATCGAATTATCGAGCAAATCCAATTTTCGCGCGTCGCCGTTTATTAGCGTAGTTGTGGCTTGTGTTTCAAAATCAAAATCGCACTTTGTCTTTGTGATATCAATAGCCGACGTGTTTATATCTACACCGATAAAACTACGGTGTGTCAGTTTCGCTTCGACCGCCGTTGTGCCGCCGCCGACAAACTGATCTAAAACAGTATCGCCCTCTTTGGAATAACGCAGTATTATATTACGCGGAATATACGGTGACCAATTACCGCGATATTTTGCGTCGTGTGTTGCCCATTTGCCGCGATCGGGGAACGCCCATACCGTATTTGTTTCGAGTTCGAAATTTTCGGGTTGTAACGGAATTTGTTTCGGCATATCAATCAAACAACCTTTCGATTATGCCGTTTTCCAAATCGGCGATACAATACATATTATCTAAAACGTCAAAAGTTTCTTCTAAATTATGCCGTGCCGATTTCCACCCATCGTAACCGTCTGTAAACCATACAAACGCAAAACCGTCGATTTGTTTTGCTTCTAACGCAATCGTTTTGTAACTTCTCGCAGTTTCATTTAACTTTGAGCCGCCGCCCGTGTAAAAATTCGTTTCTATCGCGTATATTGTTTTACCTTTCTTTATAACAAAATCAAATCGTTTTTCGGCTTTACCTTGATTTGAAATGCCCGACAAATCAATATGCCATTTGCTTTCGATAGCGGATAGTTTCATTTCTTTGAAATATGTTTCGCCTTTGACAAGTCCGGCTTTAACAATATAATCTTCCACGAGATTTTCCATTAAATGACCGCCGCGATTTTTGCGTCCGTTACTGTCAAGTCCGACTTCCACGCCCGTAACATAATCGACAAGGTTATTGATAACGTGATTTGCGATTAAATCAAACAAACCCGTCTTTTGCATAAACATTATGTATTCTTTCGTGGTATAGTTAGGCTTGTTAAAGTTGAAAAGATATTCGCCGTCCCCGTCGATAGCATAAATTTCACGACCGCGAACAGCAAGCAAAATGGGAATACATCTCAATACTTGTGGATAATCAGCCACAAGTTTTTCAAAATCGTGCTCGATGTTTTTCGATCCGATAAGCGAATTGAGTATATTCAATTCGACTTTTATGTTTTCGATATTGCCGTAAACTTTTTCAAAATCAACATAGTAACCGTAATCACAAATGCTCGACTTGAATGTTTTAAGCCATTCGTTAAAGATTCTTTTCATCACAGGTTTCCTCACACAAATCTACTATAATTTTGTTATTGACTATTTTCCATTTTGCTGTTTTGCTAACAAATATACCTTCATTAGTCAGCAGTCCGAAAGTTTTATATAATTCTGTTACGCCGCCGAAATAACGTCCCGATTTATCCATTTTTAATTGACGCTCTTTCCCGTTAAATACCACCGAATACAGTTCTTTGACTTCTGTTAATTGTTCCTTTATAATTCGGGGAAGCACTAATATTTTAGCACGAATATCGTTTTTAGTAATTTCTCTTTCTACAAGATAGTCAGTTTGTCGTTCTGTTATGGTACCAACTACTTGATTGTTTTGCGTAAGCATTACAATATCTTTTGGCGAGAAAACAGGCTTGAAATTAAATCCAACTTTATGCTCTATACAGTATTGCAAAAGTTGTTTTCCGTCAATAGTAATAACAGGCATATTTGGATTGTCGTTTGCTTCTTCTAACGCTTTTTCCGTGAATGTCGATGTGGTTATAAAAACATTAACATAATTGCTATTTAGAATATTGCCGTTTCTATCTCGTTTTGTTGTGCCTTTTAAGTCGCGTATTTCTTTGGCTTGTATTTTATTTGATCGTGCATATCTTTTTGCTTGCACATAATAATTTATTGTATCAATACCATTGTTGTCAAATCCGCGTTTTATGCAAGTTAAATCTATGCCTTTATCGCCAACATATTGAGTAGTAACCACTTCTTCAAAGCCGAGAGTAGTCAAAAAAGAATTCAAAAACAGTTCAAACTCCCGTCCGGTTGGAAAACAAGCATAAAGCTCATCTATGTATTTGTTGGTTTCTTCGTTAGTTAATTCAATGATTGCCATATTCTTTCCTTAATTGCATATAAGCAATTCGTTTATTTTTCCGCGACTATCGGCTTTACTGTTAATCATACGCGTTGCCGATACACGCTTAATTTGATATGTTTTATAGAGTTCGTCGAAAAATGTATCATCGGGGTTGACGTTTTTCGGATCGGAATTACTTAAAACTATTTTCGCACCGCTTGCATTTATTTCATCTATGAATTTTGCAAGTCGTATTTGTTCGTTATCGTCAAATGTGTCGGAGTTATATGACGTAAACGCTGATGTTTCCGAAAGGGGACGATATGGCGGATCGAGATAAACAAAAGTATCTTTATCTATAAACTGTTTTGAAAGCGAATAATCACCGCAAACAATAGTTACGTTTTGCAAAACTTTATTTATATTGCGTAAGTTTTCTTCGTCGCAAATCATAGGGTTTTTATATGCGCCCATAGGCACATTAAATTGCCCCTTGCGGTTGACGCGATAAAGACCGTTAAAGCAAGTTTTATTCAAAAAGATAAAATATGCCGCTTTTTCAGTCGCCGTATTTTCGCATAATTGCGTATCATTGAATTTATCACGGATTGAATAATAATAAAATTTTCTACCGTTCTCGTCCATAGGACAAAAAAGCATTTGCATTTCTTGCAATTTTTCAATTAGACTATCAACATTGTTTTTTATGACTTGATATGCGTTTATTAGTTCTGCATTTATATCGCTTATATATAATTGCTCAAAATCATATTTTGATAGTATATTAAAAAACAATGCGCCGCCGCCTACCATAGGCTCGCAATATTTTGATAAGACTTTTTCACCGTCAATAGGCAACATTTTTTCAAGCTCATTTATTAGCTGACTTTTGCCGCCTACCCATTTAACGAATGGTTTTAATGATATAGCGTGTTCTTTCTCATATCGCACAGTACGCTTATCAATAGGCTTTTCGGCTGTACTTGGAATGATCCACATATTGCCGACCATCATAGCGCCGTCAATTCTATGCTCGCTACATAAAACCAAAACACGCCTTTGCGATATATTCCATTTTTCCGCTGCTTCTTTTGCCGATATAAAACTTAACATATTTACACCTCGAAAGTAGTGTATATATTATATTCCAAAACGCGAACAAAAGCAAGCATTTTCTTGTCAAAAAACAAAATGGCACTGTGGCGGGTGCTTGAATAAACAAGCGGCTCGCTACGCTCGCCGTCAAGCACCCGCCACACAACCCAAAAAGACAAACCGAATACCGCAAGCGGCGGCAACTAAAATTCGGGGACACGCGCAGGCTTTCCGTGTTCCCCGAATTTTTTTACGTTGCCGCCGATCTTGCTTTTTTCTTTCGCTTGCGTTCCCATAACGCCGCTTTTTGCTTTCCCTTTGTACCCATTGACTACGCCGCAATTTTCGTTACGGCGTTTTATAATGTCAAGTGAAATCAAGTACGGTCAATAACTCGGCAAGCGCAGTCATTAACCGTGCAAGTGATGTCATTCACTTTTGCCGAAAACCTTTGTAAAATTTTTTTGTAAAAAGTTTTTCAAAGTCGCAAAAAACCTGAGAGTTTGAAAGTTACAATACTCACGAAAAAAGTTAAAAAACTTTTTCTAATAGGAAAAATACCTTCCTATTTGAGATTTACAATACACCCGAAAAAGTCGTAAAGAATTTTTCAAATGGGCAAAAAACTTGCCTATTTGAGCATTACAGTATTGCTACAAGGAGCAAAGAGAAATGTTGAAAACGGAATTAAAAGTAGAAACAATCGGCATACCGAGCATTCAAGCGTTGAGCGAGAGCGAACAGCGCACCTTTTTTGAAACCTTGTTTGCAAGTATTTTGAAACTGTCAAAGCAATCAAAAGGAGCATAGAACAATGGAAAACGAAAACAAGAATTACAGCGATACAAAGGTATATTTTGACGGCAGTCATTTTATAGGCATACCCAAAGACAATTACCCACACGGCAAAGGCTGTAAGCGCAAAAGTAAAACCGTACCCACGCCACAGCAAGCGGAGTTAAAAGCCAAGTTTGAAACGGCATATCGCGAGAGTAGAAAACTACCCAAGCAAGAGCGAAAGCAGTATATAGCCGTGCAACTGCAAAGCGAGTTTGAAACGCCCGAACAAGCGACGGAATACGCCGAGCAAAACATACGGCGCAAGTGCAATAACGCCGCAAAGCGTTACACCGTATTATGGCGCAAAATCTATACGCAAGGCGTTTGGAACTATTTTATTACGTTTACCTACGACAGCGCAAAACACACCGAAGAAACCTTTAAAGAAAAACTACGCAATACGTTGAAACATCTTGTAAGCCGCAAAGGTTGGAAATACATAGGCGTATGGGAACGCTCTACCAAGAACAAAGAAAGGTTGCATTTTCACGGCATATTCTACATACCCGAAAACGGTATGATTGGCAAGATAGAGCAAGTAACGGACTACGACACAAGAAAACACCGCAAGCAAACGACATACCAAAACACGCACTTTCTAAAACATTTCGGGCGTAACGATTTCAAAGGGATATGCAAGTACGAAATAAAGCCGTCCGTGCGGTATCTACTCAAATACATAGAGAAAAGCGGCGAAAAACTTGTATTCGGCGGTAAACTGCCTACTTACACAAAGTGTAATATTCTTGCCTATGACATAGTTTGTCCGATAGGTATTGAAGATAAGAAAATAGTATTATTCGACAATTTCACTTGCATTGACGATGACGGCGTAATTAGGGGTAAAGCCACGCCCGAAGTATTGGCGCAAATGCCCAAAGTGAATTGAGAGATATATTTTGCCTTTCGACCGGCGGAGCGTAAACGAAAACGCACCGATCCGCAAGGGTAAAATGCACTACTGCGTAGCCCTTGCGGATAGGAACGGAAAGCATCTAATACGTATTGACTTTTGCGCTTTCGTTTGTTTCGCCCCTTGTCGAAAGACAAAATAAATTCACTCAATAAGGAGATTAAAAAACAGTATGAAAACAGCAGTAATCTATGCAAGGTACAGTTCGGACAGCCAAACCGAGCAAAGTATTGACGGACAGTTGCGCGTATGTACGGAATACGCCAAGTCCCACGATATACTTATACTCGATACCTACATTGACCGTGCTATGACGGGTACGAACGATAATCGTCCAGATTTTCAGCGTATGATAAAAGAAAGCAACCGCAAACAATGGAATTACGTTATTGTGTATAAGTTCGATAGATTTAGCCGTAACAAATATGAAACGGCTATGCACAAGAAAACGCTCAAAGACAACGGTGTGAAAGTGGTATCCGCTACCGAGTTTGTACCCGACACGCCCGAAGGCATAATCTTTGAAAGTATGCTCGAAGGCTACGCCGAATATTACAGTGCGGAACTTTCGCAAAAGATACGGCGCGGCAATAATGAGAGCCGTAGAAAAGGCAATCTTACAGGCGGTAAAATACCTTACGGCTACAAGAACGAAAACAAGAAAGCCGTAGTCATACCCGAAGAAGCCGAGATTGTAAGATACATCTACGAACAGTATTCCATAGGCGTGTATGTGAAAGATATAATTGCCGAACTTAACAGCAAAGGGCTTTTACATAAAGGCAAACCGTTTGCAAAGAATACGGTGTACGGAATATTGAGCAACGAAAGGTATTCGGGTATCTACCGACACAATGACGAAGTGTTTACCAATATCTATCCGCAAATAGTACCGAGCGATATATTTTCCGTTGTACGAGCGAAAATAGATTGCAATAAATTCGGCAAACGCAGTAACGATATTGTCTACCTACTCAAAGACAAAATACGATGCGGTTATTGCGGTAAGTCTATCATCGGGGATAACGGCACAGCCAAGAACGGCGAAAGAAAGTATTACTACACTTGTTGCGGTCGCAAAAAGAAAACTACCGATTGCCACAAGCAAGCGATACGTAAAGATATACTCGAAAAGATAATACTTGAAAGCGTAATAGAACAAATACAAAAAGCGAACAGTCTTGACTACATTGTAAACGGCTTGATGCAAGAGCAAGAAAGACAGTCGCAAGCAAACGTAGTATTGAACTTGCTACTCAAAGAACAGCGCACTACCGAAAATTCAATAAACAATATAATGACCGCTATTGAAAACGGTGGAACGACTAATACGGCAATGAAGCGTATGCGCGAACTCGAAAGCCGTCAAGAAGAATTGCAACGGCAAATACTGATTGAGCAAAGCAAGACTGCCGTACAACTTACCGAAAGCCAAATACGCGAGTTTTACGTTCAAGCGTTGGAGTTAGAGCCAAAATTACTCATAAACTACCTTGTAAAGCAAATAACGCTTTATGACGATAGAATAGAGATTGAGTTTAATAGTCCTATAAAGCAAAGTCCCGATAACAACAATCGGGGCTTTTTATTATGCTCGAAAACTGTTAAACTGTCTTTCAAAGTACCGTTCCGAACAAATCTTATGCAATACGAATTTGAAATTGAAATGTATGTGTAAACACATACAATCACGGCTATTTATTCCACGTTCCGCTTGACGTGAGCCTCGCAGGAGCGTGTGTATAGGCAAATAAGGGCGAAACGCTGCAACCCGACTGATTGACATCAGTCGGGTTTTGGCTTGCCTTTGGCGTTAATAGCCTAACACGCTCATTTCTCACGTCAAGCGGCTTTCGCGGCATAAACCGCCGTTTGTGCGTGATTGACACAATTACAGACTAACACCTGAAAAACGTTACAATGGCATTATAACGGCTTAAAAGAGAAAAAGAAAAAACCTAAAACTGTTCTCGCAAAAGGAGTTCGTTTTAGGTTTGGACTGGTGGAGATAAGGGGATTCGAACCCCTGACCTATACGTTGCGAACGTATCGCGCTACCAACTGTGCTATATCCCCGTAAACAAAACTTAAACTGTTGCAAACTGCGTTGCACGCTCAAATTTTTGTTTTTTATTTAATTCTGGTGGGAACAAATGGGCTCGAACCATCGACCTCTTGCATGTCAAGGGTAAAATAGATTTATAATACCACTATTTACAGCGTTCCAGAATTCCGAAACACAATATCTTGTGGTTAAAGTATCGCGCGGAATTTTTTGACACTATAAAGACACTAACGGCAAGCCTTGTTTCCTTGTTAATCTTACCACGCATTATGATAAAAGTCAATTAAAAGCCCGCGTTTGCGGGCTTAAATTTTGCCGAAAACTGTTGACAGCGGCGGCGGGGGAGTGGTAA
>CAJULB010000001.1:409268-436278 GCA_910587005.1 uncultured Christensenellaceae bacterium | reverse complement strand
TGTCAAATGGCGGTATCACTCCGCTCGGATATTATCTTGATGACGAACAGCATTTACAGATAGATGAAAGCAAAGCTCCGTTTGTGCGTGAGATATTTCAAAGATTTGCCGACGGTGAAATGATTAAAACGATTATTGCCGATATGAACGCTCGCGGTGTGGGATTGACCGTGCGTATGAAAAAGAAGCCTGGCAAGAAGCCGTACACAAAACCGCTTGGATATAACAACGTGCGCCGTATGCTTTCCAACCGCAAATACATAGGCGAATACCGATTCAAAGATATTGTTATCGAAGGGGCTATTCCTGCAATTATAGACAAAGACTTGTTCGAGAAAGTACAAAAGCGCATAGAAGTCAATACTCGTGCGCCCGCTATTCATAAAGCCGAAGATGAGTATCTTTTAACTACTCACTTATTTTGCGGCAAATGCAAGGCTATGATGATCGGCGACAGCGGTACGGGAAAGAAAGGCACGATCTATCATTATTATAAATGCGCTAACGCAAAGAAAACGCACACTTGCGACAAGAAAGCCGTAAACAAAGATAAAATCGAAAACGCTGTAATTAAAGCTGTAATGGTGAAGATTATGGACGACGATTTAATGGAACAGTTGTCGTACAAACTCTATGATTTGCAAATGCAAAGCAGTACGATTTTACCTGCACTTCAACAGCAATTAGCCGATGTGGAAAGCGGTATCGAAAATATGCTCAACGCAATACAGCAAGGCATTGTTCTCGATAGCACGAAAAAACGGCTTTCCGACTTGGAAAACCGCAAGAAAGAATTAGAGATTGAAATAGCGCAAGAGCAAATAAAAAGACCTGTCCTTACGAGAGAACAGATACACTTCGGCTTGACTAAATTCAGAAAGTTGGATTTGTCCACGCAAAAAGGGAAGCAAACTTTAATCGACGGATTTGTAAACGCAATCTATCTTTTTGACGATTACGCTATTATCACTTGCAACTACAAAGACGGCGAAGAAAAGATTACGTTTGAAGATATAGAGAATTCCGAACTTGGCGAATTTATAAACGAACAAAAAAATAAACCCGAACAGGGGTGTTCGGATTTATTCGCATTTGGTGACCCGTACGGGAATCGAACCCATGTTACCACCGTGAAAGGGTGATGTCTTAACCGCTTGACCAACGGGCCTTAATAAGCTTTAAAAAGCTTTGTATGTAAAACGCTTACGCGTAATTTATTATGGTAGCGACGGGTGGATTCGAACCGCCGACCTGCCGGGTATGAACCGGCCGCTATAGACCAACTAAGCTACGTCGCCATAAGCTGAAACGCATATATACATCTTCCGGCGCGTATCTGTGCATTTCAAAAATTTGGTTGCGGGGGCGGGATTCGAACCTCGCGACCTTCGGGTTATGAGCCCGACGAGCTACCTGGCTGCTCCACCCCGCGATGTAAGCCTTTAAACAAGGCTATATAATAATATTAAATTAAAAAATATTTGTCAACCGTTTTTTCGGTCTTTATAAATATTTTTATTTTATTTGTTGCAAGCGCTTTTTTATTGTGCTATAATTTTCAATATGAACGTAAACCTTGAAAAATACCGCGGTAAAAAAATATGCGTTGCCGTTTCGGGCGGGAGGGATTCCATGGCTCTGCTGTATTATCTGCACGCGCACGCCGAGCCGTTCAAAATAGCGCTTTGCGCGGTGAACTGCGACCACGGTATCCGCGGCGGGGTTTCGGCAAGCGACAGCGCGTTCGTAAAAGATATTTGCGGCGAGTGGGGAATACCCCTCGACTTCTACAAAACCGACTGCGTGAAATCAGCGCAAAAAAACGGTTTAAGCGTTGAAACGTACGCGCGCGATTGGCGGATTAACTGCTATTTTAAGGCGATTACAAAATTCAAGGCGGACGCCGTTGCAACCGCGCACCATATGAACGACAACGCGGAAACGGTGCTTTTCAATCTGGCAAGGGGAAGCGGGCTTGCGGGCTTGCGCGGAATTTGCGACTGCAAACATTTTATAAAATCGGGTGAAAGCTTTGAAATTATCCGACCTTTGGCGGAGTGCACCCGCGCGCAAATCGACGACTATATAAAACAAAACAATATACCGTACGTTGAGGACGAAACAAACGGCGGTAACGATTACACCCGCAACTATATAAGACATAACGTTATTCCGCAGCTTGAAAAGGCGGTTCCTTCGGCTGTGAAATCAATTTACCGCTTTTCACGGCTCGCCGACGAGGACGAAAAGTATTTTAACGATATTATTTGCGCGAGAAATATGATTAACTTAACCATATGGGGGGGTGAAATCTGTTTTTGCAGGGAAAAGCCGATATTCACAAGGGCGGCGGTAACGGTGTTAAAGCTGTTGAAAGAGGATATAAAGGACTACACTTACGGGCATTTGGAAAGACTTTACGATTTGCAGACTGCGGGCGCGGGCAAAAAGTTTGAATTTTTAAGCTTTATTGCCTACTCCGAAAGGGGCAAAATTTCAATTTGCCGTAGGGATATGCTTGATTTAAAGCAGTGTAACGCCGTTGCATTTACTGATTATACGCTTTGCGGACGGAAAGATTACTTCGGGCAGTATATAAAGGTTTGTAATGGCGCGGACTTGCAAAACACCGCCGAATATCTGCGGAACAACTGCCCGACAAACCTTGAAAAAGATAAAATAAAGGCTTTGAAGTTTGACGCGGATAAAATTCCCGCAAACGCTGTCGTGCGGTTTATGCAGGCCGGCGATAAATTCACCAAATTCGGCGGCGGTACGAAAAATTTAGGCGATTATTTCACGGACAAAAAAATTCCCGTACGCTTCCGCGGACAAATTCCGCTGGTTGCGTCGGATAGTGATATACTTATAATCTGCGGAGTGGAAATTTCCGACAAGGTTAAAATTACGGCTGAAACGGAAGCCGTAAGCGCCGTAATATGTGCCGATTACGCGCGTTTGTAAAGCTTTAACTTACATTTTCAGTCAAAAATTAAAATAAATATATTAACTCAAAAACAAAGGAGAAAAACGTTATGACAATGCACCCCGATTGCGAAAGAATTATGCTTTCAGAAGACCAGTTGCGCTCGCGCGTGAAGGAAATCGCGCACGAAGTCGACAAGGTTTTCAAGGGCAAGCGCCCGCTTGTAGTGGGAATTTTAAAGGGCAGTATAATCTTTTATTCAGACTTTATCCGTCATCTTTCTATGCCTGTCGAGCTTGATTTTATGGCGGTTTCGTCCTACGGTTCGGGTGCGGTTTCTTCGGGCAAGCTTAAAATCAAAAAAGATTTGGACCGCGATGTGAACGGTCGCGACGTAATAATCGTAGAGGACATTATAGACAGCGGTTTTACGCTTGCAAATTTAAAGGCTTTGCTTTTGGAACGCGGTGCGGCGTCGGTCACGATTGTCACACTTTTAAACAAGCTTGAACGGCGCGAGCACGACATTGCGCCCGATTACAACTGCTTTGATATAGAAAACGAGTTTGTAATAGGTTACGGACTTGACTATGACGAGCAGTATAGAAATTTGCCCTATATAGGGATTTTAAAGAGAAGCGTTTACGAGAAGTAGTAATATAGTTTAAGCGGCAGCGCGCAAAATTGCGCGCTGCCGTAAAATTTTTAATTTCCGTTAAAAATTTCCTCGGCAAGCTTAAAGCCTAAAATAAACCCGTCTTTGAATTTTTTAACGTAGCCCGCGGTCTGCATATTTTCGTGCAGACAAAAAACGTCGTCAAGCAATTCCTTTTGTTTACCCTTTAAAAGCGACAAAAGCTTTTCGTAACTTTCGCAAAACTCTTTTTTAGCCTGAAAAAATTCTTGCGTATTGATATTTTGTTCGTAAAATAATTCGTCCGCATTGTATATGCTTTCAATAATCGATTTGTTCATTTTTTGTACTAACTCCATATTTTATGTACTTTATTATAATCCATAATATATGGAATGTCAAGCATTAATTCCATATTTTATGTAAAATAAAGTTATGAAAACTTTTGGTTGCAGATTGAAAGAAGTGCGTGAAGCTAAGGGTATAACACAAAAAAATTTGGCTGAATATTTGCATCTTCGCAATACGACAATTTCTAATTGGGAAAATGATATGGGTGAACCGCCGTATGAAACTTTGAAAAAAATTTGCAAGTATTTTGAAGTTTCGGCAGATTTTCTGTTGGGTTTGGAAGATTAATTTTTGAAATATGTTAAACCAATCGCGTCATTTCGACCGAGCGAAAGCGAGCGGAGAAATCCCAAAGTCTTATGCGGTATTAACGGGGGGATTTCTCGACTGCGCTCGAAATGACGGTGTAGTACATGTGCTCGAAATGACGGTGTAGTGCATGCGCTCGAAACGACACGTAAAAATGATGCTCAGAATGACAGAAAAGCCTTGCGTTCAGAATGACAGTAACCCGTCATTTCGACCGAGCGAAGAAGCGTCTGATAATTGTTGACGATTAAGTAAAGGCGCTTGACTTATTTTCACGGGTATTGTAAAATCAAATAAAAAAACACGCATTTTAAAAGCGGTATACGGAGAAATATTATGGACGAAGAAAGAAGCGGTGTAACGTTCGGCGAAATTTTTCGCACAATCTGGTCGCAGAAATGGCTTGCGCTGATTGTGTTGCTTGTTATTACTCTTGCGGGCACGCTGGGGCTGAAATACGGTTACAGTTCGCTTAAAACAGAATATGTAAGCACTTTTTCCGTAAACATTAACCTCGGCGAGGACGGTATGCTGGAATATCCCGACAATACCCGCCATAATTTCAGGGATATGATTTCCCTTGAAAATCTTAACTCAATTAAAGAAGCAAACGAAGATTTTGCTTCCGTAAACGTTGACGCTATGCGCAAAAACGGCGATATAAGCATTTCGCAGAACAAAGGCGACAGCGGTGTAACGTACACGGTGCGCGTAAAAGCGGACTATTTCCGTTCGGCGGACGTTGCCTCGGCATTTATTCACGAGATTGCCTGCACCGGCTCGCGCGAGATTTACAAATGGGTGCGCGGGCTTGCGGCGGACACGGGCGTAAGCTTTAACGAAAAACTCGGCAACGAACAGAAATTGGAGTTTCTTAAAAGCCAGCTTATCGCAATAGAGGCAAGGTTTAAAAATCTCGGCGGTATTTCGGACGCGGCAAAGCAGAAGGTAAGCAACCTGTTGCTGACTGCTACCGCGCTTGCGGGCGAACTGCACACCGCTTATTACGAGCCTTCCGCAGAGGCTTTGGATAATTACGTCAACCTTATAAAGGGCTTGGAAAGCGAGTTGGAGCTGGCTAAGTCGGTTTTGAACAACTTAAAGGGACTGAACGTCAATGCTCCCGATAGCGGTACGACGGTTATTTTAAACAGCGCAGAGATAGTTAGGTACGCCGAAATGGTTGCAAAGCTCGAACAGCAGATTGACGTGTACAAGCAGTATCATGCGCCGACGGGAGCGGAAGAAATTGCCGCAAGCAACGCTTTCACCGTTAAGCTTGAAAAACTTCTTGCAGACGTGCAGGCCTTGACCGCGGTTGATGAATGTCATTATTACAAGAATACCTCGCTTGTTTCTTACGAGGGCGCTCACGTAGTACAGGAAGGCGATTTCGGGTTTATAAAGTCTGGACTTTTAAGCCTTGTTGTCGGGCTGATTGTTGCGCTTTTGGCTGCTTATATCGTAGGCTATATTGTAAACAACAGAAAAAAGGCGTCGGTAAACGCCGATAAAGCGGATGTTGCTTCTGACGGTGAAATTCCCTCTGCGGTACAGGAAAACGGCGCGTCGGAAAGCACGGAAAACGTTGAAGAAAAGAAATAAAAAGTAAAATAATAATAGGATAACGGCTCCCTTCCGCGAATTCGGCGGCGGGGGAGATTGTAAGTTTATGAAAAAAGATAAAATTAAAATTGTTGCGGCAGATATTGCCGAGTGCGCTATTTTTGTTGCGCTGATGGTTGCGGGCGCATATGTGCAGATTCCGTTTTATCCCGTGGCGCTTACCTTCCAGACGGTTATAAGCGTGCTGGCGGGCTTGCTTCTCGGTTGGAAAAAGGGTATGGCAAGTATGGCGGTTTACTGCTTTATGGGGCTTGTCGGCGTGCCTGTTTTTTCTGCGGGGGGCGGAATATTTTACGTTCTTAAACCCTCTTTCGGGTACATAATAGGCTTTATTGCGGCTGCCGCGGTTGCGGGACTTGTTGCGGGCAAACCCGAAGCTTCGTTCCGCAGGTATCTTTTGGCGGCGGTAAGTGCGTTTTTGGTAAACTATGCGGTGGGTATTCCTTACTGTATGGTTGCGGCTAAGCTTTTGAACGTGGAAAACCTTACCGGTCTGTTTTTGACGGGGAATTTGCTGTATATGCCCAAAGATTTTGTGCTGTGCGTGCTTGCGGCGGTGCTTGCGTGGAAGGTTGCGCCGATAATTTTCAGACAGCGCGGAAGATTGAAGCACAGCGGTTCGGACAACGCTTCGGAATAAATAAAAATTACAATAAAGGCCATAAAGCCGCCCCGCGCTTACACTTTAAGCGCGGGGCGGCGGTTTTTTACGTCGTCGGCTCATCTGCGGTTTTTTATAATGTAAAAAATTCATTGCAAAACGTGCGGTAATGTGTTAAAATCATTTTAATAAGGTATAGCATATAATGGCGGTATGCAGAAAACGCTTTCCGTTATAAATTTATGCAATATACGCGCCAACGCGCTTAAAATACGCGCGAAAATCGGTAACAGAAAACTGTTTGCCGTTGTAAAGGCCGACGCATACGGACACGGCGCCGAAGAAGTCGCGCGCGCGATAGAGGACGTCTGCGACGGGTTTTGCGTTGCAATTGCGGACGAGGGCGCCGCTTTGAGAATTGCGGGTATTTCCAAACCCGTGCTTGTGTTTGCACCGCCGCTTGATAAATCGGACGCGGAAAGGTCGGAATTTTATAATCTGACGGTGACGGTAAACTCGGTTGAAACGGCGCGTCTTTGCAAAAACTGCCGTTGCCACATTAAAGTAAACACGGGTATGAATCGTCTGGGCTGTAATATTAAAGACTTGCCTAAGGTTTTAAAGGCGGTTGATTTGGATAAGACGGACGGGGTTTATTCGCATTTGTTTGCGCCCCAGAACGCGGCGGTATGCAAGGCTCAGCTTGAAATTTTTAACAGGGCGGAACGGCTTGTAAAAGCACAAAAGCCTGATATATGCGCGCACCTTTCGGCAAGCGGGGGCTTGCTTCGCGGCGGAAATTATCTTAAAGACGGCGTGCGCGCGGGGATACTGCTTTACGGCTATGCGCCTGCGGGGTTTTCGTCGTCGGGCTTTAAACCGGCGCTTAAAGTTTACGCAAAGCGGGTGCAGAAAACAAAATTCATAGGCGGCGGAGTGGGCTATAACTACGCTGACAGACCGTATAAAAATTTGTCGGCTTACCGCCTCGGTTATGCGGACGGATTTTTGCGGGGAGTGCCGCTGGGCGAAAAAACGCTGTGTATGGACGCGTTTATGCGGAACGGCGGCGGGGGTTTGATTTGCGTTATGAAAAACGCGGACGAATACGCGCGGCGGTGCGGAACTATTTCCTATGAGGTTCTGACAAGCGTAACGCGGCGTTCGGAAAAAATTTATGAGCGTTAAAGACGAGCTGAGATATAAACTGAAAATCAAGCGTAAGTACTTTGAAGGAGTTCGGCGGGAGTACGCCGATTTGGCTATACTCGATAATTTTACCGCCGCTTTTTCGGGCTTTGACAGCTTTTTTGTATATAATTCGTTCGGTACGGAAGCAAGCACAAAGCTGATTATCAAAGAGCTTTTAAAGCTTGGCAAGGCGGTTTATCTGCCGAGGGTAGAGGGCGAAAATATAGTTCCCGTGCGCTATTTGGGCGGGGACGGGCTGAAAAGCGGGGCGTTCGGCATAGCCGAGCCGTGCGGACAGGCTTTCTTCGGGAATATAGACGTAACCGTAATACCGCTTTTGGCGGTAAACGGCGACGGGTACCGTATAGGCTACGGCAGGGGGTTTTACGACAGGTATTTGCACGGTTCCGCTACAAAAAGGGTAGGGCTGGGATATTATTTCCAGTTTGAGGAATTTGATAACGACGGGTGGGACGAGCCGCTCGATTTGTATATTTGCGAAAAGGGGATATTCGATTTTGGAATTACAGCTGACCAAAGAGGAAAAAAATAAAAAATTTTGGCTGGAACTTAAAGATTTGCTTGCAGGTGCGGCGTTCCCCGTAATGCTTATGCTTATTTTCGGCGCGTCGATACTTAGCTTTTGCTCGGCGGGCGAGGTGCCTATCAGAATTTTAGTGCTTGTGATAGGCGAAATAATGCTTGCCGTTGCGTACTTTGTATTCGGCAGGCAAAACGGCGTTGTGGCAATGCGCAAAACGCTTTCCCAAAGCAAAAAGCGCGAAGCTTTTTCCGACGATTTGAAAAGCCGTTTGCATACGGGCGAGTATGCCGTATGGAAAGGATTTGTGATTCCGCTTATAAGCTGCGTGCCGTTTATAATTTTTCAGATTATCGGCGCGGCGGCGCCCAACACCGTTTGCGAGTTTTTGCTTAAATACTGCTTCGGCTGGGCTTTTTATCCGCTTTCGTTTATTGAGGGCGTTTCGGGCTTTGTCAATCTTGTTTGGGTTGTGCCGCTGTGCTGTCTGCACGCGGGCGCGTACGTTTTAGGCGCGGCGCAGGAGAAAAAGAGGCAGTCTGAAATTTCTCAGGCGCAGGACGTTAAGGGTAAAAAGAAGAAAAAATGAGAATAATCAGCGGGAAGTACAGGGGGCTTAAACTTGCCGAATTTGCGGGTGCGGAAATCCGTCCCACGGCGGACAGAGTTAAAGAAAGCCTTTTTAATATTTTATCGGCGCACATTGCGGGCGCGTACGTTCTGGATTTGTTTTGCGGAAGCGGTAATCTGGGAATAGAATGTCTGTCGCGCGGGGCGGAAAGCGTTTGCTTTAACGATTTGTCTGCGGACAGTATTTCCGTTCTTAAAAAAAATCTTTCCAGGTTAAAGGGCGCGGAAAATTATAAAGTGTTTAACCTTGATTTTTCGGCCTGCCTTGCAAGATTAAACGGTTTTAAGGACGCGGACTGTAACAGCGGAGCGTTCGATTTGATATTTATCGACCCGCCGTACAGGTTGGAAGCGGGCGTTTCCGCTTTGGAAATTATAGGCAAAAACAAGCTTTTGAAGGCGGGCGGTATCGCGGTATACGAGCGTGACAGAAGCTTTTGCGGCGAGGTCGCCGGGCTTGAAAAGTACGATGAAAGAAAGTACGGTAAAACGTTTATAACCTTCTTTAAAAACGCTTAAATGCGGTATATTGCGGGGGTAATTTTAAAAAATATGAAAAAGTGCGTATTTTCGGGTACGTTTGACCCGCCTACAAAGGGGCATGAAAAAATAATAAAAACCTGTCTTGAAATCTTCGACGAGGTTGTCGTTGCGGTTATGGTTAACCCCGATAAAACCCCGCTTCTGACGGAAAACGAGCGGGAAACTCTGCTTAAAAAGCTGTTTGCGGACGAAAAAAGGGTTAAAATCTGCGTTTTTTACGGTGCGGCGGTTGACCTTATGGAAAGGGAAAATACTAATTTTTACGTCCGCGGAGTGCGCGACTGTATAGACTTTGAATTCGAGAACAGAAATTACTACGCAAGCAAGAAGCTGAAAAACAATTTGATTGAAATTTATATTCCCGCCGAACAGGAAAATCTGCACATAAGCTCAACCGCGGTGCGTACTTCGGTCAGGTTTAAAAAGGAGTATTTGCAGTATATTCCCGCATCAATCCAAAATGACTTGCTTGAAATGCTGAAAAATAAAAACTGAAAAAGGACAAATGAGATGTTTGAAAAGCAGATAAAAATACCCGAACCCGAAGAAATTTTAAGCGCGATACCTCTGCCCGAAAGCCTGAAAAAGATAAAGGCGGAGCGCGACAGGCTTGTAACCGACGTTATTTGCGGAAAAAGCGACAAACTGCTTGTAATCGTCGGGCCGTGCTCTGCGCACGAAGCCGCGCCAGTGCTGGAATACGTTAAAAGGCTGGGCAAGCTCAACGAAAAAGTTAAGGACAAGCTGGTGCTTGTTCCCCGCATATACACCAACAAACCGCGTTCGCGCGGGGTGGGTTATAAGGGAATGTTTTCCCAGCCCGACCCCACTAAATCGGAAGACATTTTAAAGGGAATTTACGCGATACGTAATCTGAACATAAACGCTATGGAAGCAAGCGGGCTTGCGGCGGCGGACGAAATGCTGTACCCCGCAAACATTCATTACGTTGAAGATTTGCTTTGCTATATCGCCGTCGGCGCGAGAAGCTGTGAAAATCAGCTTCACCGCCTTGTTGCAAGCGGGGTAGACGGTTGCGTCGGCATAAAAAACCCGATGAGCGGGTCGGTGCAGGTTATGCTTAATTCCATATTCGCGGCGCAGAGCGGACAGGTTTTCAAGCTGAACGGCTGGCAGGTGAAAACCAACGGCAACCCGCTTGCGCACGGCATTTTGCGCGGCGCGGTGGACGGTTACGGAAACGATATTCCCAACTTCCACTATGAAACGGTTATGCAGACCGCCGAGGGCTACGCAAAAAGCGGACTTAAAAATCCCGCGATTGTGATAGACGCAAACCATTCAAACAGCGGTAAAAAATTCAGACAGCAGATAAGAATTTGCGAGGAAGTTATGCAAAACCGTCTTTACGACGCCGACTTTAAGCGCATTGTAAAGGGCTTTATGATTGAAAGCTTTATAGAAGAAGGCAATCAGAGCGAGGACACGGTTTTCGGCAAGTCGATTACAGACCCCTGCCTCGGCTGGTGTGATACGGAAAGGCTTATACTTGACCTTGCGGATAAGGTGTGACAATGGATAAAGTGGGATATTTGGGGCCCGAAGGCAGTTACAGCCATATCGCCGCGAAAACTTTCAGACCGAACGCAAATCTGTGCGGTTACGGCTCGTTTATGCTTGCGGTTGAAGCGCTTGTAAAGGGCGAATGTGCTTCGGTTGCATTGCCGGTTGAAAACAGTCTTAACGGAAGTGTGGCGCAGGTTATGGACTTGTTGCAGTACACCGAAAACGTGTTTGCTTTCGAGGAATGTACGGTTAAAATCGACCACCGTTTCGCCGTTTTGAAAGGCGCGGAAAAGCGCGGTATTTCGCGCATATATTCGCACGAACAGGCTTTGGCGCAGTGCGGAAAATTCATTTTCGAAAACTTTCCTGAGGCGGAATTAATTGCAACACCGTCCACGGCGGCAAGCCTTAAAATGCTTAAAAGCGCCGCCGACGCGTGCATTGTCGGGGCGCATACGAATTTTAACGGAGTTGTTTTGTCGGAAGAAAATATTGCCGATGAAAAGAATAATTTAACTCACTTTTTGTTGGTGAAAAAGGGCACGGCGGAAAGCGCGGGGCATTGCGCAAAAGTTTATTTTTCTGCAACGTGCAAGCACGAAGCAGGCGCGCTCTTCAATCTTTTGTCAGTTATAAAAAACGGCGGGCTGAATATGACCAAAATACAGTCCCGCCCCATAAAAGATAAGGCGGGTGAATACCGCTTTTTTGTGGAAGTGGAGGGCGATTTTGCCGACGCGCACGTTAAACAAGTGCTTGCAGAGGTGAAACGCGCCGCAAACTCGTTTAAAATTTTAGGCGCGTATTAAGCGATTAACATAAGTATTCCAAAACACAAAAACGCTTGCAAAAGCTTAACGGCAATAAACCGCAGAGGTTTTATTTGCGCTTTGGTCAAATAGCTCAGCTGCTGTAAAAGAATAGAAACCCCGCCGAAGGTTATCAAAAACCCCGCAAGGGCAACGTTAAGCTTGTTTGCTCCCGATAAAGCTATGGCGCGGCAGCCTGTTGTTGCTTCTATCAGTCCCGTGCAGATTGCGGAGGCGTTTGTTTCGTTTAAAAATAAGCAAAGAAATTTTTCAAGCGGTAAAAACAGGTTAAAGTCGGCGAAAAACTTCGCAAAAACAAAAAAGAACGCTATAAACCCGCCGGCGACTGTTACGGAAATAACCGCGCCGTAGAAAGCGTTATAAAGTACGTTTTTGTCGGCGGGCGCGCGCTTTAACGGCTGGTCGGCGGATTTTCTTGAAAACAGCGAAATCAAAAGCGAGGAAACCGTTACCGCAAGAATATGCGCTATCAAAATTTTAATTCCCGCGTATTTATCGCCGAACATTTTGTAACCGACGCTGCCTATAATAAACAGCGGGCCGGACGTCGAACACAGCGGGGCAAGCTTTTTGCAGTCGGTTGAAGAAAGCGAGCCGTTTTCGTAAAATTCGGTCAGAACTCTGCTCCCTGCGGGGTAGCCAGAACAAAGACTTAACAAAAAGCACGCGCCGGCGGCGGGAGGAAGCTTAAAAATTCCAGTAACGCGCTTTAACGGCAGAGAGGCTTTTTCCGCAATTCCCGTCTTAACAAAAATAAGCGTTATTACCATAAACGGAAACAGCGAGGGAAGAACACATTCCGCCCACATTGCAAAGCCCTGAAAACAGCAGTTGACGTAGCGTTCGGGATAGATTATAATAGCGGCGGCGAACGATAAAAGCGCGGCGCAAAGCAATGCGTATTTTACATATCGGGATATTTTTCTTTTTTTAAGTTTCATTATATTTTAAAATTATTTTTGAGGTGATTGATTTATGAGTAAAACTTTGGGACTTGCCTTAGGCAGCGGCGGTGCGCGCGGCGTTGCGCACATCGGCTTTTTAAGAGCTTTGGAGGAGGAGAGTATCAAACCCGACTATATAGCGGGCTGTTCCATGGGCTCGGTCGTCGGCGGGTGCTACGCCAGCGGACTTTCGGCTTTGGAAATAAAGGAAGTCATTTTAGATTTGAGAATGCGGGATATCCTCGATTTAAGCCCCGCTGTTATAACCAAAATGTCCTTTTTGCGCAGCAGAAAAATGGGTGATTTGCTTGCCGAATATCTCGGCGGCAAAAATATAGAGGACTTCAAAATTCCGTTCAGATGCGTTGCGACCGAGCTGTATTCGGGCAAGCTTCACGTTTTCGATAAGGGGAACGCCGTAACCGCGATACAGGCTTCAAGTACTATTCCCGTAGTATTCAGACCCGTGCAGGCGGACAATATGATGTTTGTTGACGGAGGCTGTCTTTGCCGTGTGCCCGTGAACGTTGTAAAGGATATGGGCGCGGACGTTGTTGTGGCGGTTGACGTTTTAAAGAACGCGGGCGAGCCTGTTGAAAAGGTCGGCAATATTATCGAGCTTGTTTTGCGAGTGTTCGATATTATGGATACTCACCAGACCGAGCTGGCGCGCGATATTGAAAACGGGGCGTGCGATTTGCTTATAGAGCCTGAAATGAAGGGTATGAGCCAGTACCTTATAAAGGACCTTGATAAAGCGTACGCTGAGGGATATGCGGCGGGCAAAGCCAACGCGGACAGGATAAAAGAACTGTTGGGGTAAGGGTGTGGACTTGTTTGATTTGAACGGCAACGAGGACAAGGCGAAACCGCTTGCCGAGCGCATGCGCGCGAATAATTTAAACGATTTTATCGGGCAGAAGCATATTGTTGCGGAAGGCTCGCTTTTGCGCCGTGCAATTTCTCTGGACAGACTGGGAAGCTGTATTTTCTGGGGTCCCCCCGGTACGGGCAAAACCACGCTTGCAAATATAATTGCGCAGACCACGCACGGCGACTTTATAAAGCTGAACGCGGTGCAGGCTGGCGTTGCAGACGTTAAAAAAGCGGTGGAGCAGGCGCGCAATGCGCTTAAAATGTACGGTAAGCGTACATACTTGATGCTTGACGAGTGCCACCGTTTCAACAAAACTCAGTCGGACAGTCTGCTTCCCGCAATAGAACAGGGAACGATAATTTTTATAGGCTCGACTACGGAAAACCCGTATGCTTCCATGACGCCGGCTATTGTTTCAAGGTGCAGGGTATTTGAATTCAAACGGCTTTCATTCGAGGATATTCGGGGGGCAATAGTCAAAGCTTTGACCGATAAACGGCACGGGTTAGGCGAATATTCGGCGAAGGTGGACGAGGACGCGCTCGACCATATCGCGCGGGTTGCAGGCGGAGATTTGCGCACGGCTTACAACGCTTTGGAGCTTGCCATTCTTACGACTCCCCCGCAAGCCGACGGCAGTATATCGGTAAAGCTTGCGGATGCGGAACAGTCCATTCAGCGTAAGGCAATGGCTTATAACGAGGACGCTTTTTACGACTTGCTTTCGGCTTTCTGCAAATCTCTGCGCGGAAGCGACGCGAACGCCGCGCTGTACTATGCAATGCGGCTGATAGAGGGCGGGTGCGACCCTATGACTGTCGCGCGCAGGCTTGTAATTCATTCTTGCGAGGACGTTGGTATGGCAGACCCAAACGCGCTTGTTGTTGCAACTTCGGCAATGTACGCTTTGGAAAAGACGGGTTATCCCGAGGGGATAATTCCGCTTTCAAGCGCGATTATTTACGTTTGCGAAGCGCCCAAAAGCAATACTGTTGTTACAGCTATGAACGCGGCAAAGCGCGACGCCAACGAGGTGCGCGACGACGAGGGCGTGCCGGCATACTTGCGCGACAATACCTTCGGCGACAGAGTGACTAAGTCGCAAAGCTTTAAATACAAATATCCGCACGATTATGCGGGCGGATATGTTGAACAGCAATATCTTCCCGACAGTCTTAAAGACAGAATTTATTACATTCCGTCAGATTACGGCTTTGAGCAGACGGTAAAGCAGTTGAGAAAAAACAAGGGAAAGCTTAAATAATCAGTTGCATAACGGCACAGGCGCGCCGTGCGGAAAATATCCGCACGGCGCGCCTTATTTTTTAATCATAATTTATGGACACGCTTCATAGAATACTGCAAAAGGGCTAACTGTTTGTTTTACGGTCATTTCGAGCGCAGCCGAGAAATCCCCGTGATTAATCGTATAACACTTTGGGATTTTCCACGCGCTGCGCTTGGCCGAAATGACGCTCGCTGTCTTATGTATGATACGGATTAAAAAATCGCGGCGTAACAGATTTTTGACAAAAGCAGACAGAAAAGCACTTTTAACTACAAAAAAATCTATTCTCAGTTTGGTATTATCGGAGTAAAGTTTGGTTCGCGTATATAATCTTAAAACAATTTTACTGTCCTTCGCGGCGTTTGCGCTTCTGGCTGTTTTGTGCGTCACTACATATTTTACGGGCGCGTATGCGGTGTACTTCGGGAACACCCCGAGGCTTGTTCCCATATATTCCGTGGAAACGGAGGAAAAAAAGGTTGCAATCTCTTTTGACTGCGCGTGGGGAACAGAATATACCGACAAAATTCTGTCGGCTCTGAAAAACTCGGACGTGCGCGCAACGTGGTTTATGGTAGAGTTCTGGACTGCAAAATACCCCGAATTCGTCAAAAAGATTGACGCGGCGGGGCACAGCATAGGCACACATTCTTCCACGCACTCGTATATGAGCAAGCAGAACGCGGAGGAAATTAAAAAAGAGCTTACCGTTTCCTCGCAGGCGATAGAAAGTATTACTGGCAAAAAGGTAGAGCTTTTCCGCCCGCCCTACGGCGATTACGACGACGAGCTGATTAAAACCGCAGGCGAGCTTGGCTATTACACAATTCAGTGGGACGTTGACAGCCTTGACTGGAAAGACCTTTCCGCAAGCGACATAGCTATGCGCGTAATAAACGGCGTTAAAAACGGTTCAATCATTCTTATGCATAACAACGGACTGCATACCGCGGAAGCCGTGCCCATAATTTTGGAAACGCTTAAAAACAGGGGCTATACCTTTGTGCCGATTGACGAGCTTATTTATAAGGAAAACTATGTTATAGACGGCACCGGCAGACAAAAACCCGCCGCATAAAAATGCAGATGTGCGTCGCACATAATTTTTTGAGTTGTCCGGCAATAATTTCAGGAAAAACTTTTTTGGAGGCTTAAATAAATGAATTACAACACGGAAAAAAACAACAAGGTGTATATTTACGGAGAAATCGTGTCTGAAGCACAGTTTTCGCACGAGGTGTACGGCGAGGGATTTTACGAATTCCTTGTAAAGGTTATGCGGCTTTCCGGTCAGGCGGATATTCTTCCCGTAACGGTATCCGAGCGGATTATGACCGAGGATATGAAGGTAGGCGGCTATATCTGCGCGCTGGGGCAGTTCCGCTCCTATAACAAGCTCGAAGGCGGGCGTTCCCGCCTTATGCTGACCGTGTTCGTAAGGGAATTGCTGGACGAACAGCCTGCAAAAAACCCTAACTCGATAGTGCTTTCGGGCTATATCTGCAAACCGCCCGTTTACCGCACAACGCCGTTCAACCGCGAAATTGCCGACCTGCTTGTCGCCGTAAACCGCAGTTATAACAAGTCCGACTATATCCCTGCGATTGCCTGGGGCAGAAACGCAAGGTTCGTGCGCGGGTTGCAGGTAGGCGACAGGGTTGCGCTTTCGGGACGCATACAGAGCCGCGAGTACCAGAAAAAACAGCCTGATGAAAGCTTTGTTACAATGACCGCTTACGAGGTTTCCATTTCGAAGCTTGCCGCGTTCGACGATGATTCGGAATTCGATATTGACGAGGAGTTTGACTTGTATTCCGCGCCCAGAATGTTCGAAGGCAACGAATAATTTTCAATTTGATATGACAGGGGAAGCCGCCCGAACGCAAGGCAAAGCGTTCGGGCGGCGTTTTTGTGGTTTTTAAACATAAAATTTAAATAAAAAGTAATATTTGCGCTATGTGAATTTAATGTTTAAATCATTTGCAATGCGGTGTCGGAAAGTCTATAATTTGAGCCGCTATGAACGATATTAAAACATTTAAAAACAGAGGTAGCGTAAAGCTTACGGACGGAAACGTCTGGAAAGTACTTTTGCTGTATGCTTTGCCGCTTTTCGGAAGCGCTTTTGTACAGCAGGTATATTCGCTTGTCGATTTGCTCGTCGCGGGTAACTACGCGGCTGACGGGGCGCGCGCGGTTGAGGCAATAGGCAACGCTACCGTAATAATTAACATTCTGCTTGCTTTTGCGCTTGGCGCAAACGGAGGTTGTTCGGTTATCGTGGCAAAATATTTAGGCGCCGGCGACAATAAAAAGGTAAGGGAAACGGTTACAACTTCGCTTATAGCTTTCGCCGCGCTGTGCGCGTTCATAATGGTCGTCGGTTTTTCGTGCGCGCGACTGTTTATAACGGCGCTCAGCGTTCCCGATACCTATTTTAAATGGTGTCTTGATTATCTGTACATATATATCGGTTCGTTGCCGTTCGTGTTTATGTATAACCTCGGCTGCGGAATATGCTCCGCGCTCGGCGACAGTAAATCGCCTTTCATTTTCCTTGTTATTTCGTCCGTTCTCAATATCGGGCTTGACTTTCTGTTTATAGCTGTCTGGCATAAGGACGTGGCGGGCGCGGCGTGGGCAACGTTTATCTCGCAAGCCGTTTCGTGCGTGCTTACATTTATCGTGCTTGCTTTCAAAATGCGCGGTATACGTTCGGAAGAAAAGCCCGCCGTTTTCAATAAAAAACTGTTAAAGGAGCTTACCGTTACTTCAATTCCCATAATTTTACAGCAGAGCTTTGTTTCGGTGGGCAATTTCTTCATAAGCAAGCGCATAAATCTTATCAGCGAGGACGCAACCGCGGGCTTTACTACGGCTTTTAAGCTTATAGTTATAGGCACTATGAGCATAGTTGCTATGTCGAACGGATACTCCAACTTCGCTTCGCAAAACAGAGCGGCGGGGGAGTACGAACGCGTTAAAAAAGGCTTTTGGATAATGCTTTGCTATGCCGTTGCGGTCAGTTTAATCTTTTTGGCGGTCTTTGCCGCCTGCCCCGAACCGCTGACGCGGATATTTATTCAGAAAGATAAGCTCACCGACGACGCGCTTGCGTATTCGGTGCAGTATTTAAGGATAGTTTCTTGCTTTCTGCCGGTGGTTACGGCAAAAATAATTGCCGACGGCGCGGTACGCGGCTGCGGCGGAAATCTCGGCTTTACGGTAAGCACTTTTCTCGACTTATTGCTCAGGGTAGTGCTTGTGTATGTGCTTACTGCAATAGGCTGGGGTTTCGGCGGAGTTTGCTGGGCGTGGGCGATAGGGTGGAGCATAAGTATGTTTATCGCACTGCTGTTCTGGTTTTTGTGCGTTAAAAAATATTTAAAACTGCCCGTTGCGCACGGCGGAGTAAGCAGTGAAACCGCCGAAAGCGCGTCCGACCGTCAATAGTATTTGACATTTCCGCGCAAAAGGGGTATAATAACAGGGAATTAAATTTTAAAGGTATATAAAATGCATCCTCAACCTTTATTTACAATGGGAAGTCTTGAAGTATATTTGTACGGCATTTGTATGGCGGCGGGCATAATCGCGTGCTTCGGCTTTCTTATGTATACAATGTGGAAAAAGAACTTCAACGACGAGGCAACCGATAAAATTCTTCTTATAGGCATTTTCGGAACGGGCTTCGGAATTTTATCGGCGGCGCTGTTTCAGGGACTTTACAATTATATCGATAACCCCGCGGGCGGTTTCAATTTAAGCGGAATGACGTTTATCGGCGGACTTATAGGCGGTGTTGTCAGCTTTTTGGGCGTTTACTGTCTGTATATTTACGTCATTGCGCCCCGCACAAAGATTAAGCTTTTGCAGAATAATATGAACGGCACCCTTACCGACGCGTTGCCGTTTATACCCATCGGCATATCAATCGCGCACGCTTTCGGACGGTTGGGTTGCTTTTTCGGCGGCTGCTGTTACGGAATGGAAGCCGAGTGGGGGCTGTACTGTGCCGGCAGTTATTCCAACGGAATTTATATGCAGGGACCAAAGGTTGTTCCTTTGCAGCTTTTCGAAATGGCTTTTTTGATTGTGCTTGCGGTAGTTATGGCAGTGCTGTACTTTAAATTCAGGTTCAACTATAATTTCGGACTGTATGCTATTGCGTACGGAGTTTGGCGCTTCGGCATAGAGTTTGCGCGCGGCGACGAAAGAGGGCAGTTTATAGGAACGGCGCTTTCCCCCTCGCAATTCTGGTCTATCATAATGGTTTTGGTCGGGGTGGGATATTTCTTCTTGCAGTATTACGTGCTTGCAAAGCATATGAAGCACCCCGAGCTTCAACCCAGCGTAAGAAAGCCCAAAGGTGAAAAGGGCGAAAACGGTGAAGACGGAGAGACTGTTTCGGCAGATTAAAATACTAAAATAATCACATAAATAATCGCGGCGTGCGGAAAAAAACTTTTTCCGCACGCCGCTTTTTGATTATTTTCTTTCGTTAATAATAGTTTTTAAAATTTTTAAAAGGAATTTTTGACCGTCTGTTCCGTATTGATTGCCGAAATCACGGAAAACTTCAATCAATTCTTCTTCAAGCAAGGTAGTATACGTATCGGTGTGAATTAAGTCGAGCGCAGTTTCAATTGCTTTTACCGTTTCCATTCTTGGGTCGGGTGTATATCCGTTAAATATATTTTTTAAAGTACTTATAGAAATGCCCGATTTTTCAGATAATTCTTCAAAAGTAAGTTTTAATTCTTTTTTCTGTTTTTTCCAAACTTCTAAATTGTACATTTTAAACCTAATTCAATATTTTAACTAAACGATAATAAAAAAATACAGAATTGTAAACTTTTAGCGGTCGAAATTATTGACACGTTCCAAAATATAAATTATAATTTTTAAAAATAATTACAAATATATACTATGAGGTTTTATGCAAAACAACAATTTAAAGGAAGCAGAGGCGCAAATGTATAAAGACGGTTGGAAGAAAGTTCTTGTTAAATATACCGACGGTACAAATTCGGTTGTGTATGCCTCGTTAAGGGGTTTCGAGGCAATTAAAAACTCCGACTGCGATTTTGTTGTTTTGGGTAAATAAATTATTGATTATTACTGTCATTCTGAATGTTCATTATGTCATTCTGAACGCAGTGAAGAATCTGATAGTCCTAAGTGCAAACCCAAAACGGTTTAACCTACGTTATAAACCACAATCAAATGCTTCGGCAAGCCTCAGCATGACACGTTTCAAAATTTACAGTTATTTTCTGCAAAAAACGGCACGTTAATATTGAAATATCGGCGCAATTGTGATATAATATCTACGCTTACAAAAATAAAAACTCATTTTCGGAGAAAAAATGAAAAGTCAAAGTGTAGTTACAGATTTAAGAAGAAAAGTTTTTACCGAGGTTGCAAGGGTTGCGTACTCGTCCGATAACCCCGCGGGCGATTTGGAAGAAATTCCCTACTTAATCACCCCTAACGAGGTTCCGCAGTACCGCGAAAGTATTTACCGCGAAAGACAGATTGCTTCTGAACGCGTGCGTCTTGCAATGGGGCTTTCGCTCCGTCCCGCAAACAAGCCCGTTCACATTACCGCGGGCGTGGATAAAAGTACTATCGCTGAAAAATATTACGAACCGCCCCTTATGCAGGTTATTCCCTCGGCTTGCGACAAGTGCCCCGATAACGAGTACGTCGTTTCCGACCAGTGCCGTAACTGCGTTTCGCATGCGTGCATTAAAAACTGCCCCAAGGGCGCGGTTTCCATACAGAACGGCAGAGCGTTTATCGACCAGGGCAAGTGCATAAAGTGCGGAAGGTGCAAGGCGGCTTGCCCTTACGATGCTATTGCCCACCATATCCGCCCTTGCGCGCAGGCTTGCGGTGTTAAAGCTATTTCTTCCGACGAATTCGGGCGCGCGCATATAGATAACGAAAAATGCGTTGCGTGCGGTCAGTGTATGTCTGCTTGTCCGTTCGGCGCTATTGCGGATAAATCGCAGATTTTCCAGCTTATTCAGGCAATAAAGAAGGGCGACGAGGTCGTTGCGGCCGTTGCGCCCGCAATTATAGGACAGTTCGGACCGAAAGTTACCCCCGGCAGAATGAAGTCGGCGTTGCTTGCGTTAGGCTTTAAGGACGTTTACGAGGTTGCTGTCGGCGCGGACGTCGGTTGCATTGCGGAAGCCCATCACTACGTAAACGAAGTTGCTACGGGCAAAATTCCTTTCCTTTTTACAAGCTGCTGCCCCGCTTGGGCGGTTCTCGTCAAAAAGCAGTTTCCCGACCTTGCGTCGGAGGTTTCCGAGGAGTTGACTCCCATGGTTGCGACTGCGCGTTCGATTAAGGTTAAACGCCACAACGCGCGCGTGGTGTTCATAGGACCGTGCGCGGCTAAAAAGCTTGAAGCTTCGAGGCGGTCGGTCAGAAGTTACGTTGATTTCGTAATTACGTTCGAGGAGCTTGCGGGTATGTTCGACGCCAAGGGCTTGAAGCTTGAAGAACTTGAAGAACTGCCCGTAAATATTCAGGCGACGGGCGCGGGCAGAGGCTACGCATGCGCGGGCGGCGTTGCCAGCGCGATAGAAGGGTGCATTAACGAGTATTTCGCAGGAACCGAGGTTAAAATCAAGCACGCGGAAGGGCTTGCGGACTGCAAAAAGATTTTAACGCTTGCAAAGGCTGGCAAACTCAACGGTTATATGATTGAGGGAATGGGATGTCCCGGCGGTTGCGTTGCGGGCGTGGGCACGATTATTCCGCCCGAGCGCGCCAAAATCGTAGTGGAGCAGACCGTTTCGGCAAGCGAGCAGAAGTTGCCGCCCAGAGAAATGGAAGATTTGGCGGAAAAGCTAACCAAAATGGATTAAAAAGCGCTGTACAGAGCGATAATAAAAATATGTATGATATTGCAATTATAGGCAGCGGGCCTGCGGGAGTTTCGGCGGCGGTCAATGCAAAACTGTTAAACAAAAAATATATTTGGCTTGCAAGCCGTGCGACCTCTAAAAAGGTTGCGCGGGCAGAGCTGATTAAAAATTACGTCGGCTTACCCGATATTACCGGCGGCGAGCTTGCGTGGACTTTAAAAAACCACGCCGACAGTATGGGCGTAGAGCTGACCGAAGCGGTTGTAACGGGCGTTTACGATTTAGGCGGAAGATTTGCGCTTTTGGCGGGCAATGAAACTTACGAGGCAAAGACGGTTATTCTGTGCCTCGGCGTTGAAACGGTAAAGCCTATTGCGGGCGAGGAAAAGTTTTTAGGGCGCGGGATAAGCTACTGCGCCACGTGCGACGGATTTTTGTACAAGGGCAAAACCATCGCCGTGCTGTGCTTTGACAAGCATTTCGAGCACGAGGTAGAGTATCTGTGCAAGCTTGCAGGCAAAGCGTACGTTATGCCGTTTTACCGCGGGTACGAGGGCTTTGCTTCCAAAAATCCGGCTGAAAACGCGGAAGTTATTTTAAAGACTCCTACCGCGTTCGAGGGCGATACAAAGGTGCGCGAGGTGGTTTTTAAAGACGGAAAACTGCCCGTTGACGGAGTTTTTATTTTGCGCGGTGCGGTTTCACCGACGACGCTTGTACACGGTTTAAAGGTGGAGGACGGGCATATTGCGGTTAACCGCGGCTGCTCTACAAACATTGCGGGCATTTTCGCCGCGGGCGACTGCACGGGCAGACCGTACCAGTATATAAAAGCGGCGGGCGAGGGCAACGTTGCGCTTCATTCCGCAGTGGAGTTTTTGGGTAAGTAAATTTTTATAAAAGAACTGCACCCGCTGGGCGGACTGCTTTATGCAGTCCGCCCAGCGGGAATTATTTTATTCCTTGCCTTGTAAGCATCATTTCCGTCATTTCGACCGAGCGAAGCGAGCGGAGAAATCCCAAACTTTTATGCGCTTACACGTGGGGATTTCTCGACTGCGCTCGAAATGACCTGTAAAAGGGGGGGGTGAAGTGACCGCACAGGACAATCAGATTCTTCGCTGACTCTCAGAATGACAGTAAACCAAGGTTCAGAATGACACATAAAACAAACGCTCGGAATGACAGTAAGCCGAATTTTCTAAATGACAACAAAATAACGTAAATAAATTAATGCTTGCAATAACGCATAGATAGTGATAAAATAAAATTATGAAATTTTGCGAGCTTACAATTCACACCACAAGCGGCGGCAGCGAGCTTGTCGCCGACATTATGTGGAGATACACAACCTACGGCGTGGCGATTTCCGACGTTAAGGACGTTATCGCGCTTCAACAAAACAAGGCTATGTACTGGGACTACATAGATGAAACGCTTACGCAGGACAGGACGGATGTGCTGGTTAAGGCGTTCATTCCCGTTGACGAAACGGAGAAAATACTTCCTTTGATACGCGGGGACTTGGAGGAGCTTTCTCAAAACTGCAAGGGGTTTGTTTCCTTGGGAACGCTTGAAAGCACCCGCCGCGAGGTGGAGGGCGACGACTGGCTGGAAATCTGGAAAACGCATTTCCGCCCTCTTCACATAGGCGAAAAAATCGTAGTGTGTCCCGAGTGGATAAAGTACGAAAAACAGCCTCATGAGGAAGTGGTTTTGCTTGACAGCAATATGGCTTTCGGCACGGGCGAGCACGAAACAACGGCGATGTGCCTTAAACTTCTGCAACGGTATTTAACGGCGCAAAGCGTTTGTATAGACGTCGGCTGCGGCAGCGGAATTTTGGGTATTTCCGCAATCAAGCTGGGCGCGAAATACGCGTATTTAACCGATATTGACTACGTTGCCGTTGAAAGCGCAAAGCACAATTCCGAAATCAACGGCGTTGCGGACAGGGTTACGGTTGCGCACTCTAACCTTTTGGACAACGCGGAAATAAAAGGCGACGTTATGCTTGCCAACATTACCGCGGAAATACTGTGCGGGCTGGCTCCGTCTATTCCCAAAAATTTAAAGACGGGAGGTGTGCTTATTTTAAGCGGAATTATAGAAAGCCGCCTCGATATGGTTATCAAGGCTTTTTGCGCGCAGGGGCTTACCCTTGAAAAGCAGATTAAAGAGGGCGAGTGGATAGCCTTATCTTTTAAGCTTTAAGCGGGGCTTTTGGGGTGGTTTATGAGTACGCCGAGAAGATTTTTTATTGAAAAACTTAGCGCCGACAGCGCCGAAGTGTGGCTTGAAGGCGAGGAATTTATTCACGCAAAAACCGTTTTGCGCGTTGAAGAGGGTGCGGAAATCGTGCTTTTGGACGGAAGCGGAAAGGAGTATTCCGCAATCGTCGCAAAGATTGAAAAAAGGCGGTTATTGGCGCATATTACGGGGGCAATCGACGGTGAAAGAGAGCCGAAAACGGAAATTTATCTTTTGTGCGGGGCTTTGAAAGGCGACAAAACCGAGCTTGTAGTGCAGAAAGCGACGGAGCTGGGCGTTTCTAAAATAGGAGTGTTCAATTCGGAATACTGCTCGGCTTATATGAACGAAAACAAGCTTGAAAGGCTGAATAAGGTTGCAAGAGAGGCGGCAAAGCAGTGTCTGCGTTCGCGCGCACCGACAGTGGAATATTTTAAAGACTTTTACGCCGCATTAAAGTCGGCCGACGGTTATAAAAACAAGCTGTTTGCGTGCGAGTTTTTGAACAATTCGGACGGGAATATGGCGGAGTTAAGCGGTTCTACGGCTTTGGTTGTGGGAAGCGAGGGCGGATTTGCGGAAAACGAGTTTGCGCTGGCGCAGTCGCTCGGGTTTGCGGGAATTTCCCTCGGTAAACGTATTCTGCGCGCCGAAACCGCGGCTGTAACAATGTGCGCTTTGGCGGCTTTCGCGCTGGGGGAACTTAAATGAAAGCCTGTGTATTTACGCTCGGCTGTAAGGTGAACGAAACCGAATCAGCGTGCATAATGGCGTCGCTCGAAAAGCTTGGCTGGGAGGTTGCCGACAGGCTTTGCCCCGCGGATATATACGTTTTAAACACCTGCGCGGTCACGCGCGAAGCCGAAAAAAAGAGCCGACAGTTAGTTGCCAGGGCAAGGAAATTCAATCCGTCCGCACAGATTTTTATATGCGGCTGCGCTTCGGAAAAGGATAAAAAACAGTTTACCGATAAGGGCGTTGCGTTTGTTTGCGGCGCGCGCGGCAAGGAAGAAATAATCAAAGCTGTCTGTAACGTGTTCGGCGGGGCGGACTGCGGGCTTTCATACCCTAAACAGACTAAGACAAGGGCGTTTGTAAAAATTCAGGACGGTTGCAACAATTTCTGCTCGTACTGCATCATACCGTATTTGCGCGGGCGTGAAAAATCGCGTAAAGTAGAGGATATTTTGGGGGAAATCGCGCAGACCGACTGCCCCGAAATAGTTATTAACGGCATTAACGTATCCGCTTACGGCTACGATAATATAACCTTGACCGACCTTATTCTCGCGCTGAAAGACGTTAAAAAGCGCATAAGGCTTGGCTCGCTTGAATGTAATATTGTAACGGAAGAATTTTTGTCGGCTTTGAAACAACTTCAAGACTTTGCCGAGCAGTTCCACCTTTCGCTTCAAAGCGGGTCTTCGGCGGTGCTTAAAGCAATGAACAGACACTACACGCGCGAAGAATATATTGATAAATGCAAGCTTATTTATAAGTTTTTTCCCAAAGCTTCAATTACAACAGACATAATCGCGGGGTTTGCGGGCGAAACGGAGGAGGACTTTTTGCAAAGTCTTTCTATAATAGACGAAGTCGGGTTTGCAAGGGTTCACGCGTTTGCGTATTCTCCGCGCGAGGGTACGGTTGCGTTTAAGCTTAAAGACGTGCCGTCGGACGTAAAAAGCGGGCGGCTTCACCGTTTGTTAAAGGCTGGGGAAAGCGCTTCGATAAAGTATATTACGGGGGCAATCGGCGAAAAAACCGATTTTATTGCGGAAGAATACGCGGGCGGATTTACCGAGGGGTATACAGGCAATTACATAAAAATTTACGTGCCCGAAAAACTTGACGCGGGTAAAAAATATAACGTTACGATAAAGGAGATATTCCGTGATGGAGCAAAGGCAGTACTTTCCTAAGGCGCAAAAACGCAGAATGAGAAGGGAACGCGTTAAAAAATGGTTTTCCGAAACCTTCCGCGCCCACTCCAAAGACGAGTATACGGAATTTTTTACGCGCGGCTTCGACGGAAAGGACAGCGTAAACAAGGTGTATCCGTGGCTGTACATGCGCATGCTTGCGCTGTGTTTTGTGCTGTTTTCCGCGATTACCTTCTTTATGAAGTTATCAGGCAACGCGATAAGCTTTCCCGCAATGGTGTTTTTGGGGGCGCTTTTAGTCAATCTGCCGTTTATTACTTTGATTTACGAGCTGTGCCCAAAAGCCGATATAAGTTTTTTAAAGCTTATGTTGGTGCTTGTAATCGGCGGAAGCGTTTCGTTTATAATTTCCGAATCGGGATATTTTGTATTCAACCCTAAAAACGGGTACGGTTCGGTTGCGTGGACTGCCTTTTTAGAAGAAATTGCAAAGATTATCCCCGCGATTGCCGTTATTCTTTTATTGAAAAAACGCAACAGTCCGCTTACCTGCTTTGCGCTTGCCGCGGCGGTCGGCGCGGGTATTTCCATAATCGAAGATATGGGCTACATATTTTTATACTCGTTTGAAGGCAATATCAGCCTTGTTTCGGCTATTTTCATTTCTTTATCCAGAGGCGCTTCCGGCATTGCAACGCACACAGTCTGGGTGGGGTACGTCGGCTGGATATTCTCGAAATGCAAAAAACCGCTTTTAGACGTGCGTTTTTATGCCGTGTGCCTTATGAGTATGGTTTTGCATTTTTTATGGGATTTAACTCTTGCAAACGGACAGCTTTGGTCGTCGCTCGGAATTCTGTTCGGATATGTTTTCTGCATATGCTTTACACGGTGGGTTGTAAAAAAGGAGCGCAAGCTAGTTTTTGAAGCGCCCGCAAATCTGCCCCTTACGGCGAATGAAACCGTCGGCACGGCGTCTGCCGTTGAAACGATAGAAACTGCTGAAACCATAGAAACGGTTGAGGCAAGTGAAAGCGTTGAAACAATGGACGCGGTTGAGGAAAATTTACCAGCCGTAAGCGTTGCGGAAGAAACGGCCGTTACTGCGGTTGCCTCGTCGGAAAGCGTTGAAACAATGGACGCGGTTGAGGAAAATTTACCAGCCGTAAGCGTTG
>CAJULB010000001.1:0-409168 GCA_910587005.1 uncultured Christensenellaceae bacterium | reverse complement strand
CGGAAGAAACGGCCGTTACTGCGGTTGCCTCGTCGGAAAGCGTTGCCGAAAAATCGGTTGCGTCCGTGCCCGCGTATAAAGTTTATAAAGAGTTCCCCGAAGATACGCTTGAAATTAAAAATAAAAAGCGGGCAAGATATTCGCAGCTTGCGAATATAATCGCGGTTGTCGCCGCGGTTATTCTTGGTATAACGGCGCTGTCGTCTTGCGCGTTCGACGTGGGTTACGGCTACGAAAGAAAAACGTTTACCGAGTATCAGCGGCAGGAATTTATAAACTATGTGCAGGACGGTTATAATTTGGAATACGACTGGGAAAGACCGCTTGACAAAAGTATCCCCGCGGGGCAATGGTATGCTTTCAGCGTTTCCGACGGCGAGTACAAGGATATTACGCAGATTGTGGACGGTAAATATCTTTACAGGTATGGGTGGTACGAGCCTTCTGCGGACAGCACGCAAAACGGCGGGGAAGCTGAAAAACTGCCCGCAGGCTGGTATCTTACCGATATAAGCGTTAAAATAGACGGTGAAATTTACCCTTGCGTACGTCTTGCGGAAAATTTGGAGTTAGAGGGTTACGAGGGCGCGGATTTAAGCTGTTACGTGATAAGAGAAGATGTTATCGGCGTTTACCACGATACGATTTACGGTATGTATGTGGCGGTAGTAAATAACACTGTGTTTTACGGAATGCTGACGATTGTAGGCTATGCGTTCGGTATGGGCGCCGTGTTTGCCGTTGCGCTTTTGCTGTTTGTTATATTCAAGGTTCAGACCAAAAATCTGGCAAAGGAAATAGCCGCCGCAACTGCGGAAACGCAGGCAAGCGTTACCGAAAGCACGGCTGTAACGGAAAGTGAAAACTTATCAGAAAACGCGGACAGTTCAGCCGATAACGGCGCAGAAGAAAATTCGGAAAACGGAGATAAAGAAGATGCTTAATAACGATTGTATTTTTTGCAAAATAATCAAGGGTGAAATTCCCTCGGCAAAGGTGTACGAGGACGATAAAATGCTCGTTTTCAAGGATATAGAGCCTAAGGCGAAAGAGCACCTGCTTGCAGTGGCGAAAACGCATTTCAAGCTTTTAGAGGAAGCTGACGAAGCGGGCCGCGGACTTGTGGATTATATGCTGTTCAAAATTCCCGGAATAGCAAGAAAAAACGGCTGTGAAAACGGATACCGACTTGTTATAAATCAAGGCGCGGACGCGGGGCAGACGGTTTTTCATTTGCATATTCATATCCTCGGCGGTCAGACGCTTGACTGGTAAGCTGTAATACTGTAAGGTTTAAAATCAAAATTGAGCGGGGCGGAGTTTTTTTAAACTCCGCCCCGTGTTTTATATTTTTTTAATCGGCTTCGGCAATGCGCCGCGCCGCTTGCTTTACTTTTTCGCGCAGATATGCAGGCTCGGCAACGCGCACGGTTCCACCGTAGCTTAAAATTTTGTTTACAAGGCTTTCATCGTCGGGCAAGGTTATCGTTGCAATAAACTTGTTGCCGAGCGGTTCGATATTGTCTATTCCCAGCCATTCCTCGGCGTCCGCAAGCGAATTTTTTTCAATTTCAAGCGTAACCTCGGTCAGCTGTTTGTCGGAATAGTTAAAGTTCAAATCAATGTCGTCGCGCGTGAAATCTTTCTTTTTGAATTCCGCGCCCGTGAACGCTGCGGACTTAATTCTGCCGATTTTAAATGTGCGGAAGCTCTGTTTAGTATGGCAAAAAGCATAAATGTACCACACGTTCTGCTTAAAAATCAGTACGTACGGGTCTATAACGCGCTTGCTGTGCTCGCCCCCGCGAGAAATGTAGTCTATTAACAGACTTTTGCTTTGGTTTACGGCTTGTTCGCAAACGCGCATCTTTTCGGTGAATTTTTTGCCGCCGCCCCAGGTTCCGCCGTCAACAATTATGTTTCCGCATACGGAAAGCTCGCGTATTTCGCTTTTTTGCTTGCTTTCAAGCTTTTCGCGTGCGGAAAGCAGGTTTTCATCGGTAATCTGCGAAGCCATTGCGTCCAGCGCGCTTATTGTCGCGGCAAATTCTTCGCGTGTGAAGTAGCCTGCCGGCAAGCGGAAGGTGTCCGCAACCGACAGACCGCCGTATCTCCCGCGGGAAACGTCTATCGGCACTCCGCAGACTATAAGCTCTTCAACGTAGCGGTATACGCTTCGGATAGAAACGTCGTATTTTTCGGCAATTTCCTTTGCGGTGACTTTGCGCTTCTGCAACAGCCGCGTCATTATTTTGAACATTACTTCGTACTTCATTTTATTTTCCTTTTACGTTAATATTTTGCCGGAGGCGGGCATAAGATAAAATACGGATTTGCCGTAAGGTAACTTTTTATCTGAATTTACGGTGTCCCGCAAAATTTTTTAAATTTTTAAAAATATTTTATCATATATGACAATATATGTCAACAATAATCTGTAAAATAGGAAATGTAAAATACAGGAGGAAGCAAAAAAATGAACTTTACCGCATATATAGAAAGACAGAAAAGTATTATAAGGCACAGACACGACGGTGAAACTTACTTTTTACAGCGCGGTGAGGAAATTCCCGTGATAACCGAAAGCGACAAACTGCTGTTCGAGCTTGACAGCCTTAAAGGGCTTAACAAACGCGAAAGATTAAACCTCAGGAGAGAAGCGGTATGATTTATTATATAAGAAAAGCCTTAAACATTATAGCGGCGTGCACTGCGGCTATTGTGCTTATCGCGCTTGCCATTGCGTAAGCTTCTGCATTTATACAGTAAGCGGGGCGGACTGTTTAAAACAGTCCGCCCCGCATTGTTTTATCCGCTTTTCTAAATTTCCCCGCCGAAAGCGGGAGGCATAGGACAATCGGATTATTCACTGCGTTCAGAATGACAGCAATATTCAATACTGTCTTACTACGTATTTTTCTATCAAAGCTATAATTCCGTACATACCGCCGGCAAGCGCGCATAGTATAAACGTCGCGGTCATAACAAGGTCAAGCTTGAATACCTGCCCGCCGTAAACAATAAGATACCCCAAACCCGCTTTGGATACAATGTATTCGCCCATTATCGAGCCTATCCAGGCAAGCCCCACCGCAACCTTCAAGGTATTCATAAGGGCGGGAAGGGAGGCGGGGATAATCAGCTTTCTAAGCGTGGTTGCACGGCTCGCGCCCATGGACCTCATTAAAAGCAGTTTGGTTTTATCAACCGCCACAAAGCCCGCAAGCATATTCATTATGCAAACGATTATAGAAACTATAACCGTCATAAAAATTATCGCGTCGTAGCCCGTGCCTATCCATATAATAATAAGCGGACCGAGCGCAATTTTCGGCAGCGAGTTCAACACCACTATATACGGCTCTAAAACCTTTCTTACGGCGTCGCTCGACCACAGCACTACGGCTATTGCATAACCCAAAATAACGGCTATTGCAAAGCCCGCAAACGTTTCCATAAGCGTAATGCCTATATGCTTGAACAGCGTTCCGTTCGAGTACAGCTCGCCTATCGTTTTAACAACGCGCGAGGGCGAGCTGGTTATAAACGGGTCAACCACTTTCAGCTGTGCAAAAAGCTCCCAAAGCCCTATAATCAGCGCCAGAATCATACAGCGGCAGACGTGAACTATAACTTTTTTCTGTTTTTGTTTTTTTAAGTACGCGATATGCTCGCGTGAAAAGTTGGTTTCTTGTTTCTTTTTCATAAGTTAACCTCTTTAACCCGCTTTAACGCGCGTTTTCGGTTAAAGTTTTTCTTTTAGCGCGCGGGCGGAACCCGTCCGTTATATGCCGAGCTCCTTTCGTAAAATTTCAAAGGTTGCCGCAAATTCACCGCATTCGCGGCGCGATTTGGGGACGTTGCCGCCGAAGTCGATATTATGCTCGGCAACAACCGTTGCGGGGCGGGAGGACAGCACTACGACTTTATCCGAAAGCGCAATCGCTTCCGATATATCGTGCGTAACCAAAAGCGCGGTCTTTTTTTCGCTTTTTATAATGCCCTGTACGTCGTCGCAAACCTCCAGCCTCGTCTGGTAATCGAGCGCGGAAAACGGCTCGTCTAACAGCAGAATTTCAGGCTCGGCGGAAAGGGTGCGGATTAAAGCCACGCGCTGGCGCATACCGCCCGAAAGCTGTGCGGGCGTCTTTTTCAAAAAGTCTTTAAGCCCGTATTTAACCGCAAGCGCAACGGCTTTTTCGCGCATTTCGGGAGTGTTCCGCTTTTTGACTTCCAAAGGCAGAAATATGTTTTGTTCGACGGTGCGCCAGGAAAACAAAGCGTCGCGTTGAAGCATATACCCGAACTCTGTTTTGCCGCGCGAAATTTCGCCCGAGGAGGGATTTAAAAGTCCTGCGGCAAGCGATAAAATTGTGGTTTTACCGCATCCTGACGGACCGATAACCGAAACAAACTGCCCCTCGTCAATGGTAAAATTGAGGTTTGAAACAGCCGTGGTTTCGCCCGTTTTGGTGTGGTAGGTGTAAGATACGTCTTTAAATTCAAGCATCATAATTTTTCAATTGCCACCGCAATATCACGCGTTTAAGCGCGTTTTTTCCGATAAATTACGGACTTGCGCGCTTAAATTAAAACGTGCGCGGTTTTTACTTAACCGTAAATTTCGCGGTAAGCCCTGTCTGCGGCTTCTGTCAAAACTGCCTTGTGGAAGGGAACGCGCGTTTTAAGCTCGCCAGCCTGTTCGATAACGTCCAGAAGCCGTTCGTAAGCGGTTTCTTCCATAGCCATATTTTTAACCCAAGCGTCAATCTTTTTATAGCTGTCCACCGAGGTTTTCAGGCTCGCTTCACTTGTACCGTCAAAGTACTTTACAAGCAGTTTAGCTATTGTTGCGCTGTCGTGCCCGTCAACGTATTTAACGGCTTTGGTAACAGCCTTTAAAAGTCCGCGCACCTTGTCGCCGTTTTTGTCTATATAGCTCTGTTTTGCCGTAAAGCAGGTGTAGGGGATTTCGCCCGAAGCCTCGCCTACGGAAGCAACTATATAGCCCTTGCCCGCCGCCTGATATTCGGAAGCGGTCGGCTCGAACATGGTGCAGTAATCGCCCACGTTGCCCTCGAAAGCCGCGGTCATCGAATTGAACGCAACGTTGGTAATGCAGTTTGCCGTAACTCCCGCGTTGCGCAGTACGTACTGGAAAGTCATAAGTGGAACACCGCCCGCTCTGCCTGCCAAAACGTCTTTGCCCTGTAAGTCAGACCATTTAAAGTCCTTCTGTTCGGTTCTGCCTACAAGAAAGCTTCCGTCGCGCTTGGTAAGCTGACCGAAAACCATGGGCGCATCGTCGCTGTCGCCCGCGTGAACGTAAACGGTTGCCTCGGGCCCGCAGAAGCCTATGTCCGCTTCGCCTGCAAGCACCGCCGCCATGGTTGCGTCCGCGCCTCCGCCGTTGGTAAGTTCAATCTTAAAACCTTCGTCCTCGAAATATCCCAACGCGTCCGCAAGATAAAGGGGCGCATAGAATACCGAGTGCGTGACTTCGTTGATTTTTACGACGTTGCCGCTTTTACAGCCCGTAACCGAAAAGGGGATAATCAGCGTAAACACTGCGGCAAGTACAGAAAATAAGAATTTCTTTTTCAAAATAAGTATTTCAACTCCTGTTAAAAATTTAATAATACATTTTATGCGGGCGGCGTCAGCGTTTGACAACCTTAAACTTTTTGTTTTATAATAGTCCATATTATTTTTTAAGGTCGGCTATTTTTATGGAAAAAACTTACAACCCCAAAAATTTCGAGGACAGACTTTATAAGGAATGGGAAGAGAGCGGTTGTTTTAAAGCGGTGCGCGACGATAACAAGGTTCCGTTTACGGTAATGATGCCCCCGCCCAACATAACAGGTCAGCTTCATATGGGGCACGCTATGGACGAAACGTTGCAGGATACCATTATCCGCTTTAAGCGTATGCAGGGTTACTGCGCGCTTTGGCTGCCCGGTACCGACCACGCTTCCATTGCAACAGAAGTAAAAATAGTAGAGCAGATGAAAAAAGAAGGGCTTTCCAAAGAAGCGGTCGGAAGAGAAGGCTTTTTAAAGCGCGCGTGGGAGTGGAAGGACAAGTACGCAGGCAGAATAGTAGAACAGCTTAAAAAACTCGGTTCGTCCTGCGACTGGTCGCGCCTTACTTTTACCATGGACGAAAAATGCTCCAAGGCGGTGCGCGAGGTTTTCGTTAACCTTTACAATAAAAATCTGATTTACCGCGGCAGCAGAATAATAAACTGGTGCCCGCAGTGCAAAACCGCGCTTTCGGACGCGGAGGTTGAATACGCAGACGAGGACGGTTTTTTCTGGCACATAAAATATTTTACCGAGGACGGTTTGACCGCGCTGGAAGTTGCAACTACCCGCCCCGAAACAATGTTCGGCGATACGGCGGTTGCGGTAAACCCCAAGGACAAGCGCTATAAGCACTTAATCGGCAAAAACGTAATTCTGCCCGTAGTCAATAAACCCATTCCCGTAGTCGGCGACGGGCACGCGGATATGGAATTCGGTACGGGCGTGGTGAAAATTACCCCCGCGCACGACCCCAACGATTTCGAAGTCGGTTTGCGCCACAATCTGCCCGTTGTACGCGTAATGAACGACGACGGTACTATGAACGAGCTTGCAGGCAAATTTGCGGGGCTTGACCGCTACGAATGCAGAAAACAGCTTGTGGAGGAGCTTAAAGCAAGCGGGCATCTTGTAAAAATTCAGCCTCACGCGCACAGCGTAGGACACTGTTACCGTTGCAGCGCCACGGTAGAGCCGATTGTTTCAAAGCAGTGGTTCGTCAAAATGGAAGGGCTTGCGCGCCCCGCTATCAACGCGGTAATAGATAAGAAAATTTCGTTCGTTCCCGAACGCTTTGCAAAAACCTATTATAACTGGATGGAAAACGTAAAGGACTGGTGCATTTCGCGTCAGCTTTGGTGGGGACACCGCATACCCGTATGGTACTGCGGAGATTGCGGTAAAGAAATTTGCTCTAAAACGGACGTAGAAGTCTGCCCGCACTGCGGAAGCAAGAATATCACGCAGGACGAGGACGTTCTCGATACCTGGTTTTCTTCCGCGCTTTGGCCGTTTTCAACGCTCGGCTTCCCCGAGGATACTTCCGATTTGGAATATTTCTACCCCGGCGACGTGCTTGTAACGGGCTACGATATAATTTTCTTCTGGGTTGCCAGAATGATTTTCTCAGGGCTTGAACATATGCGCAAGGTGCCCTTCCGCGATGTGCTTATACACGGACTTGTCCGCGACGAAAAGGGCAGAAAGATGTCCAAATCGCTCGGCAACGGCGTAGACCCTTTGGAAGTTATAGATAAATACGGCGCGGACAGTTTAAGATTTTCGCTTTTGCAGGGCGTAGCCCCCGGCAACGATACGCGCTATTCCGACGCCAAGGTGGAAGCGTGCCGTAACTTTATGAATAAAATATGGAATGCAAGCCGTTTCGTTTTATCCAACTGCGAGGGACGCACTATAAAACCGCTTTCGGAAATTAAGCTTACCCCCGCCGACAAATGGATAATTTCCCGCTTGCAGGCTTCCATACGCGACGTAACGCTTTCCTTAAATAAATTCGAGTTCGGTGTAGCCGCGCAGATTTTATACGATTTTATCTGGTCGGATTTGTGCGACTGGTATATCGAGCTTGTAAAACCCGTATTATATTCCGAAGACAATACAAAGAAGGACGCGGCGGCTTCCGTTCTTGTTTTCGTGCTTGAAAACACGCTTAAACTTCTGCACCCGTTCGCGCCGTTCATAACCGACGAAATTTACCGCGCTCTGCCCACGGCGGAGGGCACTATTATGACCAAAGACTTTCCAAGATACAACTCCAAGCTCGCATACAAAAAGGACGCAACGGCGTTTGCGGGGGTTATGGATATTATCAAAGCAGTACGCGCGGCAAAGACCGAGCTTGACTGCCCGCCCTCGCGCAAGGTCAGCTTATATATTGTTACCGAAAGCGGTAAACGGCTTATATCCGCCAACGAAGACAGCATTTTAAAGCTTGCGGGCGCAAAGGAAATAAAGTTTGTTTCCTCCGCGCGGGAAGCGGGCGAAAAGACGGTAACAAAGGTGCTTTCAATCGGCACGGTATATATGCCTATGGGCGAGCTTGTGGATTTGGAAAAGGAAAAAGCGCGTTTAGAGGGCGAGCTTGAAAAGGTTATGACGGAAATCCGCCGTGCCGACGGAAAGCTTAACAATCAGGGCTTTGTTTCAAAGGCTCCCAAAAAGCTTGTTGACGAAGAGCGCGCCAAACTGAATAAATATATAGAGATGCGCGAAAAGATTTTAAAACAGATTGAAAGTCTGTAAAAATAGCGTAAATCAATGATATTACGGGGTCAATTTTAAAATGTCCGGTAAAAAATCTTACAAAAGTCAGGCAAAAAAGCATCCTAAAACCGCGGCGGTTATCGCAATTCTGTTTATAATAATAGTTGCCGCAATTGCAATTTTATGGGTATTGAAGCCCGAACTCTTTCACCGATATTTAGGCACAGGCGGGCATTTCTGGACGGAATGGAACGTCACAAAACAAGCCGACTGCGGCAACGGCAGTAAATCGCGCGAGTGTTTGTATTGCGAAGCTACCGAGGACGAAATAATCAAAGGCTCGGGCAATCATAATATTGACGAAACAACGGGCTTTTGCATTGTCTGCGGATATAACGCAAACGCGGCGGAGCTGTCGGTTCACTTTCTCGAACTCGGCAACAAGTACACGGGCGACTGCACGCTTATCAAGTGCGGCGATACCGAGGTGCTGATTGACGCTGGTTCAAGGCAGAACAGCGCTTCGGCAATTCGCGCATACATAGACCAGTATTGCGAGGACGGCGTGCTTGAATACGTTATCGCAACCCATGCGCACCAAGACCATATTGCGGGGTTTGTCGGCTCTAAGGACAGCAAAACGGGCAAGCAGACGGGTATATTATATAACTATGAAATAGGCACGCTCATTCAGTTTGCGGGACACAATACAACCTCTACCATATATAAAAATTACGTTAAAGCCGTAGATTATGCAAAGGGAAACGGCGCGCAGGTTTACACCGCCAAGGAGTGTTGCGAGGGTGAAAACGGCGCCAAGCAGGAATATTTTTTAGACGGGAATCAGACCGTTTCGCTTAAAATTTTGAACAGTCATTATTACTATAACGAAACCAAGGACGAAAACGATTATTCCGTTTGCGTTTTGCTTACGCAGAAGGATACAAACGGCGGAGCGGACAAAAATTTCCTGTTTACGGGTGATTTGGAAGAAAAAGGCGAAAGCTATCTTGTTGACATGAACGACCTTCCTGAGGTAGAATTATTCAAGGGAGGACACCACGGCAGTTATACGGCGTCAACCGAAAAACTGCTTAAAGTGATTAAGCCCAAAAACGTTGCGGTGTGCTGTTGTTGCGGAACTACCGAATACACATCAAACGCCGACAACACTTTCCCCGCGCAGGCGTTTATTGACCGCGTTGCTAAATATACCGAAAATATTTATTGCACCACGCTTATAATTGATTATAAGGCGGGCGAGTATGCTTCGATGAACGGCAATATAGTGTTTTATACGGATAAAGGCGAGTTAAAGCTGAAATGTTCCAACAACGATATTATTCTTAAAGATACCGAATGGTTTAAAAAGAACCGAGTTTGGCCGTAACTGCGGTATATTTATAACCACCCCCCTTAATCCCCCCGCCATAGGCAGGGGGTAAGTGTAGATAATAAACCCGCCATAGGCAGGGGGCAATGAGGTAAAATCCCCAAACTTTGATAACCGCAACACAAATCCCCCGCTGGGGCGGGATATAACCGCAACACAAATCCCCCGCTGTGGCGGGGGAATAAAAGGGGGTGGGTGTTCCTTCCTTGCGGTATATTGCGGGGGTAAATAAATTTGTTAATTTGCTTGGTAACTTATGATTGCTAAGTTAATTGTGTGGTAATAAGCCCGCACGCGCTGTTGCGCGTGCGGGCTTATTTTAGGCATATTTGGGGGTATCGGAAGAAAATGGAAGGTAATTTTGTTAAAAAATTTCAAAAAAATTGTCAAAAATACTTGATTTTATCGTAACAGGGTGCTAAACTTCAATTACCACATCAAGGGCAAAGTGTATGCTTTGCCTCATACAACAATTGTAACAAGTGCAACCCGAGCGGTAACGTTCGGGGGCTCCGTTTAATTGTTGTGTGCTTAATATTCCGCGATTTAAAGTGTGCAACGTTAACGGCGTTGCACTTTTTTTGTTGTTTTTTGTAGGACAGTTAAAGAAAAAAGGAGAACATTTATGAAAACTTGGGGTAGTAGAATTAAATGGGTCTGCACGGCAATCGCGCTTAGTGCAATACTTTTGTGTTGCGCTGTATTTTCGTTTGTGTTTCTTGACAGACAAGATAAAAATGCTAATGCAAGTACGGATAATCATGTTCGTATAGGCGAATTGACTTATAATAATGGCGCTAGTTTTTATGCGGACACTATGGGCGACTTGTTTTCAAGGCTCGGCGGCGTGGGTATAACATATGATTCATTAAAATCGGTTGTTGACGCCGACCCTGATAAGCAACTTAATTCTCAGGATATTCGTGACAAGAACGAAGGAAGAGACGTCCTTGTCAAGTTCAATAATCAGGAGTGGACCATAGCTTACGTTTCGAAAAATACCGCGGGAGAAGTAGTAGCTACCCTTTGGCTTGCCGACGTAGACCTTGATTTGGGTTATCAGATGGGACCCGATAACGCAGCTGGGAAATATCAGAACTATTTAAACAGTTATCCGAGAAAAAGGCTAACAAACAGAGGAACGGGCTGGGGTCATGCAACTCAAGTTCCAAAATACGCCGATTTTATAACAAAATACAGTAGTTATATAGAAGCACCTAAAAATATGCCTTGGCAGGATATAACTTCTTGGTGTTCCGGAGGTAACATAGGTGATGACGAGCTGTGGCTTCCGAGTATGGATGAAATGGCTATTGGTACATTAAATGATGTTACTTACAAGGGGTTATGGCAAACTTCCACAGGGCAGCGTACGGCGGACGCTAATAAGTATTGTAGCCGAACATATCTGTCTCCAACCCACTTTGGTTGGAACTGTATAGTTGGAGTTTCGGGTACTAACAACAATAACAATACTGCAACACCATATCCTTATCGTCCCGCATTTCACTTAAATTTAAAACGTGTTTCAGAAGATATTACAGGAACAGCCTACAAATTGGTTAGTGCTTTACAGTCTGTAACTTACAATACAACGGCGGCAAGCGGAAAAATATTTTCGTCTTCAAGCCTTGACGATTTAAGACCGTACATAACTGTAAATTTGCAGAATGCTTCTGACGCCGGTAACATATACAATACTACCGATTTCAGACTTTTAGGCAATTTAAGCACGGTAACATCAGGCACTCAAAACGTAACGGTAACAGTTATTGTTAGGGGTTTTTCAAAAACAATTTCCGTTCCCGTAACGGCGGTAAAGTTGACGGGTATAACAGCTTCATACGAGCAAGGCAACAATGCGTTTACCTCGGCTGACAGCCCTGACGATTTAAAAACAAGGGGAAAATTGACCGTAACAGAAGTTTACAACGACGGCAGTACAAAGCCGTGTACGGGATTTACTTTAAGCGGAACTATAAACGACACGGGTAACTCGCCTATAACGGTAAGCTATGGCGGTTATACTGCAACGGTTTACGTTGCTTCGTCTTCTGGCGCCCCCGGTACTATTGTTGCAACTTATACACAAACGGGAACAATTTATCCCACAACGCCGCTTACCGATTTGCCTAAACTCGGTACTTTAAAGGTAAAAATAAATTACAACGACGGTACCGTTTTGGAAAACGTTGAAACCCGTCCCGATATGAAAATTTTCGGTACTTTGGCGGACAGCGGAAAGTGCGATATCTGGGTTTCATACGACGGTAAGGGCGGTACTTTTGAAGTAAACGTAACGGCGATTGCGCTTACGGGTATAACCGTTAAAACTGCGCCTACTAAAAAATCATATACAGCGTTTGACCGCTTCGATACGTCAGGTATGGAAATCGAAGCGACGTATAACAACGGTTCCAAAAAGACCGTTTACGGATATAGCTTTGCTTACGTGGGCGGTAACGGCAGCTTCCGCACGGGCGAAACAAAGGTAGTTGTATCTTACACAGAGGGAAGCGTTACAAAAACGGTTGACGTTACGGGTATTACCGTGTCAAAAGCGCCTTTAACTGTAACAGTAAACAATCAGTTTTTGGACTGCGGTGAAAGTATTCCTTCAAGCGGATACGGTGTAGCGGGAATAAACGTAAGCGGGCTTAAAAACGGTGAAAATTTAACAACGCTTTTGGGCAGTTTGCTTAAATATAAATCAACCGATTACGACCCTGCGACAAGCGCAAACGGCACATACGTATTGACGCTTGACCCGATTACTCTTGACGAGTATACGGTTACCGTTGTTGACGGAAAGCTCAACGTAGGGGTAAAAATTCTTGACGTTACTTTAACCGTAACTAACGGTGTTTACGGCGGTACGAATATTACGGCCTCGGCAACCGCCGCGGACGGTAGTACAGCTGTAAGCGGAATTACGTTTACCTACACATATTCGGGTACGGCTTACGACGGCTCTGTATACACAAACAGCACAACCGTTCCGACCAAAGCGGGTGAGTATACCGCAACCGCAACGATATCAACGTCGGGCTATGCGGGTTCTGCAAGCAAGGCGGTAAAGGTTGCACGCGCGGCTTTGACTGTGACGGCAGGAGATATGAGCGTTACTACGAAAATATACGACGGTAACGCAAACGCAACGATTGTTGTAAACTCGTTTACGGGCGGTATCGGCGCGGACGTGATTACTCTTACTGCAACAGGCGAATTCGATAATAAAAACGTCGGCGCTGGTAAAACCGTTAATATAACGGGGTATGCGCTTGATAATGCGTCTTCGCATAATTATTTTATCGATACCGCAAATTGCGCAACGCAATTAACAGGCGAAATAACCAAAAAAGACGTTACGGCTGTTATTACGGCGGGCGACTGCGTTTACGGCGGAGTGCCTTCGGTTACTTACGCGGTAACGGGCGCTGTTGCGGGCGAGGATATTAAGCTTGCTTTAAGCTATCTTAACGGCACTGACAGCACTACGGCTTTGAAAACTGCGGGCGTTTACACGATTTCCGCGGCGCTTACAGCAGAATTTGCAAACAATTACAATCTTAAAAGCGTAACCCCCAACGGAGGAGCTGACGGCGACCCCGTGGAAGTGGAAATTACAAAAGCTCCGCTGACGATTACCGTTTACGATGCGGAGGTTGCTTTCGGCGGCGGAAAAGTGAACAACGGCGCGTTTGTTACGGGACTTGTCTGGTCGGATACAAGGGCTTCGCTTTCGATTGAAAACGGAGATTTGACCTTTACGTACGGCGATTTCGATACCGATAACGGCGCGGTCGGCTCTTATGTATTATCAATTGATAAAACGGCTTTAAGCCTTGCAAACTACACCGTTACGGTTGTTGACGGTACGCTTGCGGTAGGTTTGAAAAACGTTACGGTTACTCTTACCGTGACTAACGGAATTTACGGCGGTACCGGTTCGGACGCGGCTTCGGCTACGGCTTCGGCGGCGCTTTCGGACGGAACGGCGGTAACTCCCAAAATCAATATTACTTACAGCGGAACGTCTTTCGACGGTACCGTATACACAAACAGCACAGCCGTGCCCGTAAAACCCGGCGAATACGAGGTTGTTGCAGCTGTTGACACTGCAAGCGGTTACACCGGCAGAACTTCCTCGCTTTTGAAAATCGGCAGGGCTTCGCTGACCGTTACCGTAAGCGCAACGACAGCGGGCACTACCGACAAGGCGGAATACGGTACGGAAATTACAAACGCTAACCTTAAAACCCGCTTTAAGCTTACTTACAGCGGTTGGGTGAACGGCGACGAAAACGACAGCATGGGCAATCCCACGCAGACGGGTGATATTGTTCCCGCAAACGCTAAGTGGAGCACCGATTACTTCCGGTATGCGCCTGTCGGCGCTTACGAGGTTATCGTAAGCGGATTGACTTCCGACAACTACGAAATTACGTATGTAAACGGCACGCTTACTGTTGAAAAAGCAAACGCTACCGTAACTCTTAAAAATCAAAGCAGTGTTTATGACGGACACGTACCCGTTGCAGGCAACGTTACAAACGTAGATTTTACCGTTTCGGGCTTAAAGCGCAGTGCGGACGATTTGGGCGTTTCCATTTCTATTGCAAGCGCGGCTAAGAACGCGGGCGTTTACGATTTGGAAGCTTCGGCAAGCAACGGCAACTACAACGTTACGTTTGTAGGCGAAACCGCTTCAAACACGGCAACCGATAACAGCGGAGTATGGACTATTGCCGACGCTTACACTGTAAATAAGGCTCAGCTTACTATAACCGCGGACGATAAAACTATAACCTACGGCGACAGCGCACCCGCTTTTACCGCAACGTATGACGGATTTATCGGCGCGGACGGTACTGCGGCAGGTCCCGCGGCGGGAGTATTCTCAACCGAGCTTGCGCTTGGCTGTGCATATGTTCAGTTTGACGCGGTTAACGGCAATGCGGGCGCTTACGACATAACCGAAGCTACCGCGGCTGTTGCGGACAACTACGATATTACGTTTATTAAAGGCAAACTTACGGTTGAAAAGAAGGCGATTACCGTTACGGTTGACCGCACTAAAACGGTTTCCGAATACGGCAAAACACCGATTGATTTCAGCGTAAATACAAGCGATTACTACACGTTCAACACTGCCGACCTTGCGCAGAGCACGGACGATTTGCTTATAACTCTTACGCACGGCGTAACCACGGCAAGCAACGCGGGCACTTACGTTATAACTGCGGTAAGCGGCAACGCTAACTACGACGTAACGTTTACCGACTGCGTTTACACCGTAGAACAGTACAAAATTACCGTTGAGTGGGTAATCGAAAATGCTGACGGAAGCGAAACTCCCATTGCGGCGGGCGACGTTCCCGAATTTGAGTATAACGGCGCAATGCAGGGACCTAAGGCGTACTTCAATATGCCTACGGGTAAAATTCCCGTTACGTCCGCCAACATAAGCGGTTTGCAGAAGAACGCCGGCACGGGTTATAAAACAACTGTTGTAATTCCCGCGCAGTACAAGGGCAATTACACGTTCGACGCTTCCACAAATAACACGCAGGCGTTCGAAATCAAGGCAAGAGAGCTTACCATAACGTGGAGCGCGGCGCTTAAAGACAGCGACGGAATATTCTACTTCGAATTCAACGAAGGAATACAGCAGCACCCCACGGCAACGTTCGGCAACGTTGTTGCAGGCGAAACGGTTGACCCCGTATACGTCGGCGCAACCGGACTTGTATGCACCAGCCATACGGTTGAAGTGCAGATAACCGACAAGAATTACAGCCTGCCTTCCAACACGACCGTCAAGTACTATATCACACAGATGTCGCTTAATTCCTTCTACTGGACGAGCGACGGTACGAATAACATCAACGCTTCAACCTATACGTATACCTACGACGGCGAAACGCATATGCCTACCGCAATGGCGGGCGTAAGCGTAACGTTCAGCTACGTGCTTACGTATTCCGACGGAACAAGCTGCGGCAACCGCGCGGTAAACGCGGGCGAATACACCGTAACGGCTGTGCCTTCGGATTCCAACTACGCAATACCCGCGGGCGTATCCAATAAATTTACGTTTACTATCGCTCCTAAGGAAGTTAAGTCCACAGACGTTTATTACGATACCCTTACGTTCGAATACACGGGTAACGAGCAGATGCCTTTGTTCTGGTATACCGACGTTAACGGCGCAAGAATTTATCTTGACGCGTCGGTTGCGGGCGACCACAAGGATGCCGCTACGTACACTGCGGAAATTTCCGCGCCCAACGATAAAAACTATGCGTTTACGGGCAACGCGGTAAATTACACCAAACAGTATACGATTGCACCCAAAGAAATCGAAGTTGAATGGACTTTGAATAACGGTTCGTGGGTAACCGACTTTGTCGATGATTATAACGGCAGTGCGGTAAGCTACACGGCTAATGCAAAAATGAATTCCACATACCCCGGCGAGCACAACGCTATCGGCTTGAAGTTCGAAGTAACCAGAAAAGACAGCGCAACGGGCACCGCCGGCGTATGGACGGGCGATATCCGCGACGCGGGCATATACACATTGCGTGTGTACGTTTCGGATAAAACCCTTGCTTCAAATTACAACATCAAGGAATTTACAAGACAGATTACCATTGACAAACTGCCTTTGCAGATTACGGTAAACGGCGGCAACGACTATAACATTAATTATAACGACGTTGCTCCCAAATACACTGCTGATTTCAACGGCTTCGTGCCCGTATATACGGACGCAAGCGGAAACAGCGTTGACGAGTCTGTTACGGTTAAAGCGGCTGTCGAAGCGGTAGAAAACTGGATATTCAGCCAATATATCCGCGGCGCCCAGCCCGGCAGTTACGACGTAACATTGACAACTGACAGCGACAAGTTGAAAGTTTTAAGACAGATTCTCCGCAACTACGACTGGGAACAGAGCTTTAAGGGCGTTAAGGTTATAGTAAATTCCACCACGGGCACGGTGCTCGTGCTTGCGGATAACGGCACAAACGAGTTTGTTTACGACGGTACTTCAAAGCTTCCCGAAGCGTTCTATACGCCTACAACCGGCAACGGACAGCAGAGAAAGCTTGACGTAAGCCTGCTTGCGGTTAACCCCGACGGTTCGCCTAACGGCTATCTTACGGACGGTAAAGCTATCAACGAGGGTATATACTATATCAGCGTTAAACGCGTCAGCGGCGATACCGATATGACGGAGCTTTTGACAAACGGATTATACTTCAAAATAATAAGACGTACGGTTATCGTTAAGATTTCCGACCGCGAAGCGGACTACGGCGAAGTAACGCAAACCAACCGCAACACGCATATCGTAACCGAATACCTTTCAAGCTACGGCGGACGCAACGGTTATCTTCCCCTTGCGGCGGACGAAGCCGGTCTTGCAATTAACGTTGATTGCACATTCCTGCTTAACAACGGCACAAGCAATTACGACGTACAGGGTTACGCTCAGGTAGGCGAATACCTTATCGAAGGCACTTGGAACAGCGACGTTTATTCCGCAAATTACGAAGTTATTTTCGTCGGCAGTGAAAGCGGCGTTAACGGACAGTTCAGCGCAGGCGTATTCAAAATCAACAAAGCCGACATAACGGTTTTAAGCAAGGGCGATAACTTCTTCGAGGAGTACGGCGAATTTGACAGCAGTAATCCCAGATACGTTATTAAGCTTGCGGACAAAACCGACGGAGTTTACAACAATATCGTTTATTCCGGCAACAAGCGCCCCGGCAATACCGATGCTCAGGTAACTATCAAATACGTTGACAAACAGATTCTTTCCGATGCGGTAGAACCCAAGAATGACGCAGAGTATAATCTTACGGACGCGCCCAGAATTACCGCCGCAGGCGACTGGATAATTTATTACTTCATAGACGTTGCAGGCGGAAACCACAATAAGTACTACGGCGCATGGCGCGTGCAGATTCGTCCCGAAGAAGACTTTATTATAGTTATTTTCGAGAAGGAATTCACCGTTCCCTACGGCGACGGAGTACCCGATGACTTGACCGAGCAGCTGTTCAACGGCGGCTATTACAGAATGGGCAACAACGCGGTTTCCAAAGAATGGTTCAGAGATAACGCTACCGCATACGTTGCAGGCGTTACAAACACAAGCGAAGTCGGTTTGTATAATATCTTCTTTGAAATCAACGACGACGCGGTAACGGGCTCGCTCGAATATATAATTAAGTATTCGGACAGCAACTACACGCCCGAAACGAACGTCGGCAAGTACAGAATACAGCAAAGACTTCTTACGGTTAACTGGTCCGAGGGCGACGAGTTCGAACACGACGGTGAAGCGCATTTGCCAGAACTAAGCATAACGGGCTGGATTGACGGTGGAACGCTTACCCCTGACGGAATACTTGCAAACGGCGAAAGACGTTATATCTACAAAGACGGTAATAAGGAAATAGTAATAACCCTTACGGCTGACGGCGACTTTACCGAAATAGGCGGTCACGCTTTGAAGGTTGCGGTAGGCAATTCCAACTATTGCTTTGAAGTAACCAACGCGGTTAAGTCAATATCCATCAAGGCTGATACGGTAGTAGAGTACGGACATTTGCCCGCATGGGCTTGGTATACGATAGGCGGCGCCGCGGCAGTGCTTGCGCTTGCAATCGTTATACTTGCAGTCAAACTTAAACGCCGCAAGGCTGTTGTCGGCGGAACAAGCGACGACGAAGGCTTCTATGAGGAAATGCTTACGGACGAAACGGCTTCCGACAGTGAAGAATAATTTTTCCGACAATATACGTGTTGATTAATGCGTGTATCCTACCCCTTTTGTGCGGGCAACCTAAAAGTTGCCCGCACTTTTTTTCGGTCATTATTTTATAGCAATGGCGACAGATAATATTTTTACGTTTTTCGTCAAAAACCGCGCATAATAAACAAATATCCGCATACGGCGCGGTTTTTCGGCATATAATTTATTACTTGACCACGGCGTAACGGGAAAGAATTTCCGTTTGCCGAAAAATCGGTATTCGGGGTAAAAATTATGTGGGATTATATAACCGAAAGAGTAATTAAGGAAGCGGAGTACATAATAGAAACAAATTCAACCGTCCGCGCGGCGGCTCTGCATTTTTCCATAAGCAAATCCACCGTACATACGGTAGCGACTTATTAGAACGTTTTATATATTTGCTAAATTAAAACCTAAGGGATGGTAATTTCGATTAGAAATTGCCATCCCTGCTTTTTTTATTGAATTTTTTGCCCAAATGCCGTAAATTTGGGCATTTTCTGCTCTTTTTACGGTTAATTCAAGTAAAAAAATCAAATTCAAATAATGGTTATAAATTGTTGCAAAAGTGAAGATAAATGCGGTATAATTCTACTGTAAATTAACTAAAAAATATGAATTGAATAAAAATATTAAATTTTGTTCCTTAAAAAGTCAAACTTCCTATGTTATAGTATCCTTGCAAACAGGAGGTATACAGATGAAATATTATAAAGTTAAAGCTAAGTGTGGGCATGTCAGAAGGGGTAAATACATTTTAATGGATTTTTATGTTAAAGCAGAGAGTGGGAAAGATGCGGCATCGATTGTCAGACAAAAACCAAGAGTAAAGCATGATTGGAAAGATGCCATAGAATCAGTCGATGAAATATGTGAAGTAGAGTATTTGAACGGAAAAGCGCAAATGAGAACAAATTTGTATTTTGCTGTAACAAACTCATCGGAGCAACGGCGGGTAAATGCAATAGATGATGAAGCGGTTGTAAGTCGGGAAGTTCCTGAACTACGGAAAAGAGATAAGGACTCTTTATATTTTCTAAAGATGAATAAGATCATTAAGAAAGATTTAAAAGCAAGATTAGCTGAGGTAATATAATGGATAAAAAGAAATTCGGTAAATTTTTGAAACAGTTAAGAAAAGATAAAAAATTATCGCAAAATGAATTTGCAGATAAGATGTCAGAATTGTACGGAAGGGAATTGGAAGACGGAACTATCAGTAAGTGGGAATGCGGGAAATCGATTCCTGAAATATCTTTGATTGAAGATATAGCAGATTTTTATCACGTTTCCGTTGATGAAATTTTGAACGGTCAGTATAGCTATGATATTAAATTAATGGAAAAATATTTCATTTGTGATAATCAATGGCATACACGATTTACAGAATCAGATAATTTATATGAAATCAGAGAAGAACAGGAATTATTGATAGAAAGCCGTTTTAAAGAGCTTTTAAAGAAAATGGTTGACGTTGGGTTGACCGTTTCTGAAGATAGGGAATTTGACTTTATTGTCATACATTTTTATCGGATATTTCTTCCGGCAGTCAACTGTAAAAATGATGAAATATACCGTAGTTCAGGACTTGGTATTTGCGAATGGATTGAAGATATTGTTGATTGCGGTTATGACGTTTTATCGATAGGTGGTCTATCAGACATTAAACTTGAAATACACAGGCAGTCAGCTTTGATGCATAAAAGCAGTGTTGAAGAAAAATTTTGGGAAGCGAATAAAAAGTTTGTCTTTGCTATGCATCAGAATATTTGGGCAGACGTCAGTGACGTAATTGACGAGTCGGAAGATGCATTAAGATACAGAATATCAAAATTAGATGATTATGAAAAGGATATTTTGCTGGCTACATTACAAACAATTAACGTAACGCACCGTTATGGTAAATTCAATGTTTATGAAAAGCAATTTCATAAAAAATACGATGAAGAAGAATTGACAAGGCGCGGAATTAAACTTTTGATTGAGTGCGGAGCTAAACTTAATAAAGTGCTACTTGGTTATTGGAAAGTTGTTGTGGAAAAATTTGAAATCGTCGATATTCTTGGAAGAATTTATGATAAATACAGACGGCCGATTATTGTACCTGTTTGTGAACACGGTAATTATAGATATTTTGCTGTTCAAAACACAAAAAACAATAGGATAAAAAAGGGTATTGCCGAAAATGACGTTTTTGGCGGCTTTGGCGAGAAGGACATTGAGGCGTTAGAAATAAGACTTTACAACGGCGAAAGGGAAGTGCTAAAACCGTTCAAATATTGGATATGCGGTGAGAATGAAGAGGGAGCATATCTTCACGCTAAAAGAGAGATTTTAGGTTTATCATTAAAAGATTATATGGATAATCGTGATTCTGAACAAACAGATAAATTACTTAATGATTTAAATAACTTATCTTTGGAAAAGTTGAGAGAATTATATTTCCCGTCTAAATACAGGGGTGAATATATTGAGGATTCTAATAAACTGCCAGAGGATGAATTTAAAAAGAAGTATTATATCGAGGTTGCAACTAATGAATAATTTTATCAGAGAATTGATGGAAGAGTGTGGGTTAAAACAAAAAGATTTAGCTGAGATTGTTGGCGTCAGCTCTGCAGCAGTCAGTAAGTGGAATGATATGAGAGAAATAAGCGTTGAGAATTTATTCTCGTTGTCAAAGCTTTTTCATGTTACTGTTGATGAACTTCTTGCTGAACAAAGAGAAAGAGAATCAATTGAAGATAAGTGGAGCAGACAATACTGTATAAATGAGCAATCTGCACGATATGCGTTGATTGACGGCGAAAAAGATAAGGCTTTAAAATATTTAGAATCTTTATCAAAAGCAAACGACAGATTTTTTGATTTGTTTGAGAAAAAAATAATCAATAATATTGAAGAAATTGAGTTGAGAGAATGGATTTATTTAAAACAGTTTTTTAGTGTAAATATCCGTAGAAGCAGTTTATTTAATGATGTTCGATTAATAAGCCTTAAAGACAATGTTGATGATTTTATCTTATCAACGATTAGAGATAAATTTGGAGAAAATAAGGAAGAAATTATTTGGGAACTTAAAAAAATCTACAATATAACAAATTATGGCGTTGGCTTAAATGAAAGTCGTGAAGTCGTTCCGATAGACGATTATTATGATAACTATGGAGATGATCCATTAGAAGATTTAAAAGACGATGAGGATATATTTCTTTCGGTATATCAAGCACTCCAACAAATAAATAAAGATATTCTTGTAACTTCATTACAGGGTTGGAATGCTGCTTTTTTGTATGAGCTTATTAAGCGCGGCGGCAATATTCTTTATCGTCCTCAAGACTTAAACTTGACTAATTATGATTTGAAAGACTTAGATAACTTTGAAGGGGAAAAGAACCCTGTGCCGGAAATGGATAAAGCTCATACTGTCATTTATGAAATATATGATAGATATGCCCTTGCTACCTATGAACAATATCAACTCTTAATAAATCGCACCGAAATGAGTCGAATAGAAATGGAAGCAAAATACAAAGAAAAGGCTCCAATCAAGTATTTGGAATATTTAAAGAGTTCTATATGAAAAGGTTAAAGGAAATCAATTTAGAAGACGGTAAGCCGACAGTTGCTGACGCTCTTATTATATTAAAGTCAAGTATAATCAATACCAAAAGCGGAAATGTTGGTTGCCTTGACAATGAAGCAGCGGAAAGTGTATAAGATGGAATGATAAAAATAAATACGGTAAATTTTATTTGGAAAAATTTTCAAAAATATATTGACAAGCTTATATATATTGTGTTATTATTCAAATGTCCAAGAAAAAACACAATATGTGGCGTATATGCTATAAACTATGGCTAAATATAGATTTAGCATATTGTTGCCAAAGATGGATTAGTACTCACTTATAAATGAGCGATAACAATAATCCGTCCTTCAGTGTTTTGAAGGACGGATTTCTTTTTTTTGTTAAGGAGTGTTGAAAATGCAAGCAATAGAAAGTAAATTTAACAAGATGTTCGCTTACATTGCTTTTGGTTTAAAAGAAAAGTTAGGACGACCGAATCCCGAAGAGTTTATGTATGGACTACTTCTGCGTCAAGGTATAAATATGTTTAGTGCATTAGCCGTAGAATTTTCAGGAATGCAAGATGCGGTCCTTGAAAATTACCTTATATCATTGAATGAGACAGAAATGATTTGTAAAAAATTCACGCGACCTGTTAAAGAGTGGTTTGAAGGATGGGATGAGTCGGTTTTGCAAGATATAAAAAAGTGTTGGTTTTGGGATATTGGTCCATTGATTTATGTGGATGAAATAGAAAGTAATTATACTCTCACGGGGGAATGTCTCGACTATCTTGATTCAGAGGAGTCTGATTTGACCTCTATAGATGAGCATATAGTTTTTAATTTAATGAAGCAATTGTCACAAGATAATTATGTTTATATCAGAAAATTCATTATTAGTCATCCACTTTTGACTGATATTGAGAGAAAAAAGCTATTATTACTTTTTAATAACGAACAGATAATTATGGATTTAGTTGCTTCTGCATATGAGCAAACTCCTGAAGAAACGTATTGTTGTCCTAACTGTGGTTGGACAATGATGTTTAAAGGATCACAACCTGAATGTTGTCATAGGGATTGTGTGGATATACCCATCTTAAAAGAAAAATGTAAAAAGATTGAACCTGAATATGTCTATCGCCTTAAAATAGGAGTAATGAGATACATATGCTACCCAGGTAAAGCAGAGATTGAGATAGAAAATATTTGCAACCAATTAAATGTAAAAAGCGAATTGTGGCCAGAACTTGATCGTTATGATATAAAAATTATTTTTGCTAACGGGGCTTGTTGGGGGATAGATGCAAAAACTTATAGTAATCCATATTTTCTGAGTAAATCGATAGAGAAAGATAATTATTTTAGGTCTGCCAACATAGATAAGGGGTACTATGTTATTCCTGATAAAATTGTAAAACGAACAGGCAGTTATTTAAAAATTTGTGATAAAGCACTTGCAAGCGATAAAAAAATTAAGTGCATATCCCTTAGTACACTTAAAAAGCTAATTAAACAGGAGGTGAACAAATGAAGTCATTAAAATTTCTTGCGGATAATATAAAAGGCAGTTTTAAAGAAACAAAAGAATTTGGTATTTATGATTTTCTTATGGTTGAAAATGTACTTCATTTGTTAAGTATTATTTCTCCTGACTTGAATCCTAATAATGCTTACGTTTTGTTAAGAGGGTATCAAATTATAAACCATAGCATTGAGGATGAAAAACTATTTTTGTTGCAGCAGGCGCGTATTAAGTTTTTAGTTTATTCTTCAAGAATGCAGTGGGAACAGGATTTGGGGTACTATTTAGATAGTCAGTACGATTCAATAAGGCTTTATAATATTGAAGATGATAAATTAGTAAAAACAACAAGTTGTATCCCGTTTGCGAATAGAGAGGAAAAATATTTATCTTATTTACAATCTTCTGAAACCCAAAAATCAAATTTATCTTTAGCGAAAGCTGGGAAATACAAATTCTACAGACAAGATAAGTCTTCAATAACTGTGCAAATTCCTGAATGGCCAGTAATAAACAAAGAGGAAACCAATTCTAAATTAGTATGTGCCAAATCAAGAAGGGAGAAGATTTCGATAAGTTATAACGAGTTGTTGGCTACAGCTTTGGAAATGAAGGGAATGGTGCCAACAGATTATTGTTACGAGGTGTTGCAAAAAAATACAATTGAAAATGTAAGAAAAGTTCATGGGGGTGAAGATGTTTCTATTGACGGTGTAACAAATATTGTTGGGATGGTCGGCTCAGGTAAGACAACATTATTGAAGGTACTCTGCTATTATCTTGCTAACCATGGATATCGTACAGCAATTATTCTAAATACCGTTAGTGAAGTTGTTGAAATTTATAAGTATCTGAAAAAATTTAATTTATCTGTTGCTCCATTGGTAGGGAAGTCAAACCAAGAAAAATATGTTTATTCTCTTCTAAATGGCAACGAGATGTTTATAGACGAGGATATAGCTAAATATTTATCTGCGCCTTGCATTTTAAATGGATTAAGCGAAGAATCTACAAAAGCATGGCAATACAGTGAAAGACCGTGTTACAATTTGCGTGCTTGTGATAGTGAAGATAAGAATTCAAGCAGAGTAAGATGCAAGTTTTATGATTTTTGCCCGGGAGCTGCTATGTTACGAGAATCTGAAAAATCAGATATTATAGTTACTACAGTTGCGGGGCTAGCTTCTTCGCGGATAGGTAAAAATCGTAGACTATTTATGGAAGAGGTTATAGGCAATTTTGATGTTGTAATGTTTGATGAATGTGATAGGGTGCAGGCAACACTTGACGATTTCTTTGCGCCTAATACCTCTTTTAATGATTTTATGAAAAGTCAATCTAGTGCATGTGCTACAGATATGCATAAAAGTTATTCTGACGTTAGCAAGAATAGAAATGAGCGCAAATATTTTACTCTTGCACGTGAAACCACACAAGTTTATGATGAGATTGTGGGGGATATCAAAAAGATAACTGAAACAGAGAAAAGAGGATGGAATAAAATAATTTCCTCGACATTTTCAGCTTTAACTTTAAAACGGCAGCTAGAAATTGATGGAGTTAGTGAACATTTGATTAACGCCTTAAATCAATGTATTAGTGTTTCAGATGAAATATTAGAGAACGAAGGCTTTTTTAATCAGCTATCAGAATTGTGCGATGACTCTTGTAAAATAGATAGTCATTTTGAGAAAAGACTTAAAAGACTTTTAAATGATAATAAGATTGAATTATCAGATAGAGACCTTTTACATTTACAACTTTCTTTGAAAGTTATTTATTTTGATAGATTAATGCATCGTATAGATAATGCGGCAAAGTCTGTAGATAAGGAGATTCTTTGGAATAATAATATTTCTGATTTTCTTCAAGCAAGATTTGTTTCACAACAGAAATATTTGCCGTCAGCTCCTATGGGTAATATGTTCGGTATGGTTTATACCGAAAAAGAGGAACTTAAAGTTTATCGCCAATATGCGTGCGGAAGATATTTAATGTTATCTCTACCATGGTTGCGCGTTAATGAGTATGGGGAGCCATTAGGTCCGCATGCTGTATTAATGTCTGGATCAAGCTATGCACCAGGTTCGTTACAATATCATGTCAATGTCCCAGTAGATTATGTTCTTAATGCTCCGTCAAACATTACGGAATATCTCAAAAAGTCATATTTTCAGATATGCGGTGCAACAACCGTTATTTCAGGGGGTGGACAAGAAGGGAGAGGAGAAAGATTAAAGAGCCTTTTACGGGAAATACGTCAACATATCGAAGCGGAGCTGGACCGAACAGGTAAGATTTTATTTGTTGTAAATAGCTACAGCGAAGCTCAAGAGGTAATGCGACACACAAAAAGTCTTTTATCGGAACTTAACAGAAAAGAAAAATGTGCGGTTGTAATCGGCGATGATGAAGAACGCAAAGAAGCCGGAATGCTAAGAAAAAACGAATTACAATCTTTTGCGTTCCGCGACGAGAAGATTCTGATTGCTCCTGCGGCAGTTATCTGCAGAGGATATAACGTCGTTGACCAAGATGGAAATGCCGCGTTCAGGAGTATATTTTTTCTTGTAAGACCTATGTCTGTCCCCGATGACATATCACTAAAAATCAGCAAATTGAACGGACTTATATCGCATAAGTTTAATTTGCTAAAAGTTAATGATTGGGGCACATACGCAAATGAAGTAAAAAATGAAGGCGGTAAATTTTGGGGGATCATGGAACGCGACAGCGGATGTAGGCTAAGTGATTTATCCGATGACAATAAACGCGATATAACGGCAACTGTATTTATTGTAATCGAGCAAACTTACGGGCGCTCTGCGCGTGTTGGGAATAACGGAACTATAGACGGATGTCCGCCCAGAATTTATTTTGCAGATGGTGCGTTCAATAGTGGACGTGGAGACGGAAGCTTTGACATCCTGAAAGAAATTCGTATTTATCTCGAAGATCTGATGGCAACAGATGAATATATTGCAACAACACTTTACGGTACATTTTATGATGCATAAAAGGAGAATATTAAAAATGAGTCAACAGAAGAAATTACAGATGATAACTTTTATTCCGAAGACTTCCACGATTAAGGTGTATACCTTGGGTTTCCCTGCTACTTGGAAAGATAAGCTTGCTGCTTTAGCAATTGCGGGTAATCCGTCTTTTAACTATGATTCATATATGTTGCCACTTTGTAGCTTACTTGGGAAACTGTGCGCTAATTGGGTTAACGGGTTAATTGAAATTAGTAATTTGCGTAAAAACAGCGATGATTCAAAATGGATTGTTTGTTTATCAGAAATCAATAAGCACATGTGTGAAGAAATATGCGTGAATCTAAAAGCTGCGGCATTATCTTTTTATGCAGATAAGAAAAACGATGAAAAAGTTAAAAGTGCACTTGATGATTTTTTAAACGTAATCAATTCCGATGAGCTGTTTCAATATATCGGACAAGACGAAGTAGAAATTATTGATAAAGACGGCAAGGTTGCAAACCCTTATGCCTATAATGGACTTTGCTTAAATATTATGTCCAAGCTAAAAGGGAAAATAATTAAATTAGACGGCGAGGATTTGATCCTTAACCGAAGTGCTCGGAATGAACTTATGTCGCAAGTATTGTCCGCTCCTAACGGCGATTTATATGCATATGTTTTTTATTTTAGTCTGCAAACGATTCCGGCGGATAATTGTCCTATGTTGCTCTTGAATTGCAGTAGGCGTAGATTTAAAAATAGTACTAAAAGATCTAAAACTTTACTAAAAAATAAGATGGGCGTTCTTATAAAACATAAAGAAGAAACTTGTTATTATAAGCTTAGTATAAAATGTAATTGGAAAAAGGAATGCATGGAATGGGAGTGGGATGAGGCAGAAAGAATGTGCTATGACTTTACATATCCGCATAAATTGCCGAAGGCAAATGATGTAAAGGAAGCAATAGAAGAGTTTAATAGCACTAAAAACAATCCGCAAATTCTATGTGTTATATCAGCAGAAAATAGTTTTGAATCAGAGACGGAAGTGGGAACGGGGGTAAGTGTTCAAGATGAAGAATCAATGTACAATTCAATTTATGAGTTAATAAGTGATGTGGTTGATAAGAGCTCAGCGACTGCAAAAGCGATAATAAAGAGACCTAAACTTAATCCCGATAAAGATTTAAAGGATATTCGTTCTTGTTTGTCGAGAACTGGTTATAAAGAAGCTTTAATAGAGATTTACTCTTTGAGTAAAGACTTCGATTTAGCCGACAAAATTAAGAATAGTCTTGACGAATTACTTCTTCTATCAAATTCTGAAGAAAATGATTTTTGTATCAGGACAGAGATAAAGACTTTGGGCGATTATGCAGACCCATTATCTAAAGAAGATTATACAAAAGAGGTTGCAAGGAACGCGCGTATTCGCTTAATATCTGATCGGATAGGAAGAATATCTGAAGATATTATGGCGGGTAGTATAATCATTTTACCTAATAATAAGAGCAAAGAAAAGGACGCGAAAGACCTTCTACGCTGCGGATTTGCAATGGCAGGTAGAGTGACTCAATTTATTAATCCGGATGACGAAATAGAAGATAGCAAGCGGCGTAACAAAAAAGAGATAGATTATAAAATTCAAAAAACTATTTGTGATTTATTGCGGCAGTTTGGTTATAGCAAATGTCCGACACAGTGGAGTAAGTTGCCAAAGTATCCCGTTATCGCAATAGATGCTTCAACTAATCTTTGGTCGATGACAGGTAAAAAAGTTCGGGCATTGCCTATGATGTTAAAATTTAATGCCGATGACAGAATGATTACCGTGGAAAGTCCTGTATTCAACAACGGCTTACCGCTAACTTATTACAAAGCTTGTTTAGAACTTTGTAAATTTTCCATGACTCGTGATTGCGAAAAAGTATGTAATGAAGTTATAAGAAGATATATTGAACAGAAGCTGAAGGGGCTTGAAAATTTATATAGGGATAAAGATGCAATCGTTATAATATCTGGAGATGGATTTGTGCGCAATGAACTATGGCCTGGTATTTCCAACAAAAAAATTGCGACATATTCTTTTTCTAAGAAGTATTGCCCGGAATCTATTGATGTTGGAAATAAAGCTATGTCGGTAGCATTGAATTTGAGTAATTCTAAACTTAGAGTTGTTAGAATCAGAGAAAACGACGAGGTCCCTGACTATTATCTAACTGATGATGAAAAATCAAGCGGCAATGCAGATGGTATCTATTCGTATCATGAAGTCTACTATGCGAGTGCAGCAGAAAAAAGTCGGGATGACACTTATCGATGGGGTGACAATGAGAGCAGTATATCTAATCCCGACCATTATTACCGAGGGAAAAGATTAATTGAGTATTTCCCGTTATATTTATGCCAAGATGATGACCCGATAATTATTGTAAATTATTTAAATGAATTAAGAGGTCTGTCTCCTCAGTACAATAAAATTACGAATTTTCCGTTGCCGTTACATTACCTTAGTATTATTAGAGAGTATTTTAATTTTAGTTGATAATACTCGTTACAACATTAAAAAAATGAAAGAAAAGTTTAAACAGCTTAAAAATTTTAACTGGCGGTTGTTTGCGTCGCTTTGTGCTCTTGCGCTCATTCCAGCAGTATATCAAACTGTCAGAACTTTTATTATTTCATCTAATGGCGAAAGCGGCGTGTTCGATATCATCGGACAAATGGAGTGGTTCGATTTAATCGACGAAACGTTGAGAGCGTTTCTTATAATTCCGCTTTATTCGATATTAAACAAGTTATTAAAGCACGACGAAGATAACTTTCCAAAACATACTTTTAAGGTTGGTGTAATCGCTTTTGCATTATACACTTTGTTTTCTGTAGGAGTTTTAATTTACGGATCTGTTTTAGTAGCTGCAATGAATCCTGCAGAAGTTGACCTTGCCGTAACAAATCAATACCTGCAACTTGAAACGGTTGCTTTTATGGTTGGCATTTTACCGAGCTTTTTCAATGTGGTTTTCGTTGTAGTAGGTAAAGATAAAAACGTATACATATTTTTAGGTGTACAAACTATTTTGTCGCTTATTGCGGACTTCTTGTTAATTCCTGCAATGGGCGTTTACGGAATAGCGGCTTCTAATATTATAGTAAACGCATTGCTTGCCATGGCGGGCTTTTTGGTATTGTTTTTACAAAAGCTCATCAGCCCTGCTTGGTATAAAAAGAGCGATTTGCAGACTTTTAAAAAGTGGGGTAAGGTTGGCATATTTTCCGGAGCTCAACAATTCATCGACAACTTAATATATGCCGTAATGATTGGCAAAATGGTAAATATGGTTGCCGAGCAAGGCAATTATTGGATAGCAAACAACTTTATATGGGGTTGGATGTTAATTCCTATAACGGCATTGAGCGAAGTCATTCGCCACGACAGTAAGGATGGTTATCTTGCCTTAAAGCAATTCAATTACTATTTTATCGCCGCGTGCGTTGTCTTATTGTGGGCGGTTACAATCCCGTTATGGACACCGTTCTATCGCTATGCGGAAAGACTTGAAAATGCACATGAGATATTTTTAATTACAATCAAGCTTGCGCCGTTCTATATCGCTTATGCCGGTTGCGCTATTATTGACAATTATTTCGTCGGTACCGGTCACACAATATACAATGCAGTTAATTCATTGATAATAAATCTTGGTTACTACGGCATTTTCTTTATTCTTTATTTGACGAAAGTAATTACTTTTACAATGGACGTCATTATTTTAATGTTCGGTTTTGGTATGGTAGTGCATTTAATTGTTTCAATAATAGAAGAACGGCTTTTCTTCTGTAAACGTGAATTAAGAAGACTGCAAAAGGAGCAAATGAGTTTGGTATGAAAAGATTAAAAGAAATTAATTTGGAAGACGGTAAACCTACAGTTGCTGACGCTCTTATTATATTAAAATCAAGTATAAATAATGCCAAGAGTGGAAACGTCGGATGTCTGTATATTATCCACGGCTACGGCAGCAGCGGAAAGGGCGGAGCTATCAGAGATAAAGCTCGGCACTGCTGAATGCGCAGGCAAGAAACGGCGTCGTAAAATGCGTGATAAACGGCGAAGATTTTAATCTCTTCAACTTCAAGGCTTTGGAACTCAAAAATAAATACAAAGAATTGGAGCAGCTTTTAAAAGTATGCAACCACGGCGTTACCATCGTCGAGCTATAAACACCATATTTTAAAAAGCGGCTAATCCGTAATTAGATTCCGGATTAGCCGCTTTATTTTATGATATACAAAAAACTGCTCACCAAATAATTAAAATATTGCTCACTTTTTGTTGAAAATATTGCTCAATAATATTTAAAAAAGTTGCTCACTCCAAACAAGACAAATTAATTGATTTTATCCCTATTTAAGACAATTTATATATTGATTTTATTCCTTATTTTATTGACGGAATGTTTGATTTTAGGTATAATAGTAACAAGAGGTAATAATTTATGTTAAAAAGAAAGATTTACAACGAGTTATTGGAATGGAAAAACAGACGTAAAAGCGAACAGCGCAAAGAATGTCTTATGGTAAAGGGCGCAAGGCAGGTTGGAAAATCTTTTATCATACGTGAGTTCGGAAAGAATGAATATAAAACTTTTATCGAAATTAATTTCATTAAAAATCCCGAATACAAAAGCATTTTCGACGGTTCGTTAAGTGCAGTGGAAATTTTTAAGAGACTCACTGCAACCTTTTCGGATGTAAATTTTATAAACGGCGATACCTTAATCTTTCTTGATGAAATTCAAAAATGCGCAAACGCTAGAACTGCAATTAAATTTTTAGCGGAAGAATTTAGGTTTGACGTCATTTCTTCTGGTTCGCTCTTAGGATTATCGTATGCGCAGGACGATGACGATGAAGTGGCGGAGCCGGATTCTATTCCTGTGGGATATGAAAAAAATATTATTATGTATTCGCTTGATTTTGAAGAATTCTTATGGGCAAACGGAATGAATGAAGTTGCCATTGATGTGCTAAAGGAATATTTTGAAAGTGGCGACAAAATTCCGGACGTAATCAACGAAAAGTATGAAAATCTTTTCAAGGAATTTATGGTTGTCGGCGGGATGCCTGAAGTGGTTGCTGATTTTATAGAGCATAAAGACTATAACCGCGTAACGGAGATACAGAATAAAATTCTTGCCGATTATCAGGACGATATCTCTAAGCACGCAAAGGGAGCGGAAAAGGTTAAAGTAAGAGAATGTTATGATGCAATACCCAGACAGCTTTCCAAAGAACTCAAAAAATTTCAGTACAGCACGGTTGAACGCGGACAGACAAGTAAAAAATACGGCGGCAGCGTTAAGTGGCTGAAAGATTCGTGTCTTGTAAATGCTTGCGTAAACGTGGCTGAGCCTTATATTTCGTTGATAGGAAACGAAAAGCAGGAACAGTTTAAGCTCTATTACAACGATACGGGTTTACTATTTGCCGCTTATGGCGCACAGACAAGACTTGCCCTTTTGACCGGAACGCTGAAAGGTAACACGAAAGGTGGGGTTTTTGAAAATGTAATAGCCGAGTGTCTGATTAAACGCGGATATACCCTTCATTACTATCATCCAGACGATACTCACGAATTAGAGTTTTTGATTGAAAAGAACGGGGAGGTAGTTCCCGTGGAGGTAAAAGCAAGCAACTCCGCTTCGGTAACGCTTAACAACTTTATCAAAGATTTTAAGCCGTCCGTCGCATACAAGCTGATTGGCGGGAACAACGGAGTAGACGGAGTAAAACGAACCTTGCCGCATTATATGGTAATGTTTATTTAAGAGAATCAGGAAATACAAATGAGATATTACGTTGTGGCTGATGTTCACGGATTTTATACCGAGATGATATCAGCACTAAAAGAAAAAGGATATTTTGATGATAAATCTCCGCACAAATTAATAGTTTGTGGGGATTTATTCGATAGGGGGAGCGAGGCAAAAGAAATGCAACGCTTCATTCTTGAATTGCTTGAAAAGGACGAAGTAATTCTCATAAAAGGCAATCACGAAGATTTGGCGTTGGACTTATTGAACGATCCTAAGAAATATCTTTGGGATATGGAAACGGCGATCTTTTCTCATCATTATAGAAATCGGACAATGGATACGTTTTTCCAACTGACCGATTGTAATATCCGTGATGCCGTAAAAAACGTGAAAGATTTTACAGAAAAGAGTAAAGATACGCCGTTTATAAAAACTATAATTCCCGCTATGCGTAATTACTTTAAGACTTCAAATTACATTTTTGTGCATGGATGGATACCTTGCAGGGCGTACGGTATGAAGGCTCAAGCAGATACGTTTTATTATAAGCCAGATTGGAGAAATGCCAAAGATGTTGATTGGAATTATTCAAGGTGGCATAACGGGATACTCGCTTGGTCGCAGGGCGTTAAAGAACCGAATAAAATCATAGTTTGTGGACATTGCCACGCTTCTTACGGGCATAGTAAAATTGAGGGAAAGGGTTCAATACGTGGCGAATATGCGATCTTTACGCCATTTATCGCTGACGGTATTATTGCTTTAGATGCTTGTACTGCTCGTTCCGGTTTTGTAAATTGTGTTGTGATTGATGTAAAAGATTGATGACTGGTTTACTATTATAACTTGACAAAATCCAGAAAATCATTTAAAATAAAACTACCATGAAGAGTGTACGAGGGACAAGCCCGTTGACTACACAGCAACCTACTGTATGGCAAGGTGCTAATGCTTGGATAGATGGGGCAATAAGAATTAAGGTCCATCTTTTCGATGGGCTTTCTTTTGACCTCTTTGTGGAATAAGGCAAAGAGGTATTTTTATGAATAAGCAAAAGTTGAATGAGTTAGTGAATGGTGGTGTGGTTTTATTGTTTGATAATAAAACTGATTTTATTTGTTTTTTAAAGGAAATAAAGTCTTTTGGTGGCAAGTGGCAAAACGGTGAGGATATTATAATTCCGGAAGAGGCGGGCGTGCAGTCATATTTCAGAGTGCATATTGACAAATATTATAACATTGCTCTTGTTTCGGGTATTTGCTATCATTACAGCACTTATCCGTCAATTAGCTATTCTAAAATAAAATGAGAGAAATAGTATTACTACAAGTGTATTTGTTGTAATTGAACTTGCAGAAAAAGCAAAAAAATATTAAAAAATATTAGCGAAAACTAATTTTTACCTATTGCAAAATTTGTCGTTTCGTGTTATACTTATAATTAGTGTATTATGGGGTGTTTATATGACTATCAGTTATAAAAAACTTTGGAAATTACTTATCGATAAAGATATGAAGAAAAGCGATTTAATCAAGGCAGCTGATATCAGCGGTTATACACTAAATAAGCTTGTAAACGGTAAGACAGTTACAAGCGAAACGCTTATGAAAATCTGCGTTGCTCTTGACTGTGGCTTTGACGATATTATGGAAATCGACCACGGCTTATCTGAAGACGTAGAATGAATATGATGTGGCGTAATTGTTGAGGCATACATAAAAAGGAGAGTTCGCATAAAAAGGATCGTCTCAGATTTACATTACAATGACGGTGATGTAAAAAATCGTTACTATAGTATAACAGTATATTTAGTGGATGCTCAAAAGGCCAATAGAAAGGATTCAACAATGGTAAATTCTGATAATAATAAGCTCAAATTTGAGAATTGGCTTAAAACCAAATACACCAAGAAGCTCACTCCTGCTGAATGCGTTGGGTGTATTGAACGCATATCAGAATATGCGGTTAAACACAATTTTATTAAGGGTGGTTTTTGGGGTTGTACGAATTTCAGACAATTTAATCAAGTTCGAGTTAAGTTAAGTAAAGATAGAGTTTTTAAATTTTCTAACAAGTCGGACTTTCGTTTATTTGAAAAAGTTGGAAAGTTTTATTCGAACTTTTTAAGAGAAGAATATGGCGAAGAGGCAGAACAATCCAAATCTCACATTTCTCAGACAGTTTCGATATCCGATCAAACTGGGGATTCTATTATAACGGAAGATAAGTTGGTAGGTGATTATAGTGTGGTTAAATCGTCTAATGAAGATTTACAAGCCAACTTATCGGTTGATAATTCATCTGATGATATTGATGACTTAATGGCATATATGGAATGGTTATCTAAGGAGAGAGGTCTTGCTAACAGCACTGCTTTAAACTATGCATCAAGCATTAAGGTTGCCGATGAATATGCCATAAGAAACAACATATATGAAAAAAGTTTATTGGATTGCGTTGAGTCAGAACTGATAGACGCAGTAGACCTATTACTTTCCGATACTAGATTTGCCGAGATAAATTCGCAACAGCATAATAGATTCAGTGCGGCTTTACAAAATTATTTGGTTTACAAACTTGGCGATGAGGCTGTTTCTCGCAGAAGAAGTAAGAGGCAAAGACTAGAAATTGCTGTTGATACTTTAGAACAGGCAGTGTCTTTTGATGATTTTAATAGGGAAAAATTCATTCGAGTTTTACTTCATCGTTTCCGCAACGGAATAAGGTTTGACTCCATTGATATGGATATCTTCCGTGAAACTTTTGAAGATTTATTTAAAGAAAAAAATAATTTTGATGATATAGAGTTAGAAAAACGGCTAAGATTATGTGGTGTTTATTATAAGGATAAATTGTTCCCTGAAGAGGGTATCATTGATTCTACAACCAAAGAAAAGCTGTTCTCTTATATTAATAGCAGTTTCTCTTCAGGGAAACAAATTTTGTACTATAAGTCTATTTATAAAGAATTGGCAGACTTGCTTGAATATTGTTATGCTCTTGAAGATGAATTCATGTTAAAAGCATTTATTGAATATGCTGCCGAAAAAGGAGAATATTATTTCTTCCCTGAATATATGTCGCGTGAAAGAGAAGTTAAGGTGGATCACTCGGTTGAAATTTCCGACTTTTATCTGTCTGCAGGGCGGCCACTCTCTTTTGAGGAAGCGTATGCAGGACTTTCTCATATTGCGCAGGACATTATTTGGAAGGAAACTCAATGGAACTCTAATTATCAACGCAACGAAAAGAGTCATTATTTCCACATTGGCATATTTGAAGTGTCTTCATTGGAACTTGAGAAGATTATAGAGTTAATAAATACGAGACTTGAGGATGAGGGATATGCGATCTGGGCCTCGCTATTTATTGATATTACGGAACAGCTTCCTGAACTAATAGAAAACAATCCATATTTGTCACCGTTAGGTATTCGTAATGCGATTGCGGTTGAGTTGAAGGACCAATATAGCTTTGATGGAGCAGTTATAAGTACTCATAATAAATCGTTGAGCATGTCCGATGTGTTTACTTTATATGCTAAGCATCATGCGCCGTTTTCAGATGAGGATATTTATGCCTTTGCAAAGAGTGTAGAGACTCCAATATATTATGATGCAATTGCTGATGTAACAATAAGGGTTAGTCGCAATCAATATATTTTGAAAGAAAAAGTAGATTTTGATATTGAAGCTATTGATAAGGCAATAGGTACATATTTTGCTTCTGATTACGTTTTAGTGAAGGATATGGATTCTTTCCTTGTTTTCCCGAGCGTAAACTTTGAATGGAACACATTTCTCTTAGAGAGTTTCTTGCGCAGGTATAGCAAAAAATATACTCTAATGAATAATGGGATTTCGCTTAATAATGTAGCAGGTGTAATCGTAGTTAAAGGAAGTGAATCCTATACTTGTTTCGCTGATGTGTGCGCCCATGTTTTGGCGGAGAGTAGTTTGGAACTTAAAAAAGATGTGGCGTTGAACTATCTTGCAGAAATGAATTTGATTACACGCAAAAGTTATAAAGATATTAATGATGTGCTCGAACAGGCAAGAAGAATTCGGGCAAGAAGGATGTGATTTGCTATGTATTCTTATGAGTGGGATTCCTCTACTGGTGGATATATTTTAATGCCAACGCCTCTTCAATTTTCCAAAGAGCCTCGTCCCGTATATTACAAGGAACTTGACATACTTGGTTTCGATAAATTTTGGCAGTACGATAAGAATGATAGCTTTCCTTATATGTGGGCAGAAGCAAACAATTACTATTATCGTGGTAGGTTGGTAGCAAAAACGAAAGGCGGCTCTTTATATACAGCACCGGAACTTATTTTAATTGAAGATCCAGAGCCCCAAGGTGTGTCACTTCGCTTTGTAGATATTCCGGCAATGGTGGAGAAGAATAAGGACATAATGGGACAATTGGTACAGGATACAATTAAAAAAATATATAATACATTCGTTGCCTATAAGAATAAAGTTGATGTATTCTATGTCGCATTTTCTGGCGGCAAAGATAGTGTTGTAGCACTAGATTTGGTTCAAAGAGCGTTACCTCATAATGAATTTAAGGTGTTGTTTGGTGATACTGATATGGAGTTTCCAACAACGCAGAAACTTGTAGATGAGGTTTCTCAACTGTGTGCTTGTGAAAAAATTGATTTTTATTCTGCCAAAGCTCCGATGAGTGCAAGTCAATCATGGGATATGTTTGGACCACCGGCTAGGAAAGTCAGGTGGTGTTGCACAGTACACAAAACTGCACCTGTTATTAACTTGTTAAATGAGATTATCGGTAGTAAATTTGTTAGAACAATGATGATAACCGGGGTGAGAGCTGAGGAAAGTGCAAGCCGTTCGGAATATGATGAGCTTAGTATTGGAAAAAAAATAGCTGGGCAATATAGTTATCACCCTATACTGGAATGGACATCAGCAGAGGTTTATTTACATATTTATGCGTATGGGCTGTTGCTAAATGAGGCGTATAAGCTCGGATTCAATCGTGTCGGTTGCATTATGTGCCCGAATTCATCAGAAAGGCACGAATATATTAAAAATAGATTTTTTAGCACAGAGGTAAAATTATTTACTGAAAAAATATTAACAAACAGCGCAAAAGATTTATCTGGGGATAATGCAGCTCGTTTTATGGAAATTGGTGGTTGGAAGACAAGAATGAGCGGCCGCGAACTGCGCTTTTCCGAAGAAGAGAGATTTAGCTTTGAAGAAAAAGACGATTTTCTTATTTTTAAAACGATTAATCTTAATGAAAATTGGAGAGAGTGGTATAAAACTATTGGCAAGCTTTCAGAATGTGGTAATGACTCTTTAATTTTGGAGTATAATGGAGTCGAACGTCATTGTGTAATTATTCATGATGATAAATATGATATTATTAAAGTAACTAATACGCAAAAAACGAAGAATGCAATTGAGTTTGTATATTATTTCAAGAGCATATTAGCGAAATCTCAGTATTGCATTCAATGTGGAACCTGTATTGCTGAATGCCCATATAGAAACATTAGTATGAGAGACGGTAAAGTTCAGATATCTAATAAATGTATTAGATGCCATGAATGTCTAAAAATTCTTTGTGGATGTTTATATTATAATTCTGTCAAGGGGAGTAAAATCATGAAAAAATTAACAGGAATTAATAGGTATTTAAGTGTCGGTGTGGATGCCAAATGGATAGAAATGTTTGCGCGAGATAATTCTTTCGAACCAGGAAATAGGAAAACAGATGTTATGTATGCTTTTTTGTCGGATGCCAATCTAATAAAAAAGAAACAACTTACTCCATTGGGAGAGTTCATTCTTAGTTTTGATCTCGATGGGGAGTTGCCGTGGGCATTAATGCTGTGTAATTTGGTATATACGCCTCAGTTTGGTTGGTATATTAAAAACATCCCTTTTTATGAGACAAGCACAATAGAGTCTGTTGGGTTAAGATTAAAACAGGAAAATATCACAGATAAAGCAATTGGCGAGTTTTGGAATGGATTTAAGGTAATACTAGACACAACAAAGCCGCTCAATTCAATTGGATTTGGGTTGCCTTGCATTGAAAGCAAAATGACTCAAACAGGTGATGAGAAAAAGAAACTTCTATCTTTAACACGAGAACCTTGGGCAAATCCAGACGAAAGAGTTATCCTATACTCATTGTATAAGTTTGCCGAAGCATGCGGCAATTATAAGCAGTTTACACTCACAAGGTTGCTAGACCATGAAATTGAGAGTGATGGTATAAGTCCCACACAAATCTTTGGGCTTAATAGGGATACAATGGAAAAGCTCCTGAATGGTATGACATTTAATTATCCCGATTTAATCGAAGCGAGATTTACACTCGGTTTGGACAGTATAACATTAAAAAGTGATTTGAGTTCCGCTCAAATTTTAGATGAACTTTTTTAAGGAGAAAATAAAATGAGTTATCGTGACTACTTTAATATCGATCCTGAATATTTCCCCCAAGTCGATAAAAAAATTATTGACACAAAGCCCGATTTATGGAAGAAATTCTATCCGCATCCTTCTTTCGTAAATTTAATAAAGGCAACAGTTGATGTTTTAAAGAGAAAGCAAAAGTTGTCTCTTTGGGTTGATGGTGCATACGGAACAGGAAAATCACATGCCGTTTTAACCCTCAAAAAATTGTTGGAAGCCTCAGAGCAGGAAACTGTTGCTTACTTTGAGAGATATGGGCTTGATAATTTCCTGTGCAAGGATTTCACTGCGCAAAAAAAAGCAGGCAAGATTTTAGTTTGTCACAGATACGGTTCTTCTGATATCTCAAGCGACACTGATTTGGTTGTTGCTATACAAGAGGGCATAGAAAAGGCATTAAGGGAAAACGGTATAGAAAATAAGGCGTGCGTTTCGTTGCGTGAATCGTTGATTCGCTATCTTGAAAACGAAGAGAATAAACAGAGCTTTAATATTTATGCGTCGGGAACATATCGTGATATTTTGGGCGGAGATAGAGCAGACGATATTCTTGAAAAATTAAAGACATATAAGGACGAGGCACTTCGTTCTCTTATTGCAAAGGTGTTTAAGGTAAAGGCCGTCAAAGGTAGTTTTTCAATGACGGCTAGTGACCTTTGCGAATGGATAAGGGAGGTTATTGAAAAGAATAATCTCTATAATTTGATGTTTATTTGGGATGAATTCTCGGAATACTTCGAAAACAATATGCGTCACTTGACAGGATTCCAACAGATTGCAGAGCTTTCAGCTACGGCTTCATTCTGCTTGATGATTGTTACACACAAGGCAGAAGCATATTTCTCCGAAGGTGACCCCGACAAGAAAAAGACGCTGGACAGATTTGTTTCACCCACACTCCACATTTCATTGCCTGAAAATATTGCCTTTGCACTTATGGCAGAAGCTCTTAGGGTTACCGACGATCCAGATTTGGCGGCGAAGTGGGTAAGACACAAGAGCAGTCTTGACAATCGCACAATGCAAAGCCGCTCTGCAGTTAAAAAGAAAATTGGATTAACAGATGCGGATTTATCTAATGTTTTACCCATACATCCATATGCGGCACTAATATTGCAGCACATTTCGATTTATTACACATCAACCGCTAGAAGCATGTTTAACTTTATCAAGAATGATGAGGGCGATAATGTGCATGCATTCCAGTGGTTTATTGACCATTATGATTTTTCGTCGCAGAATCCTTTTGTTACAATAGATATGCTTTGGAGCTTTTTCTATGAGAGTGGCGAAGATAAACTTGCGGCGGGAATTAAAGAAGTTCTTAGTTGTTACACATCTAGAATAGAGAAAGACCTTGTTGAAGATGAGAGAAGAGTTCTTAAGACAATTTTGTTGCTTCAGGCAGTTTCTGAACGGTCTGGTAATAAAGATATATTCTTACCGAATGACAAGAATATTTCACTTGCATTTGAAGGTACTGACCTTGAAATGATAGCAAGAAAGATTGCTGGTAAGCTTCTTAATACGCACGTTGTCACTCGTACTCCATTAACTGGCGAGGTGTTCTCATACTGCTGTAAAAGTGCAGGACCTACGGTTGACACCACGCCTTATATAGCAGATGCAAAAGCTAAGAACACCAAAGATATGTCTTTTATGACCGGGTGCGAACTTAGAAATACAGTTGAACTTAACGGTGCATTAAAACTCAGGTATGCACTTTTTTATGCTACCATAAGTGATTTTGATGCCGAAGTCAAAAAGGCGAATAACCCTGCAGATGAGAGCAATAAGATTTATGGAATAGTTACCTTTGCAAGAGATACAGTGGAAAAAGCTGCTTTGCAAAAGAAAATAGATGCATTTTTCTCTGCAAATCCAGATAGCGAAGTAGTGATTATTGATTCGTCAGTAGTGCTTGGAGAAACAGAGTATAATGAGTTTGTTGAAAATTATGCAATGTCACTTGCAATAGGAAGCAGCGATCTTAACCAGAGAAAAACATATGAAGGATATGCCATTGATGTTTTGAAAGGATGGGCAAAGAAAATCAAGACTGGCGATTTTTATGTATACTCGCACTATGTGACCGAGGGGGAACGGGTTGCATGTATGTCGGATTTGATTAATCGTTTAATGGAGCTTAATAAATTTAAATATCCTAGTTGTCTTGAGGGGGCGTTTATCAGCGTACTTAACACAATGTATGATGCTAACTCTTTGCAATCTGGTGCGCTCTGCGGTATTATCGAGGAAACGAAAGGTACATTTAGATCTGGCAATGAAGCAACGAAGCTGGAAAATGCATTAAAAGGTGCATGGAAAGTTTCTGAGTATTGGAAGCTTTCACATTCTTATATTGCTACATTAAAAACATTTGTGGATGGCATTATTGAAAAGGAATATTCAAAGGGCGATAGAATATCTATAGCACAAATTTATAATGCATTGAAAGTTGCGCCATATGGATTTATGCCTTGCAATCTCACGGCATTCATTTTAGGCTTTATTCTCAAGGAATATGCGAATGGGTTTTACTCATATAGCGATAATCTCACAACGGTTCCTCTTGATTCAGACAAGCTTTCCTCAATGATTGCTGAAATTATTAAGCTAGAAAATACTGCGGATAAGCGCTATAAGGACAAATATATAGTAACGCTGACGGATTCGGAGCGTGCTTTTAATAAAATTACGTCGCTCGCATTTGGCATTGATGAAAAAACTTGTGTTTCGGTAACTGAAACGCGGTTGAGAATTCGTGACCAGATGAAGAGTTTCTCGTTCCCTATTTGGTTGATTGAGTATACTTTAGATTCGTTCTCTTTTAAGGCAAGCAAGGAAATTGTTACGCAGTTAATAGAAAAATATTGTGGTATTGCGAACAATAAAAATATTGACGGCGGTGAGAAATCCGATAATGATATTGCAATGGAAATCGGGGATATTTATATTCAACATCCCGAAGCTGTTATAGATCTTCAAACTGTTCTTACTAAGGATAATTGCAAGAACGGTATGTTATCGTATTTGGAACTATACGAAGGTGGTTTGCTCCCTATTATTGCAAAAGCTATTGGGGACGGTGGGCAATATATCAACTATCTGTCATATAAATTCAATTCTGACGCAGCAAATTGGGTTTGGAATAAAGATACCGTAAACGAAAAAATTAACGAACTTATTACGGAATATTCAATCGTAGAGACCAGTAATTTGATTTTGACAAAAAACTCTTCATATCAAGAAACGATAAGAGGATGGTGCGATAAGATTGCGCAAATAAGGCTATCATACTCTGTTATTAGAAACGAACTTGGGGAAAGTAAACCTTTCTTTGAAATGCTATACAATCTCAAAAAGGCGAACAGTTTACTTGATTCCCAGAAAAAGCAGTTCCTTGCTTTGCTAAAAGAACATCTAGAGTATTTTAAGCACTTCATGTCAACACAGGCTGACATGTTTGTTAAGGCATGTTCATTCTACCTTGACGATCTTACGATAGAAGATGTAAAGGTTATGCTTGATGATGACAAGTATGAGTTTAAAGGTACATTTATCTCAGAGCCTAATGTGTACACGGAAAAGGTGCAAAAAGCCATCAAAGAATATAAGGGGACGTTAGGACACATCAAGCTAAGAAAGAAGTGGAAGGAATTGACTGGATCAGAGTATCCTATTGATTGGTCTGAAAAACATAATATGCCAATAATTATTATGATTCCAGATAATGAGGTTGCGACGGCAAGAAAAGTGTTTGGGACGATTAACGGAAAAAGCACTGATGAACGGGCAGTTGTAGAGGCGGAGGAGTATATTTCCCGGGCTACATATTTAAAAGCATTGAATGACAGAGTAGCTTGTGCCAGGGCTTTTGCAGACAGATTCTTGGGAGAATATGCTGTTCTCTTTGAGGACGTGGAATCAGTCATGCAATATCTTAAAGAGCATGTTTTAGATGCCCCTTATTATTGGTGCGAAAGTCAAGAAGTCTTCAATAAAATAAAAGTTATGGCAAAGGCAAAATATACAGAAACTGGTTATGGAAGGGCTAAAACAATTATAGACAGCATGCCAGCAGATGAGGTAAAGGCATATTTAAAGCAATTAATTGAAGATAACATAGCTGTTGGTGTGGAAATAATGAAGGGTAAAAAGAAATAAGTGAGGGCGGCAAGAATGAACAGAGATAGTGTGAAAAAGAAAATAGAAGATTATCTTTCTTCCACTAAACGGTATCCATTAGTGGTCGATTTCTCCTCACGCATAGAACTGGAACTTTTCAAAGAGCTTTTCCATGTTGGAACAAATATATTCGTTTCAGCAGAACGGTTTTGCCAAAAAGATGGGACATTTAAGTTTGAGGAGTTAGAGCACACGATAGATAAGAACGAAGGTACAATCTTTATCGTTTGTTTGTCGGCTTTTTTGAGACTTCAAGGGACTGTTTTTGCAAAGAAGGAATTAAAAAAGATTCTCTCTAAAAATATTAACGGTCACGTTATACTGCTTACATACATGTGTTCAGGCTTCCTTTCTTTTTCCGATACGAGATTTAAGGAAAGAGGACAGGTGGTGTGCCTAAATGATATAAAAGACGATGTTGCGGGCGTTTGTCTTGTCGCACCAGATTTGGCAGAAGCGTTTCCTAATTGTTTTGTGGGGTTTGAGAAGATTGGAGAGATTATAGAAACAAGTACGGATAATCCCATTTATATTGCTACCGATGTCAAAAAGTCGCTTTTTGATAAATCTATATTTGCAATTGCCCAAATGAGAAATGGGTATGATATAGTGTGCGATATTGATCCGAGGACAAAAGGTGTAGCCGCATCATATGGGTCTGCAAAACAATGGAATTATTTATTAAAATTAATTGCAAGAAAAAATTGGGATTTTGTTATTAAGAATGAATTTGGTGCAGATACGGATTTAGCCGGCTACATTTCGCAGTATGCACATTTCTCGGAAGAAAAGAAATGGTTATACTACATCTCACTGATGATTTTTGGGACACAAAAATGCGAATACTTGCAGCACGCTGTTTTTAATGCTGCGAATTACCAAGAGTTTATCAAATCACTATTTCGCGTAATTTTAACAATTGATTATAGAGATATAAAATTTCAAAAATATTATACCGAAAGAAAAGAAATACTAAGCAATTTAATAGAACTATTAAGTGAATCGGCAGATTATTGTAAGGTTGTTTCTATTAAGGGAGAGAATCTAATATATTATTTGACTGATTTAACAATAGCGGAAAAAGAAAAAATAATTGAGTGGCTCGATAAATACGGCGAGAACTATACCGCCGAAGCGCTTATAAAGATATTGCATACAGTTTATCCTGATTTGGCGGAATATCTAGCAAGTTACAGATTCAAGAATGAGCTGCTTGATAAATACTTTGATTTATATAAATATCAAAAAGTAATTAATAAAATATTACCCAGTTTTGAAGCTATTGTGGATGAGCAAGCGCATGATTTTAATTTTGTTGATGTTTTGCCATCCAGAACAGCAATTGTTGATAAAGTTGAAACAAAAGGGACTCAGGTTTATTTCCTTGACGCTCTGGGTGCAGAATACTTATCTTTTATTCAGGCAAAGTGTAATAAGTATGGATTATCTGCTAACATTTCTATTGGGCGTTGTGAGCTTCCTTCGCTTACATATTGTAATTGCGAATTTGTTAATTACTTTGAAGGGAAAGGATGCCATGTTGCTAATATAAAGGATTTGGACGATATAAAGCATCATGGAGAGAATAGCTTCGATTACGAAAAGGTTAAGACACCTATTTACCTAATAAAGGAGCTCGAAATCATAAATGATTTATTAATAAAAATTAGTTCTAAGATTTTATCTGGAGAAATCGCTAAAGCGATTGTAATATCCGACCATGGCGCGAGTAGGTTGGCTGTAATTCATGAAACCGAAAATATGTGGCAGATGGAGACGGTTGGTGAACATTCAGGAAGATGTTGTCCAAAGAATGAAATCAATTCTAAACCCGAATGCGCAATAGAGTCTGATGGCTTCTGGGTTCTTGCGAACTACGATAGGTTTAGAGGCGGCAGAAAGGCAAACGTAGAAGTACACGGTGGTGCATCATTAGAAGAAGTAACGATTCCAATTATAGAGATTATACGTAAGCCGGGTACAGTGGAAGCATTCGTTGTAGAAGAGTCAAAGATAATTATCCTTGCGCCAAGAGAATATCCTACGTTGAAGATTTATGTTGGACTTAAAAGTAACGATATTTCCATAAAAATCGGGAACAGATTTTATGAAGCTAAAAAAACGAGCGATGATTTTATTTATACAGTAGAACTCACTGATTGCACAAAGCGTGGAAGATATTGTTTTGATATTTATAATGGTTCGGATATTATTGCTAGTGGACTGGAGTTCGAGGTTAAGAAAAAAGGCATGACAGAAGTCGGTGGCTTGTTTGATTAATGGAGGTAAAAATGGAGAAGGTAAAAGAATTTTTTGAAGAGATGGTTGTTTACAAGGACTCAAAGAATAATAACTTTTTTGCATCGTTAGGACTTCCTTCATTTCTTCGTGATTATTTGTTAAAGACTTTTAGCGATGAAGATGGAAATTTTGATATGGATGAAGTGGCCTTGTTTGTAAAGAAATTTATCCCCAAAAAAGAGGATTGGATTAGTATTAAAAATAAAATAATTTATGAGAATGAGAAGGTAAAGATTCTCACAAAAATATCTGTTGATATAAATATCAAGACAGGAGAAATTTCTTTTACATTACCCGATTTTGGAGTGTCAGAGAAAGAAACTATGATTGAGCCTGCTATATGGGAGCAGTATAAGGATGAACTTGTTCACAGTGGAGAGGTGTGGGGTATAATTAAACTTGGATATAGACCACCGAATGATATGGCTTCACCAAAGCTTCCCGGGAAAATCAAACTTTTGGAATTTAAGAATTTCTGCCCATATAATGCCGATTTAGAGTATTACAAAGATATGAGATCCAATTTTACGACAAGAGAATGGATTGATGTCCTCCTTGGCGCAATAGATTATAATCCTAATGGGTATGAAACATCTCTACAAAAATTGACGATGATCTCACGTTTATTGCCATTCGTTGAGAAAAACGTTCATATCATAGAGCTTGCTCCCAAGGGAACTGGGAAGAGTTATGTTTTTGGACAAATAAGCAAGAATGGTCTGCTGACGGATGGTGGCAAAGTTTCGAGAGCAAAGATGTTCTATGATGTTGCCAGAAGAAAGCCGGGATTTATCTGTGGTCCTGATTTTGTTGCAATTGACGAAGTGAAACTTGTTGATTTTGGTAATGATAATGAAATGCGTTCAATAATGCAAGGGTATTTGGAGCGTAATAAATTTAATGCTAATGGATTCAACGGAGAATCAAGTGCTGGCGTTGTTTTCTTAGGTAACATAAAGCAGGAAAGTATGGATGAATATAGCTACATGCTTTCTGAATTGCCAGCATTGTTTCAAGAAACAGCACTTCTTGATAGAATTCATGGGTTTATAAAAGGCTGGGATATTCCTAAAATGAATGATAGTTTACTGATGACAGGTTGGGCATTAAATTCCGAGTATTTTTGTACAATTATGCACGAGTTGCGGGATGATATGACTTACAGTGCAATTGTTGAAAAGCTTGTTGTAGAGCCCGAGGATTCGTACATAAGGGACTCGGAAAAAATAAAGAAGGTCGCTACTGGTTTGTTAAAATTATTGTTTCCTAATGTGCGTTCAGAGTATGATGTGGATAAGCAAGATTTTAATGATTATTGTTTGTTGCCTGCAATGCGTATGCGTCGAATAATTAAATTACAACAAGGAATGATTGATTCAGAATTCAAAGGGAAGGATGTTCCTTCTATGAGAGTAAGGGGATATAATGATTAAAGATTGTGTGGCTTGCGGTAAAAAAAATCTTGATAAAAATACGATTGGAATTAACAAGAAATTATTGGGAAAAGATATAAAAACTTATTATTGTATGGATTGTTTGGCCGATTATCTTTGCTGTACAGTTCAAGATTTGCTTGATAAAATTGAGGAATTCAAGGCTGAGGGATGTGCGTTATTTAAGTAATTATGAAGAATATTATCTACGCTGATAATGCGGCAACCACAAAACTTAATAGTAAAGCATATGAAGCTATGCAACGTTATCTTGTTGAGGAATACGGTAATCCATCGCAGGCGTATTCTTTGTCCCGTTCTTCTAAATATGCTTTAAAGTGCGCAAGAGAGACAATTGCTAAATGTATCAACGCTGAGCCTGACGAAATATACTTTACTTCCGGCGGAACGGAAAGTGATAATTGTGCTATTAAAGGCACAGCCTTTGCTTTTGACAGAAAAAAAACGGTTATCACTTCTGCGATTGAACATCATGCAGTTTTAAGAAGTTGTGAATTTATTGAGAGAATAGGCTATCCTGTAGTTTATTTAGGTGTCACGGAAGAAGGAATTATTAAACCCGAAAAGTTTGAAAGCGTAATAACAGATAATACCGGACTTGTGAGTATTATGTATGCCAACAATGAGATTGGTACAATTGAACCAATTAAAGAGCTTGTTGATTTATCTCATAAACATGGTGCTTTGTTTCATACCGATGCAGTACAAGCTATTGGACATATTGCAATTGACGTGAAGGAGCTGGGTGTTGATTTGTTATCTGCTTCCGCTCATAAATTCGGTGGCCCTAAAGGTATCGGTTTTCTTTATATAAAGAAAGGAACGGATATAATCTCTTATCTGAATGGAGGTTCACAAGAACATGGTTTGAGGGCAGGAACAGAAAATGTTGCTTCTATTGTTGGGATGTCAGTTGCTCTTGAGGAAAGTGTTACTAATATTAGTGTAGGGGCCTCGATTACAGAACTTGAAAAAGAGTTTTTTAATTTATTGGCAGCGAATGGCTTAGAAGAAGGAAGGGAGTATATTAGAAACGGAAAAAAAGATGCTCACCTACCTGGCTTTATCAATATTTCATTTAAAGATAAAGATGGAGAAGCGATAATGCATCGCCTAGACCTAAAAGGAATTATGATTTCTACTGGTGCTGCTTGTGATTCAGTCAATACGCAAATTTCTCATGTGATTAAGGCGATAAATGTTCCGTCGGCTTTTGAAAAAGGAACCATCAGAATTTCTTTATCAAAATACAACACAATACAAGATGTAAAAGAAATTGCACAGTATTTGTGTGGTATCATTAAAAAAAGTTAATAGCATAGGAAAAACCAAATGAAGATATTTAATCTTGGCGACTGTTTTATGGGGAAAAGTCATGCAAGTATGATAAATGACACAATCGGCACGAATTTTCAGAAGTGGTTCAAATGTACTGTAAATCTTGATGATTATGGGGCAAATGATGTTATAGCATGGTTTGTATATATGGATGGAACAATTCATGGCTATCCAGACGGTTGGGAATGGGCTAATAGGCTTTCTGCAGATGGTAATGTTATTACTGAGACGTATATGACAAATGATAGGGATAAGTTGTTAAAAAAGCGTGAAGAAGATGGTTATTACCCTTATAGATTAGCATTTCAACTTGATCCAAATAGAAGTGGAAATAGGTATTTTTGTAAATTTGTTGGTGCATTCTGTTTTTCTGGATTTTCGCAAAACGATTATATGTCGGTAAAATATACAAAAGTTACGGATCAATTCAAACTTGGAGACAAAGGAGCCTATAATGGATGGGCAGATGGTAAAGAAGCGTTAATGAAAGATAAGAGGTTATTAACAAACATTTCAGAGTTGGGGTTTAGTGAGCACGTTTATCGCATATTAAATAATGGTAAAATCTCAACTGTTGCGGAATTATTGGAATTGGGAATAGGTATAAGTGGATCTATTGCTGAGGAAATTCGTCGAAAAATTTATGAGTGTTTTAGTTGCTAATATGTATTTATTGCACTAAATTGAGTGCGAAATAAATTATTAAAATCGCTACATAAATCGATATTATTTATTGACTTTATTATAATAATATGGTATAATGAAATCACAGCAAAAAGTTGCGTCCAGGCTCTCGGTACATTGTAAGAATTCGCAGTGTCAGACTTGTCTAAGGAAAGACAATGAACCGTTACGGAGTGCGTTCAAGCGACATTCCACAATGACGCAACAGAAAGAAAAATATGCACCGAAGATAGTTTTATCCTTGGTGCTTTTTTTGTTTTAATCAATATTGTGTGGATCCTAAATCATTATAAATAGTGTCAATTCCAGTCTTACAGAAAGACTAAAAATCCATTTCAGTTTTACAGATTATCAGTGAAAATGTTTTGCCTATTTTATGGCACAAAAATGGCAGTAAAATGGCAGAAAGTTGGCAGAAAAATGCTTATGACTTGTAAATGATAATGTGTTATACTGATATCGTCAAAAATTATATATCCAAGACGTAACGTCGTACCAAAACTGGTACGGCGTTATTTTTTGGTCTTTTTTAAAGGAGGTAGAGGAGTATGCGTTTTTATTCGGGTTTTACGTAGGGGAAGTTCTGTCAGATAAAAAACAAGTTCAATAAATAATAAAGAAACAGGAGGATTTTAAATATGGCTTGTAACGATTATTTTTTAAAGACTTTTACGAATTTGGAAAAACACTATAATAAGCTTGGCAAGGAAATTGAGAACACGAGAATGATGATGAAGGGATGGGATACGGAATTTGCGTATGCATATTCGCTTCGCATTCACGAAGAAGCGGAAAGAATTACGCTCCTTGCTCGTGACTTGCCCTGTTATTTGGGAAAACGCGATGCGGAAGAAAGAGTACAGAGCGAGATGGAAAAGATCGTTCCCATTAAAATCGGTTATACGGAAGAGGGCTGGTTCAGTATCCAGATGTTCTCATTGCTTCCGAGAAAGGAACACGGAAACGTCAACTACATAAGGCAGTGCCTTTACTACGAAATGAGAAAATTTAGGGATAAAATACGTAAGCATCAGAAAAATTGCGTTATCATTTACAGGCACGTTTATTACAACGGTTTCCCTGAACGGCAGATGCGTGACCACGATAATATCGAAATCAATATGGTTACGGATATTATTGCAACGTACGTGTTGTGCGATGACGGACCGTCCGTTTGCAGGCATTATTATTGTTCTGCAAAGGGTAGCGAGAACAGGTGCGAGGTGTATGTAGTTCCCCAAACCGATTTTGAAAAATGGCTTGAAGAAGAGAAGAAAATGCCAGATGAAGGCATAGATCTTTTCCCCGAAAGCCCCAAAAACATATAAGAAAAGTGGCAAAAAACGGCTAAAAGTTTTCTTATATGTTTTAGTTCGGATAACCGCTACCGTTAAGAGCGTGTAAATAAGCAAAAATGCCATAATGCGACAAAATACGAGCGCAAATTGTATAAAAAAGCGAAAAACCGAGTAGCGCAAAGGCATTGCTTAAAAACTTCAATTCGGCAAATAGATTCTTCCGTTGCCGAAATAGGAAAAATGGGAGCAAAACTATGATTCACTTCAAACCCGGCAGTCATGCCTACAACGTAATCGAACTCTTATCCGTAACAGGTGAATACCCGTTGAGTTCGTTGGAGATATTGGGGAGTAGGCAGACATACGAAAACACTATAAGAAGAATGCTTATTACTCAGAAGATAGTGGATGGGAAAGAGGATATAACCTGCAAACTACTTACCGTGTCAGGTCAGAACGGTAGGAGAAAAATAAGACTTACAAAAGAAGCGTTACCCATACTCAAATGGTTGGGATCGGAAAATTACTACTACGAAAACTATATGCGCAGTCATCGATCCAGCAACAGCGAGCACACAATCCGCAGCGCAAGATTTGCAGAGAGCGTTGCAATGTGTCAGGCGGCAGGCTATGAGTTCAGACCGCATAAACTTCCCCAATTACAAGTTGAGGAATGCAAAAGGATAGTGGGGAGTGCGCCCGTCTTCTACCCTGCAAAACTGATTAAAACCTTCGATAACAGCGACGTAAAGAAAACGGGTTTTACAAGAATGACGGGCGCACTCCTTGCGCATAAGCGTGCCTACGTTGTCTATAATACTCGGAATGAACTTATGAAAGGTTTTGAAGGTGGAGGGGAAATTAAGGCAAAAATAAACGTTGCCAGCATTGCGGCTCATAATGCAGATGGTGATATTTTAAATGATTATCCTGCGATTATATTCGGGACAACAAACGAAATAGCCGTAATCATGTTAAAGACTTATGACGAATTATATGACAGGCGCAAAAGGGTGCGAAAGCGCGGTACAACTTATTATAACGTTCATTTTTTTACATTGGACGCAAACGGAGTAAGACAGTTACGGCAGATGAAATATCCCGATTGGGAAGAGCGGATTCTTACAGCTCTTTTTGACAAGGAAGAATTGTCGTATGGGCGAGGGTTTCTCGGCTATGATGCATATGCAGACGGGATATATTGGTTTTCCTTTTTGAATGGTGATATTTGTGGGCTTCGCCATTTCAGAGGGAGAGCAGTTGAAAATCCTAAGCAGTGGGGCGTTATCTGTTTTTCGCATCAGCTTGATTTGATTTGGGAGTATGTAGGAAAAAAGATAAACGTAGGTACCGTAACATTAGACGATATTGAGAAAGTACTTTTTGGCTAAAATCAGTATTACAGAGGGAATTTAAAAAATTTTTTTAACTTTTTTCAAAAAAGTTCTGTAAGACTGATTCTGCTCTTGACAGATGAAAATTATGATGTAAAATTACGGGGAGGTTAGAAAATTTTATAGTTGAAGCACACAGGAAATTAAATTTTTCACAGTATCAGACAAATGAAGAAACGTAAAATGTCGTAAATTAAGAGGTGAAAAAACAAAATGAAATAACTTGTAGGAATAATAGGAAAGATAGTGCTATTTGTCGAAACGAAGGCGTAAGTTATTGTATGGACAAGCCCAAACTTAACTTTCGTTTTCACAATCCGAATAGCGAAGAGAACTTTGTACGTTTGCTCATATCGGTATGTATGGAAACGTGCAAGGTGAAAGCGGACGAGGCAATCTCGGCAGACTTATTAAATAAAAATGAAGAAACGGCGGCAACAGACGCCGATAAGAAGGAGTAACGAAAGATGAGAGTAGCGGCTTATTGCAGGGTATCAACAGACAAAGCTGACCAGCTAAATAGCTTGGAAGCGCAGAAAAGTTTCTTTATGGAATATGTAAAGCGCACGGGGAACACACTCGTGCGCTTATATGCCGATGAGGGAATTTCGGGAACGAAGGTTAAAAAACGTAAACAGTTTTTGCAGATGATGGCAGATGCGGAAACGGGGCTCTTCGAACACGTTGTGGTAAAGGACATTTCCCGTTTTGCCCGCAACACCGTCGATTTATTGCAGAATATCAGAACGCTGAAACAGCTGGGTATCGAAACGGAATTCTTAACCGCCAATATGACGAGTATGGGCAACAGCGAATTCGTGCTGACAATCTTCGGTGCGCTGGCTCAGGAAGAGAGTGCAAACACTTCAAAGCGTATTAAGTTCGGTAAAAAGATAAATGCCGAAAAGGGCAGAATCCCCAATTTCGTTTACGGTTATGACAAAACTCCTGGCGACGTTTTCAACCTTAATATCAACGAGAAAGAAGCCAAAGTCGTCCGCCGCATATTCCGTATGTACACGGAAGAGAGCTACGGTGCCAATAAGATAGGGCAGATACTGAACGGTGAAAATATCAAGACAAAGTTCGGAAACAACTGGACGCAGGGATCAGTCTGTCGTATTCTCACGAACGAAATTTATATGGGCAAGGTTATCAACGGCAAGGTGGAAGTTGCCGACTTCCTTACCGGTATCCGCAGGAACAAGAGCGAGGAAGAATGGTGTATTGTAGAGAAACCCGAGCTTGCTCTCATATCAAAAGAACTCTTTGAACGCACACAGGAGATAATGGCAGGCAGAAGCGAGAAGTTCAAGACGTTCAACAAGCGGACAAGCAATAGACACTTATTTTCAACGCTCATTGTCTGCAAAGATTGCGGCTGGTCGTTCAGGCAAATCACGAGGACTTATCAGAACACTTACGTCCGCTGGGTTTGCTCGGGCAGGAACGGGCGTGGGGCAAAAACCTGCTGCAATGCGACGAGCATCGGTGAAGACGTTTTAATCAAGAAGCTGAACGAGTACTTCCGCAACTACATAAAAAACAAAGATAAGATAATCGAGTACGTTGTTGAGCAGTTCCATAAGGAATATAAGGAAGAGGATGTCAACTTACAGCAGGAAAAAGAGCTGACGGCCGAATACGAGAAGCTGAAAGCCTTCCGTGTAAAATATATGGATATGTTTGCCGCCGAGATGATAAGCAGGGAAGAATTCGACAATCATGTCGGCGACAGCAAACAGAGAATGGAAAAGATTGAAAGCGAATTAAAACTCGTCAAACACAGGATTTCCAAAACTGGAGAACTGAAAAGCATTTTAGAAAAGACCTTTAAGACGATAGAAGACATTATAGAAACGGGCGAAATGACAAACGGTGAGCTACGGAAAATCATAGAGAGAATCGAGGTTGACCACGACGGAAACGTAGATATTTATATGAAATTAACCGAGAGGCTAAACCTTGCCCGTACCGTTCCAATAAGTGGGTGTCTGACATAAAGACGTAACGGAGCGGTTGGAGGGAATTGACAAAGAACTTTTTGTAAAAGTGCGCGAGGTGCTCAATAAAAACCTGTCGGAAAGACATATCCGCGGGGGGATGGCTACAAAAAACAAATATCTGCATACTGTCGGTGAATAAGTTTTTCCGCCGTTCGCGGTACACAAAACGCGAACGGCGGAATTTCGGTTTAACACAGTTTTTATAAAAATTTTAATTTTTTAACAAAAATTGTATAACTATAAATTTGTCAACCGCGCAAAATTTGTGCTATAATTAAAAAAAACTATAAATTTATACAAAACGGATATTTTAATGTCGAAATATTTAGGCATAGACGTCGGCTCTACTACCGTAAAAGCGGCGGTTATCGACGAAAATAACAACATAATATACAAGTCCTACGTCCGCCATTTTTCAAAGGTCAAAGAGACCGTTTTGTCCGAGCTGGATAACATAAAAACCAAATTCGGCGGGGAATATGCCGTATCAATTACGGGCAGCGCGGGGCTGGGGCTTTCACAGCGCAGCGGCGTGAACTTCGTTCAGGAGGTTCAGGCTGCGTTTATTGCTATCAGAAAATTCTATCCCGAAACCGACGTTGCAATCGAGCTCGGCGGCGAGGACGCAAAAATAATTTTCGTTACGGGCGGAACCGAACAGCGCATGAACGGCAGTTGTGCGGGCGGAACGGGCGCGTTCATAGACCAGATGGCAACCCTTCTCAATATTTCCGTTCAGGAGATGGACGAGTACGCTTTGCGCGCTCAAAAAACCTATCCCATAGCCTCGCGTTGCGGAGTTTTTGCAAAGTCAGACATTCAGCCGCTGTTAAATCAGGGCGCTAAAAAGGAAGATATATCCGCTTCGATTTTTCAGGCGGTTGTAGACCAGACCGTTTCCGGACTTGCTCAGGGGCGCAGAATTAAAGGCAACGTCCTGTTTTTGGGCGGGCCGCTTCACTTTTTAAAAGCGCTGAGAAAAGCGTTTGTATCAACATTGAAATTAGGCGGAGAAAACGCGCTTTTCCCCGAGGACGCTCCTTGCTTTATGGCTATCGGCGCGGCTTTGTATTCGTCGGCGGTTCAGTCGGAAAGTATCGACTGTATTATTGAAAAAATTTCCTCGGTTAAGGAAAGCGACGAAATTATAACGGGCAAACCGCTTTTCGAAAGCAAGGAAGATTATGCGGCGTTCGTCAAACGCCACCGCGCTACCGACTTGAAGTTTGCGGACATTGCAAGCTATTCGGGCGACTGCTATCTGGGTATCGACAGCGGTTCAACAACCACAAAGCTTATGCTTATAACCCCCGACTGCCGTATTTTATGGTCGCACTATCAGTCAAATAACGGTCAGCCGCTTGATATAGTAATTTCAAAATTAAAACAGTTCTATAAGGACAGCGGCGGCAGGCTTAAAATCCGCGGCGCGGCGGTAACGGGCTACGGCGAGGACTTGATTAAAAGCGCAATCAAAGCCGATTTCGGCATAGTTGAAACGGTTGCGCATTTTAAGGCGGCTTTGCACTTCAACCCGAGGGTAGATTTCATTATCGACATCGGCGGGCAGGATATAAAGTGCTTCAAAATCAAAAACGGCAGTATTGACAGCATTATGCTTAACGAGGCTTGCTCGTCGGGTTGCGGTTCGTTTATTCAGACTTTTGCCCGCGCTATGGGTATGGAAATAGATAAATTTTCCGAGAAAGGTCTGTACGCAAAGCGCCCCGTTGAGCTTGGCTCGCGCTGTACGGTGTTTATGAACAGCGCCGTCAAGCAGGCGCAGAAAGAGGGCGCAACGGTCGAGGATATTTCGGCGGGGCTGTCGTCTTCTATCGTAAAAAACGCAATTTACAAGGTTATTCGCGCTTCGAGCGCGGACGAACTCGGCGACAATATCGTAGTGCAGGGCGGTACGTTTTTAAACGACGCGGTTTTGCGTTCGTTTGAAATTGAAACGGGCAAAAAGGTTATCCGTCCGGGAATTGCCGGACTTATGGGCGCGTTCGGCGCGGCGCTTTACGCAAAGGAAAATATCAAGGGCGAAAGCACCGTTTTGGGCGCAGACGAGCTTGACAAATTCACTTACACGTCGATGTCGGCAATGTGCCGCGGATGTACTTCAAAATGCAACGTAAACTTTATTAAATTCGGCGACGGGTCTAAGTACTTTTCAGGCAACAAGTGCGAGCGCGGCGCGGGACAAAAGCCCGCTTCTGACGAGCTGGACATATACGCATATAAACAGCGCAGACTTATCGACAGCGTTGAGGGGTTGCGCCGCGGCGACAAGAAAGGCAGAGTGGGACTTCCGTTACAGCTGGGTATGTACGAACAGCTTCCGTTATGGGCGGGCTTTTTCGAAACGCTCGGCTTCGAGGTTGTGCTTTCCGAAAAATCCTCGCGCGAGCTGTATTTTAAAGGTCAGCATACGGTCGCGTCGGATACGGCTTGCTATCCCGCAAAATTAATGCACGGACATATCGAAAGCCTGCTTGACGAGGGCGTGGACTTCATTTTTATGCCTTGCGAAAGCTACAATATTGACGAGCATTGCTCGCTTAACCACTATAACTGCCCGGTGGTTGCGTACTATCCCGAGCTGTTAAAGGCGAATAACGAACGGCTTACGCAGGAAAACTTCCTGATGCCGTACATAGATTTGAATATGAAAAAGAGCACGGTGAAAACGCTTTTTGCCGCTCTTTCAAAGTATAAAATCAAAAAACGCGATATATCTTACGCGCTTGACGAAGGCTTTGCTCGGCTTGAAGCGTACCACGCCGACGTAAAATCCAAAGCGGACGAAATTTTGTGGAAAGCCGAACAGCTCGGCAAGCAGATAGTCGTGCTTGCAGGCAGACCGTACCATTTAGATAACGAAATAAACCACGGCATAAACAAGCTTTTGACCTCGCTCGGGCTTGCGGTGCTTTCCGAAGACGGTATTTACGACAAGGGCGACGTGGTAAAGGTTGACGTGCTTAATCAGTGGACGTACCACGCAAGACTTTACCGTGCGGCGGACTTTGTTTCCAAACGCAAAAACGTAAATTTAGTACAGCTTGTGTCATTCGGTTGCGGGCTTGACGCTATAACGACCGATGAAGTCCGCGCTATTTTAGAGCACAACGGCAAGCTTTACACCCAGATTAAAATTGACGAAATAAACAACCTCGGCGTTGTTAAAATACGTTTGCGCAGTATGCTTGCCGCGATTGAGGAAAGCAATAAATAACGCATAATTTGTAAAAAACAGACGTTGCGCGCAAAAAATTTATAGCGCGTCATTCTGAACGACAGCTTATTTTTAAAATACAATGAACGAAAATTTTACCGATTATACAACTAAATATCCCAAATGGGACAAGTCTATGAAAAAAACGCACAAAATTCTTGTGCCGGATATGCTGCCGTGGCACTTTTCCATTATAGAGGAAGTGTTAAAGCTTGACGGCTTCGATATAGAAATTTTGCATAACGAAACGCGTTCCGTCATAGACGAGGGCTTGAAGCACGTTCATAACGATACCTGCTATCCGTGTCTGTGCGTGGTGGGGCAGTATATTGACGCGCTTAAAAACGGCAATTACGATTTATCTCACACCGCGGTTTTGATTACGCAGACGGGCGGCGGTTGCCGCGCTTCCAACTATATGCCCCTTATCCGCAAGGCGTTAAAGACGGAATTCCCGCTTGTGCCAGTGGTTTCCGTTAACTTTTCGGGACTTGAAAAGGACAGCTCTTTGAATATTTCTTTAAAGCTGTTTTTAAAGCTTGCCTATTCGATTTTTTACGGCGACAGCATTATGTGGTGCTATAACCAGACAAAGCCGTACGAAAAAATTGAAGGCTCGGCGGACGCGGCAAGGCAAAAAGCGGTGGAATACGTTGTAAGCAAATTCAGAAAGGGCGGTTATTCCAAATACAAGAAGATAACTGCGGAAATCGTGAAAATTTTCGCGGAAGTGGAACGCGTTGCGGTTAAAAAAGTCAAAGTCGGCATAGTCGGTGAAATTTACGTAAAGTATTCCAGCCTCGGCAACAACAACCTTGAAAAATTTCTTTTATCGGAAAATTGCGAACCGGTCGTTCCCGCGCTAATCGACTTTGTTTTGTATTGCATAATTAACGTTGTAAACGACAAAAAGCTTTACGGCAGAGGCGGTTTTTCCGCGTTTGTGTACGGTTTGGCTTACAAGCTTGTGCACGGTATGCAGAAAAACGTTATAAAAGTTTTTGAAAATGACGGAAGCTTTGCTCCCCCGCACGATTTCGAACATCTGCGCACGTGTGCGGATAAGGTTATAAATCAGGGCGTAAAAATGGGCGAGGGCTGGCTTATCCCCGCGGAAATGGCGGCGCTTGCCGAAACGGGAGTGCAGAATATCGTCTGCGCACAGCCGTTCGGGTGTCTGCCCAACCATATAGCGGGCAAAGGCGCAGTGCGCGCGCTGAAAGATATTTACACCGATGAAAATATCGTTGCGGTCGATTACGACCCTTCTGCAACAAAGGTCAATCAGGAAAACCGCATAAAGCTTATGCTTGCAACCGCAAGGGAAAATAATGGACGAATAAATAATTAACGTCAAAGCGACCTGATTTTCTGTGAATTCAATAACTAATCATATTAAAAAGAGTCAAGCATCAGCTTGGCTCTTTTATGTAATCCGTGTACTATTTTTAGGACATCGTATCAAATTTACGAGAAAATATAAGGACTATCGCAGAGTACGGGTATACCTTATCAAACACTTATAAATTTATTTCTTGCCGACTGTGCAAAGAATAAAAAGCAGCCTACGGTTGCATGGAAATAAACGTAATAAATTTAAACGGCAGTTTATACTGCCGTTATTTTTTTGTCCTTAGCCGATTGCGGTGGGCGCGAAGTATGCAGGTTTATTTGTTAAAATGAAAATCCGTATCATTTTATATTAACGATAAAGTAAAAGATTTTGGCTTGCGTAAAATATTAACGAAAAATAATTGTAAAACTTGTAAAAACGTTAATAAACAACAAAAATTATTCAAAAAAAGTTATTTTAAATAATTTTATGAAAATGTATTTACATTAACGATAATGTATGTTATAATGCTTTTGACAATGAAAATATAGCCCGAATTGGCACGAAAAGGCGCCTTTTCGTTGTTGTTAGCATTACCTGCTAACAACAAAAAACATTTATCGGATTAAAAAAATTAAACGGAGCGGATAAAATGCAGAACGTAAGAGTAACTACTTTGAGCGACATAGCGGAGCGTATGGGCATCTCGGTCAACACGGTAAGCCGCGCTTTAAGGAACTGCTCGGATATCGGCGCGTCTACAAAGGCGGCGGTCAAAAAGATTGCCGACGAAATGGGTTATCAGCCAAATAAAGTCGCAAGCTTTATGCGTACGAAAAAATCGAATATTATTGCCGTAGTTATTTCGTCGCTCAGCAATCCGTTTTTCTCTATCAGTTTGGATTTTGTGTTTGATTATCTTACGAAAAAGAATTATCATCCGTTGATAATAGTTAAAAAGGAAGGCGACCTGTCGGTTGAAGAGGTTGTCCGCTGTATGCAGAGCGGTGCGTGCGGAATTCTTACGTTTATTGACCTTGACGAAGAGACTGCGGATTATTGCGAAACTTATAAAATTCCCGTTCTTCTATGCGGTTCCCGTCCACGCGACGAGCGGATAAGCGCAGTGTATTCCGATGATAACCGTTGCGGAAAGCTCGTTGCACAGGAAGCCGTTTCTCACGGCGCTAAAAATCCCTGTTATATAAACGGCGCACTGTCCGACCTGAACAACGGCAGAAGAAACGGTTTTATAAAAGTTTTGGAAAATGCGGGTATTCACTGCGACAGTTATGAGTTCGACTATGAAGACAGAGAGGCGAGCGCAGAGTCGATTAAAAAGCAAATAGCGAACAACGCAAACGACTTTATTTTCTGTTTTAACGACGAAATAGCAACGGTTATGCTTAAAGCCTTTGACGCGGACGGCGGTTTTAAAGGCGAGATTTTCGGCGTGGACGGCATATCGAAATATCTGCCCTATTCGAGAAGCGTTAACAGCGTGGGTGGGAATCTTCAAAGCATAGCAACTCGTTGCGGGCATATACTTCTTGAAAAGGTTGAAAAAGGCGACGTGAAAATTGTACGCGAAGTATTCCCGACGGAAATTATATTGAGATAAAAACCGTAAGGGTTAAAGATAAAAGGAGAAAATGATGGCAGGAATATCTTTAAGACATATCTATAAGGTATATCAGAGCAAAGAAAAGGAAAAGAAACGCAAAAAGAAGGACGACGGCGCAAAGAAGCGCAAGGGTGATTTTCTTGCGGTCAGGGATTTCAATATGGAAATCGAAGACGGCGAGTTTATCGTATTCGTAGGACCTTCGGGCTGCGGTAAATCCACAACTTTACGAATGATTGCCGGTTTGGAGGAAATAACTGCGGGCGATTTGTACATAGGCGACAGACTCGTAAACGACGTTGAACCGAAGGACAGGGATATTGCAATGGTATTCCAGAATTACGCGCTTTATCCGCATATGACTGCGGGTGAAAATATAGGCTTCGGTTTAAAAATGCGTAAAGTTGCAACGCCGAAAAACGATGAAAACGGCAACCCTGTGCTCGCAATAGATAAAAAGAAGATACGGGAGCTTAGAAACAGTCTTAAAACCGTACATATAGATATCCGTTATGCCGAGGAGAACGACGCCGAGCTCGTGTTCAAATACAGGCTGTGCGAGATAAAAGCGGAATATGAAAAGCTTTTAATAGAGAAGAACGCCGCGCTCGACGGTAAGAGCGGGGAACAAGCCAAAGAAATATTGCTAAGCTTCTCGGAGCGTGAAAAGGCGATAGCCGACTTGGTAAACGAAGTTCTCGCAGCACAGAAGGCGGTAATTAATGAAATCAGACTCAGATATGCCGGAAAGAACGAAAAGGCCGAAAAAGCGGGAAATCTTGCAAAAGAGCTTGCAAATAGGGCTTCGGTAAATCTCGGCGACATAAGAGAAAGCGACATAAAGCTTGCGCTTACAGAAAGAAAGAAAAAGCTCGAAAGGGATTTAGAGTACTATACGAATAGGCCGGTGCAGGTGTATGAATACCGCCACATTCCGAAAGAAGAAATAGAAAAGAAGGTTAAATGGGCGTCGGAAGTACTCGGCGTAACCGAGCTGTTGGATATAAAGCCCAAAGCAATGTCGGGCGGACAAAGACAGAGAATTGCGCTGGGGCGCGCTATCGTGCGCGAGCCGAAGGTTATGCTTTTGGATGAACCGCTTTCAAATCTCGACGCAAAGCTCAGAACGACTATGAGAAGCGAAATAGTCAAGCTTCATAACGAATTAAAGACGACGTTTATTTATGTTACGCACGACCAGATAGAAGCAATGACTATGGGTACGAGAATAGTTGTAATGAAGCTGGGCGAGATACAGCAGATAGACAATCCCACCAATCTTTTCGACTTTCCCGAAAATAAATTCGTTGCGGGATTTATCGGTACTCCGCAGATGAATTTCTTCGACGTTACGATAAAAAAGAACGGCAAAAATCTTGACGTGAAATATCCGAACGGCGAAATGCAGAGTTATAATCTCGCAAATATGCGCACGATAAAGCCCGAATATCTCGACGGTAACGAACACGGCGTAACGCTCGGGATACGCGGCGAGAACGTAACTCTCGACGAAAAAGGGATAAGCGCAAAGCTGTCCATAAAGGAAATTCTCGGCAACACTACGCAGATGTTTGTAAAGATAACGCCCGAAAGTCCCGACAGCATAATTTGCGTAAACGACCGCAACGATTACCGTCAGGGCGATACTGTAAAGATATTTTTCGATGAAAAGAGGATACATCTTTTCGACGATGAGACGGAGTTATCCATAATGGAAAGAAAATACGGTAATTAAGAAAATCATTCATTTTCCCTCCTTATAACAAGGCGAACTTCCGCCGCCGACAGGCGGTGGGAGGGGTGCCGGACGTGAATGGCGGGAACGGCAGGTAGAAATGAAAAATCGCATTAAATTTTTCGGGTTGAGTTTTTTCTCGGATAAGATAGCGTCGGAAGCTGCAAAGCGCAGCTTTGCAACCGTATTTATAGGTCTGTTGCTGTCGTTCGTATTCTTCTTGTTCGGGTATTACGGCGCAGACGTGGCGCCGTTTGCAACCCATTACAACAATGCGGGGAGCTATAAGGAATTTATTCAAGCGGCGTTTGATAACGGCGTTGATGTTACGGTTATAAACCATAAGTGTACAAGCGGAAAGGTTATCAACACTTATTCTAATGAAGAAGACGTGGCGTATAAGAAAAACGGTTATAACCTGATTGTCGACACCCGACCTTCGGATACGCTTATAGAATTTACGCAGGTAGCAATAAAGGGCGAGAGCGAGATAGCTTACGGGGAGTGGATAAAGTTATCGGATACGGAAAAGCAGGGTTACAGATTGGTAACGCGTTATACCGACCGCGAGCTTGAACTCAGCGAAGAGAAATTAAAATCATACAAACAGTTTTTAAATTCCGACGAAACGTTGAAAAAAGAGCTTGACGCGCTCGACGGTGCGGCGGACGATTACGGCAGGCAGGTTTATTACCTGTACGTAAAAAATTATTATACAAAAGCGACCTCGGTTTATTCCGGAGCTAAGGCGCCGGTGTTGCGGGATTATTATTACGCAAACTATATAGCAAGCGGTAAAGCATATTATTTTTACGTTTTCGACGATATGTGCGCAGGCTCGTTTAAAACGGACAACGGAGTTCCCGTCGTGTTCGGCGGTTATTTTGTGAAATGTGCCGACGGAAAAGTAAACGATATACACGGCTTCATAAAGGATACTTATTACGATACGGCAGGTTATACGTTTACATCGTATTTCGTAAGCGCGGTTTCACAGCTGCCTATGCTTGTGATTATTCCCATATTGCTCGGCGCGGTTATGTGGCTTGCAGGCAAGGCGGTAAAGGACGGCTGGCAAAAGAGCTTTGCGGGCTGTTATAAGACGGTGTGCTCGTTCGTGTGGTTTTCGGCTTTCGTTGCGGCGCTGGTAACTTTTATATGCGGCTGGTTTGTTGCGGCAAGGGTAATACACCCGTATATGATATTTATTTTCGCAGGCTTGTTGCTCGTTCGCACGGCGGTCTACTGCGTAGTGAGCGCGGTTAAAAACAAGTCTTATGCGGGACAAAATAAAAATAACGAATTTTCGGAGGATAAGTTATGAAACTTAAATTCAAAGCGGTTTTGGCGGCGACGGTAACGGCACTAACGATTTGTGCGTTTGCGGCGGGCTGTACGGATAAACCCGAAGAGAACAATACGCCCGATTACGGAACGCTGAGCATAGACGACTTAAAGGTGTTTATAACGCAGGACAGAAGCTGCACGTTTGCGGAAATTCAGCCCGTATTCAGTAAGCCGGAAAAGGCGGAGAGCCTGACCTATACGTACGATACCTCGAGTATAAAAATCGATGGCAACACGGTGACGCCCGTAAAACGCGAGGATAAAGAAGTAAACGTCCGCGCAAAGAGCGAGACCTTCAACGTGGTTTTCAAGGTGGAAATAGAATATCTGAAATTTGCCGAGGACTCTACGGGATTATACGATTTGAGCCGTTTCGACGTGGCGCAGCGCGCTGAACTATGTAAGGAAGTAACCGCAAATACAACGCTTTTCATAGGCGACAGCTTTATGGATAATCACTTTATCGGCGAATATATGCGCAGCTTTGCGCAGGGCAAAGATGTCTTGCACGCAGGTATCAGCTCGACGACTTCCTATCATTGGGAGGCGGCGTATTCAACCGTTATAGGCTCGACTGCGCCGAAGAACATAGTAATGCACGTAGGAACAAATAATTTCTATGACGTGCACGATTTGACTTCGGATACACAAGACAGTCTTACGCGCTTATTTATGCTTATGCATTCAAAATATCCTTCGAGCAATATTTACTGGTTTAACATCACACAACGCTCGGATACTTCGTATGCGCAAAATGTTTCGGAAACCAACGTATACATGGCGGAGTGGTGCGCAAAGTACGATTGGATAACGTGTGTAGACACTTGTTCAAAGGTAACAACGGCTATGCTCGGAGACGGTGTTCACCCGACTACCGAAAATTATAAAGTATTCACGGATGCGCTCGTTGAGGCAGGCTGTGGAATAACCGAAAAATAAAAATCAAGGAGAAAATGATGAAAAATTCAGTCAAACGCCTTGCGGCGGCGGTTCTTGCTTTGGCTATGGTTGCGCCGTGTGCGTTAACGGCTTGTAACACCGATATTATTGACGAGTACGAGCTGTCTGCTTACAAGGGCGAAAACAAGGACATTAAAGGCGAAATTGTGTACAACAATTCACTGTTTTACAGCAATAGCCTGAAACAGGGATACCCAGACCCGCAGATTTTGGACGATACTGCCCGCAGCGGATATTACTATATGTACGGTACGAGCAATTTACAGACTATGCGTTCAAGAGACCTTGCCGTATGGGAGCCCGTAACCGTAGTGCTTAAAACTACGGACGAAACGCTCAACGCCGTTCTCGGTTCGGGTGAGTACCGTTGGGCGCCCGAGGTCATATACGATGATGATACTAAGCTTTACTATCTGTTTTTCAGCAGCGTTCCGTACAAAGAATACGAAAAAGGCGCAATTACGGAAACGGGCGGCGACGTGGACGGAGGTCTGACAGCATACTGTATGTACGCGGCTACGTCGGCTTCGCCTGAGGGACCGTTCAATCTCATTAATTTTGGAAACGCAGAAAGTTGCGGCACTGAAAACGTTCATAATCTCAACAGGAACAATAATAAAGAAATCACCGAGGACCAAGCAAAAAGCGGAGAATACGCTTTCATCGAAAAAGACGGCGTATATTACGAAGCGGCTTTCAGACATTTTTACGCCGACTACTGTCTGTTCGCCCCCGACGAGTTGAGTAAGCTTCTCTATAAAAATGAAGTCGGCGCAGGCGGGATTTACAACGAAAAGCCGAAGGCAAGGTATTTCCAGACGATAGACCCGCATCCCTATGTTGACCCCGTGCCTACGGTGGACGAGGCAACGGGCAAGAGCTATCATAAAAAATATATGTATTTCAAGCTCGAGCATAATGCGGCGTGGAATATAAACATCGGCGTCGAAATGGAAAACTGGCTTAAACCCAAGTGGGAAACGGCAAAGTATATAACCGCCGACAGATTTTATACAATAAAGGATTGGCGCGACGGTTCCGACGATAACGTAACGTACGAATACGGTGAGGTATGTAACGAGGGTGCGAGTATGCTCTATCACGAGGACGGAAACGGCAAGGGGCTTTATTACTTCACGTTCTCCGTTAACGACTACTCGACGAGCGATTATCAGGTAGGAATGGCGGTTTCGGACAGTCCGCTCGGCGATTTCAGAAAGCTGAGAGAGGACGAGGGCGGACTTCTTCTCTGCTCGTCGACGACGGGCAGCGAGAGTATCTCGGGCGCCGGGCATCATTCGTTCGTTACTTCGGGCGACCAGCTCTATATATCCTATCACCGTCACAAAGATTACAGCGAGGGCGGGTCGAACAGATACGCTGCAATCGACGAAGTTAAGTGGATAACCGTAAAGGATAAGGACGGCAACGATATGACGGTGCCTTACGTGAACGGACCCACCGACAGCGTTCAGCCTCTGCCCGAAAAAGTCAGCGGTTATAAGAACATCGCTTCAAAGGCAACGCTTACCTGCACTGACGAAAGCGCGGAGCTCGAATATTTAACCGATGGACTGCTGTCCGTGCATAAGGACGCGGATGAAACGTTTATGGACTACATCCGCGAAACAAAAATTAGCAAGACCGCAACGTTCGAGTTCGCTTTCGATAAGGCGGAAACGGTGCGCGCGGTTATGGTTTACAACTCCGCCAAGAGAAAGGAAATATTCTTTAATATACCGAGAATGGAGTTCACTCTCGGGGACGGCAGCGTACGAGTCATACGCGACGTTAAGTTCGACTTAGACAGGTATTGCAGAACGGGCGGCGTCGGCAACAAAGAGATTTTGTACGTCAGTTCTGGTGCGGCGGCGTTCGCGGAATTCTACGACGTAGCGGTAACGAATATAAAGATAACCGTCGAATTGCCCGAAAACCAAAGCAAAGTAGGCTTATCCGAAATAAAAATTTTGGGTAAAGCGTAAGGAGGAAAGGTATGAAAAAGCTGATTAAAAGCGGCGCTGCCGCAATATGTGCATTAACGCTTTCCGTTGCGTTTTCGGGCTGCTCGGGCGAGAAAATCAATATAATCCCCGACCCTAATCCTTACACCTTCGACAACAGTGCAAACGTTATAAGACCCGACTGCGACGAGGGGATGAATATCGACGGCAAGTTTGACGAAGAAAAGTGGAAAAACGTGCGTTGGCTGACTGCCGAAGACAAACCTAACGCCACGCAGAGCGCGAAGATAGAGTTTGCGTCTTTCGTCGGTGAAAAGGGTATTTTTATCGGCGGAAAGGTAGAGGAAACGGGTTCCAACATCTGGGTCAACCCCGACAGAGGCTCCTGGACCAACAGCTGTCTCGAAATGTATATAGGTCCCGTGGGTTACGGCGAAGAGGGCAAGCACAAGACTATCGAATACGACGTGCAGGCGGACGGCTCGGTAAATAATATGCGCGTCGCTCCCGACCAGTCGAGCGGGTTCGACATACACACCACGAAGGATAAAATGCCGCTTACGGCTGCGCAGCAGATAGGCGGAAAGGTAAACACTCCCGATTGTACGGGTTACACTATTGAAAGCTTTATTCCGTGGGCGTTTTTGGAGCTTGCGGGCTGGGACGTTTCCGACCCTTCCGAACTGAAAGTGGGAATCGACCCCGTGCACATCTTCTCGCTTAAATACGAGGGCGAGGACGTATCCGACAAAATAACCGAAACGCGTATATGGTCGCGCTGGTCGGAAAAGGTGCTGCCGGGTATCGGCTGGCTCGCGCCCGACACGTATTTCCGCTTCGATAAAGGCGGGCTTATGCAGTATGATTACGCGGTAAATTACAGCGGCGAAGGCAAGGGCACTGTGGTGGCGAAAAGCGGCTCGGATAAAATATTCGGCTGGGGCACAACGACGTTTACGGTAAAACCCCGCAACGGCGCAATCGTTAAGAGCATAACGGTAAACGGCGAAGATTATACTGCAAAGCTCAGGGAATCGGGAGGCTCTTACGAGTTCGACGTAAAGGACCCCGAAGGTAAGCTGACTATCGACGTTGAATTCGGATTCGAATAAAAGTACCGTAAATTTTACGGATATATTAAAATAAAATTCAAAAAGATAAGGAGAAAAGTATGAACAAAAAACTTAAATGGGCAATTCCATTTGCGGTTTTGTCACTCACTTGCGGAGTGGCGGCGGGTGCTGCGGGGTGCAGCAAACACGAGCACAGCTATACGCAGCTTAAAAACGACGGCGACACCCACGTAATGGTTTGCCCCGACGACGACACGCCCGACGAAAGCACGAGAGAAGGACACGTATATGTTGCAGGCGAGTGCGAATGCGGAGCTACCGAACAGCAAGCCGAGATAAAATACGGCAGCGTAACCGGTTCGGTAAGACTTTATAAGTCAGGCGAGTATGTTTCCGCCGATGGCGTAAAGGTTGAAATAGACGCGGACGCGGACGTTGAGGGCAGCGTTAAGGACGGCAAATACGTTTATACAATAGAAAACGTGCCGGTAGGCGAAAGCTATGAGCTTACTATTTCAAAATCGGGCTACGAAACGAAAAAATACGAGATACTTCTCGAAGAAGAAGGCGAAGAGGCTACGATAGGCGGAGCTAACGGTATAACATTAAACTATGAAGTATTCGGTTTGTTTGCGGGCTGGGACTCGGCTTCGCACGATTTGACGCACGCAAACGATGCTAATCCCTATATACTTTTCAGAGAGCACACGGGCGACCAGACGCTAAACGTTATTACTAAAGACAGCTATAACGGGGTTTCGGCAAGCTTCGACGTCAATTACAATAACAGTACTCATAATTGGCGTACGCAGGGAATAATTCTCAAATTCTCCGACGGTAAGCATATGGTCGTACGCTATCATAACGGCGACTCCTCAAACGAAAAAGGCGGCTTAGGCAACATACAGTTCACCGCCGAAGCATGGGATTTCTTCCCCAAAGAAAACTGCCTTTTCGGCGAAGACGTAACGGGAACGCAGTACGGCGAAAAACCTTTTTATCAGCTGTCCGCAGCAGATACGCAGGGCATTAAATCGGAGGAAGGAGTAAGACTTACTACCGTAGTAAATGACGGTAAATTGACCGTTATGTTCGGCGGCAAGTATATCTGCGAATACGCTCTCCCCGACGGCTACGCCGATAAACCCGTACAGGTTGCTTACTTTGCATTCAATGCGGCAAGCAACGCAAAGTTTACTTACGAAATTACAAAATCGATTCCCGCGCTCGAAAGCGTGCTCGATATAGACGTAACCAAGCCCGAAGGCGCGGATTGCACCGTTACCGCAAATCCTCAAAAGGATAAATACTCGTTCGGCGAAGAAATCGAGCTGACGTTTGACGCGCCCGAAGGATATAAGCTTGATTCGCTTACAGTAGACGGCGAGGACAGATATAACGATGTGAATGCGGGCAAACTTACGATTGTCGCAAACAGAGCGGCAATCAACGTTGCGGCGGCGTTTGTACAGGAAGAGCCTATCAATATCAACATTTCGGTAAAGGGTAAAAAGCTCGGCGCGACGGTTGCGCTTGCGGACGGAACAAAGGTTGCGCTCGGCGGAACGGAGTATACGGTTACGAATGGAAAAATAACGGGCGAAGTTATAAAAGGCAGATATACGGTAAGCGTTGACGGTTATATTTCAAAGGAAATAATAATCGATGAAAATCTCACCGAAATAGTGTTCGAATACGACGCGTTTGAAATAGTGCGCTGGGACCACAGTGGACACGGTTTGGCGCACGTAAACGATAGTGAACCTTATATAGAATGGGAAGGTCCCGGAGCATCATTAAACGCAGTCACAAAGGAATGCTTGTTTACAAACGCTTCCGTTTCCGTAATAATCAAAGGCGGTTTTACCACGAACGGCGGTAAACAGCAGGGCATTATATTGCGGTTCGAAGACGGAAAAGCGGCAATACTCAACATAAACATAGACGGGGACGCCCGCCTTCAATTCAGACCCGAACTGTTTTCGGATAATAACGATGCGTCGATTGGACTGAGAACGGTTTTTGAAAAGGAATGGGTGGAATTCAGAAACGTAACGGATGCGGAGGTTCAAAAATACAATTCCGAAACCGGAATAGAGCTTAAAGTTCTTCGCTCTGGCAAGTCGCTGTTCGTTTATCTCGACGGCGAGTTCAAGGGCAGAGCGGATTTGCCCGACAAATACGAAAACAGTAAAATGGGCTTCGGCTTGTTCTCGTACGACGCGGTAGTGGGCTCTAAGTGGAAATATGAAATTTCCGAAAACGTTTCCGTACCTACGGTTGAGATAACGAACGAAACGCCGTCCGACGCAAACGGTACGGTATCCGTATCGCAGAATACGGTCATCGGCGATACCGTAACGATAACCGTAACCCCCTCGCAGGGATATATTCTCAAAACGCTTACCGTTAACGGCACGGACGTTACTTCTCAAATCGATGGTATGCAATATACCTTTGCGGTAACGGGCGACACGACCGTTGCGGCGACTTTTGAAGAAATTGTCAAAGGCAGTATTGATGCGCAAATAACGGGCAAAAAGCACGGCGTAAGCGACAACGCTTTGACGGCGGGAACGCAAGTCACGCTTTCCTCGGGCGGTTTGGACGACGTAACGGCAACGCTTACCAATGAGAACGGCGTGCTTATGCTTTCGGTTATCGAAATCCCTGCCGCAGTATGGACGGTAAAGATAGCCGGATATCTGACTGCGGAAATAACGGTTGGGGAAAACGCTGAATACACTACTGCAATCGCGCTTGAAGCGGATACGTTCAATACGCTTACTCCCTGGGGTAAGTTCGACTTCTCGCAAGCGAATAATGAAACAACTGCGGTCATAGGCTTTACAAACGACTGCGGAGAATTCGTAACGAAAGAAACTTACGACGACGTAGCCGCAAGCATTGTTTTAAATAAAGATATGTTAACCAGTAATCAGGGCGTAGTCGTACGCTTCGTAGGCGACGGAATGAATGATTTGGTTTACGTCCGCCTTGAAGGCTCCAAAAAAGTGCAGTTCGCCGACGACCCTTTATGGAACTCGAATAAAGCAGAAGGCTCCGGTTGGCAGGATTTGATTTTCTTAAAGGAAACCGTTGAAGGCGACACAACTCACCAGGCGTGCGCAAAGGCGGAAGAATATCTTGCCGCAATAGAAGCGGGTACTCTCAGGCTCACGCTTTTAAGGGTCAAAAACGTCGTTCACGTATTCCTCGGCGACGATTATATCGGTAGCAGAACCTTTGCCGAAAAATATGCGGACGTTAAATGCGAAGTAGGCGTTGCTGCAACCGGTGTGCCGAATAAAGGCGAAGACGCTGCGATTACGGATTACAACAAAGTGTCGTTCGAATTGGCGGATGCGGATACTTATAAAGGCAAGCTTCCCAATCAACCCGACACCGCTGAATAAACGAACTTAAAAAAATAAATCGTTGCGCGGGGAATATTCCCCGCGCAGACGAAAAAAGGAAAAGAAATGGATATAAAAAAACTGACGGCGAAGCAGAAGGTAAAGCTTGTAATGGGCGCGGACTTCTGGACTAATTACGACTTGGACGGGGCAATATACAAATTCGTCGTTTCAGACGGTCCCGTAGGGCTTCGTCAACCTATTGACAGAACTACGACGGAACAGCACGACTGTATAAAATCCGTGGCTTATCCCTCGTTTCAGATGCTTTCGCAAACCTGGGATACGGCGCTTTCTTATAAAATGGGCAAAAGTCTCGGCAACGACTGTATAGAACAGAAGGTCGATATACTGCTTGCGCCGGGCGTGAACATAAAAAGACTGCCCACCTGTGGCAGAAATTTCGAATATCTTTCTGAGGACCCGCTGATTGCGGGCGAGTTTGCGAAAGAATACATAGAGGGCGTGCAGAGCATGCACGTGGGATGCGCGCTCAAACACTATTGTGCGAACAACTGCGAAAGGTCGCGGCATTGGATAAGCTCCGAGGTGGACGAAAGAACGCTGAGGGAAATTTATATTAAGCCCTTTGAAATCGCCTGCAAAGCAAAGCCCTGGACGGTTATGTCCGCTTACAATCTCGTAAACGGGGTAAGAATGTCCGAGCATAAAAAGCTTTATTCCTTATTGAGAGAGGAGTTCGGCTTTGAAGGAATGATTATGTCGGACTGGGAAGCGGTTAAGGACAGCGAGGCGAGCTTGAACGCAGGGCTTGACTGGGAGATGCCGTACAATGCGGAACATCAAAAGCAAATGCTCGATAAAGCCGATAAATTGGATGCGGCAAAGCTTGACGAAAGCGCGGCGCGCGTAATTGCCCTTGCCGAAAGGTGTGAAAGTGAGAGTAAGCTCCGCAAATCGGATATGACTCTCGAACAGCGCAGGGCGGTCGCCCTCGAAATAGAAGAAGAGGGTATAACTCTGTTAAAGAACGACGGAGTACTTCCTATTAAAGGAGGGAAAACGGTTGTTACGGGCGCGGCGGCGAAAAATTATTATTTCGGCGGCGGTTCGTCTAACGTCTACCCCGAGCGGGAATTCGAGGCTCTCGCAACGGCGCTTGTAAACGAGGGTGCGGATGCGTATTACACCGACAGCGTGTGGGAAGCGACGGGGCATCAGGCAAATCTGAGCAATCTCAAAAACGCGGTAGCCGAGGCAGCGAAAGCCGATTGTACGGTAATATGCGTAGGCAATCCCAACACGTGCGAATACGAGAGCGCGGACAGACAGCAGATAAAGCTTTCAAAGGAAGAGGAGCTTGCGATTGTTTCTCTCGCGGAGGCAAGCGAAAAAATAATAGTCGTCGTCTATGCCGGCGCGGCTGTGGATATGAGCGGCTGGATAGACGAAGTTGACGCGGTTGTCTGGGCGGGCTACGGCGGAGAATACGTAAACAAGGCGGTTGCAAGGGTTTTGACGGGCAAAGTAAACCCGAGCGGAAAACTTACCGAAACTTTTCCGCTTGCTTTGGAGGACGTTCCTGCGGAAAACGCTTATTCGGACGAAGCCGTAATGCTGTACAGCGAGGGGCTGAACGTGGGATATCGCTATTTCGATACCTTCGGCGTGCCCGTACTGTTTCCGTTCGGCTTCGGACTTTCCTATTCGCAGTTTTCTTACTGTAATCTTTCGGTCGAAAAGTGCGGAAATGACGTAAAGCTGTGCTTCGACATAGAAAACTTATCGGATATAGACGGTAAGGAAGTCGCGCAGGTCTACGTGCGCGAAATAACGAGGGAGGTTTACCGCCCTTATAAGGAGCTTAAAGCTTTTAAAAAGGTATTTGTTAAAGCCCGTAATAAAACGCGCGTTGAAATAACACTCGACAGGTCGGCATTTGCTTATTACTCTGTAGCAAAGGATTGTTGGACGGTACACGGCGGCGTTTTCGAAATTCTCGTCGGTGCAAGCTCGGAGAATATACTTCTAAAAAATAAAATCGTAATAGATTAATTTAAATATAAAAAACGGTACGAGGTGAAAATTATGAAGAAAAAATTATCGGTTGTTTTAGCGGCTTGCCTGACTGCGGTTACCGCAGTTTCGGTTGCGGGCTGCGGCGACAGCAAAACCCCGGCAGGCGATAAGCCGGTCGGCGATAGGACGCAGATATCCTTCCTTTGCGGCAATAACTCTAAATCCGAGGCCGCTTGGCTGGAACTTGTCGGCGCTTATAACGACGGCGCCGGTTATGAAGCCGACAATACTTACGTTAACGTAGAATTAGGTACGAATACGAGCCCCAACACGTTTACAAAAAGCAAGGATGAGGCGTATAACGTCGTAATGGTTACCGACAGTATTTCAAATACGTTCGTAAACTTTGCATATAAAGCCGATGGCCGCAAATGTCCCGACGGATATATGCTCAGTCTCGAAAAATATGCGAAAAATGACGATGATTTTAAAAACAATACCATTTCCGACAGCGTTATGGACTGGTGGCGTATGACTCGCAATCCGGACGCAAAGAAGGGCGCCGGTCAGCCAAAGCACGTTATAGGCGCGGGGCAAAACCTTCTTGCCGTACCCGTATCTTCCAACGCACATTTTAACTGGTACAACGAGAAAATTTTTAAGTCGCAGGGCATCAATATCATATCTGTACCCGAAGAAGAACTTGACAAATATAACGCGGATAACGGCGCAAATCTCAAACCCCACGGTTATGCGGAGTATAAAGATGCGCCCGTTGCAGGTATGAAAAAGTCCAAAAACCTTTTAGGCAACGACGTTTACAAGGTGTTCAATAATTGTATAGGTATGAATTGGGAAGAGCAGAGAAATATTTTGAAATATTTTTCGCCCGAGCATAACGACGGCTCTGTAACGGGTACGAAATCTCCGACTAAATACGGCTTTGTTTCTGAATATTGGTTTAATTACGGCTGGTCGGTGGGCGGCGACGTTATGGGTTATAACGGCAGGGAATACGATTTTACGCTTCTCGACACAAGCGCTAATTATATAGTAACAAAGAACGGCACGGTTATAAACGGCACAACCTATGCCGCCGGTGAAATAGTGCGTTACGAGGATAAGGTCAATCAAACCGATATCGCAACTATGGACGGGATTTACGCCATAGAGTCGCAGTATAACGCCATTAAGGAGTACATTTCGTTGCAAGTGGCTACGGATACGGTAGTCGACGAGCGCGGCGGTAAAACTTACAAGGGTTACGGAGTAGCGGACCCCGATACGGGCAAAGCCAAGATTTGGTTTAACAACGGCGAGCTTGCAATGACAAGGGGCAGCGAATTTGAGGAAAACAGAATGTCAAACCCCGACTTTAATATCTGCTTACCCGAAACGTATCGCGAATACGAGGGCGGAAGCGTGTATTATTCGGGAAACGATGCGAACGATTTCAAGAACGAGCACTTAAAGGTTATAGGCGAAACTTATGACGGCGAGGTGTACACCGGCGATATAAAGAAGGTGGACGGCACGCCGATAATCGGCAGCAGCACTTCGGCAAGCATTTGTCAGGCTCTTGCTATCCCCGCCTGCTCCGACCCCGAAAAATATCAGTCCGCTTGGAACTTTATCAGTTGGGTTGCAACCGAAGGACAGAAATACATTGCAAAAACCACGACATTCCCCGTAGCGGTCGAAACGGCTTTCGGCGCGGATTTTGCCAAGAACGATGAAATTTCGCAAGGCAAGAATCTGTACGCCGTAGCTAAGGTTTCGGTAAACGCAGGCAGGGGCGACTGGGGGTATTTTGAAAACGGAAGCTGGGTAACGAATTGGTCAAACCCGTTTAACGAGGAAGTAAGACGCGGGAAGAAAAAGCTTTCCGCATTCGAGCAGGAAAGAGCCGCAGCAGCAAAAACGGCTTTAAACGATATGTTTTGCGTAATTAAGGGGATAAGATAATGGGCGGCATAAAAGCGCTTGAAAAAATATCAGTCGCCGAGTGCGTACCCAAGCGTAAAATAAGGTGGAAGCCTGTAAGCTGGCTGTGCCTTGCGCTTGTTTTTACGCCGATAATAGCATATTTTCTTTTTAACGGTTTTCCCGTCGTACTGTCGTTTATTTCTATGTTTACCGATATGCAGGCAAACGATATAACGACGATGGAATGGAACGGCTTCGATAATTTCAGGCAGGTATTCACAGATCCGAAATTTTGGGGTTCGTGGAAATCCACGCTCATACTTGCAACCTCGCAGATTATTACTCTGTTGATATCGCTCGTTATAGCGGTACTGCTCGAACAAAAGGTTAAAGGCGCAAAGATTTTGCAGATAATCTTCTTTATACCGTATATCTGCTCGGGAGTTGCCGTAGCAATAATGTGGATGTGGGTGTTCAATAAAGATTTGGGTATTCTCAATTCCATACTCGGACAGAATATCGACTGGCTGAACGATTCCGACAGACCTATGCGGCTGATTGTCTGCGTGTACGTAACGATAGTGTGGCAGGCTCCCGCCTACGGTATAGTAATGTTCAAAGCCGCGCTCAAGAACGTAAATCCCGCTCTTTACGAAGCGGCTTCGCTAGACGGCGCAAACGCTTTTTACAAGTTTTGGCACATTACGCTTCCGGGAATAAAATCCGTACTGCTGTTTTTGCTGCTTGCAAGCGTTACGCAAGGACTTGCGGTTTTCGACAGCGTGCTCGTGCTTGCTCCGCTCGACTGGAAGCAGACCGCAGGACCTGACAACATAGGACTTACGGTAAACTATTACATTTATCTGGAAGGCGTCGTTAACGACGAAATGGAGTACGCCGCCGTTATGAGCTGGTTCCTGTTTGCCGTTACGTTCCTTATCTCGTTCCCGATAATCCGTGCGCGCAACAAGGCTTCGGAGGGTTGATATGCAGACTAAAGCTTTAAGAATACTAAATAATATACAATCGGACGGACTGAAATCCTCCGACGGCAATTTCAAGCCCCGTAAAAAGCGCGAGCCCGTTTCGGTAGGGCGTATAGCTACGTACGTCGTTCTCGGACTGTATACGCTGTGGATTTTGGCGCCGTTTATGATAATTCTTATCTCGTCGTTTACGCCGCGATCGGAATTCGAAACGGCAACAAGCTTTATCTGGTGGCCGAAGGAATTTTCATTAGAGGGATATCAAAGGCTGTTTACCAACAAGACCTTTAACATCGGCGGTATTCCGATGCTGTTGCGCGGTTTTCTGAATACTATGTGGATAACGCTCATACCGCTCGCGTCGGGGCTATTGCAATCGCTTCTCGTTGCATATTGCTATTGGCAGGGTAAGTTTCCGTTTAAAAACTCGCTGTTTATGTTCACGGTAACGCTTATGTTCATACCGCTCGGCGCATTCGGATTCGTAGGATATATGTTCTATGACAACCTTGGTTGGACGGAAGGGTGGCAGGCAGTTCTGCCGCTCGTTGTGCCGGGACTGTTTGCAAGCGCAAGCACGGTTTTCTTTCTGCGGCCGTATCTTGACGGTATAAGCGGTGAGATAATTGAGGCGGCGAGAATAGACGGAATGAATTTCTGGCAGATATTTTTCACGATAGTTCTTCCGCTTTCCAAGCCCGCGCTTATAGCGCAGTTCATATTCGGTTTCGTAGGCGGTTACAACAACTATGCGGGTGCGCTTATGTATCTTGTCGACGAAAAGAGCCTGTGGACGTTGCAGCTTGCGGTGCAACAATCGGTAAACTATATGATGGAAGGCGACTTCGATTATGCGTTCCAATGCGCGACGGCGTTGCTTTCTATGCTTCCGCTTATCATAGTCTATCTCATATGTCAGAAATTCTTTATAGAAGGAATTTCGTTCGGCGGTGGCAAGGAGTAAATTCAAACGGTAAATTGACGGGGGAAAACGACGATATAATTAATTTTGTATTGTGTTCCCCCATTATTTTTTAATCAGGAGAAAAATTATGAAAATAAAAAGACAGGCGGCAGTCGTCGCCGCAATCGTTATGGCGTTCGGGCTTGCCGCAACGTTTACGGCGTGTAAGGACGAAACGGATGCGCCGTGCAATCATACGATAACCAAAGTTGCGCAAAAAGACGCCGACTGCAAAAACGAAGGTAATTTCGAGCATTATAAGTGTACGGAATGCGGCGAGCTGTTTTCGGACGGCGACGGCTTGAATATTATATCCGTTGAAAAGATTACCATAACCAAGCGTCCGCACACGGCGCAGTTTCAGGATGAAACGGTCGGAAAGTACAAAAATTTCTATTATTGCAGCTCGTGCGGAGGATATTTCACCGATAAAACCTGTAGCACCGAAATAGCCTATTCAGAGCTTGAAGACAGCTCGGTTGAGCCTGTAAAACTCCCCGATTTGTCCGATTACGGAAATATTTTGGTAACGAAGTCTATCTCGCCGTCCTCTGATTTCGACGATATATCCTCCGACTTCACGGTGCGCATGTTCGTGGGATGGACGAATAAGGACGGGAAGGGAATAAGCGAATTTCCCGAAGCCGCCAAGGTGCAGACCAATTACAATCTCAACAGGACGGAAACGCTTAACGGCGACGGCTGGTATAACTTCGGTATAGGCTATAACACCAAAGGTCTTACTTATAAAAGGTTGCAGTCGGGTTCGGTAGAATCCGCAAAGACTGAGTATACGACTCTGTTCAGAAAAAACGGCGGCATATACGTCAGAATAGTGCGCAAAGGCTTTAACGTATCTTTCTATTTCGAGGATAAAAACGGCAAGCCGCGGTTTATAGACGGCAACGACGAGTTCAAGGGCAGCGGTACGCTCATACGTTTAGCCGCAAACAAAGCCGAAGGCGCGGACGGTTGGCTTCCTTTCGTAAAGAATGCGGCAATATGCATAGGTGTGGGCAACCCGAGGTGCGTTTTCTGAAATGGGGAATACTGATATTATGAATCAATTTATTATTAACAGCATAAGAGTACAGCTTTTAAACGAAGATATTGTACGCATAGAATATGCAAAAAACGGCAAATTCTGCGATGACAATACTTTTTTCATGCCGAATAAAACTGATTATAAAGATGACGTCGAATATTCAGAAAACGACGGCGTTGTTTGTTTCGGAGAATACGAATTATATATTCCCGAAAACGCCAAATCGCTTACGGGCGTAAGGCTTGAAAAGAATGGGCAAAAGGTTTATACTTATAAAAAACTTGCAAATTCGGGAGAGCTACCCGCATTGGATAAAACTCCCGAAGTGTTCGCAATATCGGACACGCCGAGAATTATCGTACCCGAGGGCGGATATTCCGCCGACCGCAAGGGCGAATATAAAGTAGAAGAAAACGTGCAAGACGTTTATCTTTTGTTATGTCAAAAGAACGCAAAGAAGCTTAGAAAACTCTACGTAGAACTTACGGGAAGGTGCGAGCTTGTGCGTTTATCCACGCTCGGCGGTTGGAACTCTAAATACTACGCCTATACGGAAGAAGAGGCGAAACAGCTTATATTAGATTACGAAAAGCATAACGTGCCTTTGGACGTAATGGTTATAGACACCGATTGGCGTTCCTGCGAAAACGGATGGGGCTACGATATCAATACCAAACTTTTTCCCGATATGAAAAGGTTTTTGGACTTTGCGCACGCGCACGGCGTGGAGGTAATGTTCAACGACCACCCCGAACCGGTCGACGGCAAGCAGGTTTTCGCGCCCGAAGAAATTGCCTACCGCGAAAAGAATTTGCAGGCGATTATGAATTTGGGTCTGGACATATGGTGGTACGACAGAAATTGGGGGACCAAACTTGTTTCGCCCGCAAAGAGCGTAAATCCCGAAACCTTAGGTCTTTATCTGTTTGACGAAATTACGCGTCTTTTCTGGCAGAAAAAATCGGGAAATGAAAATATTTACCGCCGTCCCGTTATTATGGGCAACGTAGACAATATCGCAAACGGTTGTTATGTAAAAATCTATTCAAGTGCAAGCCACCGTTATTCGGTGCAGTGGACGGGAGATATCCAAAGCGATTTTGATGCGCTTGCGCAGGAAATTGATTCGATGATAAGAACGGGCAATAATGCCTTGCCGTATATTAATTCGGACTGCGGCGGACATATAGGCAATCCTGATAAAGAATTGTTTATCCGTTGGATGCAGTACGGCACGCTTTCGCCCGTGTTCCGCCCGCACTGCACAAATGTTGTCGAGCGCTTCCGCGAGCCGTGGGCTTACGATGAGGAAACGCTCGATATAGTAAGAGAATACAACAATTTACGCTATAGATTACTTCCCGTAATTTATAAAAACGCATACGAAGCCTATGAGAATGGCGAGCCGATATTTAAGTCATTAGGCTGGGAATATCCCGAAGATATAAAGGCTGTAAAACTGACTGATGAATATATGCTCGGCAACGATATTTTATTTAAGCCGATTGCGGGCAAAAATCCTTTGCCGGTTGCAAAGAAAAATTTCTTAAAGCCTGTAAAAGCCATCTACTACAACGGAACGGAGTTGCAAGGCGAGCCAATTGCAAATGCCGAATATGAACAACTCAATATAGTTTTAAACCATACCTCGCCCGAAAAGGGAGTGCCTGTATATAATTTTTCCGCACGATTTGAAACTGAGGTAATGTTTGTAAGGGACGTAGAGCTTATTGTGCGTTGCGACGACGGCGCAACCGTGTGGATAGACGGTGAAAAAGTATTTGAAGATAAAACTTTGCATTCTGCAATGAATTTTCATCTGAAAACCATAGATGGCGACAAGCCGCATAAAGTCGAAATAGAGTACTTTCAGGCGGGCGGCGAAGCGGCAATCGGACTTTTTTACTGCGAAACAAATACGGAAGATACAACGCAAACATATCTTCCGTCAGGTAAATGGCTTGACTTATTTACAGGCAAAATCCATAACGGCGGAAAAAACATATCGCGCAAATACGGTTTAAGAGAAACGCCTTTGTTCGTGCGTTTGGGCGCGCTTATACCGCTTGCATACGAGGCTCATAATACAAAAGAGCAGAAATGGGATAAGCTCGTCTACGACTTCTACCCCTGCAAAGAGGCAAAAGACAGCGGCTATTTATACGAGGACGATACCGAAACTACGGCGTATAAGCTCGGTCAATACCGCAAGAGCGCATACGTGGCGTACTATTGTGAAAATTGCAACGCTTACGTTATAAAACTGCACGCAGCAGAAGGTAAATTCGAGGGCGAAAAGTGCTTTGAAAAGCGCGAAATCACTTTTAAATATCACCTGTTAAAGGACTCGGACAGCGTTAAAAAAGTTACGGTGAACGGCGAAGAGGTAGGCTTTGTCAAAGCCAAAAAGCATAGCTTGGTATTCCCTTTGAATACCGAACAGAACGCGCCCGACGGCGGCGTAATTTCCGTACCTCTGAAAATCGACGTAAACAAAGAGTACGAGATTAAATTTTATCTGTAAGGATAATGCAATGATATATTTTGATAAACTATCGGATGGCTTTATATTAAGCGGCAAAAATTACAGCTATGCAATGTTTGTGAACAGGGCGGGCTATCTGCAACATTTGTATTACGGAAAAAAGATAGGAGAAAGCGACCTTGCGTTTTTAATAAAGACGCAGGGCGAAAAGCTTTCCCCCAATCCCGAAGATATAAATGCGGATATGTTAACGGATTGTATGCCTTCGGAGTGCGGCTTCTTAGGACGGGGAGATTTCCGTTCGGCAACGGTAATTGCGGAAAGAGAAGACGGCTCGGTTATGAGTTCATTCAAATACGTTAAACACGCCATATCCGGGGGTGTAGCGCGTATAAAAGGTCAGCCTTGCGTAAGAAAAGCCGATAATACCTTGACTATAACATTAAAAGACGATTTTTCGGATATCGAGATAGATTTGAATTATTCGGTGTCGGACAACTCGGATGTGTTAATAAAAAACACGGAAATGCGAAATACCGGAAAGACGTGTATAAAGCTAAAAAAGGCGTTCTCGTTTTGTACGAATTTGCCCGATATTGATAAACAGTATTCCGCGCTTAGGCTTGCGGGTAGTTGGGCAAGCGAAAGAAGACCTGTAATTACTCCGCTTGCGGAAGGGACGCTGAGGATAGAATCGACGCGCGGATATTCTTCGCACCAAATGAATCCGTTTATGGCAATACTTGCGGAAGGATGCGAGGAAGATAGCGGCGAATGCTACGGGTATAATTTGATATACAGCGGCAGTTTCGCGCTTACGGCTGAAATGACATCGGATAAAAATATCCGCGTGCAGGGCGGAATCAACGACTATCTTTTTGGTTGGGAGTTAGACGGCGGCGAGAGTTTTATAACTCCGCAAACCGCATTGTGTTATTCGGCGGAGGGGCTTGGCGGACTGTCGCGGGCATATCACGACTTTTTCCGCGAATACGTAATAGACCCGAAGCGCGTATGCGAACGCAGACCCATAGTTATAAACAATTGGGAAGCTACTTATTTCAATTTCGATAACGAAAAACTGTTTGCTATTATAGATGAGGCGGCAAAGCTCGGGATAGACACGTTCGTTCTGGACGACGGCTGGTTCGGGAAGCGGGACGACGATAAAAGCGGCTTGGGCGATTGGTTCGTAAATAATAAAAAACTCAAAGGCGGATTAAAGCCTATAATAGACCGCTGTAAGAAAAACGGAATGAAATTCGGTTTATGGTTCGAGCCGGAAATGATATCCGAAGATAGCGACTTATACCGCGCGCATCCCGATTGGGCGATAAAGAAAGAGGGCGTAGAGCCTTGCCGCGGCAGAAATCAATTAGTTCTTGATTTCACAAGAAAGGAAATAGTTGATTACGTTTTTAATGCGGTAAGTAAAGTTTTAAAAGAAAACGATATTTCTTACGTAAAGTGGGATAAAAACAGAGATATAACCGAAAACTTTTCGGCAAGTTTGCTCGCGGACAGACAGGGCGAGTTTTTGCACCGCTATACGCTCGGGTTTTACGATTTGGCGGAAAGACTTATTTCTGCGTTCCCCGACGTGTTTTTCGAAGGGTGCGCGGGCGGCGGTGGAAGGTTCGACGGGGGAGCTTTGTATTATTTCCCGCAGATATGGACGAGCGACGACACGGACGGCTTAGAACGCACCAAGATACAGTGGGGGACGTCTATGTGTTATCCCGTAAGCGCTATGAGCTGCCACGTATCTGCTTGTCCCAACCACCAGACGCAAAGAATTACGCCATTCAAGACCCGCGGAGCGATAGCCTCGCTTGGCGCAACGGGATATGAATTGGATTTGACCAAACTTACAGCGGAAGAGAAAGAACAAGTAAAAGAGCAGATAGCAAATTACAAGCGCATATACGGACTGATTTTAAATGGTGATTTATACCGCCTTTCAAACCCGTTCGAAACTAATTATTTTTGCGAAATGATAGTAGCCAAAGATAAAACCGAAGCCTATGTTGTGGGTGAGAGATTTCGTGGCGACCCGTGCGACCACGACAGATTATTAAAGTTAAACGGGCTTGACGAAAACAAGACTTATACTATAAAAGAGCTTGGCGTTATGGCAAGCGGCAAGGCTTTAATGAGCGCGGGAGTACATTATCCGCGTTTGTCCGACTGCGGCAGTTGGATATGGCATATAGAGGAAACTACGAAATGAAATATGAAAGAAAAGAATACCCCCGCCCTCAATTCAGGCGCGACATATGGCAGAGCCTGAACGGCGAATGGGAGTTCGGGTTCGGCGATAAGCAAAATTACGACCGTAAAATCAACGTGCCGTTTTCGTATCAGTGGCAGGCGAGCGGAATAGGCGATACTTCCGTGCACAATACAGTTTGGTATAAACGCAAATTTACGGTCAGCGAAAAAAACAAGCGCGCGCTGTTGTGCTTTACCGCCTCGGACTACGAAACGGACGTGTGGGTGAACGGCAACCACGTCATAAAGCATATCGGCGGATTTACTCCGTTCTCGACGGATATAACGGAATATATAAAAGACGGCGAAAACGAGATAGTGGTGCGCTGTATAGACACGCTTGAAACGGCGGTGCCGCGAGGAAAGCAGAGCTGGACGGGCGAACAGTTTTCTTGTTTCTATTATCCTAATACCGGGATATGGGGCAGTGTCTGGATAGAGTTTTTCGGCGTGGACTGCATAGAAAATTATTCGTTGCAGTCGGATATCGACAACCGCAGAGTTTACGGCTACATAGAAACGCTATACGGTAAAGCGGACGAAGCTGAAATAGTTTTAACCTTTAAGGACAAAAGGATAAAGAAACAGCGCATAAGCCTTGACGGCAAGCGCACTAATTACAGTATTAATCTTGCGGATAACGCGTTTGATTTCGGCGAGCTTTTGTGGTGGGTGGATAACCCCAACCTCATAAACGTAGATTACGTTTTATATAAAGACGGTAACATTTGCGACAGCGCGCACGCGAGAATAGGTTTAAGAAAAATAAGCGTAGAAGACGGTAAAATCTATCTGAACGACAGACCGCTTTTCCAACGGCTGATATTAGACCAGGGCTATTGGATAGAGAGCGGACTTACTCCGCCGAGCGTTGAGGCGTTGAAGAAGGATATAGAGATTTCAAAGGCAATGGGTTTTAACGGCGCGAGGAAACACCAGAAGTTAGAAGACCCGTATTTTTATTACTATGCGGAAGAGCTTGGCTTTCTGGTCTGGGCGGAAATGCCGTCCGCGTATACATTCTGCGACAGAGAGGTAAAGGCAATCAACGCCGAATGGCAGGAGATAGTAAACGTAGCTAAGAACTTTACAAGCGTAATAGCGTACGTTCCGTTGAACGAAAGCTGGGGTGCGAGAGAAATCAAAACAAACAAATCCCAGCAGAACTTTGCCAGAAGTCTTTATTATCTTACTAAAAGTCTGGACGATACAAGGCTTGTATCCACGAACGACGGTTTTGAAAATATCGAAGAGAGCGACATTCTGTCGATACACGACTACGAAATTAAAAGCGCGGAAGAATTCCCGATAAAGTATAACGGAAATTACGACGGTATGCACCCGCAGGGCTGGGCGCTGTTTGCGGACGGGCACAGCTATAAAGGACAGCCCGTGCTGTTTACCGAGTTCGGCGGGATAGCGTTTGTAAACGAGGCGAACGGCGAAACTTGGGGTTACGGCAACGGCGCAAAGAATGCAGATGACCTGTGCGAGAGGCTTGAACAGCTTATAAAAGGCATTGCGAAAACGGAGTTTCAGGGATACTGTTATACCCAGCTCACCGACGTGCAGTTGGAGGTAAACGGGCTTTTATATGCTGACCGTACTCCTAAGGTTGCCGTTGATAGACTTAAAAAGATTTTCGAAAATAAATAAATGGGACTATCCGAATTTATAAAAACAAACAATATCAAGGGTGCAATTTTCGATATGGACGGAACGCTCACCGACTCTATGGGGAGATGGAGTGAAATTTACGCTATGCTTATAGATTATCTTAAAATCGAGCTTCCGCAGGGCTTTACAATGAAAGTCAATCATATACCCATGCGCAAGCGGGTGGGTGAAATTCTGAAGTTATTATCGCTTGATTTCTGTGAAGAAGAAGTCTATTCGTTTTGGATTGAAAAAACAGTTGAATATTACAATAAGGACTTTAAAACAAAGCCGTACATGCTTGAAGCGTTAAAAACTCTAAAAGAGCTAAACGTTGTTATGGCAATCGCTACGGCAAGCGATATACGTTGTGCCGAAGCGTTTATAAAAAGCAATAATTTAACCGAATATATCAGTATTATTACGGGGTTGGAAGAAGTCAGTCGCCCGAAAAACTATCCCGATATATATTTGAAAGCAGCAAAAAGACTCAGCGTTGACCCTTCGGAATGTATTGTTTTCGAGGACGCGCTAACTGCAATAAAAGCGGCAAAGGTCGGCGGCTTCTTGGTTTGCGGCGTGCAGGACGACAGCTCCAGATGTGACGAAGAACAAATTAAAAAAATATCGGATTTTGTTTTAGGTTTTGAATATGTCTGCTAAAATGATAGCGCACCGCGGTTTGAGCGGTATGGAAACGGAGAATACGTTGGCGGCTTTCAAAGCGGCTTGTGAGCGTTCTTATTACGGTATAGAAACGGACGTGCACGTTACAAAAGACGGAAAGTATATAATATTCCACGATGAATGTACGGTTAGATTATGCGAACAAAATTTAATTATCGAAGATACTGATTTTGAAATTTTGCGTTCTTTAAAGTTTAAAGACGGCATATCCGAAATGCCGATGTTGTCAGAGTATTTACAAGTGATTTCTCGTTATAAAAAGGTTGCGGTAATCGAGCTGAAAAAATCTATGCGTGAAAGTAACATTGAGGAAATTATAGAAATCTGCAAACAGGAGTATACGCTTGATAAAATAATTTTTATTTCGTTTGATTTTGAAAATCTCGTCGCTGTACGCAAGCTTTTACCTAAACAGAAAATACAATTTCTGACGGAAAAATTCGACGACGGGCTGATAAAATCGCTGAAAGAATACGGGTTTGATTTGGATATACGTTACGACTTGCTTACGAAAGAAAAAATAAAAGAGTTTCACGAAAGTAATATTGCAATCAACTGTTGGACGTGTGACGACAGTCAAAAAGCCGAAGAGTTGATTGGTTTTGGGGTTGACTTTATTACAACCAATATACTTGATTAAGAATGCAAAGATTATAAATACAATGTAACTGCGGTAGGCAGGATAAACGTAATAGGCGACACATAGACTATTGCGTGGTATTGTACCCTTCGGGGTAGGAGTTCTGCGGTGGGCGTAAAGAGTTCGTCCACAGAAGGCAGAAGGTTTTGGGTGTAAAGTCGCCCGCGCCTTAGCTTACGGATAGAGCGTAGGTTTTTTAAGTGTACGCAAAAATCCGCAAGCCGTGATAGGCTTTTATAAGTGTACGATTTTTTCGGAAAACGGCACTAAAATCAATTCTCTAACTTAATAGAATGACCAACCATCATAGAGCAATTTGAAGTTGCTAAATACGGTTAGAAGTCGTTGATACGTTACAGTTTCAGCGGCTTTTTTCGCGTCTTTTTTACGGTATCTATCCGCTCTTTTTTGAGTGGACGAAGATATAAATAATCAGCAATTCGGAGGTAAATCTATGACAATCAGACCGCCCTAATACGGTAAGCAAACGGTAAGCAAAAGCACAAGAAACGGCAAAATTGAAGTCTACCGCTCGGACGGACAAAACGGGATATGCGGAGTATATCCATATCTCACTAGGCTACAAGTAGCCAAGTTCGCCCTTGCAGGGGGCAATTTTTAAGGAGGAACAAAATTATAAGCTATCAGGTAGTCAGAATAGAACAGTTTACAAAAGGCAGTTTAGGTAAAATCGGCGGCGAAACGGAACGCACGAGCAAGCACCACCGCAACGAAGATATAGACAGCGAACGCACACCGCTCAATCTCTATTTCAAGAAGTCGGAAGGCGGTCTTACCGCTCAATGGAAAAAGACAATGCAAGAGTTAAACGCAACCTTCCGCGATAAGAAAAAGTCGGTAGCTTTCGAAGGTATGATTATCACTTCGGACACGGCGTTCTTCGAGCGACTCGGTTGGAAGAAAGGCGAAGAAACGCCGTATGCGGTAATGGAGTTTTTCAACCGTTGTTATGAGTTCGCTCTACGGGAAATCGGGTCACGGCACGGATAAAAACATACTGTCTGCCGTTATACACGTGGACGAAAAAACGCCGCATTTGCAACTCTATTACATACCCGTCGTAGATACCGCCAAGAAGAAAGTCTATGAGAAAAGCGCGGACGGAAAAGTATTGCGGAACGCAAAAGGCTCGCCTATTCAAAAGAAAGACGAACACGGCAAAAGCGTTTATGAGTACGCTCCGTTGGAACAGCCGAAACTATGCAGCTCGGACTTTTGGGGCGAGCGCGGCGGACAGTTATCCTACGGCAATTTGCAGGACAGCTTTAACGAGCGAATAGGCGTTCACTACGGTTTGGATCGCGGCGAAGTCGGCTCAAATAAAAAGCATACGACCAAGTATCAATGGCAGAAAGCACAGCAAGAAGCCGAGCTTGCCGCTCTCGCGGACGAAAAAGCCCACGCCGAAGAAGTAATCGAACAAGCGCAGACCGCCGTAGAAACAAGGGATAAAGCGTTGGAAGAATTAAAACCGTTGCAGAAATATTTAGACGCTTTTAAGGAAGCGATGAGCGGCAATTTCCCGTTATCTCCTACGAAGTTGAGAAAGATGATTATAGGTCTAACCACAGAGTACAAGCGGTTAGAGAAAGAAAAGCTAATCAAAGACAAAGACAGCGAAAATCTTTTCAACCTACTGCGGCAAGCGGAACGGCGCATACCCGAATTGGAAAGGCATAAGGAGTTTTTACTATTCCTTTCGGAGTACGCACCAGACAAATTGGAAGAAGCAAAGCGCACGGCAACCGAGCGCAAAAATGCACCGAAACCGCCGTTCAAATCAAAATCGAACGGTTGGTTAAAGTGACACAATTAAATAAAAAAACAAAGACCGTGAAGAATACGTCCACAGGAATATGAGAACGAAACAGGACTTAAAGAGTAATCACGGCTTTTTTATACGGAAATTACCGTCATAGAACGGATAGCGCAAACAGAAATAAAGTTGCGTTCAGATACGCGCATAGAGTCGCGAAAGGAAATCGAATATGAAAACTGAATATTATTAATTAAATTTTTCGGAGGAAATGATACGAACAAAACAACAAAACACTCAATCAAAAATATCGGTAAAAGAAAATTTGCCGTAACAAGTTATTATAATGGGGAAAAGAATATTGATGAAATAATAACAAGAATAGCCGTTTCAAAAGCCTATGAGGATATTGAAAATGGATTAATATATAAAAATATATTTAATTCTGTCTTTGACCTTGCAAAAAGGGAGGTAATATGATAGAATACAATCAACAGAATATGGGTTGCTTTGATTTGGGAGGTAAAAGATTGAAATCAAAGCATAACAATTACATAGTAGGAATTTACGTCAGATTAAGCCGTGATGACGAGCGAGCAGGCGAATCATTGTCTATCGAAAACCAAAAGATGCTATTGACAAAGTACATAGCGGATAAAGGGTGGAAGCTTTACGACGTTTACGTAGATGACGGAATATCCGGAACAACGTTTGACCGCGACGGGGTCCAAAGTCTGTTAAATGATGCCAAAAGCGGAGTTATTAATACAATAGTTGTAAAAGATTTATCTCGTTTCGGCAGAAATTATATTCAAGTCGGACAATACATAGACTATATATTTCCTTCTTTCGGAATTCGGTTTATTGCAGTCAGCGATAATATCGATACAGCGGGAGCAAATTCAACCGCAATGGATATGATGCCTATTACTAACGTTTTCAATGAATGGTACGCGGCAAACACAAGCAGAAAAGTTCGTGCGATATTTACGGCAAATGCAAAAATGGGCAAAAGTAATATGTCGCACGCGCCTTACGGATATTTATTCGGTAACGATAGTAAAAGAACATACGTCGTAAACGAAGAAGTGAGCGGCATCGTTAAGCGAATATTCGAGTTAAGAGCAAAGGGAATTTCTCCCGGACAGATTGCGGAAATATTTAATGCAGAGAAAATTCTTACTCCGCGCGATTACCTGGTTAAACAGACAGGCAAGTATTTGTCGACTCAAAGTAATCATCTTTGGACACAACTTTGCGTGCGTAAGATTTTGCAAAATCCTGCTTATATCGGTAATCTCGCATTGCAACGCAGAACTACGATTTCGTATAAAAATCATAAAGCGGTTTTGCGCCCCGAAGAAGACTGGATAGTTACTGAAAATGCACATCCTGCAATTATTTCAAAGGAACTTTGGGATAGGGTAAAAGAAGTGGAAAAGTCTGTAAGTCAAGGTAAAAAGACGAGAACAGGTTTGGTTCATCCGCTTTCGGGTTTTATGTATTGTGCGGATTGCGGTTCGAAAATGAAACTGGAATACTATTCTTTAAAGAAGAACGGTAAGAAAAGCGGTATTGTCTATACCTTCAATTGCGGCGGACATAAGCGTTACGGGAAATCGTTTTGTTTCAGCCACTATATAAAAGCCGCCGACATTGAAAAGCTGATTTGCGACGATGTAAAGAAAAGAGCGAAATTTATCATTGCAAACGAAGCGGAAGTTAAAGAGAATTTTATTTTAAAACAAACGCAATTCGTACGACGTGAGCAATTTGATAAACAAACCGAACTTGTCAACGATAAATTAAGATGCAAAAAACTTGACTCTTTGATAGAGTCGGCTTTCGAAGAAAAGCTCGAAGGAAAGATTCCTGCTGATTTGTGCGTAAAGTTAATTGAAAAGTATTCAGCCGAAAGGCAGGAGTTGGATATTAAAATCAATGAACTTGAACAAGTTTTATCTTCCGTTCAACAGGCGAACATTGATGCCGGTGAGTTTATAGGAAGAATTAAGAAGCATTTGCGCGACATTTCGGTTACGAGAGAACTTTGCTTGGAACTTATCGATAAGATAATAATCGGCGCGCCAAAAGAAAACGGACAACCGCAAAATATTGAAATTTACTATAAAATAAATTTGGATGCGGCATAATATACATAGTTATATATTATGGTAAAGGCGGAAGGTAGTCAGTCCATTTTAATCTTCCGCCACCGCAAGGGAAAACTTAAACAAACAGTAATTTACGGCATACAAAGCCCCGCGCTCAGTTCGAGCGCGGGGCTTTGTAATTTTAAAATACTATGACGTTATTTAATAATTTTAAAAGTTTCGTCAAGCGAGCGGCGGCGCTTTTCGCGTACGGGATAACCTTCAACAGCGTAGCCCACGGCGATAATCAGCGGAAAGCCTGTGCCTTCGGGCAAATTCAAAAATTCCGCAATAGCCTTTTCGTCGCGCAAGCCTATAATGCACGTCTGCAAGCCCTTGCTTTCTGCGGCAAGCGCTATGTACGCCGACAGTATGCCGATATCTTCGGGAATATATTCTTCGTTGGAAATCCGCCTTTCTCCGCGGATAATTACTCTCGGCTGACGCGCTTCTATTACGATATAGCAGTGACAGCTGTCCGCCCACGCGTTCGCGCCCTCTTTTTGTATGTTTTTTGTGAACGCTTTCGCTTTTTCGCCGTTTATAGCATAAAGATTATACGGCTGCTGGTTTACCGCGGAGGGGGCAAGAGTTGCAAGGCGGCAAATCTCTTTCAAATCTTCGTCCGCAACTTCTCTTTCGGAAAATTCGCGCGTGCTCTGTCTTTTTAAAAACAATTCTTCCAGATTCATATTTTCACCTTTTATTTAAGCGGCGGAGGGTTAACTGCCCGCCGCCGCTTTCGTTAATATATTATAATGTTTTAGCCTTTTTTAACGTTCGCAATCGAGCGCTTTGCCGCTTCGGCAATGTTTTCCTTTGTAAAGCCGAAGTGGTCGAACAACACGCTTGCGGGCGCCGAAACGCCGAACGAGTGCATTGCAATAACCTCGCCGTAATCGCGTGCGTATTTGTACCACGCAAAGTGAGAAGCCGCTTCAACGCACACGCGCGCCTTTACAGACTTCGGAAGAACGTATTCCTGATATTCGGGCGTTTGCTTTTCAAATTCTTCCATGCTCGGCATCGAAACTATGCGCACCTTCAAACCGTCGTTTTCAAGCAATTCCTTTGCGCCCGCGCACAAATCCACTTCCGAACCGGTGGAAATAAGAATAACGTCCGGCGTGCCCTTGCAGTCGGAAAGAATATAACCGCCGGCAAGCGCCTTGACTCCGCTTGTATTGTACTGGTTGAGGTTTTGTCTTGAAAGCACTAAAACGGTGGGAGATTCCTGCGTAAACGCCGAAACGAACGCCGAAACCGTTTCCTTACCGTCGCACGGACGGAATACCTTAATGTTGGGAATAGCGCGCAGTGCAATCAGCTGTTCAACTGGCTGATGGGTGGGTCCGTCCTCGCCTACGCCGATAGAATCGTGCGTCATAACGTAAATTACGGGAATGTTCATAAGCGCGCTCATTCTTATTCCGCCCTTCATATAGTCGGAGAACGAGAAGAATGTAGAGCACAAAATCCTCAAACCGCCGTGAAGCTGTATGCCGTTGCAGATTGCCGCCATAGCATGCTCGCGTATGCCGAAACGGATATTTGCGCCCTCGCGGTTTTCGGGCGAGAAATAGCCCTTGCCTTTAAGCTCAGTTTTGGTGGAGGGGGCAAGGTCGGCAGAGCCGGACATAAGGTTGGGCACTATTTTTATAATTTCGTTTAAAACTTTTCCGCCCGAAACTCTTGTTGCCTCGGGTTTATCAAAGCTGAAACAGTCGAATAAGTCCGCAAAATCCGGTTCGAAGCCGTGCATAAACTGCTTGTATTTCTGCGCAAGTTCGGGGTATTCCCGTTCGTATGCGGCAAAAAGACTGTTCCATTCCTTTTCCGCGGAAAGCTTTCTTTCGGCTATTCTGCGGCAGTGCTCCTTAACGTCCTCGGGCGCTTCGAAGGGTTCTTCCGTCCAGTTGAAAAACTCTTTGGTTTTTGCAAGGTTTTCCGCGCCGATAGGTGCACCGTGGCAGTCGGCAGAGCCCTCCAAAGGCGAACCGTAGCCGATTTTGGTACTGCAAATAATTATAGAGGGGCGTTCGGTTTCCGCCTTGGCGCGTTCTATTGCAGATTTTAAAATAACAAGGTCGTTTGCGTCGGGCACGCGTATAACCTGCCAGCCGTGCGCAAGGAAACGCGTAGCGGTATCCTCCGAGAACGAGGTTTTTATATCGCCCTCGATTGTAACCTTGTTGCAGTCGTATAATAAAATAAGTTTACCCAGCTTCTGCGTTCCGGCAAACGAGCACGCTTCATAGCCTATGCCCTCTTCAAGACAGCCGTCGCCGCACAAAACGTAGGTGTAGTGGTCAACGATATTGTAGTCGGGCTTGTTGAAAATGGCTGCAAGGTGCGCTTCCGCAACCGCAAAGCCGACAGCGTTGCCAAGTCCCTGACCGAGAGGGCCCGTAGAAGTTTCAACGCCCGTGGTTTTGCCGTATTCGGGGTGTCCGGGAGTGAGCGAGCCGAGCTGACGGAAATTCATCAAATCGTCTTTCGTAAGCCCGAAGCCGAACAAGTGCAAAAGGGAGTATAAAAGCATAGAGCCGTGCCCCGCGGAGAGTACGAATCTGTCGCGGTTGTCCCATTTGGGGTTGTTGTAGCTGAAATTAAGAAAATCGGCAAACAGCTCGTAGCCTATGGGCGCGGCGCCGAGGCACATTCCGGGGTGACCCGATTTTGCGCGCTCGATTGCTTCGGCGGACAGAATTCTTATAGTGTCAACGCACTTCTTGGGTAAAGACATCAAAGTTTTCTCCTTATAAAGTTAAAAAGTTTTCTAAGTTTTGTAAATCGAGGAATTCGTAACCGCTTAAAAGGTTGTAAAGCAGCTGCGCGTTCTTTTTGTTGCCGCCCTGCACGTCGCTTGCAAAGTTTATCGGCATAACGGGGTCGTGGACGCTCATTCTCACAAGCAGCCAGCCGTTTTCAAGGCTTATGCGCACGCCCTCGTAATTGTCGGGCGCAAGCGTTAAAGCAGGGTCGGTCAAGGCGGTCTTTTTAAGGTTTTCTATAACGGAAGCGCCCTCCGACTTGAAGTTTTCGCTCTTTTTACTGAAAGTCAGGCGGACTTCCGCTTCTTCAACGGGCTTTTTCAAGTCTGAAATTACCGAAAGCAGACTTTCGCCCTTTTTTGCCTGCTGTGCAAGGCTTATAAGAATTTTCACGATAAGATAAGCGCCGTCGTCCAAATAATAATTTTCTTTAAAAGCCGCGTGTCCGCTCGTTTCGATGGCAAGGGGAGAGTACTCTCCGTTTTCGTTCAGCTCTTTGCACTTGTCAATAACGTTTTTGTAACCGCGCATATAACGCAAATGCTTTCCGCCGTGCGCCGTTATAAATTCGGCAAGTCCGTCGCTTGTAACGCTGTCGGTGACAACCGTGCCCGCCTTTTCCTTTAACAGTATGCCCGAAATTAAAGCAATTAAAGAATCTCTGTTAATTTCTTCTCCGTCGGGGCCTACGCAAGCCGCCCTGTCAACGTCGGTATCGAAAATAATTCCCAAATCGGCTTTGTGCTTTACGGTCGCCTTAGAAATGCTTTTAATTGCGGATTTATCCTCGGGGTTGGGGATATGGTTTGGAAAATTTCCGTCGGGTTCGAGGAACTGGCTTCCGTCGGTATCCGCGCCGAGGGGTTTTAAAACCTTTTCCGCAAAAAAACCGCCCGCGCCGTTGCCCGCGTCAACTATAATCTTTTTGCCCTTCAACGGCAGTTTTCCGCAAGCGCTTTCAACCTTTTCAACCAAAATGGCGGAATACTTGTCCATAAAGCTTTTTTCGGTATAGCTTCCGCGCGTGTTTGAAGTGATTAATTCACCGCTTTCGGCAAGCTTTAAAATTTCGTAAACGTCTTTTCCGTCAAGTCCGCCGTCGGGAGTGAAAAATTTAAGGCCGTTTCTGTCAAACGGCATATGCGACGCGGTTATCATAACCGAAGCCCCGCAATTAAAATCAGACTGCTTTAACAGTATAAACATAGAGGGGGTGGAAGACAGCCCCGTATAAACAACGTCGCACCCGCAGTCTAAAAATGCGTTTGCCGCGGCGTCTTTTATGCGCTGCGCGGAAATTCTGCTGTCGTTGCCTATTGCTATTTTAAAGCGGTTTTTATTGTATTTTTTGCCGAGCCACGTTGCAAACGCACGGCAGATAACGTCAACCGCTTCGTCCGTTAGGTTAACGGGCGCGTCCGCTTCAACGGCAACTCCGCGTATATCCGTTCCGCTTTTAAGTTTTTTAAGGTTATCAATAATCATAACTTATGTTGCGCGCAAAAATCACACTTTTTGCAAGCAGACTGCATTTGTTGCGGTCAGCAACCTCAGCAGGTGAATTTGCGCAATTATATAATATGAGCGCACTTAAAATTGCGCAAAGAGGGCAGCGCCCTAAAATCACGGAATTTCGCAAGCAACGGCTTGCCGAGAAATTCGTGAACCGAATAAGCATAATACAATGACATTATATATTAAAGTGCAATTATTTACAAGTATTTAAGGCGCAATATTTGTCGAATTTTTACACTAAAAATTGCCGATATTTTCCACTTGCGCCGTAAAAATGTTGAAATTACCGCCGTTTAGTGATATAATGCAGTAGAATTTTTAACTTAAAGGACAGTTTATTATGGCAAAGGAAAATTTTGTTGAACAGATTGCGGATATAGAAGCGGACTTTCCGCAGTGGTATACCGACGTGGTTGTAAAAACCAAGCTTGTCGATTACGGCCCCGTAAAGGGAACAATGGTTATCCGCCCTTACGGTTACGCCGTTTGGGAAAATATCCAGTCGGAGCTTGATAAGCGTTTCAAAGCCACGGGGCATCAGAACGCATATTTTCCGTTGCTTATTCCTATGAACTTTTTCACTAAGGAGGCAGAGCACGTTGAAGGCTTCGCCCCCGAAGTCGCCGTAGTTACGCACGCGGGCGGGGAAGAGCTTTCCGAACCGCTTGCAATCCGTCCGACGTCGGAAACTATTTTCGGCAGTATGTATTCCAAGTGGATACAGTCCTACCGCGATTTGCCCGTTTTAATCAACCAGTGGGCAAACGTTATGCGCTGGGAAAAAACCACCCGTCCGTTTTTAAGGACTTCGGAATTTTTGTGGCAGGAAGGGCACACCGCCCACGCAACCGAAGAGGAAGCTGAAGAAGAAACGATGAAAATGCTTGCCGTTTATAAGGAATTTGCCGAAAACGTGCTTGCAATCCCCGTTATCTGCGGTAAAAAGACCGAAAAAGAGAAGTTTGCGGGCGCGGTTGCAACCTACGGCATGGAAGCTATGATGAAAGACGGTAAAAGCTTGCAGGCGGGCACTTCGCACTACCTCGGTCAGAATTTCGCAAAGGCTTTCGATATTAAATTTCTGGATAAGGACGGAGCGCAAAAGTACGTTTACACTTCAAGCTGGGGCGTTTCAACAAGGCTTATCGGCGCGCTGATAATGGCTCACGGCGACCAGCGCGGGCTTATTCTGCCCCCCAAGGTTGCGCCCGTGCAGGTGGTAATCGTTCCCATAGCGCAGAAAAAGGCGGGCGTTCTGGAAAAGTGCGCGGAGGTTAAAGCCGCTTTGGAAAAGGCCGGCGTGCGCGTGACGCTTGACGACGGCGAAAACAGCCCCGGCTGGAAGTTCAACGAATGGGAAATGAAGGGCGTGCCCCTCAGAATTGAGTTGGGTCCGCGCGATATTGAAGGCGGAAACGCGCTTATTTTCCGTCGCGATACGCTTGAAAAGAGCGAATACAAGCTTGAAAATATCGTTGACGAAGTTTTGCGCCTTTTGCAAACCGTGCAGAAGGATATGCTTGAAGCGGCGAGAGTGCGCCGTGACGGGCGCATAACCTACGCAACCGATATGGCGGGAATTTTGCAGGGGGTTGAAAGCGGAAAATTCGTCAAAGCGGGCTGGTGCGGCTGCCGCGCGTGCGAGGATAAAGTCAAGATAGAAACCGCCGCCACCGCCAGAGTTTACGCCGAGGGCGAAACTGCCAAAACCTGCGCAATCTGCGGTAAAAAGGCGAAGCACGTCGTTATATTTGCGCGTGCATATTGATTAAACCTTATATAAACATCGCATAACTTTGTCGCGTTCCGTGCCGCCTTAGTCGTGTACGTCTATGTACACTCCTTGCGGACGGTACTCGCGCTTCGTGTTCTGCTCGTTTCTCTAAGGTTTAAATAGAATTTAAAAAATTGATAAATAAACCCGCGCCCGACTGCTTGAAAGCAGTCGGGCGCGTTTAAATAATTTTAAACTTTATAAATACTTTTTCAAATCTTCGGCCTTGTTTAAGCGTTCCCACGGAAGCCCGCTCTTGCCGAAATGTCCGTACGCCGCAGTCTGTAAAAATACGGGCGCGCGCAGTCCCAAAGCTTCTATAATGGAGTAGGGGCGCAAATCGAATTCTTTAACTACAATATCCGCGATTTCACCGTCGCTTAGTTTGCCCGTGCCGAAAGTGTCAACAAATACCGAAACGGGTTTGGCAACGCCGATAGCGTAAGCAACCTGTAATTCAACCTCGTTGCAAAGTCCGCTTGCAACAAGATTTTTGCAGATATATCTCGCCATATACGCCGCCGAGCGGTCAACCTTGGTTGCGTCCTTGCCTGAAAAAGCTCCGCCGCCGTGTGCGCATCTTCCGCCGTATGTATCTACAATAATCTTTCTGCCGGTCAGTCCGCTGTCGCCCTCGGGACCGCCTATTTCAAATCTGCCGGTGGGATTAATAAAATATTTTGTGTCCTTATCAAGCAATTGGGGCGGTACTATGGCGCGGATAACGTGCTTTATTATATCCTCTTTCAGTTGCTCCTGCGTAACCTTTGTGTTATGCTGTGCGGAAACAACAACCGTATCAACGCGCTTGGGAGTTTTACCCTCGTATTCCACCGTAACCTGCGTTTTTCCGTCGGGGCGGAGGTAGGGCAGAGTACCGTCCTTTCTTACGTCCGCAAGCCGTTTTGCAAGCTTGTGCGAAAGCGCGATAGGCAAGGGCATAAGCTCCTCGGTTTCGCGGCACGCGTACCCGAACATCATTCCCTGGTCGCCCGCGCCGAAGCTGTCGCGCACGTCCGCGCTTTCCGTTCTGTCAACGCCCATAGCAATATCCGCGCTCTGGCGGTGAACCGCAACGTCGATTTTGCACGCGTCATATGCAAAAGACCCGTGTATATAGCCGACTTTCCGTATAGTTTCCCTTGCGATTTTTTCGTAATCGACTTCGGCGGAGGTGGTAACTTCGCCCATAATAAGCAGTCTGTCGTAAGCGGCGCAGCACTCAACCGCACAGCGCGCGTTCTTATCGCGGCTTAAAATTTCGTCCACAACCGCGTCGGAAATCTGGTCGCACAGCTTGTCGGGGTGCCCTTCGGTAACGCTTTCGCTCGTAAAAAATTTTCTCATATAAATACCTTCTTTTTATCTTTTCGTCTTTTTGTAAAGTGATAAATATTCCGCGTCTTTATAGCCCAGCGAGGAATAAAGCTTCATAGCGCGTTCGTTTTCCTTTTCAACTTCAAGCCTTATATACTCGTATTCGTCGCTGTTTTCCAAAAACGCAAAAAATTCCGTGCCCAGACCTTTCCCGCGGAACTGCGGTTTTATATACAGCTCGTCCAGCCACAAAAGCCTTCCGCACGCTTCCTGAGAAGCCGAAAGACAGCAAACCGAATACCCCGCAATCTCGCCGTTACATAAAATGAAATAGCCTTTAACGATTTCACCGCTTAAAATTTCTTTAAAAAACTTTTCGCGTCCGCTGTCGTCTATTATGGAATTGGTTACGCCCGAAGCGTAGAAATCGCGCGACATTTCAAAATAAATTTGCTTTTTGTCGGCAGAAATGCGTTCAATTGAAAAACCGTTCATAAAAAAATCCCTTCCGCAATTGCCGAAAGGGAGCGCTGTTTATTTATTTTCCCCATCGGTTCGGCGTTAGCACCTTGCAAAGCAGGTTGCTGTGTGGTCAAAGGGCCGTTCCCTAACACACTCTTTATAGGTTTTAAATCATTATAGCACTGCAATCAATAGTTGTCAAACAAAACTTGCGTTTCTTGCGCTGATAGTTTATAATAAAATTATGAATTGCAACCAGTGCCCCGTATCCTGCGGCGCCGCCCGCGAAAAAAACGCGGGCGCGTGCGGAGTTAAGGGCGTTAAAATAGCAAAATACTATCTGCACCCTTACGAGGAACCGCCCGTATCCTTCAAAAACGGCAGCGGCTGTATATTTTTCTGCGGGTGTTCGCTTAAATGCGTTTTCTGTCAGAATTACGAGCTTTCGCGGTCTTTGCGCGGCAAAGATATTACCGTAAGCGAGCTTGCGGACATTTTTAAACGGCTTGAAGATATGGGCGCGGAAAATATAAATTTAGTCAATCCTACCCATTATTTAAAGCATATTGCGGGGGCAATCGAGTTGTACCGCCCGCAAATTCCCATAGTTTACAATACTCACGGCTATGAAACCGCCGAATCGTTGAAGCTTGCCGACATGTTTGTCGATATATGGCTGACCGATTTGAAGTTTATTGACAACGCGCTTTCGGTAAGGTATACGGCAAGGCGCGACTACGCCGATTTTGCGTTGCCTGCAATAAAATATATGGCGCAGAAACCGCTTAAAATGCGCGCGGACGGTAAAATGCTTTCGGGATGTATAGTGCGTCACCTTATTTTACCGCTTGCCGCTTACGACAGTATAGAGGCGGTAAAGTTTGTTTCAACTCTGCCAAAAAGCGTATATTTTTCGCTTATGAGCCAGTATACGCCATTCGGCGAAATTGAAAAGTACAAGGAATTACAAAGAAAAATCACCAAGCGAGAGTATGAAAGGGTGCTTGCGGCGGTAAGGGAATACGGTCTTGAAAACGTGTTTTTGCAGGACTTTGAAAGCGCAAGCGAAAGCTTTATTCCGCAATGGGATTTTTGAAAAGGTTCGCTTTTAATTTAAAAATATTATGATTATAACGTTCGACAACGCGTCGTTTTCCTACGGCGACAATTTAATATTTCACGACGTTAGTTTTGCCTTAAACGAGGGCGAGCGCGTCGGGCTTATCGGCGCAAACGGCGAGGGCAAAACCACGCTTATCCGCCTTATCACGGGCGAACTGTTTCCCGAAAGCGGACAAGTCATAAAAAAGAACGGCGCGCGCATAGGATATCTTGAACAGAACGGCGGATATTCATGCGGGAACACTGTTTATAAAGAGATGCTCGAAGTTTTTAAGGAAGAGCTTTCCGCCGTGGAAAAGCTTGAAATGCTTTCGCAAAAGCTTGCGCAGACAGACTATTACGCCCCCGAATATGCCAGACTTTCGGCGCAAATCGAAAGTTTAAACGGCTATATAGCCTCGCGCGACTGCTATAACGTAGAGGTCAAAATCAAGACTGTTTTAAACGGTATGGGGTTCGAAAAAAATTACAATCAGGTTGTGGATACAATGTCCGGCGGTGAAAAAACCCGTTTAAAGCTTGCCCGACTGCTGCTTGAACAGCCCGATTTGCTTATTTTGGACGAGCCGACCAACCACCTCGATATAACCACGCTATTCTGGCTGGAAGATTATCTTTCAACCTTCAAGGGCGCAATTTTAACCGTTTCGCACGACAGATATTTTTTAGATAAAATCTGCACGCGCATTTTGGAGCTTGAAAATAAAAAACTGCTGTCATTTTCGGGCAACTATTCAAAGTATAAGGCGCTTAAAGCCGATTTGAACGCTCGGCTTTTGAAGGAGTACGAAGCCCAGCAGGAGGAGCGGGCAAGATTGCAGGACTACGTTGACAGAAATATCGTCCGCGCAACCACGGCAAAGTCAGCGCTTTCGCGCGTGAACCGCCTTGAAAGAATGGAAATTTTAGAAAAACCATACGTTCCCAAAGCGGCGCCGCATTTTCATTTTTCAACCGAAGTCAGACCTTACGAAAACGTTTTAAAAATCAACAATTTAAACCTTGAAATCGGCGGTAAATCGCTGATATGCGGGGGGCAAGCGGAAATAAAGCGCGGTGAGAAGGTTGCGCTCGTCGGTGAAAACGGTACTGGTAAAACCACGCTTTTAAAGCATATAATAAAGGGCGGAACTTCTGCAATCGAAGTCGGGCGCTTTGTAAAAATTGCATATTACGACCAGGAAGGGGGAAACCTCGACGGTGAAAATACGGTAATGGCGGAGCTGTGGGACAGGCATTTGGGCTTGACGCAGACGGAGGTGCGTTCCGCGCTGGCGCGTTGCGGACTGTTTGAGGAGGATATGCAAAAGCCCGTAAAATCGCTGTCGGGCGGCGAGCGGGCAAAGCTTGCGCTGTGCATACTCGAAAGCGAGCGCGGCAACGTTCTGCTTCTGGACGAGCCGACCAACCACCTTGATTTGCCCGCGAGGGAAAGCCTTGAAAAGGCTTTGAAAGAATTTGACGGAACGCTTATTTTCGTTTCTCACGACAGATATTTTATATCCGCGCTTGCCGAAAAGGTGCTTGAAATCGAGGATAAAAAGCTTAACTGTTACGAGGGCGGTTACGAATTTTACAACACGCAAAAGAGCGCCGAACGCGAAAAAGTACGGCGGGAGGCGGAGGAAAGCGCGTTGCGCGAAAGAAATGCGGAAAGGCAGGCTTCATACCGTTCCAAGCGGGAACGCGCGGAAGAAGCTGAGCGTAAAGCCAAAATCAAGCAAATCGAAGGGCAGATAAACGCGCTTGAAGAGCGGGAAAGCGAAATTAACAACCGGCTTGCCGAACCCGAAACGGCGGCGGACTATAAAAAAGTGAACGCGCTTTTAGCCGAGCTTCAATCCATAAAATTACAGCTTGACGAGCTTTACAATAAGTACGAAAAGCTGTTATAATTACATGGGACGGAAAATTATGAATCAGACTGAAAATCAGACAAATCAGAATAATCGGGAAACGGAAGAAAAGGTTAACGTCCGCCATACGATTACCGCGGAAGAAACCTTCACGCTTGCAAAGGACGTGTTCGATTTGCGGTGTTTTATCAAAAACATATACGCAAACCGTGCGGTTATTGCGCGCAGACTGAATATTTTAACCCTTTCGATAAGCGCGGTATTTACTGCGCTGTACGCGGCTTACGTGCTGTTTTCCGCGCTTACGCAAAAATTGCAGGTTGCGGCAAGCGTGGTTTTATACGTCTTTCTCGGCGTGTACGTCGCGCTGTTTGCCGTGCTTCTGATAGTGGGCTTTTGCAGTAACCGCGCAAAGGCTAAAAACGTTATGGGCGTTAAGCGCACCTTAGCGGTTTTTAAAATTTTAGTGCGGTTAACGTCTATTGCCATTTCGGTTGCCGCAATAGTTTTTTCTAATTTCGGAAGCGAAACGGCGGGCGGTATAGCAATAAAAATCGTTATAATCGCGTTATCCATAATAATGCTTATTATCCAGACAATACCGCTTTTATTCGGCGGGTTCGGAAAAATGGCGCGCTGGCTGCTTTCGCCCGTGAAGATAAAATACCGCTTTTCCGCAGTCGTTCTGGAATGGTACGAGCTTGCCGTTTCGGGCAACGCTAAGGGCGCGGTTAAAAAGGTTTCAAGCCGTTATTTCGATGATATAGGGGCGTTAATCGACAATTATTTAATCCCCGCGCTCGGCAAAAAATATATAAATTCCATTAAACCCGCTTCGCTTTTAAACCTTGTGGATAAAGCCGAAGAAAGCGACAAACCGGTACTGGAAGGGGTGTTGAAAAACGTTTTTGCATACGCGGCGGAGTGCGGTTACGTCACATTCGACCCGTGTAAAGACCTTAAATTCGAGGGCAGCGTCGAGGAGGAGGAAAAACCTCCCAGAAAGACGTTTAAAAGCCGTCTTATGAATATGGGCACGAAAATCGGCAAGTCTATGCTCAATAAATACATACAGGACAGCACCGCTTCGGACGATAAAAAGTAAAAAACGCAACTGCGGGTTGCCTTGCACAATAAATATAAACTTGACAAACCGCGCGTTTAAGCATATAATAAAAGGGCAATAAAAATTAACGAAGGAGAGAATATTATGACAAGACGTGAAAAAGACGAAATTGAAAGATTGCCGGGAAAATACCGTCCTATCGGCGCGTGGGGGTATTTCGGGTACACTATTTTATTTAGTTTGCCCATTATAGGTCAGCTTTGCCTGCTGATTTTTGCGCTCAGCGGCAGTAACATTAACAGAAGAAGCTTTGCAAGAATGTATTTCTGCGGATTTTTCCTTGCATTAATCATTGCCGTCGTTGTTTTGATTATTATTTTGGTTGCAAGCGGAGCGTTTAAAGGCGGTTTTGATATCGCAAACATCACCGAATCGGTAAAACAGTTCTTTACCAACCTCATTGATAAAATCAAAGGCGCAGTTCCCAGCGGCTGTCTGCATTTTTAATCAACGCGCGACAGCTTAATTAAGTACTTAAAAATTCCCGCCCCGCCGAAAAATCGGCGGGGCGTGGTTTACCGTTTGCGCCGAGCCTTACGATATTGACGAGCGCATACCCAACATTTTAAACAACTACGAAAAGCAGAAAACGCAATAGAAAAAGCGCCGACAGAAAGTCGGCGCTTTAAAAATGCCAAAATCAATTGAATTCGATTTGTTTTTCGATAAACGAAATAAGTTCGTCAATCTTGAAGCGGTTACTGTGTTGTTCCATACTGTCGCGTTCGCGTACGGTTACGGTGTCGTTTCCCAAGGTGTCGAAGTCCACGGTCACGCAGAACGGAGTACCGATTTCGTCCTGTCTGCGGTAACGCTTGCCTATTGAACCCGCTTCGTCATAATCGCACATAAACCTTTTGCTTAGCTTTGCGTAAAATTCTTTTGCTTTTTCCGAAAGGTTTTTCTGCAACGGCAAAACCGCAACCTTGTAAGGCGCAATAGCGGGATGGAAGTGCATAACCGTGCGCACGTCGCCGCCTTCCAAAGTTTCTTCCTCGTAAGCCGCGCACAAAAGCGCAAGCGTAAGTCTGTCCGCGCCGATAGAGTATTCTATAACGTTGGGTATATATTTCTCGTTGGTAAACGGGTCGATATAAAGCATACTCTTTCCCGAATACTCCTGATGGCGGGATAAATCCCAAACCCCGCGGTGGTGTATGCCGTTCAGCTCCTGCCAGCCCATAGGGAAGTTGTACTGAATGTCGCAGGCCGCTTTTGCGTAGTGCGCAAGCTTATCGTGGTCGTGGAAGCGCAGGTTTTCCGCTTTCAAACCCAAATCTTCGATATATTTAAGCGCTTTCGCCTTGTAGTCGGCGTAAATGTCCATAGACTGTTCTTCACGGCAGAACATCTGCAATTCCATTTGCTCGAATTCAACCGTGCGGAACAAAAAGTTTCCGGGGGTGATTTCGTTGCGGAACGATTTACCTATCTGCGCGATTGCAAACGGCACCTTTGCGCGCGACGTCCGCTGTACGTTCAGAAAGTTCACGTATTCGCCCTGACAGGTTTCGGGGCGCAGATATACCTTGTCGCTCTCCGCTTCCAGAGTTCCGCGCGAGGTTATAAACATAGGGTTGAATTTGCGTATAGGCGTCCAGCTTCTCACTCCGCAGTGTGGGCATTTAATATCGTGTTCGGCAATGTAAGCTTCCATCTGCTCGTTAGTCATCGCCTCAGCCGCAACCGCGCCTTTGGAGTGCGCCTCTATCAAGGTATCCGCGCGGAAACGCTGTTTGCAGTTTTTGCAGTCCATTTTGGGGTCGCCGAAGCTCTGAACGTGCCCGCTCGCTTCCCAAACGCGGGGATTCATAAGTATTGCCGCGTCAACGCCGTAGGTGTTGGGGCTTTCCTGAACGAAGCGCTTCCACCAGCTGCGTTTTACGTTGTTTTTAAGCTCTACGCCGACGGGCCCGAAGTCCCACGTGTTTGCAAAACCTCCGTAAATATCGCTGCCGGGGTAAACAAACCCGCGGTTTTTGCATAAGTTGACGATTTTTTCCATTGTAAGCTTGCTTTCAGCCATAAAATAACTCCTTTTCCGCACTTGGATTAATGCGGTCTTGTCTGATTTATTTTAATGTAAACAAGGTTTTAAGTCAAGCGAATGATATGTTTTAATCGTCTTGCTTTTGTAAAACCACTATATAATAACCTAAAATATCGCCGTCGGTTTTAAGGGCAAGTTTACCGTGAACGTAATTCAATAAATCTTTGAGCATTTTTTCAAAATGCTTGTCTTTATAGGTAATTCCGAATTTAAAAAGCAATTCAATATAACTGCTTATAACGAACCAGTCGGCGTCTTGTTTTGTTTTAATAATTTTGTTTTTCATAAAAAAATTATACTGCACGCAACGCGTGCAAGTCAAGCAATTTGCACCCATTGCGTGCTAAAATTTTACAGGAGGTATTTATGATAACGCTTAATATAATTAAAGAAAAGTTAGCCGATGCTATAAAGCAAAGCGGTTTATCGCAATCGGAAATTGCGCGCAGAATAGGCGTGGCGCATCAACAGGTATCCGGCTATGTTTGTGGTAAACAAATGCCGGCGTTAGATACTTTTGCAAAGCTTTGCGTTGTTTTGGATTTGGACGCAAACGAAATTCTTTGCGTTAAATAAAAATTCCCGTTTCAAAAAGTATACAATAACCGTATGATTATGTTACTATTAATATGGAAAAATTTTTAAGAGGTATCTATGTTAACCGACATTGAAATTGCCGAAGGCTGTAAACTGCGCGACATACGCGAAATTGCAAAAAAACTGAATATCGGCGAAGATAATTTAGAGCTGTACGGTAAATACAAGGCTAAGATAAATCTTGACAAGGTTAACCCCAAATCAAAGCTTATTTTGGTTACGGCAATCAACCCCACCGCAAGCGGAGAGGGCAAAACCACCGTTTCAATAGGGCTTGCCGACGGAATGGCAAAGCTCGGCAAAAAAGTCTGCCTTGCCTTGCGCGAACCCTCGCTCGGGCCCGTTTTCGGCATAAAGGGCGGCGCGGCGGGCGGCGGATACGCGCAGGTTGTGCCTATGTCGGATATAAATCTGCACTTTACGGGCGATTTGCACGCGATTACCGCGGCAAACAATCTGCTGTGCGCAATGATAGATAATCACTTACTGCGCGGTAACGTGTTAAAAATAAAGGAAGTTTATTTCCGCCGTTGTATGGATATGAACGACCGCGCGCTGAGAAGTATAACAATACATTCGCCCGCGGGCAATATGAAAGGTTGCGTAAGCTATGACAGGGCGGAGGGCTTCGAAATAACCGCGGCAAGCGAGGTTATGGCGGTTTTGTGCCTTGCAACCGACTTAAAGGATTTGAAAAAACGCATAGGCGATATAGTGATAGGCGTTGACGAGGACGGAAACTTTGTCCGCGCCCGCCAGCTTAAAGCTGACGGAGCAATGGCAACGCTTTTAAAGGACGCAATAAAGCCGAACCTTGTTCAAACGCTTGAAGGTACCCCCGCGATTGTCCACGGCGGGCCGTTTGCAAATATTGCGCATGGCTGTAACTCTGTGCGCGCTACTTACACCGCAATGACGCTTGCCGATTACGCCGTGACAGAAGCCGGCTTCGGCGCAGACCTCGGCGCGGAAAAATTCCTCGATACAAAATGCAGAATTGCCGGCATAGAACCGCACTGCGTTGTCGTCGTTGCGACGGTTAAGGCGCTTAAACTGCACGGCGGAGCCGACAAAACTCAGCTTTCCGAAGAAAATTTAACGGCTTTGAAGGCTGGGCTTCCCAATCTTTTAAAGCACGTTGAAAATATCAAAAACGTATTCAAAAAGCCCGTTGTCGTGGCAATGAACCGCTTTGTCACCGATACGCAGGCGGAGATTGACGAGGTGCTTAACGCATGCAAAGCGTCTGGCGCAACCGCAGTGTTTACGGACGTGTTCTTAAAAGGCGGCGAGGGCGGTAAGGAGCTTGCCAAAACGGTTATTGCAGAGTGCGAAAAGCCTTCAAAACTGCATTTCGCTTATAATCTTAACGATAACGTCTGCAAAAAGGTTGAAGATATAGTCAAAAACGTTTACGGCGGAGAGGGCGCGGAATTTACCGAAGACGCGCTTGAAAAAATCGCCGTAATAGAAAAAGCGGGCATAAAGGGCTTGCCTGTGATAATCGCAAAAACGCAGTATTCGCTTTCGGACGACGCTAAAAAGCTTGCAAGACCTTCGGGCTTTAAAATAAAGGTGCGCGACATAATTTATAAGGGCGGCGCGGGCTTTATTGTTGCTGTCGCAGGTGAAATTATGCTTATGCCCGGGCTTTCAAAAACCCCCTCGGCGGAGCATATAGATATTGACGAAAACGGCAATATTACGGGTTTATCGTAAACGATAACCGTTGAAAAGAGATTAAATTTTTGTAAAGATAGCAAGGAGGCAAAAAATGCCTCAAAAATATTTCGGAGAATAATATTTTTATGAAACTTCCCGAGGCAACAAACTTTATAGAGCAAATTATCAACGAAGAGCTTGAAGCAGGCAAATTCGAGGGCATAAACAACGAAATTCACGTACGCTTCCCGCCCGAGCCTAACGGATATCTGCACATAGGTCACGTAAAGGCGATGTGCATTAACTTCGGCGTGAAGGAGCGCTATCACGGCACGCTTAATTTGCGTATGGACGATACCAATCCCGCCAAAGAGGACTATGAATACGTTAATTCCATAGTTGAAGCGGTAAAATGGCTGGGCTTCGAGTACGATAAGCTTGTGTTTGCATCCGACTACTACGATAAGCTTTACGAAATTGCGGAAAAGTACATTCTTGACGGAAACGCTTACGTCTGCGATTTGTCGGCGGAAGAAATAACCGCAACACGCGGTACCTTGACCGAGGCCGGCACGCTTTCACCCTACCGCAACAGAAGCGTTGAGGAAAATTTAAAATTATTCCGCGAAATGAAGTCGGGCAAATACCCCGACGGCGCAAAGGTTTTAAGGGCTAAAATAGATATGGCTTCGCCCAATATCAATATGCGCGACCCCATAATTTACCGCATTGCGCACGTTCCGCACTACCGCACCGGCAACAAATGGTGCATTTATCCAATGTACGACTTCGCGCACCCCGTTTCCGACGCGATAGAGGGCATAACCCATTCGCTGTGCTCGCTTGAATTTGAAAATCACCGCCCGCTTTACAACTGGTTTGTGGAAAGGTCGGGACTTCCCAAGCCGTTGCCCAGACAGATAGAGTTTGCAAGACTTAATATAACAAATATGCTTATGTCAAAGCGCTATTTGAAAAAGCTTGTTGACGAGGGCTTTGTGCGCGGTTGGGACGACCCCCGTATGCCGACGATTATGGGCTTGAAAAACCGCGGAGTTCCGCCCGTTGCGCTTAAAAAATTCTGCGCGGACGTGGGCGTGGCAAAGGCTTATTCGGTAGTTAATCAGGCTCAGCTTGACAGCTGTATCCGCGACGAGCTGAACGTTACGGCAGAGCGCGCAATGGCGGTTATCAACCCCGTAAAGCTTACGATTACCAACTATTCGGGCGAGGAAGAGCTGGATTTCGACAAAAACCCGACTGCGGAAAATGCGGGAACAAGAAAAATCAGGTTTACGGGCAGTATTTATATCGACCGCGACGATTTTTCGTTAAATCCTCCGCCTAAGTATAAAAGACTGCAAAAGGGCGGTACGGTTCGTTTGAAAGGCGCGTATATTGTGCGCTGCGACGACGTAAAGCTTGACAAAAACGGCGAAGTTGAAGAAATTCTTTGCACTTATTACCCCGAAACGCGCAGCGGCAGTACCGCGCCGACAGACGTCAAGGCAAAGGGCGTTATTCAGTGGGTTGACTGCAAGTACGGCGTCAAAGCGGAATTTCGTCAGTATCAACCGCTTTTAAAGGACGAAGAATATCCCGAGCAGGACTATGCGGAAAGACTTAACGCGGACAGCGAAAAGCGCTTTGAAGGCTTTGCCGAGCCGTATTTAAGCGAGAGCGCGGAGGATACCGCTTTCCAACTTATGCGCACGGGTTATTACAAAAAGTGCACCGATAACGGCGTTTTTGTGCTTTCGGAAATAGTTTCGTTAAAGGATAATTTCAATAAGTAAAATTAAAGCGGAGCGAACTTGTAACAGTCCGCTCCGCCGTAGTTTTTAACAGCTTTTCCGCCGTTAGCTTTAAGGTATTATTAAACCTTTTCCGAATAACTTTCGCAGCAGGTACATTCAACCTGACTGCAGGTACAGCCGACCTTAATATGGTCGAGTGTGCAGTTACAGCCCGCGTGATTATACTTGCATTTAGAAACGTCGCAAGCTATTCCGTGATTAACGTTTTCCATAAATACCCTCCGAAAGTATTTTGCGCAGTATTTTTATATTTATGCCGAAATATTGACAAAATGCATTAATAGTTATAAAATGTAGTTGAAAATATAAAAGGAGCAGGCAAATGAAAGTTATACTATTACAGGACGTAAAAGGGCAAGGCAAAAAGGGCGAGGTTATAGAAGTTAACGAAGGTTACGCCCGCAATTTTTTAATTAAGAAAGGACTTGCGGAAGCGGCTACGGCTTCAAAACTGAACGATATAAACCAGAAAAAAGCCGCCGCAGACTATCACCATGCAGAGGAAGTGAAAGCCACGCGCGAGCTTGCAAAAGAAATCAGCGGCAAAATTTTTACCGTGCGCATAAAGGCGGGACAGGGCGGAAAGGTGTTCGGCTCGGTTACGGGCGCGAATATTTCCGACGCGCTTCAACAGGCGGGTTACAGTATTGATAAAAAGAAGGTTGTGCTTGCACAGCCTATCAAAAACACAGGCGTTTACGATATTGATTTAAAGCTTATGGAAGGAATTACCTCCAAAATAAAAATTTCCGTTGAAGCGGAATAACGGTTAAATAACGTTAAGTTGAAATTTAAACAAAATTTAAAGCGGCGCGGGCTTTTAAAAAGCCCGCGCCGCGTATTACTTTAAACAAAACTTTAATCAACGGAAATGTCCGCCTCCTCCGCCGTGACCGCCTCCCGAAAAGCCTCCGAAGTGCCCGCCGCCGAATTTTCCGCCGCCGCTTGCACCCGACGAGGGGCGCGAAACCATATTTCTTGTCATACTCGTCATAGTGTTGCGCATTAAGGAGTTGAAAACGTGGAAGCGGAACGCCATTCCAACAACAGAGGAGGAAGCCCACTGCGGTGGTTGAACGGTGATATTTTTAAACTTTTCTTCCCACTTGTCGGAAACACCCAAAACCTGCGCGTACGGCAAAACGTGATAGTAAAACTGCGGGTCGTCTTCAAGCATTTTTTCAAGCTGGTCTTTTTCGGCAAGCAGAATAAAGTTTTTAAAGCCGACAATTTCGTTCAGCTGATTAATATATGCTTCCGAACGGCTTACAATTGTTACCGAAACCGCGCAAATAACACAGCATACCGCACACAGCAACAGCTTAGGAACAAAGCCAATAACCCATTTAGGTACGAAAAGCGCGTACACCAGGCAGAAAACCGCGCACACCAACGCAATAAGCGCCGAGTACAGCGCCTTTTGCTTTTTGTCAATTTTCAGCTCGTACCATTTTACCGTTTGGCTTGCGCCGAATACGACAAGCGCGGGGATAACCGCAAGGAATGGCGCAAGCACGAAATATTTAACCGAAATCTGCGCAAGCCCCAAAACGAATGGCGCAATTCCCAGCATAAGTCCGCCCAAAACCGCAAATAATACGGCGGTAATCATACTTTTGCTTGTAAAAAGTCCTTTTGCGTGCGAGTTTACGCGCGCGGTAACTTTTTCAACCGTCTTGTAAAAGCTGTTGGCGAGCTGGCTTGATTTAACGACTTCACCGCGGTTAAACAGCCCTTCGAACATAGTTTTTTCGTAGTCGGAACACCTTCGTGGCAAATTCCGCACAATGCGTATAATGGAGGGGTCTTTTTCATCGTCAAGGTTAATTTTTAAGTAGCCCTTGTCGGCGAAATAGAAAATCATTGACGTTATATCTTCGCTGTTTATGCGCGTATCAATAAGCTTGCCCATCAAAAGCGGGTCCATATTTTTCGGCGCTTCGAAGTTGACAACCGGCGTTAAGTGCGATTTGCTGAAACATAAAAATTTTACGATAATAAGCGCCGCCAGCAAAACAACCGCGATAATAACGAAGATATACGGCGCAAAATCAAAACGCGTTGAAAGCGCGCCCTCTTCAAAATGTACGTCAAAGCGCAAACCTGTGTAAGCAGGCAGTACGGCTACCTGAACAGACAGCGCAATTTTTCCGTTTTCGGCAGTTTCGGTAATAGGTATGCCGGTTTGGCTGTTATCGTTATTATCGTTGATATAACACAGAGTTGCATTATCGTTTATATAACCGTCAGGCAATAAAAGCTTGATATTTACGTCGCATACCGCACATTCGTAACCGCTTCCTACGGGCGTAAGGGCGATAATGCTTTTTTCCGCTTCGTCCTTGGTTTCGGGTACGATATAATCATAAGTAAGGCGGAAGGTATGGTTTTCGTATTTGGCTTCCGCGCTTCCCATATCAACCCAAATAAACGGGTTGTTGCGTTCGTCGCGCACGCTTGTTACGTTATAGTAAACGGCTTTCTCGTTTCCGCCTTCGTCAAGCTCTTTAACGCTGATATTGCGTACTTTTTCACCCGCGTTCACGGGAATTTCGCGCACAAAGCCGGACTTACCGTAAAAGTGGAAGGTCAAATCCTCGGTTACTGTCATAGTGCGGTCTGCGCGTATGTCGTAAACCGCGCTGTAACGCGCAATATAGTTAGTGCGGTCGGTATTGTCCGCGCTTGCGGTAACTGTATTTTTATTTATAAACGTGCCAAAAATTATTGCGCAAACTATAAAAGTAAGCGCAATAAGGCATAAAACATATAGTTTTTTAACTTTTTTCATTGTTTTTTATAGCGCATAGGCTGTTAAAACTGGACTTTAACGTTTTCGCGCTCCTCGGGCACTGCAACTTCGAAGAAAGGCTTTTTGGTCAGCTTCATACGCTTGCCTACGATTGAGGAGGGGAACGAGCCAAGCTTAACGTTGAAAACCTTAACGGTTGCGTTGTAGTACTTTCTCGCCTGCGAAAGCTCGCCCTCGATTGACTTCAACTGCTGCTGCAAATCGAGGAAGCTTGTGTTGGCTTTAAGCTCGGGATAAGCTTCCATAACCATATTGAAGTTGCGTATAGCCTGCGTCATCTGCGCGTCCGCCGCCGCTTTTTCTTCGGGGGTGTTTGCGCTTACCGCTTTCGAACGCGCTTCGGTAACTTTAATAAACGTTTCGCTTTCGTGTTTTGCGTAGCCTTTAACCGTTTCGACAATGTTGGGTATAAGGTCGTATCTCTTTTTAAGATATACGTCGATAGTTGAAAACGATTCCTCCGTCTGCGCGTTAAGTGCCACAAACGCGTTGTGCGTCTTTATCCACCATGCTATTACTATAATAACAAGCAATAAAACTATTGCAATAACAATAATTGCAACCAGCGCGCCGGTAGAAATTCCGGCAAGTAAATTTAACATTATAATCTCTCCTTAAAAACTATAATTTTTTTATTTCTGCAATGGCGTTCTTTAAAAACGCTTCCGCAACGGAATCTTTCCTTATTGCTTCCAAAGCGCTGTCAAAGTCAAACCATTTCACTTCTTCTATTTCTTTAATGTCCAGAACAGGCTCGCCGTCCTCGGCTATTACTATAAAGTTAAGCATCAGCACGTTTTTCGGCTCGTGATAGCGGGAGGACATATACTTGTATTTTACGGTGTTAAGCTTTGTTTCTTCCTTGAACTCGCGCGTAACGGCCTTTTCCGCAGTTTCGCCCTTTTTAACGTAGCCCGCGAATAAAATGTAATCTTCCTGACCGACGTGCTTTGCAAGCAGAATTTTATCCTTCGCGCGGTTGGTTACAACCATGCTTACAGCCGTTGCAAACTGTGCAAAGCGGTATTGCTTGCAGTTTTTGCAGTAAGGAACCAAGCCTTCGCCGCTTGCGAACATCAAAGTGAGTTTTTCTCCGCATTCAGTGCAAAACATAATATAAAAATCTCCTTAAAAGACAGAACAATTAATATAAATATAATAATATGCTGATATTATATAACAAAACTGCCGCATTTTCAATACTTTTTTCAAATTTACTAAAATTATTGACATAAATTTCACAATACTATATAATAATTCAAAATGTTAAGGGTAGAGAATTCAATAAAAAGTTGAAATATCCGCGCATTTTACTATTCACTTTAAGGTAATCGAAGATGAATTACGAAAGGGCGCAAGCCTATCTTAAAGAGCACGGTCAAAGCCAGCTTTTGGATTATTACGGCGAACTGTCCGAAAGCGAGCGCAGTCGGCTTTTAACTCAAATAGAGTATACAAACTTCAATATAATTAAAAATATAAGCGCCAAATCTGCGGAAAAGCTCGGCAAAATTTCGCCCCCCGCAAATACCGTTTCCGTGCAGGAGGCGGCCCGCCGCCGTATCCAGTTCGAGGCGGTGGGACTTAATATGCTTTCAGAAGGCAAGGTCGGCGCGGTACTGCTTGCGGGCGGTCAGGGCTCGCGTTTGGGTTACGACGGGCCGAAAGGCACTTTCAATATCGGCGTCACGCGCGAGCTGTCTATTTTCGAACAGCTTATGAACAATATTTCCGCCGTAACAAATATAACCGGCAGAACTTTTCCGCTGTTTATTATGACGAGCACCGTCAATGATAAAACTACCCGCGATTTTTTCGAAGCGCACAATTATTTCGGGTATCTGCGCGACGAAATTCATTTCTTTATACAGGACGTTGCGCCCGCGTGCGACTATAACGGCAAGGTTTTTCTTGACGGTAAGGGAAGCGTTTCGCTTATGCCCAACGGCAACGGCGGTTGGTATTCGTCGCTTGTCAACAACGGTCTTGGCAGAATTTTAGAGCGCGACAACGTGGAATGGCTTAATGTTTTCGGCGTGGATAACGTACTTCAAAAAATTTGCGACCCAGCGTTTATCGGCGCAACTATTTTAAAACGCTGCCGTTGCGGTGCAAAAGTCGTTAAAAAGACTTCGCCCGACGAAAGAGTCGGCGTGCTTTGCAATCAGGACGGCAAGCCTTCGATAGTGGAATACTTCGAAATGCCCGAAAATTTGAAAAATAAAACCAAAAAGGGCGAGCTTGTTTACCGCTACGGCGTAATTTTGAACTATCTTTTCAATGTTCACGATTTGAATTTAACGCTGTCGGGTAAGCTTCCTTACCACCTTGCGGATAAAGCAATCGCGCATATGGAAAACGGCGTAAGAGTAACTCCTTCAAAGCCGTGCGGGTATAAATTCGAAACTCTGGTTGTGGATATGGTAAAGCTTATGGGCAGTTGCCTTGCCTACGAGGTAGAGCGCGAGCGCGAGTTTGCGCCCGTAAAAAACGCAAGCGGAGTTGACAGTGTGGATACCGCGCGCGAGCTTTTGCGCAAAAACGGCGTTACTCTTTAAATAATGTTTAAATAACTGTAAAAAATAAATAAAAAACCGTCAATAACCGTTACGGAAATAATTTAAATGATGAAAATTAAAAAATTTTTATGCGCGGTAATCGTGCTTGCCGTATCGGCAACTGTGCTTTTCAGCGGATGCGGAAGCAGTGTAGACGTAACCGTTAACAATTCATATAACAGTATGACCGACGAACAGTGGCGGGAATACAAAGAAATTTTAAACAATCAGACCGAGGATAGCGGTAAAGCGTTCCAGACTGCGGTCAACGGCTCGCTTTTGTCGGGCGTTTCCATACTTACAAGCTTTACTTATAACGATTTGAACTGCTACGTGGACGAAGGTTTCGGCGGTTCCAAGTCGGTCGGCAGGCTTGATTACCGCTCTGTTTACTGCGGCGCGGGGGTTATAGTTGAAATGAACGAAGCCCGCGACAGCGCGTACGTCATAACCAACTGCCACGTGGTTTACAGCGACAGCTCTAAGGAAACTATTTCCAACGACGTAAGGCTGTACCTCTACGGACAGGACGCCGAGGGCGTTAACTATAATCTTAAATACGATTACGTAAAATACAGAAACAGCAAAGCGTATTATGTTTCCGACGGTAAAGAATACTGGCTTTTGGACTATGAAGTTACCGACGATGACAACTACGCAATGAAAGCGGAAGTTGTGTGCGCTTCCACAACCTACGATATTGCACTTTTGAAGGTTTCTAACAGCAGTATTTTAAAGAACAGCGGAGCGAAAGCCGCCGATTTCGTCAAGGCGGACGAGGTTTACGCTGGCACGCGCGCTTATGCGGTGGGCAATCCCGACGGCGACGGAATGTCGGCAACGGTTGGCGTTATAACAAAGGAAAGCGAAGAAATTATATTGAATCTTTCCGACGTGGACGAGGACGCTTATGAAAGCTACCGCGTTATCCGTACGGACGCGGCGATTAACGGCGGAAATTCTGGCGGAGGTTTCTATAATGAAAAGGGCGAGCTTGTCGGTATTATCAATTCAAAATCCACGGGCGACGATATAGACAATATGGGCTACGCACTGCCCGCAAGCTACGTAAGGCGCCTTTGGCAGCTTATGAAGGATACCGCTTCTTCATACTTCACAAAAAGCAATCCATACGTTAAGGCGGCAAAATTCCCCGCGGTTTATAAGGTTGCAAATTCGGTTTCGTATATGAACCCGCTGGGACTTGCGGAAATTTCCGAAACAATAGTTATAAGCACCGCCGGCGGCAGCTTTAAGACGGGCGACGTTTTAAAGCATATTACAATCAAAAACGGCGAAACGGTTATTGAGGATAAGGATATAACCCGCGCGTACCATATAGACGATACTCTGCTTTCCGCCCGCAACGGTTATACCGTTGTATTCACAGTGGAGCGCGGAGGGGCGCAAACCGAGGTGAAATATACCGCCTCGCTTGAAAGGGTTTAATAAAATAGAAATTACAGTAAAACCCGCGCCGTTCGGCTTAGCCGAACGGCGCGGGTAATTTTTTTATAATCATATCTTTGTAATGTCGTACGGCGTTACCTGATAAACGTAGTAGTTAAGCCAGTTTATGTAAAATAAATTTGCCGTGGAAGTCCAGTTCATTTTAACTTCCGTCAGTTCCTTGTCGGCAAAATAATTTGCGGGCGGTTTAATGTTCAGCCCTTTGCTTAAATCGCGCTCATACTCGTTTTTCAGTGTGTCGCGGTCGTATTCCATATGCCCCATAACGAAAACCTGTCGGTTATCAGCGCTTTTTATTATGGACGCGCCCGCCTTCTTCGAATATGCGAGTATGCGCAGTTCGTTTATGTGCAGAATATCCTTCGCGTATATTATGGTATGCCTTGAATGAGGCATATGAAACTCGTCTGAAATTCCGCGCATAAGCGGTTCGGTAACTCCGTCGCGTATGCGTCTGTGCGCAAAAATTCCAAAGCACTTCTCTTTTAAAGGGTGCTTTTTTATTCCGTAAAAATAATGCAAAGCCGCCTGCGCGCCCCAGCATATAAACAGGGTAGAGGTTACGTTCGTTTTGGTCCAGTCAAGAATTTCTTCAAGCTCCTTCCAGTACGCAACCTTCTCAAAATCCATATTTTCCACAGGCGCGCCCGTAATTATCATACCGTCGAACTTTCTTGCTTTTATTTCCGCGAACGTTTTGTAAAATTTATCGAGGTGGCTTTTGTCGGTATGCGTTGCGTTGTAAGTGGAGGTTTTTACAAGCGTTATATTTACCTGCAACGGCGAGTTTGATAACAGCCGCATAAACTGCGTTTCGGTCGTTTCCTTTGTGGGCATCAGGTTCAAAATCGCAATTTCAATCGGACGTATTTCCTGTAAAACCGCCCTTTCGCTGTCCATTACGAAAATTTTTTCGTCCGTTAATATCTTGTACGCGGGCAATTCTTTATTAATGACAATGGGCATAAATTAACCTTTAAAATCAAACCTTTGCAAGCGCCTGCTCCAAATCGGCGATAATGTCCTCGGCGTTTTCAATGCCGACGGAAAGCCTTATAAGGTTGTGCGGAACGCCCGCCATTTTCAAATCATCTTCTGAAAGCTGTCTGTGAGTGGTGGAAGCGGGGTGCAGAACGCAGCTTCTTACGTCGGCAACGTGCGTTTCCTGCGTTATAAGCTGTAAAGCCTCCATAAAGGCTGCGCACTTTTCAACGCTTCCTTTAATACCGAAGCTGAGCATACCGCCCTGACCGTTCGGCATATATTTTTTTGCAAGCTTATGATATTTGTTGTTGGGCAGAGAGGGGTGGTTTATCCACTCGATTTTGGGGTGTTTGGAAAGGTATTCGGCAACCTTTTTCGCGTTCTCGCTGTGGCGCTCCATTCTCAAAGCCAGCGTATCGCTGCCTATGTAGGATATAAAGCCGTTTTGCGGGCTCATAATAGCGCCGAAATCGCGCATCATCTGCGCACGGCACTTTGTGCCGAACGCCACGGGCAAATCCGCGTAAACAAGTCCGTGATAGCTTTCGTCCGGCTCGTTAAAGGATTTATAGCGGGGATTGTTTTTAAAATGGAAGTTGCCCAAATCAACTATAACTCCGCCAAGCGCCGCCGCGTGCCCGTCAAGGTATTTGGACGACGAGTGAATAATTATGTGCGCGCCGAACTCTTTCGGGCGGCACAGTACCGGGGTCGCAAGGGTGTTGTCAACCGCAAACAAAACGGCGTGTTTTTCGGCGATTTTAGAAATTTTGTCAAAGTCTAAAACGACAATTGCAGGGTTTGCAACCGTTTCGGTAAAAATCAGTTTTGTTTTATCGTCAATCAGTTTTTCAATTTCCTCCGCGGGTGCGTCGGGGTCGAAAAATCTGCACTCTATGCCGAGCTTGGGCAGAGTGGTGGAAAACAGGTTATAAGTTCCGCCGTAAATCGCCGAGGACGATACAACGTTATCGCCCGCGCCCGCAACGGTGAAAATCGTCAGCGAGGTCGCGCTCATACCCGAAGCGCAGCCTATACCGCAAACGCCGCCCTCCAAAGCGGAAACCTTTCCCTCGAAAGCCGCAACCGTAGGGTTGGCAAGACGCGAATAGAAATATCCGTCGCTTTTCAAATCGAACAAATCAGCCATATCCTGAGTTTTGCCGTAGAAGAAAGTGGTGGACTGCGCAATGGGCGGTATTCTTGCCTCGCCCGATTTCGGCTCGTAGCCTGCCTGTACGCATAAGGTGTCGATTTTGTAATTTTTCATAAGTTTATCCTCGTTAACCTTTATAGTTTTTAATTTCTCTGTCAAGCGCCATAGAAATTGGTTTTGCCGAGCCTTACCGTCTGACCGTAAGTTACCGCGTGCAAAAACCAAAAACGCTATCCTTTATAGTTTTTAATTTCTCTGTCAAGCGCGCGTTTTTGGTCGCGCTCGGCGATAGTGCGCTTTTTATCGTAATTCTGTTTGCCCTTGCAAAGCGCAATTTCCGCCTTTACAAGACTGCCTGAAAAATACAACTGCAAGGGTACTACCGTAAAGCCCTTTTCGTTGATTTTTCCCGCTAGTCTGTCAAGCTCGCGGCGGTGCAACAAAAGCTTTCTGTCGCGCTTGCTGTCCTTTGAAGAGAACGCGCCCGCCTTGTCGTAGACGGGTATGTGCAGATTTTTAAGCACCAATTCGCCGCCCCGTAAAAGACAAAAACTGTCCTTTAAGTTGCAGTTTCCCGCTCTGAGCGCCTTGACCTCCGCGCCCTCCAGAACTATTCCCGCTTCGAATTTTTCAATAACGAAATATTCGTACAAAGCGTATTTGTTATATGCAATCTGTTTCATAATTTTTTAATTGAACCCCGCATATGTCGGAGTTTTGCACGTTTTAAGCCAGTGCAAAAAGTACTTTCATTCTGCCCAAATCGTAGTCGGCTACAATTATTTTAACGCTGTCGCCAAGTCTGAAAGCGTGCCTTGCGCCCTTAATCAAAAATTTTTCGGGGAACACCTCGTATCTGTCTGGCGGTAAATCCTCAAACGGAACAAGCCCCTCGATTGAATTATCCAGCTCGCAGTAAATTCCGTGAGAGGTAACTCCCGAAATAGTCGCGCTGTATTCCTCGCCCAGGCGTTCGGACATATATGCAAGCTTGTATAAATCGTCAACCTTGCGCTCCGCCTCGTCGGCAAGCCGTTCCCTTTCCGAACAGTGACTGCCGTTTTCAGGCGCAATTTCCTTAAATTTTTCCGCCTTTTCGGCTTTTCCCTCTAAAATAAACTTCAAAACGCGGTGCACGAACAAGTCGGGATAACGGCGTATAGGCGAGGTAAAATGACAGTAGCAGGAGGAGGCGAGCCCGAAGTGTCCCTTATTTTCCTCGGAATACCTCGCCTTTTGCATAGAACGCAGCATAACCTTGTTCACAACCGAATAAAACGGCTTGTCCTCGGCTGATTTTAAAATGCTTTGATAGTCTTTCGGTTTAATATCGGACTTGCCGAGGTTTACGTTTATACCCAAATCGCGCAAAAACGCAAAAAAGTTTTCGGCTTTTTCTTCGGCGGGGCTTTCGTGTATGCGGTACAGACAAGCCGTCTTTCTGCTTTGCAGAAACTCCGCAACCGCCTCGTTCGCGGAAATCATAAACTGCTCTATAATGCGTTGCGAAACCGTCTGTTCGCTTTTGGGAATAACTATTTCGCCGTTTTCGTCAACGTAAATATGCGCTTCCATAACTTCCATACTTACGGAACCGGCGCTTTCGCGCCGTTTTTCCAACGCAAGGCAAAGCCTTTGCATATTATCGACGGTATCGACCAAATCGCTGTATTTGCGGCATATGTCGGGGTCTTTTTCGCAAATTGCAGTAACGGCGGAGTAGGTCATACGGCGTTTCGAGCGTATAACGCTTTTGCAGATTTCGCAGGAAATTCTCTCACCCTCCGCGTTGAAAGTCATAAAGCAGGAAAGCGCGTATTTATCCTCGTTTTCGTTAAGCGAGCACGCGCCGTTTGAAAGGGTTTTCGGAAGCATAGGCAGAACCCTGTCGGGAAAGTAAACGCTTGTTCCGCGCGCGTAAGCTTCTTTGTCGGTTGCCGATAAAAATTTAACGTAATTGCTTACGTCGGCAATATGCACGCCCAAAACAAAGTTTTTATTCTTTATTTCAAGCGAAACTCCGTCGTCGATGTCGCGCGTGTCCTCGCCGTCGATAGTAAAGATAAGCATATCGCGCAAATCTCTGCGCCCGTCCGTAGATATTTCCGCCGATGCGCTTTTTTCACACTCCGATAAAACGTCCTCGGGAAATTCTTCGCTTAAATTGAACGAGCGGATAATAGCGTTTTCTTCCGTTTCAAAATCGCCGCTTTCGCCCAAAATTTCAACGATTTTACCGCCCGGCGCTTTGTTTTTGGGGTAAGAGGAAACCTCGCAAACAACCTTGTCGTTGTTTTTTGCACCGCCCAGCATACTCAGAGGAATATAAATTTTCGGCAAGCGGGGGTTGTCGGGCGCAACAATTCCCTCGCGTCTGCCAAGCTGCAAAGTACCGATAATCTGCTCGTTGGCGCGTTTTGTAATTTTGATAATGCTTGCTTCGTCGGCGGTGTTTGCAACCCGCGCAAACAGCACCTTGTCGCCGTCCAGCGCGCCGTTTACCGAGTGGCGGGGAACGAACAAATCGCTCTTAAACCGCTGTTTGTCGTCGGGGATAATAAACGCAAAGCCCTTGTCGCTCGCCTGAACCGTGCCCGAATAAGTTTCCGCATTTTTTGCAACGAATTTTTTCGCCGCGCCCGCGCGTTTTCCGCATCTTTTGTTTTTAGGTAAATATTTTTTATAACTCATATGTAGCAGTGTGTTCCAAAAATAAAAGCGGCTTTTAACCAAAGCCGCTTGCGTAAGATTATGCTTGCATCATTATCTGTAAAATATACAGCACAATTGAAAGCGCCGCGATAACTCCGAGCAATATCCAGGACCATTTTTTCAGCTTGCTCTCAATCGAACGGCCTTTGTTTTTGCCGAAGAATGTTTCGCTTGACGCCGTTATTCCCTGAATACCGTCGGAATTGCTCTTTTGAAAGAGAATAATGATAACGGTTATCAGCGCCGCAATAAACGTAAGAATAAGGAAGATGTAGCAAAACGAAATATAAAGTTTAAAGCCTGTATCGGACAATAATAAGATATTCGACAACATATAAAGCCTCTTTATTTAATTTACCTTGCAATTATAACATAACCGAATGTATTTTACAAACAAAAATAACTTAAAATCAAAAAAATTTACTCTGAATTTTGATTATTTTCTTCGGTTTGCTCGGCGGCTGGTGTAACTTCGGCCGTTTCGGGCGCTGTAACAACGGGGGCGGGTTTGGGCTTTCTTTCCCCGAATTTATTTATTATGAAAATTCCCGCGCACACAAGCACAAGCGCAAGCAAAGTAAACCAGCTTAATAGCTGACTGTATTCCGAAAGTATAACGGCGGAAAACAGCGCGCCGAAAAGCGGGTTTGTGGACTTGAATACCGCCACTTTGGATACGGGGTTGTATTTCAGTAAAAAGCCTTGCAGTGTAAACGCGCAAGCCGACAAAAACGCAAGATAAATAAGCATAAACGCCGCGCCGACGTCGATGTGCGTTATCCGTCCGCCGAAGCTAAGCCCTATAATTACAAGCACGATTCCGCCTATAAAAAACTGATACCCGCAAAGAGCGGTCGTGTCCTCGTGCTTTGAAAATATTTTCACAAAGCCCGCCGCAACTGCCGAACTCAGCCCCGAAAATATAATAAAACCTTCGCCAAGCAGAGTAAAGTTGAACGAAAAACCGTCTAAATTGAGGAGTATTACCCCGCCGAAGCCCAAAATACAGCCCGCAAGCTTAATTAGGTTGAATTTTTCGGTGCGGAAAATAAAACACGCAATAAGAATTGTAAAGAACACGCCCAAGCCGTTCAAAACCGAAGATTTAACGCCCGTGTTGTTTGCAAGCCCTATGTAGAAAAAAGTGTATTGCATAGCTGTCTGAAACAGTGCAACCACCAAAACCCGCCAGATGTTTTTTGGCTTTGGCGCAATAAATTTCTTTTGAGTGGCACAGCCGAAAGCTATTACGAAAACTCCCGCCAAGGTAAACCGCATACCCGCAAACAGCATAAGGCACGCGGGGCTTGACTGGTCTATTTCAAATAATTTATAGCCGATTTTTACGCACGGAAACGCGCTTCCCCACAGAATACAGCAGAAAACGGCGCACAGGCATACCACAATCGGCTTTGAAAAAAATTTTTCTTTATCTTTAATTAACATTTCATAATCATTATATTGCGGACGGAGTATTTTCGCAAACGATTTTAATATTAATTTGCTACCGCTTAAACGTTTGGGTTATTGTCATTTTGAGCGTTTGGTTTATTGTCATTCTGAGCGTAAGCGAAGAATCTGATTGTCCCAACCGTTTGTCTTTGCGGGCACGCCGTTTGTCATTCTGAACACCCCATTTGTCATTTCGAGCGTAGCCGAGAAATCCCCCTGTGTAAGCGCATAGGACTTTGGGATTTCTCCGCTCGCTTACGCTCGGTCGAAATGACGTGATTGATAAACACATTATAAACCGCAATCAGATGCTGACACGATTGACGCTTAACGCGTAACAATCGCTATTCCGTCGCTTCGCTCCTTACGGCAAGCCTCAGCATGACAAGTTTTTAACATGCAAAAAGCGCAGGCAAGACATTGTTTCAGCTTTTAATCTTACAAACCTATTAAATAATCAACAGTTATGTTATAGATTTTAGCAATAGCTATAATATGTTTGATTTTTGGCGGTCTTTTTGCGCTTTCCCAAGCGTATATTGTTGATTTGCTGACGTTTATTTTGTCGGCAAGCTGTGACTGTGTGATATTGTGCGCAATTCTTAATTGTTTCAGCTTTGTACTTAAATTCATAATATTTCCTTTAAAATGTTTTTTCTTATTATAAAATTCCTTTGCGGTTAATTCACAAGTTAAGCACACTGTGCATAAACAAATAAAGCGGCGGCGGACTAAAAGTCCGCCGCCGCTAATCTAATACGACAAAATTATCATTTAATTAAGCTTTTGCCCGTCATTTCCGCGGGCACTTTCTCGCCCATAACCGTCAAAAGAGTAGGGGCAAGGTCGGCAAGTATACCGTCAGTGCGCAGTTTTGCGTTTTTGTATTTTTCGGATACGAGAATTACGGGTACGGGGTTTGTGGTGTGCGCGGTGAAGGTTGAACCGTCCTCGGACAACAGTTTATCCGCGTTTCCGTGGTCGGCAGTGACAAGCGCCGCGCCGCCCATTTCAAGAATTTTATCCAAAACCTTTTTAACGCACTCGTCAACAGTGCCAACGGCTTTTACCGCCGCAGAAATAACGCCGGTGTGCCCGACCATATCGCAGTTTGCAAAGTTTAAAATTACAACGTCGAAATTACCGCTTTCAAGCTCTTCCAAAACCTTGTCGGTCACAAGGTAAGCGCTCATTTCGGGCTGTAAATCGTAGGTCGCAACCTTGGGTGAAGCTATCAAATCGCGCTGTTCGCCCTCGTTCGGGGTTTCAATTCCTCCGTTAAAGAAAAATGTTACGTGCGCGTATTTTTCAGTTTCGGCAATTCTCAGCTGTTTTTTGCCGAGCTTAGCAAGGTATTCGCCCAAAGTGTTGTCAAGCGAGGTTTTGGGGAAAGCTATTTCCAACCCCTCAAAACCAGCGTCGTAAACGGTAAAGCAGACGTAAACGGGGTTAAGATAGCCGGTCTTTCTTTCAAAAGCGGTGCCCTTGGGAACGGTAAACTCTTTTTGGGAAACCGCGCGGGTGATTTCGCGCGCGCGGTCGGGGCGGAAGTTAAAGCAGATAACGCTGTCGCCCTTTTCTATAAGTCCGATAGGCTTTCCGTTTTCGCATACGTTTGCGGGTTTAATAAATTCGTCCGTAACGCCGTTTTTATAGCTTGCTTCAACGGCTTCGGCGGGGTTATCGCACTTTTCGCCCGTGCCCAAAGTGAGCATATCGTAAGCTTTTTCAACGCGGTCCCAGTTGTTATCTCTGTCCATTGCGTAATATCTTCCGCACACGGTGGCAACCTTTCCGCAACCGATTTTATTCATTTCGGCTTGCAGTTTGCGGATATAGTCTGCGCCGGAAGTGGGGGAAACGTCGCGTCCGTCCATAAAGCAGTGTACGAAAACGTCCTTAACTCCGCGCTGTTTAGCCATTTTCAAAAGCGCGAAAACGTGCGTTAAATGGCTGTGAACCCCGCCGTCCGACAGTAAACCGTACAAGTGCAGTTTTTTACCGCTTTTTGCGTTGTCCATTGCCTTGATAAGAGCGGGATTTTCAAAAAAATCACCGTCTTCAATTGATTTTGTAATTTTCGTAAGGTCCTGATAAACAATTCTGCCCGCGCCCATATTCAGGTGTCCGACTTCGCTGTTGCCCATCTGTCCGTCGGGAAGTCCGACCGAAAGTCCGCTGGCGCCCAAAGTTGCGGAGGGGTATTCTTTCATAAGCGCGTTTATGTTTTTACTGCCGTTTAAGGTGATTGCGTTGCCTTCGCCCGCGGGCGCAAGACCGTAACCGTCCATTATTATTATTGCGTAAGGTGTTCTTTTAGCCATAAATTAATTCCTTAAAAACTTTTTTATATATTATAAACTTGTTAAGTAATTTTAGCAAGCAAATATATATATTTATAATTTTAAAACCGCCATAAAAACTTTGTATTATATTTATAAAACCGCCCCGTGCTTTTGTGGCGCGGGGCGGTTGAAAAGCTTATTCGGTAAGCCCGAGTAAATAATCGACGCTCTCGTTAAAATATTCCGAAAGAGTAATAAGCGCGGAAGCGGTAGGCTCGGTTTTATTCAATTCCCATCTGGCAATTGCAGACTGACTCAATCCGGTGGCTTTTGAAAGCTCCATTTGACTGACGTTTTTCTCTTCCCGCAACTCTTTTAACCGCTCACTGAAATTCATAGTACTATTTTATTAAATTTAAGTCAAATTAGACTTGACAACCCAATAATGACTTGATATAATACCCTTGATAAGTCATTATTAACTTAAAAATAGAAGACCGTTGCAATAGGAGAAAATTAATGAAAGAATTTTTTAAGAAAAATGACGCTTATTTACACAAGGCAAAAACTGTTCTGCTTGTTTACACAATAGTTATGGCAATTTTAATAGTTCTGCTTGGAATTTGTTATTGTGTTTTAGACAATATAGGCGGAGGAATAGGGTTGATATTAGGCGGAGCCGTTGGGCTACCTATTTTTTACTTTATAATGAGGTTAGTGTTGTCTTATCTTATTGATATAAAACTGATACGCAACAAGCTGTACGAAAAAAATAGTGAAGGCGAGGACGAAAAATACAACGAAGAATTAAAAAGGTTTTACGACTGAATAAATTAAAGCGCCCCGCGGACTATATTGTCCGCGGGGCGCTTTTTTATGTAAAATAATTATTTGTCGAAGTTTACGATAGTCGCAAAATCAAGCTTTAAGGAAGCTCCGCCGATAAGTCCGCCGTCGATGTCAGGTTGTGACATAAGTCCCTTGCAGTTGCCTGCGTTCATACTTCCGCCGTACTGAATAATAACTTTTTCAGCGCATTTGGGGCAGAAGAGCGAGCCTATGGTCTTGCGGATAAACGCGATTGTTTCCTGAGCCTGCTCGTCTGTTGCGGTTTTGCCCGTGCCGATTGCCCAGACAGGTTCGTATGCTATAACTACTTTCGCTATATCCTCAACGCCTTTCAAACCGTCGGTAAGCTGTTTCAAAAGCACTTTTTCGGTTGTGCCGTTTTCGCGCTCGGAAAGAGTTTCGCCCACGCAGACGATGGGGGTAATGCCTGCGTTCAAAGCCGCCAAAGTGCGCTTGTTTACGCTTTCGTCCGTTTCGCCGAAGTACTGCCTGCGCTCGCTGTGACCGATAATAGCGTATTCAACGCCGTATTCTTTAAGCATATCTGCGGAAATTTCGCCGGTGAACGCGCCGTTTACCGCCCAGTGCACATTTTCCGCGCCGATTTTAATGTTGGAACCCGCCGCCGCTTTGGTCATTTCGGGTATGAGTATAGCGGGAACGCAAAGCGCAACGTCGCAGTTAGCGTTTTTTACAAGGGGGATAAGCTCTTTAATAAGCTTTTTGCCGCTTTCAGCAGTCATATTCATTTTCCAGTTGCCCGCAATAAAAGGTTTTCTTGACATAAAAATTCTCCGTTAATTTTACTTTTATACAATGTTACGGGGCGGTCGCCCGCCCCGATTTAATTATTTACAATAAATACTTTACTTCTTTTCGTTAAGGCAAGCGATACCGGGGAGGACTTTTCCTTCGAAAAGCTCCAAAGATGCGCCGCCGCCCGTGGAAATGTGCGTCATTTTGTCAGCATAGCCCAGCTGCTGAACTGCCGCCGCGCTGTCGCCGCCGCCGATAATGGTGGTGCACTTGCCGTAAACGTCCGCCAAAGCCTGTGCAACCGCTATCGTGCCTTTCGCAAGGGTGGGATTTTCGAAAACGCCCATAGGACCGTTCCAGATAACCGATTTTGCGGAGGAAATCTTTTCTGCGTAAAGCTTTCTCGTCTTTTCGCCGATGTCCATACCCATTTTGTCCGCGGGGATAGCGTCTGCGGGCACGGTTTCAACTTCAATGGCACCGTCGATAGGCTCGGGGAAGTGCGTTGCAACAACCGTGTCAACAGGCAAAAGCAGTTCTTTGCCTAATTTTTTTGCCTTTTCCATCATTTCAAGGCAGTATCCGATTTTGTCCTCTTCCAAAAGCGACAAACCTACTTCATAGCCCTTTGCTTTAAGGAAGGTGTAAGCCATACCTCCGCCTATAATAAGCGTGTCGCACTTTTCAAGCAGATTGTTTATAACGTTCAGCTTATCCGCAACCTTTGCGCCGCCCAGAATTGCAACGAACGGACGCTTGGGGTTATCAAGCGTGTCAGCCATAACCGTAAGCTCTTTTTCTATAAGGAAGCCGCAGACCGCGGTCTTTATAATGCCGTATTCAACGATAGCCGCGGTGGAAGCGTGCGAGCGGTGAGCCGTACCGAACGCGTCGTTAACGTAGATTTCAGCGTCGTAAGCAAGCGCCTTGCAGAAAGCTTCGTCTTTCTTTTCTTCTTCCCAGTGGAAGCGGAGGTTTTCCAAAAGAACGGCTTCGCCGTTTTTCAATGCCTTGCGCTTTGCGTTTGCGTCCTCGCCGATAACGTCGGCAGCGAAAACAACCTTTCCGCCAAGAAGTTCGTTAAGTCTTTTTGCAACGGGTGCAAGCGTAAGCTTTTTCGGCTCGTCCTTTTTAGCCTTTTCAATGATAGCTTCCGCCGTGGTTTCGCCCGCGTCAACCTTCTTTTTGTCTTTTTTGTTAAGTTTTACCTCGTCGGAAAAAATGGAGTGGGGCTTGCCCATATGCGAGCAAAGCGTTACTTTTGCGCCCGCGTCCAAAAGATATTTGATAGTGGGAAGGGCGCCCTGAATTCTGTTTTCGTCGGTGATAACGCCGTCCTTCATAGGAACGTTGAAATCGCAGCGCACCAGCACTTTTTTGCCTTTGAGGCCGGTTAAATCCTTAACGGACATTTTGTTCATAGAAAAACTCCTTTTTTGTCTGTCATTCTGAGGCTTGCCGAAGTAATATAATTTCCCGACAAAACGCAAAACAGCAATAATTTTTATTATCATACAACATTATAAATATATTTTTATCGATTGTCAAATAATTGAATGGGCAAAAGCCGCATAATGGCGGTGCGCAACAAAAAAATTATATTGTAAAATAATTGTGTAAAGCGGTAAAATGTGGTATAATAATTTAAAATATGTAGGTTTAAAGGAACAATCAATGAAAATCTGCGTTGCGGGGCTGGGGCTTATAGGCGGTTCGCTGTGTATGTCGCTGAAACGCGCGGGCTACAAGGTTGACGGTTGGAACCGTTCGCCCAAACCTTTAAAATACGCCCTTGAAAACGGAATAATAGAAGATTTTGCGCAGAATTTTTGCGGATACGATATAGTTTTCGTTGCGTTGCCGCCGCAAGCTACTCTCGATTTTATAAACGGAACGGCTTTTAAAGACGGTGCGCTCGTTTCCGACATCTGCGGAGTTAAGGGCTTTATAGAAAAAGCTGTTTTTTCCAAACCCCGCAATTTCAGCTACGTCGGGTGTCACCCTATGGCGGGTAAAGAGGTTTCGGGCATAGAAAACGCGTGCGCGGAGCTTTTCGACGGCGCAAATATGGTCATAACGCACAGCGCGCATACAAATCCGTTCGCTTTGCAGGTTTTGCGCTCGCTGACAAAGGCAATGGGGTTCGGCAGACTTATAGAGTGCAGCGCGGAAGTTCACGACAGAAAAATAGCGTATACGTCACAGCTTGCGCACATTGTTTCAAACGCATACGTTAAGGATAACGAAATTGAAAGCTGTTTCGGCTTCACGGGCGGAAGCTTTCAGGATATGACGAGAATAGCGGGCGTGGACGAAGCGGTCTGGTCGGCGCTGTACCTTGAAAACGCGGAAAATGTTTCGGGCAAAATAGCCTCGCTTATAACCTCGCTTGCTGAAATCAAATCGGCGGTAGACAGCGGAAACGCCGAGAAACTGCGCGCGGTTTTAAAGAGCGGGCGCGTGCTTTTCGAAGAGAGCAAGCTTTATAATAATAGCGCGGAAATAACCGTCACCGTTCTGAACGGCGCAAATTAAGGCGGGCGCGGACTATGAAGTGCAAAGTTGTTTTAAATTACGGCGATAACGCGATAGAACGGTACGAATGCTTCGGCGAATTAAAATTTGAAAACGGCGGGTTTTCTCTTGATTACGATTTTAACGGCGACAAATGCAGACTTTCGTACGACGGAAAAATTTTAATCCAGAACCGCCGCGGAAAAATGCGGATAGACATAACGTTTGCCGAGGGCAAGCAGACAGTCTGCTTTACCGAGGATACGGCGTTGGGCTATAACTGTCTGCTTAACGTAAAAACTTACGGCATTAATTATGCAAAAACGGAAAGCGGGCTGATGTTAAATTTAGATTATACGGTGGAAGACATCCGTACGGTTTTAAATCTTACGGCGGAAACCGGTAAGGAGAAGAAATGAAAATAGAATATCTCGGTCACTCTTGCTTTAAACTGACCGAAAGTACGGGAACTTCGGTAATCTGCGACCCGTATTCAAGCGAAATAGGCTATGAAATGCGCGCAACTACGGCGGACGCGGTCACCGTTTCGCACGGGCACTACGACCATAACGCCGTAGGCAATATCGGCGGAAATCCCGTTATTATCGACAGCGAACGCAATTACGAGCTTGCGGGCGTGGAAATTAACTCGATTAAAAGCTTCCACGATTCTTTAAGAGGCAAAAAGCGCGGCGAAAATATAATTTTCAAATTCCGCATGGACGGAATAGACGTTTGCCACCTCGGAGATTTGGGCGAGCAGTGTTCTTCCGATTTGATTGAAACGCTTTTACCCGTCAACGTACTGCTTATTCCCGTCGGCGGAACGTATACAATCGACGCGGAAATGGCGAAGGAATACGTTGACAGAATAATGCCCGATATAGTTATACCCATGCACTACCGCACGCGCGACTGCAAGCTGGACATAGACAAGGTGGACGAATTTACAAGTCTTTTCGACAGCGAAATAGTGGAGGAAGCCGAGTGCGGCGACCTTGAACTTTCCCGCAAGGATTTGACGGGCGAAACAAGGATAATAGTTTTAAAAAGGTGCTTAAATGACGGAAAGCAGAATTCTTAACGATGTTAAGAGCCGCCTTGAAAAACTTAATATTTTCGAATTGAGGCAGGTTGCGCGTGCAGTGGGAGTGCACCGCCCCGCAGACGGAAAAAAATCACGAGTAATAGACGCGATACTCGGCATTGCGACGGGAGAAGTTTCACCCGAACCGCCTTCCCTGCGCGGCGCTCCGCCTAAATCCCAGCAGTTTGACGAACAGCTTGTCGCCGACGTAAAGACCTGCCGTGAGTATTACCTTGCTTTGAACGCGGGCGCTTCCGCGCGCGAACCGAAAGTTCTTACCGTGTACGACAGCGAGGCGGAACGGCTTGCAAAATCGCTTAAAGAGTATTGCGGAATTTTAGATACAAGCGGAGAGTACGCGTTTTTGCGCGTGGACGAAAACGGCTACAACGGCGGCGAGGTGTTCGTACACGAAACTTTTATAACCCGCTTCAAACTGCGCTACGGCGATTTTATAGTATGCCGCGGTATGCGCAAAACCGAGGAGCAGATTCCTGGGCTTGTAGAGGTTAATTCGGTAAACGGCGTTAAGTGCGAAGACTTGACCGAGCGTCCCGAATTTTCGCAATTGACCCCCGTATATCCCGCGTCTAACATAAAAACGGAGTGCGTCGGGGGCGACGTTTGCTGTCGTATGATAGATGTTTTTTCACCTTTGGCGCTCGGTCAGCGCGCGTTTATTTCCGCGCCGGCGCGTTCGGGCAAAACTACGCTTATAAAGCAGATTGCGCAGGGGATATGCGCCAATTACCCTTATTTGAAGGTCATTGTAGCGGCTTTGTGCGAGCGTCCCGAGGTTATAACCGACTTTAAACGCACGCTTGTCGATTGCGAGCTGTTTTATACGGGCTTCGATATGCCGGCGGAAAACCATTTAAGAACGTTGCGCCTTGCCGCGGAATACGCGAAACGCTTCCCCGAGACGGGCGAACACGCAATTATACTTTTCGACGGAATAACGCGGTTTATGCAGAATTGTTCTTCGGAAGCGGTTGCCCGCGACGAAATCAACAAACTTCTTTACAGCGCATGCAACGCGGAGGAGGGCGGTTCGCTTACGATACTGTCCACAATTTCGCAGGACGATGTAAACCACAATGCGTTTGTAGGTCTTGCCAATATGGTTATAAGTCTTTCGCCCGAGCTTGCGGGACAGCGTATATTCCCGGCGATAGACGTTAAAAAATCTTTTGCGGACGGTGAGGAAAGACTGCTTGACCCGCACGCGCTCAAAGCTTCGCGCAAACTGCGGTCAATGCCCTTTGATAACGTAATAAAAATATTCGACGAAACTTACGATAATCGTGAACTTATAGAAAAATACAAAGACTGAATTTATGGCTAACGGAAATATGTTTACCGACAAGGTAAAAATTACAATTAAATCGGGCGACGGCGGGGATGGAATGAATTCATTCAAGTCCTATAAGGGCAAGCCCGCGTGCGGTCCCGACGGAGGCGACGGAGGAAACGGCGGCAATGTATTTATAGTTGCCGATAAAAATGTGAACGATTTGCTGTCTTTCAGATACGTTTCCAAGTATGTTGCGGGCAACGGCGAACGCGGCGGAACTAATAAGTGCTTCGGGCGCGGCGGCGACGACGTAATAATCAAGGTGCCCCTCGGCACGGTCGTAAAGGACTTAGAAACGGGCGCGGTTATTGCGGATATGTTCGCCGACGGAGAAAAAAAGCTGATTGCCGAAGGCGGGCGAGGGGGCAAGGGCAACGTCCGTTTTACCACCTCGCGCAGGCACGCGCCCAACTTCGCGCAGAAAGGCGAAAAGACCGAACCGCACGTTTTACAGCTTGAACTTAAAGTAATTGCGGACGTGGGGCTGATAGGCTTTCCGAACGTTGGCAAATCTACTTTGCTTTCGAAAATTTCGGCGGCTAAGCCCAAAATAGCAAACTATCATTTTACAACGCTTTCGCCTAATTTGGGAGTTGTAAAATATTACGATAATTCTTTCGTTGCGGCGGATATCCCCGGTTTAATCGAGGGCGCGGCGGAAGGCGCGGGGCTGGGTCATGACTTTTTAAGGCATATCGAGCGCACGCGTATGCTTGTGCACGTTATAGACGCTTCGGGAACGGAAGGGCGCGACCCCGTTGAAGATTTTAAAAAAATCAACGCCGAATTAAAGGTATATTCCAAAAAGCTTGCAAAGCTTCCGCAGGTTATCGCGCTTAACAAGTGCGACGTTTACGGCGCGGAAGAAAACGTTAAGGCTTTTAAAAAGAAGTATTGCAGAAGATACAAAATTTTCCCCATTACCGCGGTTTCGGGCGAGGGTACCGAAAAGCTTGTTGCGGCAGTATTCGATAAATTGCAGCAGCTGCCGCCCGTGAGCCGTGTTGAAAGCGACGAAGCTTTCACCTACCGTAAAAGCGGTGATTTGGGCTTCGAGATTTATATGGACGGAGAGGTTTACGTTATCGTCGGCGCGCTTGTGGATATGCTGTGCCGCAACGTAGTTTTGAACGACCCCGATTCCATGGCGTATTTTCAGAAAATTTTGCGCGAAAAGGGAGTTATTTCCAAGCTTAAAGAAATGGGTATAAAGGAAAACGATACCATTTCTATAGGCGACGTGGAATTCGAATATATACCGTAAAAAAACCGTTTCGCACAAATCTTATAAAGGATAAAAAATGTTAACTTCTAAACAACGCAGTAAATTAAAAAGCCTTGCCGCTAACCTGTCGCCGATAGGACAGGTGGGCAAGGAGGGCATAGGCGAAAATATGCTTGCGGGCTTTTCCGACTGTCTTGAAAAGCGCGAGCTTATCAAAATAAACATTCTTGAAAACGCGGACGGAAGCCCGAAAGACATCGGCAGAGAGCTTGCCGAAAGACTTTCCGCCGAGTGCGTTATAGTTATAGGCAGAAAAGCCGTGCTATACCGCCGTTCAAAGCGCACCGATATCGAGCATATCGAAATTAACTAATTTATAACCAAAGCGGCGGCGGATAGTATAAGCATTATTCCCCCGCTCACAATATAGTATATGGGGAAAAACGTAAAATAGCTTAAAGCCATAAGCGACAGCCCCGACCAGAACAGCGGCGCGCATATCCTGCGTGAAAACCGCGATTTTACGCGCTTGAAAAAGCTTATTTTTTTTGCGCCCTCGTAAACGTATTTTTCGGGCAGAAGGTCTTTTTCCTTCAAAATTGCGTAAACTTCGTCTATTCCCTTGATTTTTATAAGGAAGTTTTCGCACAGCGCCGCCGCCTCGGGTGAAGTTTTTACGCAGAAAATAATCTTTTCACTCCCGGTTTTATACTTTATGACCGAGGCTATATCGTCTTCGGAAAGCGGTTGCATTTTAAAGTCGAAAAAGTACGTTTGCCCCCCGCATATCAGCCGTTTACCGCGGATTTTAGCGTCGTCAAAGCACTTTTTGAACAGATTTTTTACGTAATCGTCGGAGGACAGCGAAAGGTGCAGGGCAAGTAGTTTTTTCGCCTTTTCGTCGCGGGATAACAACAGCGTTTTATTCTGTTTTCTGCTTATGTACAAAAAAGCCAGCGCGCCGAACAGCACGCACGCGCAAATTCCGAACGCAAGCGCAATAATAACGTTTTTGGTGTAGTATCTTAAAGCGGTAAAAAACAGTAAAAACGCGCATATTCCCGAAAATACCGTATCGGCAACAAGGGGAAAATTAATTCTTTTCATACTTGGTTTTTTGACCGTATTTATTGATTTTATACTATGAAAACAGGCATTTACGGCGGGGCGTTCAATCCCGTCCACAAAGAACACGTAAATATCGCGCTTGCGGCAAAGCAAAGTCTTAACCTTGACAGGCTTATAGTTATGCCGACATACATTTCTCCGCACAAAAACGGTGATATGTCGGCAAGGGGCAGGGACAGGCTTGAAATGTGCCGAATCGCTTTTTCTGGCTATGACGGTGTAGAGGTTTCCGACTACGAGTTGAAGCGCGGCGGAGTAAGCTATTCCTACGTTACATGCCGCCATTTCAAAAAGCTTTATCCCGGGGACGAGCTGTATTTTATTATCGGCGCAGACTCCTTGCAGGGCTTTTACGGCTGGCGCGAGCCGGAAGAAATTTTGAAGTGCGTAACGCTTGCCGTTTGCGCCCGCGAGGATACCGCGGTTTTAAAGTCGGAATTAAAGAAGTTTCAATCGCGCTTCAAAAAGGAAATCGTTACTTTCGGATACGTCGGCAGGGCGGTCAGCTCTACCCGCGTAAGGGCGCTTGCCGCGATAGGCGAGGATATTTCGCGCTATGTTTCAAACGGCGTTAAACGGCACATAGTCGGGGGTAAACTGTACTATTTGCCCGAGCTTGCGGGTGTAAAAAAGTACCTTACGGAAGAACGCTGGCGGCATACCGTGGGCGTTGTCGTAACGGCGGCGGAAAACAGCCGCAGAGTGCGCGTTTGCGAAATAGACGCCATATATGCCGCGGTTTTACACGATTGCGCAAAATATCTCGGCGCCGACGCGCCCGAGCTTAAAGGCTTTAAATGCCCCGAAAACGTGCCTCCGCCCGTTGTGCACCAGTTCAGCGGAGCGTACGTTGCAGAGCATACCTTCGGGGTTAAGGACGAGGCTGTTTTAAACGCAATCCGCTATCATACCAGCGGGCGCGAAAATATGAGCGGACTTGATAAGCTGATATTTTTATCCGACCTTTTGGAAGAGGGCAGAGATTATAACGGCGTGGAAGAACTGCGTGAAATTTTCAGAAAAGATATTGACGAATGTCTTAAAGTCGCGCTTGAACGGCAGTTGAACAGATTGCAGTCGCTCGGCGGCGAGATTTATCCGCTCACCCGCCGCGCATACGAATATTTGAAGGGGAATTAGTTCCGTTGTTTTGGGGTTGATTGCGTCATTTCAAGCGAAGTCGAGAAATCCCTAAGTTATAATCGGTGACATTTAATTATTTGTAAACAAGGAGTTTTATGAACAGTAAGGAAAAAACATTATTAATTTGCGATTTTCTTTCGCAGAAAAAGGCGAAAGGCATAGTCTATATCGAAGTCGAGCACAAAACCAGCCTGTGCGACTATTTCGTGGTTGCGGGCGGTTCTTCAAAAACGCAGGTTAAAGCGCTTGCCGAAAACCTTGAAGAAAAGCTGAAAAAAGAGTACGGTTTAACTCCGCGCAGAAGCGAGGGCGTGCGCGAGGGCAGATGGGCGGTTTTGGACTACGCCGAGGTTATCGTGCACATTTTCGGCGACGAGGAACGCGATTTCTATAATCTCGAACGTCTTTGGGAGGACGGCGAAAACCTCGTTCATTACGAAGATTAAAATTTGTTTACACTTTAAAAACACTTACGGCATTTTGGAAGAAATGCAGGTAATAAAAAATAAATAATAAAAGCCTTTGAAAAAACTTTCAAGGGCTTTTATAATGCGCTTATTTTTTGAATTTTATTTCTTTCGGCTCGGAATAATTTGCTTTCCGCGCTTTTTTCTTTTCTACTATATAATAGACGGGCTCGGGCTTTGGCGCGGGCTTTTTTTCTTCGGTCGGGGCGGGTTTTTTGAGCGATTTTATTCCTATGTACGCAAGTTTTATAAGGTGCACCAGAATAAAACAGAATAAAAAGGTCAAAAACAAATACAAAATTCCCATAAACATATCTTGATTTTATTACAGAGCACACGCAAAAATTTAAGATAAAATAACGGTTTATGGCTAAAAAGGTAAAAAATGCAATTTTCCACAAGAAAACCGTCCGTTGTTCAGGCTTCCGCAACCCAACCCGCAACAAAGCCCGCAAATCAATCCGCGCCCGCCGTACAGCAGGAAAGCGGGTTTGAAACGCTTTCCCAAAACGAAAAGCTTATGTTTGCGCAGTTCCGCCGAAAAATCAATCTTGACGCCTCTCGCGCACAGGTGAAAAAGCTGGAATACAACCTCTGCGACCCGTCCAACGGTTTAAGCGCGTTAAAATCAGCGTGCGCCGACGCGAGCGCTTTGGGGCTTGGCGGAGTATGCGTAATGCCCGCGTTTGTAAAAGCCTGCTCGGCAATTTTGGGCGCACAGCAAACGCGCAAATGCCGCCTTATTGCGTGCATAGGTCACCCCAGCGGCAGCGACGTTACAGCAATAAAGGTTAAAGCCGTTAAACGCGCCATAAAAGACGGCGCCGACGAGGTGGAAGTTACCGTACCCGTTGCGCATATCCGCGACGGTAATTTTTCTTACGTTAAACGCGAGCTGAAAAAACTGCATTCGGCTTGCAAAAAGAGCGCGCTTAGAATAGACACAGAGTGCGCACTTTTGACGCGAAAGGAAATTATCCGCGTTTGCGCGCTTGCGGCGGAGTGCGGGGTTAACTCTGTCAAAGCGCGTTCAAATACGCTGTCGGGCGGAAGCAGTACCGAAATTTTTGCGGATATAAAAACGGCGGTAAAGGATAAATGTACCATTAAAGCGGAGGGTGCGGCAACCGTTATGGAAATGTCGGGCGCGATTGATATGGGCGCAAGCGTAATAGGCAGTAAAAACGCCGCCGACGTTGCGCGCACTATACTTGCCGCCGCCGAAATGGAAATTTGATTTTTTAGAGAACGTGTTGCGGTGTGAACATGTTGCGGGGCGCAGACAAAACTGTCTGCGCCCCGAAATTTATATTTACATTAATTTACCTTATTAAAATCAGTTTGTTTTTCGCACGCGTTATAGCCGTATAAAGCCAGCGGTTTTTGTCCTCTTTGAAAGCGTAGCTCTCGTCGAACACAAGCGCGTTCCAAAACTCGCTTCCCTGCGCCTTGTGGCAGGATATGCAGTAACCGAACTCAAAGCGGTTCAGAGTAAATGCGCCCACAGGCTCGCCGTTTTCGTCAAACCGTTCGAAATAATCCCCGCGCTTGTAGCGGTAAAATCCGTCGGTGAATATTCCCGTATCAAAGGGGAGCGCCTCGGGACAAAGCCCGTCCAAAAAATCAGGCTTGAACTGTATAAAGCCTATCGATTTTTCTATGTCGTAAAAGGGGTCGAAAGCCGTTCCTATAATTCCGTTGACCATATTAAAGCGCATCTCGCTATCGATATACGTTTCCCAGTTGTTTTGCGTGCAGATAAGTTTTTCACCGCTTCGCGGAAGCTCGTCAAAGCCCAGATATTTGCGCACTTCGTCGTTAATCTGCGCGCGCGTCTTGTTAATTCCGCAAATAATCTGGTCGGCTTTCAAAAGCGCCCGCTTGCGCTGTTCGCCCTTGAATACACGCTTATTCATAACCAAAACGTTTGCGCCGTAGTTGCCGTAGGGAATATATTTGCCCTCGCGCGCCATTTCGGAAAGCTGTATAATCGGATTGCCGCGCTGTTGGCGCACTATTGTTTTTAATGTGTAGTCGGGCGTCTGCAAAAATCCGTTAAAGCCCTCAACGGGCGGCAGCTGGGCGTTGTCGCCGCATAAAAGTATTTTAACGCCGAATTCCGTCAAATCGTAAAGCGTTTCGTCCGAAACCATCGAAGCCTCGTCCAAAACAATAAGCTTAATGCTTTTATCTATGCTTTCGCGCCGCTTGAAACTCAGTTTTTCAACGGTAATTTTTTTGCCGTTCAAATCAATTTGCTGTTCTTCGACAATGGACTGGTAAATCAGCTTGTGCAGTGTGGTAGCGGGAATACCCGAACGTATCAGCACCGTTGCCGCCTTGCCCGTGGGGGTAACAAACGCAACGCTTTCTTCAGGAACGAGTTTCAGCGTTTCGCACACGGCGTGCTTTAAAAGAGTGGTTTTGCCCGTGCCGGCGTACCCAGCAAGCACAAACGTCTGTCGGGTGGAGTGCAGAAACCAGTCCTCTATTAATTTGTCCGCGAGAATCTGCCCCGCAGTCAAGTCCAAAGCCATAGAAAAATTATAACATTTAAACAAAAGTTTTAGCAAGCGTTTGCATAAAATTGCGCTAAAATTATTTGCGCGGAATTTTGCGGAATTTTATAGCCCGCTATTGACTAAACTGACAAACAAGAGTATAATAAATATCGGTTAAATTTTTCAAAAATCTTAATTCGGAGGAATTTATGGGATATAAAACCAAAGAGTGGCGTCAGAATATGCGCGTCACCGTAGACTACAACTATATGATGACAAAGTCGCTGGGCGATAAAGGCATAAGCGACGCCGACCTTCGCGCTGTCAAGGGCAAGGCGGAGGAAGCGTTTAACTATGTTGCCGAAAACCGCGGCCGCGACGATTTGTTTATGGGCTGGACGGAGCTTCCTTACAATCAGGACGCTATCGTCAACGATATTATCGCTACGGCAAAGGTTGTAAGAAAAAAGTTTAAAAACTTCGTTGTTTTGGGTATAGGCGGAAGCGCGCTCGGCCCCATTATGGCGTTCAATGCGTTAAAGCATCTGCATTATAACGAGCTTTCACCCAAAAAGCGCGGCGGACCTAAATTCTACGTCGAAGACAACGTTGACCCCGTAAGAATGGCGGCGCTTTTGGACGTTATCGACCCCAGGGAAACGTGCTTTAACGTTATTTCCAAGTCGGGCGCGACAAGCGAAACAATGGCGCAGTTTTTAATCGTTGCCGACTTGCTTGAAAAGGCGGGCGTGAACCTTCCCGACAATATGATTTTCACAACAGACGCTTCGCGCGGAAACCTTATGAAAATCGACGATAAATTCGGCGGAAAGTTCAAAAAATACGTTCTTCCCGACGGCGTCGGCGGAAGATTTTCCGAGCTTTGCCCCGTAGGACTGCTTCCCGCGGCGGTGCTCGGCATAGATATTAAAGGTATGCTTGCGGGCGCGGCTTATATGGACAGCCTTTGCTCTAAACCCAACGTTGCAAAAAACCCCGCGCTTGCGTGTGCGGTTCTTCAATATATTTCTATGCAGCAGGGCAAAAATATCAACGTTTTAATGCCCTATTCCGACAACTTAAAGCTTATGGCAGACTGGTACTGCCAGCTTTGGGCGGAAAGCCTGGGCAAGGCTGTTGACTACGCGGGCAATACCGTAAACGCGGGCACAACCCCCGTAAAATCTCTCGGCGTAACCGACCAGCACTCGCAGGTTCAGCTTTATATCGAAGGACCTTTCGATAAGGTTATAACATTTATTTCAGTGGAAAAATACGGCTGTGAAATGCCCATAGCTCACGGTTGCGAGGACATTCCCGATGTCGGCTTCCTCGGCGGACACACCATGCAGGAGCTTATTCAGGCGGAAAACAAAGCCACCGCATACGCGCTTATGAAGGCTGGCAGATGCAATTACACCATAAATATGCCCGAAGTAAACGCGTTTACGCTCGGTCAGCTGATGTTCCTTCTCGAATTGCAGACCGCATACACAGGCGCGCTACTCAATATCAATACGTTCAATCAGCCCGGGGTTGAAAACGGCAAAAAGGCTACGTTCGCGCTCCTCGGTAAAAAGGGTTACGAGGCGCAGAAACGCGAGATGGACGACGCTCCCGCGCTGGACGATAAATATATAGTTTAAAAAATTGGGGGGCGTACGAAAAATACGCCCCCTTTTCTTATTATGACTGAAACAATTATCTTATTAATTATCGCAATTATTTTATTATTGTATTTGTTAATTTTAGGCGCAAGTTTAGGGGCTTACTTCATTGCTTTCGGCAGACGGTACGATAAAAACCCGCTTTTAAAATATTTTACCGCGCAGGACTTTTCGCTTACTGCAAAAAGCGTTGAAGTGAAACGCGGTAAAATCAGCTTAAACGGCTATATATACCGCAACGAACGCGTTTCCGCAAACGGTAAACTGATAATTTTCGTGCACGGAATGGGGGCGGGGCATCTTGCCTATACAACCGAAATTGCGTATTTCTGCAATAACGGTTTTACCGTGCTTGCTCTTGACAGCAGAGGCTGTAATTTGTCCGGCGGAAATTGCATTAAAGGAATGTATGCCGGTGTTGAAACGGCCGTTGCCGCAATAGACTTTGCGCACGGTGACGATAGCCTTAAAGACCTTAAAATCTGCCTTGTCGGGCACAGCTGGGGCGGGTATTCCGTTCTGTGCGCTTCCGCACAAAGAAAAGTTGAAAAAGTCGTTGCCGTTTCCGCGCCCGATACGCCTGTTAAAACAATTTACAATGGCGCCGCGAAAGTAATTTCAAAACCGTTGGCGTTTATTCTGCAACCGTTCTGGTATCTGATTAATTTGTTTAAATTCGGCAAAAAAGGCAACTCTGATGCGGCAAAATGCGCGGAAGAAAACGGCACGGATACGCTGTTGATTCACGGTGACTGCGATAAGGTGGTTTCACGCAAAACCGCGGTATATTACCGCGCCAACGGCGAAAATATAACAAAATATCTTGCCGAGGGTAAGGCGCACAACCCTTATAATACAGTTGAAGCGGAACAAAAGCTTGCTGGGCTTACCACAAACCTTTCCCGCGCAAAAAATATGACCGAACGGGAACGCGCCGAATATTTTTCTTCGTTTGATTTTTCTGCGGCAACGGAGGAGGACGAGGAGGTTATGCGCAAAATTGTAAGTTTTCTTTGTTAAAAACTAATAATTAATTTACTAAACCGCAATAATTTTATTGACAAATTTTGCGGTTTTTTGTATACTTGCATCAATGGTATAGAACTTTCGGAGTTCACGCAAATACCCGCGCGGTATAGGCCGCATTATTGATTGAGTTAAAAGCTCAAATTTTATAAGTTAATCAAAGCCTTTAAGGCGTCGCTTGTGAAACGGTCAATAAGAGTAGTAAAAGTATTTGCTATATAGACTCTGAAGAAAAGTTTGTAAGATTAACCCCCGTATATGCTTGGGTTTCGCATATTTTTCACGTTAAGGACGGCTTAAAGCAGCCGCCTTTATTTTTTTATTTTCAGGTGAATTATGTCCGAGCAAAAGCAGAAAAAAGCCCCGCTTTACGAGGCTTTGGAAAATTTCAGAAAAAAGCGTATAGTTCCGTTCGACGTGCCCGGTCATAAACGCGGTCGCGGCAATCCCGAGCTTGTTGAACTGCTTGGGGAAAAGTGCGTCACTTTGGACGTCAATTCTATGAAGCCGCTTGACGACTTGTGCCACCCGAAATCGGTTATCCGCGAAGCCGAAACGCTTGCGGCGGAAGCTTTCGGCGCGGCAAACGCTTTCTTTATGGTCGGCGGAACCACTTCCGCAGTGCAAAGTATGATTTTATCCGTCTGCAAAGAGGGCAGTAAAATTATTATGCCCCGCAACGTGCATAAGTCCGTCATAAACGCGCTTATACTGTGCGGAGCGATACCCGTTTACGTCAATCCCGAAGTTGACGCAAAGCTCGGCATATCCTTGGGTATGGAGCCGAAAAAGGTTTTGCAGGCGGTTGAGGACAACCCCGACGCGGTGGCAATACTTGTAAACAACCCCACATATTACGGCATTTGTTCGGATATTAAAACCATTGTAAAAATCGCGCACGGGCACAATATGAAGGTGCTTGCGGACGAAGCGCACGGCACGCATTTTTCGTTTAACGATGATTTGCCCGTTTCGGCAATGGCGGCGGGCGCGGATATGTCGGCGGTATCCATGCACAAGTCTGGCGGAAGCTTAACGCAGAGTTCGCTGTTGCTTTTGAACAAGAGCATGAACGCCGATTACGTCCGTCAGATTATAAATTTAAGCCAAACCACAAGCGCAAGCTATCTTTTAATGGCAAGCCTTGATATATCCCGCAGAAACCTTGCTTTGCACGGCAGAGAATCCTTTAAAAAGGTTATGAATATGGCGCAGTACGCGCGTGAAGAAATAAACGCGCTCGGCGATTATTATGCGTTCGGCAGAGAGATGATAAACGGCACTTCGGTGTACGATTTCGACGTGACTAAGCTTGCCGTTTACACCCGAGATTTGGGACTTGCCGGAATCGAGGTTTACGATATTCTGCGCGACGAGTACGATATTCAGATAGAATTCGGCGATATTTCCAACATATTAGCTTACGTATCGATAGGCGACAGATTGCAGGATATAGAGCGTTTAGTGGGCGCGCTTGACGATTTAAGAAGGCTTTTCAAACGCGACAAAGCGGGTATGCTTTCGGCGGAGTACGTTTCTCCCAAGGTTGCCGTACCCCCGCGCAAAGCGTTTTATTCGGAAAAGGTTTCACTGCCGATACGCGAAGCGGAGGGCAAAATCTGCACCGAGTTCGTAATGTGCTATCCCCCGGGAATTCCCATTTTGGCCCCCGGCGAGCTGATTACCGCAGAGGTAATCGAATATATCCTCTATGCAAAGGCAAAGGGGTGCTCTATGCAGGGTACGGAAGACTTTGCGGTAGAGCGTTTAAATGTTCTTAAATGAAAACGCATATATATCGCATAACGGCGTTTTAGACTATCTTGTAAGTTGAAACTTGTCATGCTGACGCTTGCGGAAGCATCTGACTGTGGTTTACAACGCGCATTAAGGTGATAATTAATCAGAGCAAGCAACCGATAAAAGAGGTGATAATATGGAAATGTGGTTTTCGGACATAAGCACTCCGAACATTAAATTGAATATAAGAGTAAAAAAACAGCTTTTTTCCGAGCGCAGCGACATTCAGCAGGTTGACGTTTTCGACAGCGAGGATTTGGGCAGATTTATCACGCTTGACGGAGAAATAGTTTTTTCGGAAAAGGACGAATTTATTTACGACGAAATGGTTGCGCACGTGCCTATGGCGGTTCACCCTAACGTAAAAAAGGTGCTTGTTATCGGCGGCGGCGACGGCGGCGTTGCAAAGGAGCTGTGCCGTTACCCCGAAATCGAGCGCATAGACGTTGTTGAGGAGGACGAGATGTTCGTCTACGTTTCCAAAAAGTTTTTCCCCGAAACGGCGGAAGGGCTTGCCGACCCGCGCGTCAACTTATACATTCAGGACGGATTGAAGTTTATCCGCGGTAAGGTGGGCGAGTACGATTTGATTATCAACGATTCCACCGACCCGTTCGGACCGACGGAGGGGCTTTTCACAAAAGAATTTTACGGAAGCTGTTATAAAGCGCTGAACGATACGGGCATAATGGTCTATCAGCACGGCAGTCCTTTTTACGACGAGGACGAAGCAGAGTGCAGAAAAATGCACCAGAAGGTTTTCCGCTGCTTCCCCGTATCCCGCGTGTATCAGGCGCATATACCGACCTGTTCTTCGGGATACTGGCTTTTCGGCTTTGCCAGCAAAAAATATCACCCCGTGAACGATTTCAACGCAAAGCGCTGGAACGAGCGCGGAATAAAAACCTGGTACTATACCACAAATCTGCATCTCGGTTCGTTTATGTTGCCGAGGTATGTGGTGGATATATTGAAGGAAGCCGAAGAAGAAAAATAATTTAAAATCTTATATAAACGTCGCAATACTGTGTCAAGCTTGCGTTTTTCTTGCTCGTGTACGTCATTGTACACTTCGCTTCAAAAAGCCGCACTTTCCTTGTCTTGCTTGTTTCTCTAAGATTTTAACAGTTTAAAAATACGTTAAGGAGATATTTATGAAACTTTTAATAATAGGCTGCGGCGGCGTGGCGCAGGTTGCAATCCAGAAGTGCGCCAAAGCCGACGATATTTTTACCGAAATTATGATTGCAAGCCGTACCGAAAGCAAATGCATCGCGCTTGCGGAAAAAATCAAAAATACTACAAAGTGCAAGCTTTCAACCGCAAAGGTAGACGCGGAAAACATAGACGAGCTTTGCGCGCTTATAAATTCGTTCAAGCCCGTCGCGGTTTTAAACGTGGCTTTGCCCTATCAGGATTTGACCATAATGGAAGCTTGCTTGAAGTGCAAGGTTCACTATATCGATACCGCAAATTACGAGTGCGAGAACACCGACGACCCCGACTGGCGCGCCGTTTACGAAAATCGCGTAAAGGAAAAGGGCTTCACCGCATATTTCGATTATTCGTGGCAGTGGGCTTATAACGAAAAATTCAAAAAAGCGGGCTTGTGCGCCCTTCTCGGCACGGGCTTTGACCCCGGAGTTACGCAGGTTTTCTGTGCGTACGCGCAAAAACACTATTTCGATACAATCGAAACTATCGACATTCTCGACTGCAACGGCGGCGACCACGGCTACGCTTTTGCCACCAACTTCAACCCCGAAATCAACCTGCGCGAAGTTTCCGCTAACGGCAGTTACTGGGAAAACGGTAAATGGATAGAAACCGAACCGCTTGAAATCAAGCGCGTTTATAACTTCGACGGAGTGGGCGATAAGGATATGTATCTTTTGCACCATGAGGAAATCGAAAGCCTTGCAAAAAATATCAAGGGCGTAAAGCGCATACGCTTTTTTATGACGTTCGGTCAAAGCTATATTCAGCATATGAACTGTCTGCAAAACGTGGGTATGCTCTCAACAACTCCCGTAAATTTCGAGGGGAAAGAAATTGTCCCTATTCAGTTTTTAAAGGCGCTTTTGCCCGACCCCGCAACGCTCGGCGCGCGCACGAAAGGCAAAACAAATATCGGCTGTATTTTTACGGGAATAAAGGACGGAAAAAAGAAAACTCTTTACATCTACAATATCTGCGACCACCAGCAGTGTTATAAGGAAGTCGGCTCGCAGGCGATTTCGTACACGACCGGTGTTCCCGCAATGATAGGCGCAATGCTTGTCTGCAAGGGTATCTGGAACAAAGCGGGTGTTTATAACTGTGAAGAATTCGACCCCGACCCCTATATGGAAGCGTTGAACAAGTACGGTTTGCCTTGGGTTGTTGAAGAAAATCCCGTTTTGGTTGATTGACAAAATAATAAATCGAAACATTTCATTCCGACGCTTGCGGAAGTAGCTAATTGTCCGAATATGTCATGCTGACGCTTGCGGAAGCATCTGATTGTGGCTTACAACGCACATTAAACAGCAATACTCAAATTATGAAATTTTCCCAACTGCCTACGCCCGTTTACGTCGTGGACGAAGAAAAATTAATAAATAATCTTGAAATTCTGCACGGCGTAGAAAGTAATACCGGCTGTAAAATTCTGCTTGCGCAAAAAGCTTTTTCCTGCTATGCGTTTTATCCGCTTATTGCAAAGTATTTAAGCGGAGCCACGGCAAGCGGTCTGTACGAGGCAAGGCTCGCGCACGAGGAAATGCGCAGGGAAAACCACGTTTTCTGCCCCGCTTACCTTGAAAGCGAGTTTGAGGAAATTTCCCAAATCTGCGACCATATAATTTTTAATTCGCTTGCACAAAAGCAAAAATTTGCGCGTTCGGCAAAAAAATCAAGCATAGGCTTGCGCATAAACCCCGAATTTTCCACGCAGGGCGGAGGAATTTACGACCCGTGCGCGCCGTTTTCGCGTTTGGGCGTAACAAAAGCAAATTTCGACGAAACCCGTCTTGACGGAGTGGAAGGCTTTCATATGCACACGCTTTGCGAGCAAGGCGCGGAAGATTTGGCAAAAACCGTGGAAGCTTTCGAAAAAAACTACGGTCAATATTTCAAAAATTTAAAGTGGCTTAACCTCGGCGGCGGTCATCATATTACAAAAAACGGCTACAATATCACGCTTTTGGAAGATACGGTTAAACGGCTTGCCGACAAATACGGCGTACAGATTTATCTTGAACCGGGCGAAGCGGTTGCCCTTAACGCGGGCTATCTTCACGCAAAGGTTCTGGAAGTTGTCCGCAACGGCATTGATATTGCAATTTTAGACACTTCGGCAGAGTGCCATATGCCCGACGTTTTGGAAATGCCGTACCGCCCGCCTCTTACAAACGGCGGAAACCCCAACGAAAAGCCTTATACTTACCGGCTTTCCTCGCGGACTTGCCTTGCGGGTGATATAATCGGCGACTATTCTTTTGATAAACCTTTAAAAGAGGGCGACATTTTAACGTTTGAAGATATGGCTATATATTCAATGGTTAAAAACAACACGTTTAACGGTATGCCTCTGCCCGCAATCGCTAAAAAGCGCGGCGATAATTACGAAATTATAAAAACGTTCGGCTACGCCGACTTCAAAGGCAGGCTTTAAAATGCTTAACTCCAAACAAAACGGATTTTATATGCCTGCCGAGTTCGCTTTGCACAGCGCAACGATAATGATTTGGTGCGAGCGCGACGGCAGCTGGACTTACGGCGCAAAGAACGCCCGACCTGTATTTGCGCAAATCATTAAAGCGATAGCCAAAGGCGAAAAGGTATTTGTCGCCGTTTCCGAAAGCGGAAAACAAAGCGCTGAGGAAATGCTGTCCGGGCAGATAAAAAACGGCTCGGTCGAGCTTTGGGAAGTTGAAACAAACGATTGCTGGGCGCGCGATATAGCGCCGACCTTTATTACAAACGGTAAAAAAATCTGCGGTATAGACTGGCGTTTTAACGCGTGGGGCGGAGAGGTTGACGGACTCTATCCCGAATGGGACAAGGACGATAAGTTTGCCGCGGAAGCTTGCAAATTGCTTAACGTTGAATGCATTTCCGCGCGTCCGTTCGTTTTGGAGGGCGGTTCGATTCACTCCAACGGCGCGGGCACGGTTATAACAACCGAAGAATGTCTTTTAAGCGCGGGGCGCAATAATAATTTAAGCAAAGCGGAAATTGAAGAAAATTTAAAAAATTATCTCGGCGCCGAGCGCGTTGTGTGGCTTCCTTACGGAGTTGTCGGCGACGAAACAAACGGACACGTTGACAATATTTGCGCGTTTTCCGATAAAAACACGGTTATTTTAGGCTGGACGGACGAGGCGGGCGAGCAGAAAAAACGTTGCGAAGCCGATTTAAAGATACTTGAAAACGCTGGTTTTAAGGTGGTGAAACTGCCTTTCCCGCAAAATCCCGTAAAGTTTACGCAATACGATTTGGACGGATTTACCTACGAACAAGGCGAGATTGAACGTACTTTAAACGATAATCTTGCCGCCTCGTACGTAAATTTTTATATTTGCAATTCTGCGGTGCTGGTACCGCAGTTCAACGACAAAAACGACAAAACCGCCGTTGAAATTTTAGCAAAGTGCTTCCCCGACAGAGAAATTTTCCCCTTTGACGCGTGTGAAATTATCAAGGGCGGGGGTAACGTGCATTGCTTAACCCAACAAATCCCTAAGGTTTAAACCTTATATAAACTGCGCAATACTGCGTTGCGCTTACCCCCCTGCCTTGGCGGGGGGTAGGGGGGTGGGAAATTTTACAGCCATTGAGTATAGGTGAAGGATAATTATGCAAAAAGTAAAAATAGCGTGCGTGCAAATGCGCTGTGAAAGCGACCGCGCGCAAAATATTAACAAAGCGGAAAAATTTATTGAAGAGGCGGCAAAAAACGGTGCAAATATAGTTCTTTTGCCCGAACTTTTCGAGCGTCCGTATTTCTGTCAGGAGCGCAACTACGGCTACTACAAATTTGCCGAAGAAACCGAGCAAAATTTAGCGGTCAAAGCCTTGCTTCCGCTTTCGGCTAAGTACAAAACCGTTATTCCCGTCAGCTTTTACGAAAAATGCGGCAACGTTTTGTATAACTCGGTTGCCGTGCTTGAAAACGGCAAAATTTTGGGCGTATACCGCAAAACGCATATCCCAGACGACCATTACTATCAGGAAAAATTCTATTTCACTCACGGCGATACGGGCTTTAAAACCTTTAAAACGTCTTTCGGCACAATAGGTATAGGAATTTGCTGGGACCAGTGGTTTCCCGAAACGGCGCGCGCGCTCGCTTTAAACGGCGCGGAAATAATATTCTATCCCACCGCAATCGGAAGCGAGCCGATACTCGGCACGGACAGCGCGCCGCACTGGCAAAGAGTTATGCAGGGTCACTCGGCGGCAAATCTGGTGCCGATAGCCGCGGCAAACCGCATCGGCGAGGAAAAGGTTTTACCGAATACGGAAAACGGCGGACAGACTTCAAGCCTTAATTTTTACGGCTCGTCCTTTATAACCGACAACACGGGCGCGAAAATTGCAGAGCTTTCAAGGGATAAAGAGGGCTTGATTTTTGCAGAGTTCGATTTGGAAGAATACCGTCAGGCGCGTTTTGAGTGGGGGCTGTTCCGCGACCGCCGCCCCGAAGCCTATAAGGATATAACTAATAAGTGATTGCAGAACAGCGCCAGCCGAGCATAAGCTCGGCTGGCGCATTTTTTAATCTTCCTCGATAAACTGTCTTATAACGCTGATGTCGGTCAACACGTTTTTAAGCTTTTCCATAACCGCGCTTTTGCGCTTTTTACGGTCGTAAAACCTTGTATGCCAGTTTTCGCAGAAAGATTTTTTATCAACAACTTTACTGTGCTTTTTGCACATTCCGCAGTCCTCCCGCAAATAACAGCAGTACGCCTTTATGTAATACGCGTCAAAACTTCCGCAATTAAAACATTTGTGTTCCTTGTTTTCCATAATATTACTCCTCATTAATATTGTTACAATTATATTAATCGCCTAATATACGATTGTCAAGCAAATTATCACCTAATATACGATAATCTTTTAAGAGGTAACATTATGGAATTAAATGAAATACAAGAGCGTTTGCGTGAAGCAATTAAAAACAGCGGTATCCCGCAGAAAGAAATTGCAAAGCAGATAGGGGTATCGGCTCAAACCGTATCAAAATATATGTGCAAAGACGTTTTTCCTGCTTTGGATACATTAGCTAAACTTTGTAAGTTTTTAGACGTAAAGTCTGATTACATTTTGGGGTTAACAACTTATTAAATAGTTGTATGTTGAAACGTGTCATGCTGACGCTTGCCGTATGTTGAAACGTGTCATGCTGACGCTTGCGGAAGCATCTGATTGTGGTTTACAACGTAGGTTAAGGTGGCGCATATGACAATCAGATTCTTCACTACGCTCAGAATGACACAAAGGAACGCTCAGAATGACAGGACATTGTCATGCTGACGCTGCTCCTTACGCTGACGCTCAGAATGACGCAATGGAATGTTCAGCATAACATATTTCAAAATGATACCACCCCCCTTAATCCCCCCGCCGAAGGCAGGGGGTATGTTTTTATATAAAATCGCCGAAGGCAGGGGGTATGTTTTTATATAAAATCGCCGAAGGCAGGGGGTAATATGGTAAACCTATCCCCCGCTTGGGTGAGACGAGCCTTGCATTCTCAAAACAGCGGTCACCCGCTGTTTTGTAAGGCGAGTATGAGTGTGCGCATATGTCACGCGCGAACGGTGACCGAAACAGCCGTTGTCCTTACGGCTGTTGAGAAAATAAAAGGGGGTGGCGATTGTAAAAATACTGTTAAAACAATAAGCCGCCGAGCGCAACTGCGCTCGGCGGCTTTTCTCGTCAAAATAATTTCATTATATCAATCAGATTCCTCGGCTACTCTCGGAATGACACGTAGTCTAACGGCTAAAAGCTCGGAATGACGCGTAATCCAACGCTAAACGGTAGGAATGACGGTAAATCAGTCTTTTTTGCCTGCAAGCTTTTTATAGCTTTCAAGTCTTTCTCTTGCAGATTCTTCGGTCTGTCTGAACAGCTCGTTTGCAACTTCCTCGCCCTGCGTCTTTACAAGGGAAGCATAGCGCGTTTCACCCGCAAGGAACGCCTGATAGTCGCCCGTGGGCTCCTTGCTGTCAAGCGTGAATACCTCGCCGTCGGGGTTGTATCTGTACAACTGCCAGTAACCGCAGTCAACAGCCGCTTTTTCTTCAAGCTGGCTCTTGGTCATATTTATGCCGTGGTTAATGCAAGGCGCATAGCAGATAATAAGCGAAGGTCCGTGGTAAGCTTCCGCCTCGGTCAGCGCTTTAAGCAGCTGCGCGGGGTTAGAGCCCATTGCGCACTGTGCAACGTAAACGTAGCCGTAGGACTTGGCAATCATACCGAGGTCTTTTTTCTTAACTCTCTTGCCGGCGGAAGCAAACTTGGCAACCGCGCCGATGTTAGTAGCCTTACTTGCCTGACCGCCCGTGTTGGAGTAAACCTCGGTATCGAGTACAAGCACGTTAACGTCCTCGCCGCTTGCAAGCACGTGGTCAAGACCGCCGTAGCCGATATCGTAAGCCCAGCCGTCGCCGCCGAATATCCAGATAGATTTCTTTGCAAGGCAATCCTTGTCGGCAAGAATTTCTTTAACAAGCGCGTCGCATTCGCAACCGCAGTTATTGCACTGTTCAAGCAGGCTTACAAGCTCTGCACTTGCCTTTTTGGAAGCTTCTCTGTCCTCGAATGCCGCAAGATAGCTGTCGCACGCCGCTTTTGCTTCCGCATTGCCGTTCCACATTTCCGCAAGCTTTTCAACCTTGCTCTTAACGGTGTTTCTTCTTGCGCTGTAAGCAAGGTTCATACCGTAGCCGAATTCGGCGTTGTCTTCGAACAGCGAGTTAGCCCATGCGGGGCCGTGACCGTTCTTGTTGGTGGTGTAGGGGCATGTGGGTGAAGAACCGCCGTAAATCGACGAACAGCCCGTTGCGTTTGCAACAACCATATCTTCGCCGAACAGCTGGGTTATAACCTTGACGTAAGGAGTTTCGCCGCAGCCTGCGCATGCGCCAGAGAACTCAAACAAAGGCGTTGCGAACTGACAGCCCTTAACGGTAGCCTTCGAGAACTTGGAAGTATCGACTTCGGGAAGTTCAACGGTGAATTCCCAGTTCTTGTCCTCGCCCTTCGCAAGCGAGTCTGCAATGGGAACCATCTTTATAGCTCCGCCGTCCTTTACGGGGCAGACGGTAGCGCACACTCCGCAACCCATACAGTCGAGGGGCGAAACCTGCATTCTGTACTCGTAGCCGGCAAGACCGATAGCCGCCTTTGTTTTAAGCGTCTTGGGTTTGTCCGCACCGCTTGCGATAACCGCGGGGCGAAGGCATGCATGGGGGCATACGAACGAGCAGTTTCCGCACTGGATACATTTTGCAAGGTCGATTTCGGGTACAAGAACGGCAACGCCGCGCTTTTCGTACTTGGTCGTGCCCGTGGGAACGTGTCCGTCCGCGTTGAACTGCGAAGATTTAAGCTTGTCGCCTTCGAGGTAGAGGATAGGCTTGATAATTTCCTGATAGTATTCGTTGGAGGAACCCTTAACCATCTTCGCGCCCTTGGTAGCCTTAGCCCAGCTTTCGGGAACGTTGATTTTGATAAGGTTGTCGCCCGCCGCAGAGTCGATTGCGTTGTAGTTCATCTGAACAACCGCGTCGCCCTTTCTGCCGAACGATTTTTTAGCCATATACTTCATATATTCGATAGCTTTGTCGTAGGGCATAATCTGCGGATTGACGCGGAAGAACGCCGACTGCAAAATGGTGTTGGTTCTTCCGCGCAGACCTAAATCAGCTGCAATCTTAATAGCGTCTATAACATAAAGGTTGATGTGTTTTTTAGCGATATCCTGCTTAACCTTTGCGGGGAGGAAGTCTTCCAAAGCCTCAACGGTGGTAGCGGACGTGTTGATAAGGAACGTACCGCCTTCCTTGATGTCGCCCGTCATATTGTAGCGGGTAACATACGAGGGGTTGGAGCACTGAACGAAGTCTGCGCTGTCAATCAGGTATTCGGACTGAATGGGCGTGTCGCCGAAACGGAGGTGGGAAACGGTGATGCCGCCCGATTTCTTGGAATCGTAGAAGAAGTACGCCTGCGCGTGCTTGTCCGTATGGTCGCCGATAATTTTAATGGAGTTTTTGTTTGCGCCTACCGTACCGTCGGAGCCCAAACCGTAGAATTTACAGCTTGTGGAGCCTTCGGGCGCGGCGTCGAACTTCTGCGAGAAGTCCAAAGACGTGTTTGTAACGTCCTCGTAAATACCGATTGTAAAGTGGTTTTTGGGCGCTTTCTTTTCAAGATTTTTGTAAACCGCAAGCACCATCGAGGGGGTGAATTCTTTCGAACCCAAGCCGTATCTTCCGCCGTAAACCTTAACTTTGGTTACGCCTTTTTCAAGCAGAGCCGAGCAAACGTCCAGATACAAGGGTTCGCCGAGCGAGCCGGGTTCCTTCGTTCTGTCGAGTACGGCGATTTTCTTGACCGTAGCGGGAAGAGCGGCAACAAACGCGTCCGCAACGAAAGGACGGTAAAGGCGGACCTTGATAAGACCGTACTTTTTGCCCATAGCGTTGAGCTTGTTAATGCTTTCTTCTATGGTTTCACAGCCGGAGCCCATGCAGACGATAACCTTGTCCGCGTCGGGTGCGCCGACGTAATCGAACAGGTGGTACTTTCTTCCGCACTTAGCCGAAACAAGGTTCATCATCTTCTGAACGATAGCGGGGGTAGCCTCGTAATAGCTGTTTGCCGTTTCTCTGTTCTGGAAGTAGGTGTCGCCGTTCTGCGCGGTACCTTTCTGAATAGGGTGCTCGGGGTTTAAAGCGCGCGACTTGAAGTCCGCAACGTCTTCGGCAATGCCCGCCTCGTCGCAGATAGCGCGTATTTCGGCGTAGTTGTCGGCTTCGTCCCAAACGTCTATTTTAGCAACCTCGTGGCTGGTTCTGAAACCGTCGAAGAAATTAATAAAAGGAACTTTGGACTTTAAAGTCGAAAGGTGCGCAACCAGCGCCAAATCCATAACTTCCTGAACGGAGCCGCCGCAAATCATTGCAAAGCCCGTCTGGCGGCAAGCCATAACGTCGGCGTGGTCGCCGAAAATGTTGAGGGAATGAGCCGCAAGCGCGCGCGCAGAAACGTGCATAACCATGGGCAGTAATTCACCCGAAATTTTGTACATGTTGGGAATCATCAGCAACAGACCCTGTGAAGCGGTGTAAGTGCTTGTCAAAGCACCCGCGCTGAGCGAACCGTGAACGGCGCCCGCCGCGCCGCCTTCGGACTGCATTTCTGCAATTCTAACCTTCTGACCCCACATGTTGGTTCTGCCCGCGGTAGCCCATTCGTCCGCAACCTCCGCCATAGGCGACGAGGGGGTAATGGGATAAATTGCGGCTACTTCCGAAAAGGCGTACGCAACATGGCTTGCGGCGGTATTACCGTCGATAGTCAATTTTTTCATCAAAAACCTCCGATTTTTAAATACAATTTTATCGTTTTTGTGCTTAAAAGGCACTTTTGGTTAGTTAACCATACATTATTATAACGCGCGCGCGCGTGATTGTCAATAGCGGTTTTAAACTTTTTTGGCGCAAATATTGTTTTTAAGCGGTTTTAAGCGGTAAAATACGCGCGTTTTTTCAAAATTTTACTTCACTTTCACCAATATTTGCCGTTATTTTGTTGTTAAACCGCGCCCGTTTTGTTATAATTTCAATGTATTGCAAAAATAATTTCAGGTTAACAATGTCCGAAGAATTAATCATAGATTGCGAAAAAGTAAAGTTCACTTATAACGGAGAAGAAAAACCCGCCGTAAACAACGTTGACTTCAAGGTTAAACGGGGCGAGTTTGTTTCGGTTATAGGCCATAACGGAAGCGGAAAATCCACGCTTGCCCGCCTTTTGAACGGGCTTTTGATAGCGGAAAGCGGAGACGTCTGCGTTTTGGGGTATAATTTAACAAAAGATGAAACCGCGCCCGTGGAAAATATTTTCGGACAGAAAAACGGTCCCGTGCTTATCGGCAGCGCGCTCGACGTAAGAAAACACGTCGGAATTGTTTTTCAGAATCCCGATAACCAGACGGTTGCGTCTATCGTTGAGGACGATATAGCCTTCGGTCCCGAAAATATCGGTATCGAACGCGGGGAAATAGGCAGAAGAATAGACTGGGCGCTCGAAGCCGTGGGAATGGAAAAATACCGCAACGCAACGCCCGCAAGACTTTCCGGCGGACAAAAACAGCGCATAGCCGTTGCCGGCGTGCTTGCAATAAAGCCCGACGTTTTAATTTTGGACGAGGCTACGGCTATGCTCGACCCCAAGGGCAGGCGCGAGGTGATAGAAGTAGTCAGCCGCCTTAATAAAGAGGAGGGTATGACTATAATACTCATAACCCACTTTATGGAGGAAGCGCTTTTAGCCGACAGAACAATCGTTATGAACAAGGGCGAAATTGTTTTGGAAGGCTCGCCCGAAGAAATTTTCGAAAACGGCGAACTTTTGGAAACCTACAATTTGTCCCTGCCTAAAATCAGCATAATTTCGCAGAATTTACGCTCTGCGGGAATGGAAATAAAGGACGTTCTGCGCCCCGGTGAGCTTGCGGAAGAAATCGTCAAAAATATGCAAAACAAGGGCATATCAGCGGGGCAATGTTCAAAATTCAGCCCTGTTGCGGTTGAAAGCGCGCACGAATGGGATATTGATATAAACGATTTATCCTTTACCTATTCCAAAAAATCCCCGTTTGCTGCAAATGCGCTTAACGGCGTCAATCTGCATATTGACGAGGGCGAATTTTTCGGTATTATAGGTCATACGGGCAGCGGAAAATCTACGCTTATTCAGCACCTTAACGCGCTTATCCGTCTGCCGCAAACGTTAAAACACTATCGTAAGCCCAAGGTGAAAAAAGGTCAGCCCGCACCCGTTGTTCCCGCCATATCCGTGGGGCAATTCGATTTAACAAGCAAAAAATGCGACTTCAAGGCTTTGCGGGCGAGCGTTGGAATGGTGTTTCAGTACCCCGAATATCAGCTGTTTGCAGAAACGGTTTTCGCAGACGTTGCGTTCGGACTTAAAAACTTCAACAAAAAAATAACCGCCGAAGAAACCGAGCAAGCCGTAAAAAGCAGTCTGGAAATGGTGGGGCTTAACTATGAAGAGGTAAAGGACAAGTCGCCGTTCGATTTGTCGGGCGGACAGAAGCGCCGCGTTGCCATTGCTGGCGTAATCGTTACCAAACCGCACATTTTAATTCTAGACGAACCCGCCGCGGGGCTCGACCCCAAGGGCAAAAACGAGATTATGGAGCTGTTGCACAAAATTCACTCGCAATGGTGCAAAACGGTAATAATAGTTTCCCACGATATGGACGAGGTTGCGGAAAACTGCACCAAAGCCGCGGTAATTTCCGAAGGGAAGGTTTTCGCATGCGAAAATCCCGCTCTGCTTTTCAAACGCGCGGACGAGCTTACCGCGCTGGGGCTTGATATTCCGCTTACCGCAAAAATTGCGCGCGAGCTTGCAAAATCGGGAATAATAATCGACAGCGACTGCACCGTTAACGGCTTTTCGGAAAAGGTTGCCGAGGTGTTCGGAGGTGGCGCAAATGCTTAACGACGTAACCTTCGGACAGTACTATCCCTCGCAGTCGTTCGTGCACAGAATGGACCCAAGAACGAAAATTCTGGCGCTTATCGCGTTTATTGTTCTGCTGTTCGTCGCCTCGAATTTTTACTCGCTTTTTGCGTGTATATTAGTTGTAATAGCCGCCCTCGCCGCATCGCGCGTGCCGTTCGGCAGAGTGTTAAAGTCGGTTAAGGGCATAATTTTCATAGTTGTTTTTACCGCGGTTTTAAATCTGTTTTTCCACGGCGGAGAAACGGTTTACGCGCAGTGGTGGATATTCAAAATCACCCGCGAGGGCATAGTCAACACCGTATTTTTGGTTTCAAGACTTTTCTTTTTGGTAATGGCTTCGTCGGTTTTAACGCTCACCACAACGCCCGTCGCGCTTACCGACGGTATCGAAAGTCTGTTAAAGCCCTTGAAATATATCAAGTTTCCCGTGCACGAGCTTGCGCTTATAATGTCGATTGCGCTTAGGTTTATACCCACTTTAATAGACGAAACAAACCGCATTATTTCGGCGCAGAAGGCAAGGGGTGCGGACTTTGAAAGCGGAAATATTTTCAAACGCATTAAAGCGATAATTCCCATTTTGATACCGCTTTTAATTTCGGCGTTCAGGCGCGCGGACGAGCTTGGCGACGCTATGGACGCGCGGTGTTATTCGGGCTCGAAAAACCGCACAAAGTATAAAAAGCTTAAATTCGGCTGGCGCGACCTTGTTGCGGTTATAGTTTTTGCTTTGCTTATTGCGGGGGTTGTGCTTTTAAACATTTACTGGGCGCAGATTTTTCCGCTTATAAATGATTATATAAAGCTCGGCTGATTATGAGATACGCTATTTTACTTGCCTACGACGGAACCAATTACGGCGGTTGGCAAATGCAGAAAAATTCAATATCCGTTCAGGAAAAGCTTGAAGGCGCCGCCGCCGGTTTGTTCGGTAAGCGCGTTTGCATAACCGCAAGCGGAAGAACGGACAGCGGAGTTCACGCGGCGGGGCAGGTGTGCCATTTCGACGCGGAAACTTCTATTCCGCCAGAAAAAATCGCGGACGCTTTGAATATGCGTTTGCCCGAGGATATAAGCGTGTTAAGGTCGGTTGCCGCGCCCGAAAATTTCGATGCAAACCGCACCGCAAAAAAGAAAACTTACTGTTACAAAATGTATCTGTCCGCGCGCAGAAACCCGCTTAAAGACAAGTTTTCCGTGTGGGTTAAGGGCGGTGCGGATTTGGCTAAACTCGAACATATTGCGGGGGCTTTTGTCGGCAAACACGATTTTAAAGCCTATCAGAAGAGCGGCGCGCAGGTCAAAACCACCGTGCGAGAGGTATTTAGTGTTGAAGTAAAAACCCGCTTTTACCGCGAAAGCTACGACGTGGAAATTTACGTCTGCGGCGGAGGTTTTCTGTATAATATGGTGCGTACTATGGCGGGCACAATGCTTTATTTTGCGCAAGGCGCTTTAAGCGAAGCTGATGTTATCCGCTCGCTTGAAAACTGCGACAGAAGCGCAGTCGGCAAAACCATGCCCGCAAACGGGTTGACGCTTGAAAGCGTTGACTACGGCTTTAAATTATTTTAAACCTTATATAAACTTCGCATAGCGGTGTCGCGCTCCGCCTTTTTTGGGTCACGTACGTCTGTGTACGCTCCCCGTCAAAAGTGCTCGCGCTCCTTGCTCTGCTTGTTTCTCTAAGGTTTATGCAGTGCTTGGTTCCGCAAACCTTAGTGTAATTTTTCACTTTTATTTCACAAAGCGTTTTTAATTTATACAACTTGTACATATATAATTATGTGCTACAAAGGTCGGTAAACGGCTTTTTTAGGGGAGAAGATATGGATTTTTCAAGGTATATAATAGCCGCCTCATATTTTGTTACGAATAAATTCTGGTGGCTGTATATTCTTTTTATTTCTTTGTTTTTTGCGGTGGTTTTTGTATTGCAGGCGATTGCACTGTACACTATCGCCTCGCGCGAGGGCTACAAGAACAAGTGGCTTGCTTTTATACCGATTGTAAGCACCTATTATATAGGCGTTTGCGCGCAGAAAAACAAAGTTTTCAATAAAGTCGATACAAGAATAATAGGACTTATCGCCGCCGTTTTAGAGCTGTTGCTTGTTTCGGGCAGTATTGTATACTATGTTGCAAGCGTAAGCCTTGCTTCGGCGGGTTGTCTGGATATTAAGTTCAACGAAATGACTAACCTGATTGAAGTCAGTGCGGTGGGCGTTCCCCAATACCTCGGCTGGGCGGTGTGGTGCTTTGAATATCTTTACGATTATATTTTAAGCTGGTTCAATCTTGTATTTATGCTTGCGCAGGTTCTGCTGCTTTCAGCTTTCTTCCAGACGTACGCGTCGCGCAGGTATTTCGTATTCACGCTTGCAAGCGTAATCGTCCCCGTGCAGGGCATAATTTTCTTTGTTATCCGCAAAAACAAGGGGCTTAGCTACCGCGATTTTATGCGAATCGAGCAGGAGCGCCGTTACAGAACTTATCAACAGTACCAACAGCAGAATTTCAATCAGAACCCCTACAACCAGAACCCTTATGCGAATAACCGCAATATGAATAACGGTCCTTACGCAGACAACGGCGGACAGCCCCGCCAAACCCCGCCCGACGACCCGTTTGCGGAATTCGGCGGAAGCGGAAACGGCGCCGATAATTCCGACCCGTTTGAAAATTAAAGAATGTTAAAAGCGCTTTTAAATAAGCGCTTTTTTATTGCGTTTTTTTATGCGCGGTGCTATACTTTTGTCAAAGGTATATAAGGAAAATTTATAGATTGAGCAATATGACTGATAACATAGCCGCAATAGCCACAGCCAACGGCACGGGCGGAGTGGCGATTATAAGAATAAGCGGAAAAACCGCGCTTGAAACGGCAAAAAAAATGTTTTCGCCTGCGGGCAAAGCGTGCGCGTTTAAGCCTAATTATATGTATGCGGGCAACATACGCGGCGACGGTTTCACCGACTACGGTTTTATGGTGTATTTCAAAGCGCCTAAAACGTTTACGGGCGAGGATATAGTCGAGCTTCACTGCCACGGCGGGGTAAGAATTGCACGCGGTATACTTAAAACCGCAACGGACTGCGGCGCGCGCCTTGCAGAAAAGGGCGAGTTTACGCGCAGGGCTTTTTTAAACGGAAAGCTTTCGCTTGCCTCGGCGGAGGGTATGGCGGATATGATTAACGCGGAAAGTCTTGCGCTTGTGCGTGCGGGGAGTATGCTTTACCGCGAAAAGCTTACCAAAGAAGTCAAAGAAATTCAAAACGGTTTAAAGGATATTCTGGCGAGTATCGCGGTTGAAATCGACTATCCCGAGGAAGATTCCGAAGGAATGGACGAGAAGAAAATTCTTGCGGATATTTCCGCTTTGAAAGACCGTATTTTGCAGTTAATTCAAACATATTCGGGGGGCAAACGCATAAAAAGCGGTGTAACCGTTGCAATTTGCGGCGTGCCTAATACGGGCAAAAGCTCGCTTTTAAATGCGCTGTTGGGTTACGATAAAGCCATTGTTTCGGACGTTGCCGGCACCACACGCGACGCCGTAGAGGGCGAAACTGAGCTTAACGGAATTAAATTCAACCTCATTGATACCGCGGGTATACGCGAACGCGCTGGTGAAATAGAGAGTATAGGCATAGAGCGCGCCAAAAACGTGATTGTTTCTGCGGATATAATTATTTCCGTCACGGATGACGGTAAATACGTCGGTTTGCCGAAAGAGGCGAGCGGGGCGGTGATTAAGGTTTTCAATAAAAGCGACAAAATCAAGCCGAAAGGCGGTTACGATATTGCGGTTTCGGCAAAGACGGGCGCGGGGCTTGAAGAATTGAGGCGGGCGCTTGCCGAAAAAGGCGGGTGCGAGCAGTCCGCGGAAAAGGCGTATATTGTTGAAGAACGCCACTACGACGCGCTTAAACGCGCGGCGGAAGCCGTTGAAAATGCGGCGGCGGGTATAGGCGCAGTCACGCTTGACTTAATTTCAGTCGATTTAAAGGACGTCTGGGATATTCTCGGCGAAATCACTGGCGAAACCGCCTCGGAAGAAATTATAAGCACTGTTTTTGAAAAATTCTGCGTGGGTAAATAATCCGCGGAAAGTTTAACCGCTTTACCGCAGAAAAGGTGAAATTTATGGTAAATCTGGAACTGTATCGCGTATTTTACGCAGTGGCGAAGTGCGGAAGTCTGACGAAAGCAGCGCAGGAGCTGTTTATTTCCCAGCCCGCAGTATCGCAAGCTGTAAAACAGCTTGAAAATCAGCTTGGCGTTCAGCTTTTCAACCGCACGCATAACGGAATGGAGCTTTCTTCCGTCGGCGGTAAGCTTATTTTCAGACAGATTGAGGAAGCGCTTTCCCTTATCGACAGCGCGGAAAACAGTCTTAAAGAGCTTAATAACACTGCTTCGGGCACAATAAGAATAGGCGCAACCGATTCGATTTTTGCGCACGTGCTTGCTGACAAGCTTGCGCTTTTCAACGAAAAATACCCTGCGGTAAAGCTTGAACTTATTTCTTCGACTTCGCCGTATACGGTAAGCCAGCTTAAAGACGGTAAATGCGACGTGGCTTTTATAAATCTGCCCCTCGAAGATAAGGAAGTGCGCTTTTACGGTACGGTAAAGCACCTTAACGATATTTTTGTGGCGGGGAAAAAGTTTGAAAACTTAAAGGGCGAAGTTGTTTCTTTGAACCGCCTGCACGAGCTTCCGCTGATTATGATAGAGCGCAACACCGTTTTCAGAAGCGCGCTGACAAAGTACGCGGATACGCTGGGCGCGCGGTTCGAGCCCGATATCGAGGTCGCCAACTGGGATTTGATGATTAAGCTTGCGGTAAAGGGAATGGGTGTAGGCTGTCTGCCCCGAGAATACTGCCTGAAAGAACTTGAAAAGGGCGAACTTTTCGAGCTGAACGTGCAACCGCCGTTACCCGCGCGCGGGGTTGGCATTGCGCTTGCGAAATACGTTCAGCCGTCTTTCGCGGTAAGAGAGTTTATCGCAATGTTCGAAAAAATTTAAAGTGACAGATTATGAAATATACCGAACTTAAAAACAGCATAAAAGAGGGCGCAAAGCCCGTATATCTTTTCGAGGGCGACGACGCGTATTTCCGCAGTAACGGCGAACAGCAGATAAAAACCGCTTTTTTGCAGATGCCCGAGCTCAACTTTACCGCGTTCGACGGCGATACGCTTAAAGGCCCGGCGCTTTCACAGCTTGTTGCGGCAGTTAAAAGCTTTCCGTTTATGGCGGAAAAGCGCATTGTAAGGGTCAGCGAATTTTATCCGTCGGAAAGCGAGTTTGAAAATTATATAAAACCGCTTTTTGCCGATTTTCCGCCTTCGTCTATTCTGATAATAAACAACTCGGGCGCAAAAAAAGGCTTTGATTTTAAACGCAAATCCTTAGTCGCATATATTGACTGTAACCGTACCGACAGAGAAGCGGTTGCAAAATGGGCGTATATAACCCTGCGCCGCGCCAACGTAGACGCGCCTGTTGCGGTCTGCGAAAATATCGCCGACTACTGTCTTTGCAATATGGCGAGGGTTTCGGTTGAGGTGCAGAAAATTATCGCATACAAAGGCGGGGGTGCGCTTACGCAGGAGGAAGCGGACGCGCTTGTCTATAAGGACGCCGATTTCAGACTGTACGAGCTGACGAATACCGTTCCCGTAAAAAATTACACAAAATTCTGCCGTATCGCGGACGAGCTTTTGAAAAAAGGCGGGGACGAAATTTATATATTGAACGGGCTTTTCAACTACTTCAAAACTCTGCTTACGGTCAGCGCATCCTCTCTGAATGTGCAGGAGCTGGCTTCGCAGTTTAAAATGAAAGAGTTCGTTGTAAAAAAGAACCGCGAACAGGCGGTTGCAATCGGCGAAAAACAGCTTGAAAAATACGTTGCCTATATATACCGCAGTATAGCGGATATAAAAAGCGGTTTGCTGACTCCGCAAAGCGCGCTTCAAAACGTGCAAAATGCAATTTTTTTCGGCTTTGGTAAAAATTAAATACCGTGAAACGCTTTATTTTTTATATAATTAATTATATAATAGTAAAGAATAGTGCATATTTGGGTAGGTGTTGTTATGTGGAACAGGCTGTGGAACAATCTTAAATATTTTTTCACCGATACAATTGCGGAAAACTATCTGATTATAATAATAGAATTTATTCTGCTTGCTTTGGGTTTTTACTATCTGTATAAGGTTTTTAAGGCAAATAAGGCAAACAATTTCATATATATTTTCACGGGTGTGATTTTTGCGGCGGGCGTTGCTTACGCGCTTACCCGTCCCGCCGACAGCGGAGCGAACTTTTCATCCTCGTTCACCGCGCTTTCTGTTGTGGTTATAATAACGCTTCTTATGTACGTAATGTTCGGTACCGAAATAAAGCGTATGGTAACGGCAACGCACGGCAAGCGCCGCCGCGGCGAGCATTTGCTGGTTTCCGGCGTAGAGCTTATTATCGAGGAAGCCGTCCGCGCCGTTCAGAATATGTCCAAAAAGAATATAGGCGCGCTTATCGTTCTTGCAAACGATAACCTCCCCGAAGGAATAATAGAAAGCGGTACGGTCATAAACGCGGACATCAATGCGGAAATGATTGAAGCGGTTTTTTATCCCAAAGCGCCCCTGCACGACGGTGCAATGATTATAGAGGGCACTAAAATTTATGCGGCGGGCTGTTTTCTGCCGATTATTCAGAATGAAAACCTCCCTCAGGAAATGGGCAGCCGACACCGCGCGGCGCTGGGCGTAACCACGGTTGCAAACGTTACGGTTATAGTCGTTTCCGAGGAAACGGGAATTATCTCTATAGTCAAAAACGGCGCTATAAGAAAAAAATACGCGGACGCGGCAGACCTTAAAAACGCGCTTTCCGATTACTACTGGTCAGACTTGACCGCGGAGGGTAAATTATGAAAAATTTCTTTTACAAACTTTTCGTCAAAAACTGGTACTTAAAACTGCTTGCAATCGTGCTTGCCGCGGTAACGGTTATTTTAATTAATCTTTGAAAATGAAAACCGTAAAAATACCCGAAATTCTTCTGCCCGCAAACGCAGATATGCAAAAATGGGCGGTTAACGCCTGCGACCAGTACACTTCGGACGCGGAATACTGGCAAAACGTTGAAAAGGAAACGGCGGGCAGTCCGTCCGCTTTCAATCTTATATTTCCCGAAATTTACCTTAAAGACAAACCCGAACAAAGAATTGCGCAAGTCAATAAAACCATGCGCGACTATATTGCGGGCGGAGTTTTTAAAACGGTAAAAGACGGGTTTATTCTTGTAGAGCGCACAACTCCCGCGGGTACGCGCACGGGAATAGTTTTAAGCGTTGATTTAGAGGACTATTCGTTTGAAAAGGAAACAAAAGCGCTTATCCGTTCTACCGAGGCGACTATTTTAGAGAGAATTCCCCCGCGCGTCGAAATACGCAAAAACGCGGAAATAGAGCTTCCGCACGTAATGCTTTTGTATGACGACAAGGCGAACAGCGTTTTAAAAAGCGTTAAACGCGGTGAGGTTTTGTACGATTTCGATTTGCTGTTTAACGGCGGTCACGTTAAAGGGACTTACATAAACAATCCGAAAGAGGTGACGGACGCGCTTTACGCACTGACGGACGAAAGAAATGCGCTTGCAAAATACGGCTCGGCGGAAAAACTGCTGTTTGCGGTCGGCGACGGAAACCATTCGCTTGCAACCGCTAAAACCTGTTGGGAAAATTTAAAAATGTCGCTGACAGAAGAACAGCGTGAAAACCATCCCGCACGTTTTGCGCTTGTTGAAGCCGTTAACATTTACGATAAAGCGCTTAACTTCGAGCCCATTCACCGACTTGTTAAAACGGATAAACCCGAACTGTTTGCCGAAAATTTGAAAACCTCGGGCGGGGAAACCGCGTATATTGTAATAAACGGAAAAAAACGCAAAATACCGTTCAACTGCGAAATTCCGCAGGGAATAAGAGAGCTTGACGACTATATTTCGCAATTTATAAAGCAGTACGGCGGCGAGGTTGACTACGTTCACGGCGAAGAAGAACTGAAAGAGTTTACCGTAAACGGCGGAGCGGGGGTATTGTTGCCCGCGATTGAAAAAGACAATTTTTTCAAAACCGTAGTTTGCGGAGGAAACCTGCCCAGAAAAACCTTTTCCATGGGCGAGGGCAACGACAAACGGTATTATATCGAAGCTAAATTCATTAAATAAAACGTATAAAAAATGACAGTTAAGGTTTGTAAATTCGGCGGAACGTCCATGGCGGACGGTAACGTCATAAAAAACGTAAAAAAGATAATCGACGCAGACAAACAGCGCAGATTTATCATAGTTTCCGCCCCCGGCAAAAGATATTCGGGCGACGTCAAAGTCACCGATTTATTGCTTAAATGCCATAACGAGGCAATCTCTCACGGCGACGTAAAGACGGCGTTTTCTGCCGTGCGCGCAAGATTTGTTTCGCTTGTAAAAGAGCTGAATATTAAATTCGATATAAATTCCGTGCTTGACGAAACCGAAGCGCTTATCGAAAGCGAGCAAAGCGAAGATTTTACCGCTTCCCGCGGGGAATATTTAAGCGCGCGCATAACTTCCGCAGTGCTCGGCGCAAAGTTTATCGACGCTAAGGACGTAATTTTCTTCGATAAAAACGGTGCGCTTGACGGTGAAAAGTCCTACAAAGCCATAGCGGAGGCGTTAAAAGGCGTTGAATGCGCGGTGTTCCCCGGTTTTTACGGCTGCGGAATTGACGGAAAGGTTAAAACATTTTCGCGCGGCGGTTCGGATATTTCGGGCGCGATTGTAGCGCGCGCGGTAAACGCTTCCCTGTACGAAAACTGGACGGACGTATCGGGCTTTCTCGCCTGCGACCCTAGAATAGTAGACAGCCCCAAACGCATTAAAACCATTTCGTATAAAGAACTGCGCGAGCTCAGTTATATGGGCGCGAACGTTTTGCACGCCGATTCTATTTTTCCCGTACGCAGTGCTAATATTCCCATACAGATTAAAAACACTTTCCGTCCCGAGGACGAGGGTACTTCGATTTTGCCGATTTTGCGCTATAAGCCCAGCGGTTCGGTGGTAACGGGCGTTGCGGGCAAAAAGAATTTTTCTGTAATTTTTATTGAAAAATCGCTTATGAATTCCGAAATCGGCTTTATGGGTAAGGTTTTGGACGTCGTCGCAAAAGAGGGCATTTCGGTCGAACACATTCCCTCTGGCATAGATACGATGTCGCTTGTTATTGAAAGCGAGCGCCTCGGCGGAGAAAAGCTTGAAAAGGTTTTAAACGGCATAAAACAAGCGGTTAAGCCCGATACTTTAAGGGTTATAGAAAATATCGCGCTTATTGCAACGGTCGGTCACGGAATGTCCTCCTCGGTGGGTACTTCGGCAAGGCTTTTCGGCGCGATTGCCTCCGCAGACATAAACGTTAAGGTGATTGACCAAGGGTCAAGCGAAATAAATATTATCGTAGGCGTAAGCAACGACGATTACGAAAAATGCATAAAAGCGATTTATAAGGAGTTTTTTAACTGATTTTAATTACTTGCGCCGTATATAAAACGGCTTTCGGTAATTTACAGTGCACTAATGAAAAGTAAAAATAAACTAACAAAAGCGCATATAATAGCTATCGTAACCACGGCGGTCGCCTGTATTGCCGCCGTGGCAATTATTATAATCAATCTGTTTATACCCGTTAAATATCTGTACGCCTATCTTAATTTGTCCGTTGACAAAAACATGTCGGGAGTATTGCGCGTAAGCTTTATCGGCGTAGGTTACGGCGACAGCACTTTAATCGAACTGCCCGACGGTAAAACCGCATTAATCGACGCGGGCAACGGCAGGCGCGCCAACGAAATAAAAATTTTAAAGCTTTTAAACAGGCGCGGAATAAATAAAATAGACTATCTCATCTGTTCGTCTGTTTCCGAAAAGCGTTGCGGCGGGCTTAAAGAGATTCTTAAATACAAACAAGTCGGCAAACTGTTTGCGCCCGACTGCAAGCTGACGAGAATAAACGACGGCTACCGTAATTTTTGCGACGAGGCAAACAAAGCCGCCAATGACAGGCGCAATGTTATATCGGCAAACTGCTGTTACGGCGAAATTGCTTTTACCGACAGCTACACGCTGTGCTTTCTGTCACCCTCGGCGGATTCTCCCGGCGGCGAGTACGGTGATTTGAACGAAAGTCCGACAGAAGAAAACATTGCAAACGCTTCCGCGGTAATCTGGCTGGAATATGCGGGCGCCGGGTTTTTCTTTGCGGGTGATATTACTTCGGTGAAAGCGGACAAGCTGTATTCCGAATATAAACTCAACGATTATTTTGAAATCAACGGGCGGAAAATCAGTCTAACCGCCTGTAAAATACTGAAAATGGGCGCAAACGGTGCAAAATCTTCCGCAAGTCCGCTATTGTATGATTTGCTGAAACCCGAAACGGCTATAATTTCAGTCGGTGAAAACGGAAAAGACTGTCCCTCTGCGGAAACGCTTACGCAAGTTCAAAAGTACGTCGGCGATAAAATTTATTCCACGCAGGAGTGCGGCACGGTAACAATAGAAGTCGGCGGCGGCAACTATACGGTTTTTAAGGAGAAATAATGAAATTTGTATCTGCGGGCGAGTCCCACGGCAAAGCGCTTGTTGGAATAATAGAGGGCTTGCCTTCAAACCTTAAAATAGATATTGACGAAATAAATTATTGCCTCGCTTTGCGCCAAAGCGGATACGGACGCGGTGCAAGACAGAAAATCGAGCGCGATAAAATAGAAATTTTAAGCGGGGTGCGCAATCTTTTCACGCTGGGCAGTCCGCTCGCGTTTTTAATTAAAAATAACGATTATGAAAACTGGCGCGCATTTATGGCGCCGGAGGGCTGCGACACAACGCAGAAAACTCTGACTAAGGTGCGCCCCGGTCACGCCGACCTTACGGGTATGCTTAAATACGGTACCGCCGACGCACGCAATATTTTGGAACGCGCCAGCGCCCGCGAAACCGCCGTAAGAGTTGCGGCGGGAACAATTGCAAGGCAGTATCTGCGTGCGCTCGGGGTAGAGGTTTCGGGCTACGTTAAAAGCGTATGCGGAGTTTGCGACGATAAAATTTACGGCTTTGAACAGCTTGAAAAAGCAAAATCGCAACCGCTGTTTATGCTTGACGAAGCTTTGCAAAACAAAGCTGTTGCGATTGTGGACAAGCTTAAAGCCAATGGCGACACGGCCGGCGGAGTTGTGGAAATACGCATTAAAGGCTTAAAGAGCGGTTTCGGCAGCTGTATGCAGTATTCAACCAAGCTGGACGCTATTCTGTGCTCCGCGCTTATGAGCGTGCAGGCCGTTAAAGGGGTTGAAGTCGGGCTGGGCTTTAAAAGCGCCGACCTTGCAGGCAGTAAGGTTCACGACGAAATTTTTTATAACGGAAAATACTTCCGCAAAACCAACAACGCGGGCGGGATAGAGGGCGGTATGTCCAACGGTGAAGAAATTGTCTTACGCGCCGCAGTTAAACCCATTCCCACGCTTATGCGGGGATTAAACACCGTTGATGCTCTCACAAAACAGCCGGTTAAAGCGGCGGGGGAAAGAAGCGACGTATGCGCAATCTGCGCGGCTGAAATAATACTTGAAAGCGTTGCCGCTTTCGCCCTTGCGGAAGCAGTTGCCGAACGGCTGGGCGGCGACAATATGGAAGAAGTGATTAACCGCTATAATTTGCTCGGGTGAAATATGAAAGATTTAACTCTCAACGCGCAGTCCGCGGAAAGTATAATTCATTGCGGTGCGGGCACGTTTGAAAAATACGCAAAAAAGCTTGCCGAAAAGCAGATTTACGTAGTTACCGACAGCAATGTTTTTGCGATTTACCGCCATATGATGTGGCAGACGTTCGGGGATAACTTTCCCGTAACCATTCTGCCTGCTGGCGAAAGCAGTAAAACCTATAACAACCTTATCGCAATTTTAAAGGATATGTTAAAGGCGGGTATGAAGCGCACCTGTACGGTTGTCGCGTTCGGCGGCGGCGTAGTAGGCGATATTGCGGGGCTTGCCGCTTCGCTTTATATGCGCGGAGTACACCTTGTGCAGATACCTACAACGCTTTTGTCGCAGGTGGATAGCTCGGTCGGCGGTAAAACGGCGGTGGATATGTGCGGGGTAAAGAACGTAATAGGCACTTTTTACCAGCCCGAGGAAGTGATTGCAGACCCGCTGTTTTTAAAAACGTTAACCGACAGGGAAATACGCTGCGGACTTGGCGAGATAGTAAAATACGGCGCGCTTGACGGCGGAATTTTTAAAAAGCTTAAATTAAACACAGCGCGTCTTACCGATTATGATTTTTTGGAAGACATTACTTACGACTGCATAGCGCACAAGGCGAAAGTGGTTTGCGAGGACGAGCGCGATTTAAGCGGTAAAAGAAAATCGCTTAACTTAGGGCATACAACGGGGCACGCGTTAGAGCTTTTCTACCGCAAAAAATCGCACGGCGAGTTTGTGCTTATAGGTATGTTTTACGAGCTGTATATTGCCGAAAAGTTAAACATATGCGGGGGGCAATACGCGGAGGATATAAAAAATTTAATACTTTGCGTACTCAAAAAAATACCCGTATACGAAAATATAGAAGAAGCGGCGGCTTACGCTGTTTACGACAAAAAGAACGAGGACGGAAACGTTTCTCTTATCGTTCCAAAATGCGTGGGCGGTTGCGCGGAAATAAAGCTTTCGCTTTCGGAATATACCGCGTTTTTGAAGGAGTGCGCTAAAAAATTATGAAAAGTCTGAACCTTGCAGTCGTCGGAAAAGACGTTTCAAAATCGCAAAGCCCGCAAATTCAGTGTTTTTTGGCGAAAAAACTCGGCTATAACGTAGATTATAAGAAGATTTCCGTTGCGGAAGGCGAATTTGTAAGCCTGACTGAAAAGCTTTTTAATGAATTTGACGGTTTTAACGTTACCATTCCGTACAAGCTTTCAATAATTCCTTACCTTAATAAGGTCGAGGGTGACGCGGGCGTTTTCGGCGCGGTGAATACAGTTAAAACGGCAACTAAAACAGGTTACAATACCGACGGGCTGGGCTTTGAGCTTATGCTTAAAAACGGCGGGGTTGACGTTAACGGCAAAAACGTGCTTGTACTCGGCGCGGGCGGCGCGGGCAGAAGCGCGGTAAAAAAACTTACAGATAACGGCGCGCGGGTCACGCTTTACAACCGCAGTTTTGAAAAGGCGCAGGCGGTTGCAAACGAGTTTAAAGGCGTGATATATGCGGGGCAATTGCAAAACAAACCCTATTACGCGATAGTCAACGCAACAGGCGTGGGTATGCACGAAACGGTCGGGTTTTCACCCGTAAGCGAACAGCTTATAAGCTTATGCGAGGTCGCCGTTGACCTCATTTACGAGCCTGCCCAAACCCGCTTTTTGCAGATTGCGGAAAGCTTCAACAAAAAAACCGTAAACGGACTTGCAATGCTTTTCTATCAGGCTTATTATTCAGCGTGTATATTCGCGGATTTGCCCGCTGACGTAAAGCAGGCGGAAATACTTTTCGAAGAATATAAAAGGGAGCAATTATGAAATTTTTATTTGTAAACGGCGTAAACCTCAATATGACGGGCGAGCGCGAGAAAGGCGTTTACGGAACGCAAACCCTTGACCAAATCAACGCGGAAATTTCCGTGCATTTCAAGGGCGACAAATGCGAGTTTTTTCAGAGTAATATAGAGGGCGAAATATGCACCGCAATTCAAAGTGCAGATAAAAACGGCTTTGACGGAGTAATTTTAAACGCGGGCGCGTATACTCATTACAGCATTGCAATACGCGACGCAATCGCTTCCGTAAAAACGCCGGTTATAGAGGTGCATATGTCCAACGTGCACGCGCGCGAGGAATTCCGTCATAAATCGGTTATATCGGAAGTATGCAGGGGCGTTATTTGCGGTTTCGGCAAAAATTCGTACATTTTAGCCGCGGAAAGCTTTAAATTATGAATGTAATTCTTGCGGGTATGCCCGCTTGCGGAAAAACCACCGTTGCGCGCGCACTGGCAAAGCTTATCGGCGCGGAGGTTTACGATACCGACCAAAAGATAGTTGAAAGCTGCGGCGCGATTAACGAAATTTTTTCGCAGTACGGCGAAACGGCTTTCCGTAACCTTGAAACCGAGGAAGTGAAAAAAGCTTCCGCGCTGGACAATCTTATTATTTCCACGGGCGGCGGCTGCGTTTTGCGTGAAGAAAACGTTGCGCTTTTAAAGAAAAGCGGAAAAATAGTGTATCTGCGCACAAGCTTGCAAACGCTTTTAAGCCGCGTTAACGGCGACGGCGCGCGCCCGCTGTTAAAGGGCGGAGCAGAGCAAAAAATGAAAGCGCTTTTTGAAGAAAGGTCGCCGGTTTATATGCGGGTTGCCGATATTGTAACGGATACGGACGGGCTCAGTCCCGAAGAAATTGCAAGTAAAATTGCGGAGTTGATTAAATGAAGACTGCACTTATAACGGGCGGAACAAGGGGAATAGGCAAGGCGATAGCCCTCGCGTTTTTACAGCGCGGTTACGAAGTTGTGCTCAATTACGATAAAAACGAGGCGGCGGCGCTTGCAACTCAGGAAGAGTTTAATATGCAGGGCTTTTGCCCCGTGCTTTTGCGTGCAGACGTTTCCGACGAGGAGCAGGTCAAAACAATGTTTAAGGACTTTTTTTCCATTTACGAAAAGTTGGACGTGCTTGTCAACAATGCGGGCGTTTCGCTTATAAAGGTCATTCAGGACACCACGCTTAAAGAGTGGAACAGAATTTTCGACGTAAATGTAAAGTCGATATTTTTGTGCAGCCGCGAAGTTACCGACAATATGGTTTTTGCGGGCGGCGGCTCGATAATAAATATTTCTTCTGTTTGGGGAGAAGTCGGCGCGAGCTGCGAGGTTGCTTATTCCGCCTCAAAGGGCGCGGTCATTGCGTTTACAAAGGCGCTTGCCAAGGAGCTTGCGCCCTCCAATGTGCGCGTCAACTGCGTTTCCCCGGGCGTTATTGATACCGAAATGAATTCCCACCTTTCCGCACAGGAAATGGAAGAGCTTGAAAACTCGGTACCCATGGGCAGAATAGGTTTGCCTTGCGAAGTTGCCGAAGCATGCGTTATGCTTGCGGAAAGCAGTTATATTACTGGCGAGGTATTGTCGGTCGGCGGCGGCTTCGGAAAATAAAAGCCTTAAATAAACGTCGCAATACATTGTAAGGCTTCGCCTTCGGTACAACAAGCTTACGTTTTTATAGGTGCGAAAATTAGCGGTTTTCAATTTTTTAACAAATTTTTTCACAAAAAAAAGTAATTTTGAAAATTTTTTCGTATTAATTAGAGGAAGAGAAAATAAGGCGGTATATAAATGCATTCGCTGAAAGAAAGAACGTATAAAATAGAAGAAGCTTTTCTTTCGCCGTTTGCGTGCAAGTCTAAGGACACCCGCGGCAGACAGCTTGAAGAACAGCCCTGCGAAATGCGCACGGATTTTCAGCGCGACCGCGACAGAATTATCTACTGCAAGGCGTTCCGCAGACTTAAAAACAAAACGCAGGTATTTTTCTCGCCCGAGGGCGACCATTACGTAACCCGCCTTACTCACACGCTGGACGTTGCGCAGATTGCCCGCTCTATCGCCCGCACATTATCGCTGAACGAGGACTTGTGCGAAGCGATTGCGCTCGGTCACGACCTCGGTCACACGCCGTTCGGACACAGCGGCGAAAGAATACTTGCAAAGCTCTCTCCCGCGGGCTTTAAGCACAACGTGCAGTCGCTTAGGGTTGTTGATATTCTTGAAAAGGACGGCAAAGGGCTTAACCTTACCTACGAGGTGCGCGACGGTATTTTAAACCACAGAAAGAGCGATAATCCCGCAACGCTTGAAGGGCAGTGCGTTTCGGTTGCGGACAGAATCGCATACATAAACCACGATTTGGACGACGCAGTTCGCGCGGGTATTTTAAAGCTTGAAGATATTCCCGAAAGCATACGCGCAGTCCTCGGCGAAACCTCGCGCGAGCGGATTAATACCGCAATATCCTCGGTTTACCGCACTTCATACAGTAAAAATTTTGTAAAAATGGACAAGCTTGTCGAGGACGCAAGCGAAAAACTGCGTGCGTTTATGTTTGAAAACGTGTATTTTTCAGAAAGCGCGCGCGGCGAGGAAGAAAAGGCTGAAAGAATGCTTACGGCAATGTTCGGATATTTTATGGAAAAGCCCGAAGCCTTGCCCGAAACATATGTAAACCTCATTGATAAATACGGCAAAGAACAGGTTGTATGCGACTATCTTTCCTCTATGACGGACAGATACGCCGTGTACACGTTCAATAAATTATTCGTGCCCAAGGGCTGGACTTTTCAGAACGAGCAGTAAAATACAGAGATGGCGACGGAATTACAGGGGTTTTTACAGACCCTGAAAGAAAAAACGAATATAGTGGAGGTTGCAAGCGGTTACGTTTCGCTTGAACGGCGCGGCGGAAGCTATTGGGCTTGCTGTCCGTTTCACCACGAAAAAACTCCGTCGTTTGCCATTAACGAAGCCGACCAGTACTATCACTGTTTCGGGTGCGGAGAATCGGGCGACGTTATCAAATTCGTGCAGGGGCTGGAAAATATCGACTTTATGGACGCGGTTAAACTGCTTGCGGACAGAGCCGGCCTTACAATGCCGCAGACGGGGTTCGATAACCAGAGAACCGTTGAACTGAAACGCAAAAAAGACGCAATTTTAAAAATCTTGAACGATTGCGCACACTTTTATTTAAAAAATCTTAACTCAGGCAATGCCGACGAGCATATAAATTATATACTGAGCCGAAAAATTCCGTCCGAAATTGTCCGTAAATTCGGATTGGGCGCAAGCCTTAACTTTTACGATTTGCCTAAGTTTTTATTGTCGAAAGGCTATTCAAAGCAGGATATGATAGACAGCGGCGCGATTAACGAGGTTGACGGAAGACTTTTAGACGCGCAGGGCGGAAGATTAATTTATCCCATTATCAACGCAATGGACGAGGTTGTCGCATTCGGTGGCAGGGTGCTTAAAAAGACGGATTTTGCAAAGTATAAAAACACCAAGGAAACAATAGTTTTCAATAAAAGTAAAACGCTTTACAACATTAACCTTTTAAAAAAGCTTAGAAAAACCCAAACTATAAGTGAAGTGATTGTAGTCGAAGGCTATATGGATACGATTTCGCTGTATCAGGCTGGCTTTAAAAACGTTGTGGCAAGTATGGGTACTTCGCTCACGCAAGAGCAAGCAAGGCTTTTAAAAAGATATACCGACAATATTTTAATAAGCTACGACGGCGACAGCGCGGGACAGAAAGCAAATATGCGCGGTCTGGAAATTTTAAAGGAAGCTGGGCTTAACGTAAAGGTTGTGCCTCTGCCCGAAGGACTTGACCCCGACGACGTTATAAAACAGCGCGGAGCCGATGGCTATCAAAGCTGTCTTAATTCCGCAATGCCGTTAATAGACTACAAGCTTAAAACGGCGCGTGGAAAGCTTGATATTTCCAACAGCGAGGATAAGCAGAAATATGTTTCCGAAGCGCTTAAAATAATCAAGACCGCGGACAGCGCCTCCGAACAGGAGGATTTGTTGAAGAGGTTGCGCGACCAGACGGGCATTTCCTATGAGTCATTGAAGCGCGATTTGAACTCCGCGCCGAGCGTGCCTAAACCTGCCGCCGAGCAAAGACCGGAAAGAAAGGACGACAGCTCGGTGCCGAAAAAGGCTTCGCGGTTTATAATTGCGGCGTTTTTGTTTGGAGCTAAATTTACGAAGGATGCGGATATTTCAAGTATTCCGTTCAAGGACGGGGTACACGAAATTATCGCAAAGTATGTGCGTTCTAAAATTTTGCTTAACGAGCGCGTAAGACCTTCCGAACTGTTTGAGTTTTTTGAAGAAAATACTGAGGAGTTCACCGAATTAACTAAAATTTTAGATTATTCCGACGGTAACGCGCTTTCGGGCGAGGTTGCGGAAAAATATTTTTTCGACTGCGTTAAATCGCTTAAACTCAACGATATTGATGAAATAATAGAAACGGTCAGGCGGCAAGCCGAAGCCGAAACAGATTTAAATAAAAGAAAACAGCTTGCTTTGGAATTGCAACAGCTTCTTATCCAAAAGAAAAAAATAAAAAGCGGAGAAAGGTAATGAATTTATCCGACCAGAAATTAAACGAAATTTTAAAACACATTATAGATACCTACGGCTCGAAAGGCTCTATAACCACAAACACGCTTTGCGACATTATGGAAAAGTATGAAACCACTCCCGCGCAAATGGACTTTGTATACAAGTCTATTGCCGAGGCGGGTATCCAGATTATCGACGAAGCCGAAAGGGACAGAGAGCTTTACGAACAGGCGCTTTCCGATATAGGTCTTGACGACCCCGTCAAGATGTATTTAAAAGACATCGGCAGAGTGCCCCTTCTTTCCGCAGACGACGAAATCGAGCTTGCCCGCAGAATGCAGGAGGGTGACGAGGAAGCGAAAAAGAAGCTTTCCGAAGCAAATTTAAGGCTTGTGGTTTCCATTGCAAAACGCTACGTAGGGCGCGGTATGCTGTTCCTCGATTTAATTCAGGAAGGCAACTTAGGTCTTATGAAAGCCGTTGAAAAATTCGACTATCAGAAAGGCTTTAAATTCTCAACCTATGCCACGTGGTGGATAAGGCAGGCAATCACCCGCGCCATAGCCGACCAGGCGCGTACAATCCGTATCCCCGTGCATATGGTCGAAACAATCAATAAATTAACGCGCGTTTCCCGCATACTTTTGCAGAAATACGGCAGAGAGCCGACCCCTGCGGAAATCGCCGCGGAAATGAATATCAGCGAGGAACGCGTCCGTGAAATTCAGCGCATTGCGCAGGACCCCGTTTCCCTTGAAACGCCTATCGGCGAGGAAGAGGACAGCCACCTCGGCGACTTTATCGAGGACGATAAAACCGTTACCCCTTCGGACAGCGTTTCCACCACAATGCTTAAAGAAACGCTTTTGTCCGTTTTAAACAGCCTTACTCCGCGCGAGGAAAAGGTTCTTCGTTTACGTTACGGCGTTGACGACGGAAGGCCCCGCACCTTGGAAGAAGTCGGCAGAGAGTTCAACGTCACCCGCGAACGTATACGCCAGATTGAAGCAAAGGCTTTAAGAAAACTGCGCCACCCGTCGCGGTCAAAGCATTTAAAAGACTTTTTAGATACTTAAAAATTGCATATATACGGCGCATAACGGTGTCGCGTTCCGCTTTTCTGCGGGTCATTTACGCAAAGTAAACTCCCCTTGAAAATGCTCGCGCTCCTTGTTCTGCTTGTATCTCTGCAATTTTATAAACTATGTTATATGGACAGAATAAAAAAACTTTGCGCTTACCTCGAAAAGTGCGAAAGCTTTGCGGATATAGGCTGCGACCACGGCTATTGCACCGAATATATGCTTGAAAACAGGCTGTGCAAAAACGCAACAATTTCGGATATAAGCGCAAAATGTCTTGAAAAAGCGGAAAAGCTTCTCTCCGTATACATAAAAAACGGCGCGGTAAAGTCGGTTTGCTGTAACGGACTTGAAAAAATTGACGAAGACACCGACGAAATTTTGATTGCGGGAATGGGCGGCGAAGAGATTGTAAACATACTTACGTCCTCATATATCCCGAAGTTATTCGTGTTTCAGCCTATGCGCAATGTGCGCGAAGTACGCGAATTTCTTTTAAAAAACGGCGCGGAAATAACCGTTGACGAACCGTTTGAAAACGGCGGTAAATTTTATTACGTTTTAAAGGGTAAGCGGGTTGGAAATTTCCGCCCGTATACCGATGCCGAGCTCGACTTCGGACAAAGGCTTGAAAGCCCCGTAACTAAGGCATATGTGCGGGGCGAGCTTGAAAAAAAACAGTTGTATTTACAGCGGAATTTAAGCGGACAAGCCCGCGCGGAAATAGAAAAAAAGGCAAAGTATCTTGAAGGAGTGCTGAAAGGTGAAATTAAATGACGTTTTGAAAAAGCTTGAAGAAGTTGCGCCCGTTGCGCTCTCCGACGAGTTTTGCGCAAAGTATAAAATGTACGACAACAGCGGTATAATCATTAACGGCGGAGCAGAAATAAACGGCGCGCTGTTTTCTCTCGATTTATCGCCGAAAACCGTTGCGCAGGCAAAAAAAAGCGGTTATAATTTAATAGTTACCCATCACCCCGCAATCTACGGCGGTATATCAAGGTTCGATTTAACGTCGGACCCGCAGGCGCAAGCCCTTGCCGAGTGCATAAAGCGCGGTATTTCGGTTATATCAATGCACCTCAATTTCGATGCCGCGCCTAACGGTATAGATTATTACTTAATGCGCGGTTTGGGCGGCGAAGCTCTTGAAAACGAAGAAAAAACTAAAATTCTCGCACCCGTTACAAACGGCGGTTACGGCAGGATATATGCGGTTCAACCGCAAAAATTCAGCAGTTACGTAAAGGCAGTCGGCGCAGAGTTTAATACAAAGCGTGCGCTTGCTTACGGAAACAGTAAAAAGGATATTAAGCGCGTTGCCTCGTTCTGCGGGGCGGGTTGCGACGATAAGGCTATCGCTTTTGCCGCAGCCAACGGCGCGGACGTTTTCGTTTCAAGCGATATGAAGCATCACGAAATTTCCGCGCTTGTTTCAAGGGGAATAAACGTAATTCACCTTACGCATTATTCGGCGGAAAACTACGGTTTCAATAAAATTTATCTTAAAATAAAAGACGAACTTAATATGTCATCGGCGTACTTTTGCGATGCCGAACTTTTATAAGTTTCAAGGAGAATAATATGGCACAGATAGAACAGCTTTTGAAGTACCAGTCCGAGGACGAAAAACTTCTGCGTTTGGAACGCGAAACGGCAAACTCGGAAGAGAGAAAAAACTATTCGCAGGCGAAAGCGTTTTTGACCAAAGCGCCCGAAAAGCTTGACGGGCTTGAAGCAAAGGCTAACGAGCTGACAAGACTTTTGGAACAGCTTAACAGGCAGTATGCGGACATCGCCGAAACCTTACAGGACTTTGAAAATCTTGACGAGCTTGTGGACGGTGGCGCGGACGTTTCATTCTATAAAAAGAACGTGTTGCAGATAACCGAGCGGTTAAAGAGCATTAAGGCTGAGGTTGCCGCGCTTACAAAAGCAATAAAGGAAGCCGACGAAGAATATCAGGCAATGAAGAAAAAGACCATAGCGGTGCAAAAGCAGTACGCGGAGTACGCCGAAACTTATAAAGCGTATAAGGAAAGTAAGCTTGCGGAAATGAACGCTATAAAGCTTGAACTTGAAAAAATTGCCGCGGGCATTGCGCCGGAGGTGATGCAGCGCTATCAGTCCAAGCGCAACGAGCGGATATTCCCCATTTTGTGCGCGGTCAATAACGGCAGATGTTCCAAATGCGGAACGGAGCTTTCTTTAAGCGCAAAGGAAAGAATAGAATCCGGTCAGCCTACGGAATGCGATAACTGCCACAGATTTTTATATAAGCAGTAATCCGATATGTTCATTTTGTAAATTAACCGCAAATTTTGTATAAATTGCACAAAATTTGCGGTTTTTTGTTGACAACCGTAAATTTGAGTGGTATTATAGCAACACTCACTACGGAGTGCTTATTGGCAGCGGCGGAAAAGCTGTAACAATAGGGAGAAAAAAAGGTTCGTCCGACGGATTGCCCGCCGGACGTTACTTTTTATTTAAAAACTTAATTTCAATAAGCCAAAAATTTGACAACCGACGCCGATAAGTGTAAAATTTCAAGCGTTTCAAACGTTTGGAGAATATAAAATGAACGGCTTTGACGGTAAAAATTTAGTTGTTTTCGGCGACAGCATAATGTACGGCTCGGGCAATAACGGCTTCGGCGTGGGTGAATATCTTAAAAAAGATTTAGGCTTTAAACTGTATAAATACTGCATAGGCGGTGCAAGAACAGGCTGGCACGAAGGCAAAAGCTGGATAGTAGAGCAGGTTTGCGGGGCGGTAAACGATAAAATTCCCGCCGACTATATAGTTTTCAACGGCTTTACCAACGACTGTAATATGACGGACGGTGTAAACTGCGACGTGCCGTTGGGCGATATGTCCGACAGCGCTCCGCAGGATATTTTTGAAATAAGCAAACAAAATACTACGTTTTCAGGCTGTTTCGAAGCAATCGTATGCGCGTTCAAAAGGTATTTTCCGCAGGCTAAGCTTTTGTTTGTGCGCCCGCACAGAATGGGCAGACGGGGCGAAGCCGTTCAGATTGAATACGGTGAAAGAGCCGTTCAAATCTGCAAAAAACACGGCGTTGCCGTTGCCGACTTGTATGCTGAAAGCGGGCTTGATACCTTTCTTTGCGACCACCGCGACAAATATACCTGCGACAGCTACGGCTGGGGCAGAGGCGACTGCACCCACCCCAACGCGCTCGGTTACGAAAAATTTTATATGCCGATAATCGAAAATAAATTAAAATCGCTGTAACTTAATAACCGTAGTATATTGCGGGGGCAATTGTAAAAATTCAAGGAGAAAAATAATGAAAGTTTTACTTGTGAACGGCAGTCCGAATAAAAACGGCTGTACAAATCAGGCGCTTGAAATTATCGCGCAGGAGCTTAAAAGTCAGGGCGTGGAAAGCGAAATTTTCTGGCTCGGCAACGGACTTATCCGCAGTTGCATAGGCTGCGGCGGCTGTAAAAGCGGCAACGGCTGTGTGTTCAACGACGATATTTTGAACACGCTCGGCGAAAAGGTAAAAACCGCCGACGGATACGTTTTCGGCGCGCCCGTTCATTACGCTTCGCCCAACGGCGCAACAATTTCCGCTTTGGACAGACTTTTTTATTCTTATGGCAGATATATGCAGTTTAAACCCGCGGCAAACATAGTTTCGGCAAGGCGTGCGGGCACAACCGCTTCTTACGACGTGCTTAACAAATACATAGGCATAAACAATATGTTGCAGGTTCCTTCAACGTACTGGAATATGGTGCACGGCTCCAAACCCGAAGATGTGTTGCAGGACGAGGAGGGCGTTTGCATAATGCGCGCGGTTGCAAGCAATATGGTCTGGCTTTTGAAACTGCTTGAAAGCGCAAAGGGCACAGATTTGGAAAAGCCCGTACTCATTCAAAAGGTCAAAACTAATTTTATAAGATAAGCGCAATTTTACAAAATGGAACAAAAGGAAGTCCGCTTTTATAAACTTGATAAATCGAAACGGTACGGCGCAGAGGGTACCAAATTTAAAGTAGGCGAGGTTATACTTTTAAGTCTGGTTTTGGCTTTATTCTGGGCAGTTACGATAGCAATGGTAGTAATAAATTTCAAAGTGCTGTTCCGCAATGTAGAAGTTACCGTTTTTATATTCGTGTTTATCGTTATTCTTTCCGTAATAACCGCAAATTTACTTTGGCGGACTGAGAAAAGTCGCAAGGGGATAGACAGATTTTACGGGATAATTCACCTGAAAATATAAAGCGGCGCGGGCAATTTGCCCGCGCCGCTATCATTCATTAAATAATAAAATTAATCGTTATCTTTTTCGCAAAAGCTTGTAATGTAAACGACTTTCTTCCAATACGTACACCAACAGACAAAAGGGTCGGTAGTACGTTGGCAGTAGTTACAGTTTTTGCAGTAAAAAGTCCGGCACATAGCTTCACCATTATTAAATCAACGTCGCGTTTAAGGGGTAACTCTGTTTATATCTCTGGGGAACATAGTCGCGTTTCTTACGTTCTTGAAGCCCAAAAGGTGCATTGTCAGTCTTTCAAGCCCCAGCCCCAACCCGCCGTGAGGGGGCGCGCCGTACTTGTGCAACATTAAATAGGTTTCGAATTCGTCGGGGTTCATACCCATACGCTTCATTTTTTCAACCTGCATATTGTAATCGTGAATTCTCTGTCCGCCGCTGGTAATTTCAAGTCCGCGGAACAGCAAGTCGAACGAAAGCGTAACCTCGGGGTCTTCGGGGTCGTCCATGGTGTAGAAGGGACGCTTTTTGGAAAGGTAGTGCGTCACAAATAAAAAGTCGGAATTAAACTGCTGTTTTGCCCATTTGCCCAAGAAAGCTTCTTCTTCGGGCTCGAAGTCCTTCATATCCGTAATGTTTTTAAGCTTTTTAACGCAAAGCTCTTTCGCGTCCTTGAAGCGCACGCAGGGGATAGAGGTTATTTCGGGAATGTCCACTTTCAGCAATTCCACTTCGGGCGCGTATTCGGTTTTTAATAAGTCCATAATGTACTTCAAAGCGCCCGTTTCCATATTCATAATGTCGGTAAAGCTTTCAATAAAGCCCATTTCAAAGTCCATTGAAGTGTATTCGTTCAAGTGTCTTGAAGTATCGTGGTGCTCGGCGCGGAAAACGGGTGCAATTTCAAAAACTCTTTCGAAAACGGGCACAAGCGCCTGCTTGTAAAGCTGGGGGCTTTGCGCAAGATAAACGGTTTTGCCGAAGTAATCGAGCTTGAACACGTTGGTTCCGCCCTCTGCGCCCGCAAAGTTTATTTTGGGCGAACGGATTTCGGTGAAATTCTGGCTTTGCAGATATTCGCGGAAACCGCGCGCAATGCCTTCCTGAATTTTGAAAATTGCGCGTTCTTTGGGGTTGCGCAAGGTCACGGGACGGTTGTCAAGGTTGACCGAAAGCTCGCAGTTAATCTGTTTTTTGGATATAACCACGGGCGGAATATCGGCGGGCAACGACAAGATTTCTATATTATGGATTTGCAGCTCGAAGCGCTCGCTTCCGTCGCGGGTTTCGCTTTTTACTACTTTGCCCGTAATTTTTGCGGAAGCCTGCTCAACAATGCTTTCGTCAAGGCGGAAGTCGGAAAATTCGGGCGAGTAAACGCACTGGATAAGCTCGCGCGCGGTTCTTAAAAGTATAAAAGCAAAGTCGGACATCTCTCTTATATTGTGTATAGCGCCTTTAACGCTTACAACTTTGCCGAGATTTTGCTTGAATTCGCAGTAGGGTGTAGAAGTTTTGGGCAGTACGCCGGTAATTTCTTCCATAAAAGCCTCGTGTAAAATGTTTTATAGTTAGATTTTACGGCTTTTATCTGCAAAAATCAAGCAAATTGAAAATGCCTTGCAAATATTTTAAAATATGTTTGACGGTATAATTGATTTTGGTAAAAGTTTTAAAAAATTTTTTCTTGCATTTTTTGTAAGCGGACAATATAATATAATTATAAGGTCTGCGGTGTTCGTGGTATAAAAAATTCGTAATCCACAAAGTAAATGAAAGGGAGCGGGCTGTCCGCGGGAATAGGCAAGGTCTGATTAATTTCGGAAAGTCCGAGGTTCCGCCGCCCCGCACCCACCTGCGAGAAGCGGGTTAATACTTTTTTATATCACGGCACAGGCGGATTTTTTTAATTTTGATTTTATTAATGTTTTTTGCACTCCGGCGTTTGTCTGTCGGGGTGTTTTAATTTAAGTTAACAGTACACATTTTTTATTGTATAAAATTGTAAACTATTTACAAAAAAAGTAAAAAAGTCAATTTTCCGCCTTGACACTGAAAAAATAAAGTGATAGAATTAACGTGTTGGATTATGGGCAAAGTGCGCCGTTGCGCATTTTATACTCTAAAAGTACAAACAATAAAATTAATAATTGCAGTTAATTCGCGCGGATATTTTTCATATCCGCGTAAGAGGACGGTAACAACCGTTCTCTGTAAAAGCAGTTAACTGTTATTAATATTGTTATGGAGGAAACAATGAAGAAAACCAAACACATTTTGCTTGCGTTGACTTCGGCGGTTATGGCGCTTGTTGTCGTCTTTGCCGTCGGTTGCGACTGCAAGAAAAAGCCCGAGCCCGGAACTGAAAACGTTGCGAAGAAATTGCAGTCAATCGAGCTTGATACAAGCAATGCAAAGACGGTTTTTATTGCTAATCAGGATAGTTATTCGAGCGACGGTCTTATAATCAAGGCAACGTATCTTAAAAAAGGTACTACCGAAACGGTTGTTGAAAACCTTACGCCCGCGTCAAAGGGGGTAACGGTTGACAGCTCGGCTTTCAAAAAAGACGTTTCGGGAACCTATGAAATTACAATATTTTATAGTTATGAAAACGTTTTCAAGGATGCGTCGTATGACGTTACGGTAACGGAAGCAAGAGCGGGACTTGACGTAAGACTTAAAAGCGGACAAAGCAATGAAGTTACCGCTACGGCAGGCGGGACCGATATTTCAGCGGTTGCAGGTTGGATAGAGGTTCGCAAACCCAACGTGCTTGGCGCTATCGACGAAAATTCCACGCCTCTTGCCGCATCGGAATATACCGTTTCGGTTTATAAAAACAGCGAAAAAATAGAAGACCTTACTTCCGTAGGTTCAGGTATATATCAGATTTGGGCGTCGGTTGAATATCCTCAACTTACAGGCTATAAGCTTGAGGGCTTTGTTATGATTGAAGTAGTGGATACTCTTGTCGGTATTGAATTTGTTTCCGGAACAACACAGCAGACGGTCGGCGCAGATACGATTACCGCTACATGGAAATTTACCGCAACATTCGTAACGGGCGAAACTAAGGAATTAAGTAAGGCGGACGTAAATATTCAGGGCGTTAATACGCTTGCCGCAACGGATAACGGAGTTGCAACCGTTTCGTACACATACAGAGGCGAAACAAAGTCGACAACGGTAAATTATACAATAATTAATCCCACGGGCGAGGTTAATTATACGCTGACTTATGCGAGTGACGGTTCAAGTAAAATGGTCACAACATGGGACGGTTTGCAGGGCGGCGCAGGTCAGATTACTTTCGGCGGTTCGGCTAACAGTTATAAGCAGAGTGAAAAAACTACCGCAAGCGGGGAAAGATTTGTCAATTTAGTTGAAATCAAGTCAAATAAAACGATAACTTTAACGTTCGGCGAAATGGTAAAGGCGGGCAGCATAAATATAACAATTTATGTTTCTCATAACAACACTACCGAAACGCGTACGGCAAAAATCGTTAAATCGGGCGATGCTTCTGTTACCGGTTCGATAGATATTGCTCCTCCGTCAGCGGGTGCAAAACCTCCGTACATCGTAACTTTTGGATTAAGCGGTCAAAGCGCAGGCACTTATACGATTGACGCTACTAATACAATTAATATGTACGCCATAGAAATATCTTACACCGTAGATTACGGCGACGGAAATTAAGCGGGGAGGTAAAAATAGATGAAAAAGAAGAATTTAAATAAAATTTTCTCGGCTTTTGCCGTACTCGCTGTTTCGGCGGGTGTAATTTGTACGGTTCCGTTTGCCGCTTGCAGTAAAAGCACGTCGGACAACGGAAGCGGTAACGGTACCGCAGTCGGCGGAAACAGCTCGCAGAAGACTGTAGCCGTTGATACTGTTTTCGGCACTTCACAGTCGCGTACAAACGGAAAAATATTATTCGTTTCCAAAGACGCTACTCGTAACGATACAACCAATTGCGACGGTTCGCTTGAAAAACCGTATCATATCGAAACTGTTATGGATATTGTCGAAGCGTCGGATTCGGCAAAAGTTATTGTTGAACCCGGGACGACTATAGCGTTTTTGCCCGGTGAATACACAGGTTTGACAAATTCAATTCATTTCAGACAAAGCGGAGCTTATAACGCATATATCGAGATGCGTCCCGCGACCGTTGAAGACGGTATTTCCCCCGAACAGGCGGCTGAAAACGGCGGTAAAGTACTGCTTAATTTCAGCGATATGCCTCTTGCGGATTCCAACCGCGGTATACAGCTTTACAGCAACTACGTTTACTGGCACGATATCGACGTATGCGGTGCAGGCGATAACGGTATATTTGTGGCGGGTAAGTACAACACCGTTGAGAACTGCGATTTATACAATAACCGCGATACGGGTTTGCAGTTAGGGCGCGAAGCTTCGGTCATGACTAATATAGACCAGTGGCCCGCATATAACCTTATTAAAAACTGTTCGGCGCACAACAACTACGATAACGGCGGAACCTACGGCGAAAACGCAGACGGATTTGCGGCAAAGCTTTCGCTTGGCTACGGTAACGTTTTCGACGGCTGTATTGCTTACCGCAACTCCGACGACGGCTGGGATTTGTACGCATACGCTTCAAACGGTAATATAGGTACCGTTCTTATTCAGAACTGCGTAGCTTATGAAAACGGTTATCTTGAAACCTCGCGCGACGAGTATACAAGTTTCTTCAAGTACGGGGATAACGGTTTTCCCGATAAGAGGGCGGCAAGCCAGTATATGACGTATAACGGCGACGGTAACGGCTTTAAGCTCGGCGGTTCTGTAATGGAAGGCGACGTTGTGTTAAACAACAGCATGTCTTTCGGCAACAGAATGCACGGCGTAACCGATAACTCTAACCCCGGTTTCCTCAATATTACCGAGGTAACAAGTTACGATAACTCGGCAAATATAAATCGTGAAACGGGTAAAATTATAGCAGGCAACGATAACGCGTCGCACGCAAATATCAACGTTGCGCGTCAGTCTTACAGCTATAACAATCTGAACAAAGTGCTTTCCGTAAAGGATATTTCGTCCGGCTTACAGGCGGATACTTACCGCGGTTCGGTAGCTAATTCCATACTCTATGCGGGCGGTAACACATATCGGAAGCAGGAAACTGCAGAAATGCTTGAAAGCAACGCCGCGACGTCGTTTACAATGCCTGCCGTTTCCGATATTTTCGAAAAGCTTCCCGTTCAGGGCGGAGTTTACAACGTTGACGGTACAAATACTTTGGAAGAAGGCGGACAGTTGGCGCATAAAGTGTTCCGCAATGAAGACGGTTCTATCAATATGGGCGATATACTCAAAATAAAGAACCAGTCGGCGTTGTTGGGTGAAAGCAATCCGGTCGGCGCAGACCTTACCAAAACGAGTTGGGAAGATTACAACCACTTCTACGACGACGTGCTTGTCAGCGGAGACAGCGAAACCCTTGCAAAATTAAATAGGGCGGCGGAAGCGCTTACTATCAACTGCGACGAAAACGGGGTATTCCAGCCCTTCGACGTAGTCAATAAAATGCAGGACTGCAAAGTAACGTGGAGCTCGTCCGATACAAGCGTAGCCGTTCCCGGAACGGAAGTAGACAACAGCGCGATTTCCGGTGCGGAATTCATTACTATAGATATTTTCCGCGACCCGAACACAGATAAAACCGTAACGTTAACGGCAACTATAAGTCTTGACGGTCAGGAAGTTATAAAAACGTTTACTTTAAACGTTAAGAAAGGCGCATCGTTGATAGGCGCCGTATCCGTAGTTACGCCGAAAGGTGAAATTCTCGGCGACGGTGAAAGCACTTCGACCATTGTTGACAGATTCGACGTTTATAAAGAGCCTACTGTTCAGGTACGCGACGCGCTTTATCCCGACCACGTTAAATATCTCAAACCCGAGCAATACGATTACACCATTTCGTATCAGTACCAGACTGACGCGTCTATGGACCCTGTAACCGTTAAGGGCTTTACCCCTTCGAATGCGGGTATATTCACCATAAAAGTGGTTGCAACTTTAAAGAGCGATAAATCGCAGAGCAGTATGACTTATAAAATTTTCGTTGCAAGCGAATTTGCTCAGGTAGATTTCAACGGAAATTCGGACATTGCGGTATATCAGGACGGATTTATTATAAACGGCGAACCCGGTTCAGCTACGGGTATTCTATATGCAGTTGCTTCTAAGGAAGAGCTGAATATTTCCGACCCTGCGGACATTGTTAACCAGACGGGAGTGCAGGCGTATCCGTTCAGAGCTACAAATCTTTCCGTTAAGTTTAATATGAAGAACGACGCGGCTTACAATGTTTATTATGCAATGGCAAATTCAAGCGGCGAAATTACCTCAAAATTATATACGGCTAAAATAGGTGCGGTGGAAGTATCTACTGCGGCGAATTTCAAAAAGGTTGCGCAAGGGGCTTCGGTCGCAGGCGAAAATCCTTCAAAGACAATTTATCTGCTTACACAGGATATTGATTTGTCGGCAGAAAGCGGTTGGGCTGCTTCGGGCGTGTTCAAAGGACTTTTGAACGGTCAGGGATACACCGTTAAAAATCTTACGGCAAGCAAATCCTCCGACGGTCAGGCAAGCGTATTCGCCAATGTTACGGGCGGTACAGTAATGAACGTTAAGTTCAGTAATATCAAGCTTACCAATACCAAAAACAACGTTGGTATCGTAGGAATGTGCAACGGCGGATATTTCAGCAATATCGTTCTTTCGGGCGTTTCCGCTAAGGGCAACCAGTGCACTGCGGGACTTATAGGTATTATAAGAGAAGCAAGCTTTGCAACCTATATCAGTCAGGTTTATGTAGACGAAACGTGTGATATGACAGGTAGCAGTACGCGTACCGCAGGGCTGATAGGCCGTATTTACAGAAACGGCAACGGCACCGCGGAAGTATATGTTACCGATTGCCTTGTAAGAGCAAAAGCAGAAGGAACGGGAACAGGCGTAGCCGGTTTTGTAGGTGAAATGGACGCAAACGGCACGGCAAAAGCAAGCGAATGGTATATTGAATTTAACAATTGCGTATTCAACGGCGAAGCTTACGGTAAAAACAGTTCGTTTAAGACCGCAGGATTTATCGGCGACCAGAAAAATCTTTGCACTGTCATTCTTAATAACTGCCTTAATATAGGCAAAATATATTATGACTTCAACGATGCTGATTTGGGTAACGTTAAAACTCTGCGTGAAGAAGCTCATAAAAACTCTTCGGGTTTGATAGGCGGATTCGTTGCAACGGCCAAAATAACCGCAAGAAACTGCGGTTCGTTGTTTGCTGAATACAACAGCGATATTTCCGAAACCGTCAACGTTTACGATGATTACCAGTTGCAGAACGAAGGCTTGAATATTCTTACGTCTATAATGAAGTTTGATGAAACCAAGTGGACGATAGTTTACGATTCGAACGGCGCAACGACTGACGCTGGAGTTAAGAAGCTTGAAACGCCTTATCTCAATCTTAAATATTTAGAAGCATAACAATACTGTAAATTGCCGCCGCGCAACATTAGTTGCGCGGCGGTTTATATTTTTTATTATTTAAAATATACAAATTAAAATAGTTTTTTGCTTGCCAAGAGGTTTTATGTATGCTATAATCACATAGCAATTAAATCACGGCCCTGTGGTCAAGCGGTTAAGACGGAGCCCTCTCAAGGCTCAATCCCGGGTTCGATTCCCGGCAGGGTCACCACTTGGAAACTAAATCGAACCATTTCACAATGGTAAGTTCGGTTTCCTTTTTCTTTACTCAATATGTCTTTTAAATGCCGCATTGGCATATTATTTTTATCGACAATATACGGTTGATAAAACAATAAAAGAGCAGTAGCCGAAAAACTACTGCTATTTTTTAATATCAAAAATTCAATGCCGAAAATCAAAGGCCGTGCTTTGTAAGTACGGCAATAAATTCCGCTTTATCGGTCTGTTTAACTTGTCCGACAATTTCAGCTGTTTTATCATCGGGCAAACACTTCAAAGCAAGCACAAAGTCGAGTAAAGCGGGTTTTTTAAGCATAAATACAGTCACTTTTTCCATATTTTCCTTAACGTAAAGCTTATATTCATCTGTAATCTCTTGTTGCAGCTGTTCGCCCGCGGAATACATTTCCGCATACCCGAACAAAGCGCACTCCTGATAAGCCTTTTTCAATTGCGAAAGCGGTAAATTCTTTGCATACAAAACAAAAGTAGCTTTGCCAAACGCACGCATACCGGGTTTTACGTTGCCGAGGATAGTAACCTTGCTAAGCTTGCATTTATCAAACGCGTATGCCTTAAAGGTTTTTACGGTTTCGGGAATTACAAGTTCTTTAATACTTGCGCCGTCAAACGCGCTTGAACCGATAGCGGTAAGGGTAGCAGGCAGTTCGATATTTTTCAGCTCTTTACAGCCCGCAAATACGTTGCTGTTCAGTTTTTTGATTTTTGAAGAAAGCTTTACCTGCGCAAGTTTTTTGCAGTCGGCAAAAGCGAAAACGCCGATATTCGTTACCGATTCAGGCATAATAACTTCCGTTATCAGCTCGCAATTTTCAAATGCGTGCCAGGCAATGTTTTTAACGCCTTTGGGAATTTCGCATACTCCGCTTTTATAAGGCACGCAAAACTCCACGGTTTTACCGTCAGCGGAAAGAATCAGTCCGTCCTGCAATTTAAAGCGGGGGTTGTCGGCGTCAATTTCTAAATTTTTAAGGCTGTGGCAGCCGTTGAATATGCCGTATCCAAGAGTTGTGACGCTTGCGGGAATTCTTAAACTTGTTAAAGATTCGCAGTTTGCAAAAGCGTTTTCACCGATTTGTGTTACGGCTTCGGGAATATTTATTTCGGTCAGTTTTTTGCATCCTACAAAAGCCCTGTCACCGATTTCAGTTATGCCTTTGGGCAGATTTATGCTTTCAAGGTTTTCGCAATAGTAAAAAGTTTTTTCCCCGATTTTTTTTATTCCTTTGGGCAAATTTATGCTTTTAAGCTTTTTACAACTTAAAAAAGCCCCGTAACCGATTTCCGTTATGCCCTCGGGCAAATTTATGCTTTCAAGGCTTTCACAGCAGGAAAAAACCCTGTTTTCAAGTTTTTTCAGATTTTCCGGCAAATTTACATTTGTAAGACTACTGCATACATTAAAACAAAATTCGGGTATAACTTTTATATCCTTGGGGACAGTAAAGCTTTCAAGGCCGTTACAGTAGCCGAAAGCGTGCCAGCCAATCGATTTAACGCTGTCGGGAAGGTATATATTTTTAAGCTTATAGCAAGCGTGAAAGGCCATTATGCCTATTTCGGTTACACTGTCGGGAATATTTATTTCTTCAAGGTTATTGCACTCGCGGAAAGCTTCCTGACCGATTTTGGTTACGCCCTCGGGAATTTTTATGCGTTGTATTTCCTTGCAGCCCCAAAACACGTCTTGTCCGATTACTTTTACGCCCTCGGGAATTTCTATGTTGGCAATGCCTTTGCCCTTATATTTTTTAAGGGTGTCCTTAACAATCTCAAAATTTGCAGCCATTAATTTATAATCTCCTGTTAAATTGTTATGAGTTGAATTTGTACTCATTAAAGCTATTTTATCATTTGCCGGTAATAAATGCAATAGATAGTAAAGAAATTTTCCCGGCGTCGGACAAAATTGTCCGACGCCGGAGCGCGAGCCAGTATTACAGTTTCCGTCATTTTAACCGAGCGCGTATTATCCTTTGGCACGGCTTTCCCAAAAAGCCGTGCCATATTTTTGTAATTAAATGCTAAGTATTTGTGTAAAACTCACAAATAAAAACAATTTTCAAAAAAATTTGCATTTATTGACAAAAAAATTTAATTGAATTACAATTATTTCGATTTCTAACTATTCGAAGTCGAAATATTTTTTGTAAAATTAAACGGAGTAATACGTGGAAAATAAAAATATGTATAAAGAGGGAGAAAACAAGCGTCTTTTCGGCAAGCTTTGTTATTTGCACAGACAAATGTGCAGAGAAAACAATCAGCTTTTTACGGAATACGGCGTTACTCCCGTACAGATGCACGCGCTTATTTTTATTCATAAAAGTGTAAAAGCGGGGCAGAGGGTCTGTCAGAAGGACGTTGAAAAACAGATAAATTTGCGTCCGTCGTCGGTTTCTACGCTGATTTCAAATCTTGAAAAGGACGGTTTTCTTGTAAGAACGGTTTCGGACGGCGACGCGCGTTCCAAATACCTCGAACTAACCGAAAAAGGCAAATACGTCTGCATTAAAGACAAGCTTTTTATGGACAGCTGCGATAGCGCTATCCAAAACGCGCTTACGGAAGAGGAGCAGGAAGTTTTTGAAAAGCTTCTTCAAAAAATAATCGATAAAATAACCGTATAAACAAGCCGTGCACTAAATACGGCTGTAAATGCGTCAAAAAATACAGTAACAGGAGGAGTAATTGCAATAAATGATAAAAACACTTTTGAAAAGCGTAAGAGAATATAAGCTGTCATCCATTCTCTGTCCGTTGGTTATGGTCGGCGAGGCAGTTATGGAAATCATAATTCCCTTTTTAATGACGTCTATAGTGGGTCAGCTTGAAGCGCTTGCGAAGGGCGAAATTGCCGAATTAAACGTTAAAATGCTTGCAATAAACGCGTCGCTTATGATTTTATGCGCCGTTTTCGCGCTTATTTGCGGAGTTTTGGGCGGAAAGCTCGCCGCCAAAGCAAGCTGCGGTTTTGCACACAATTTAAGGGAGGATATGTATAACAATCTTCAAACCTATTCGTTTGCAAATATCGATAACTATTCCACTTCAAGCCTTATAACCAGAATGACAACGGACGTAACCAACGTTCAGAACGCCTATCAGATGGCTATAAGAATGCTGGTGCGCGCGCCCGTGCTGTTTATTGCGTCGATAATAATGACGTCGATAATCGAGCCGAAAATGGCGCTGATTTTCGCGTGCGCCGCGGTGGTTTTGGGCGTAGTCGTTGCAATATGTATGTTTAAAGTAGTGCCGTACTTCCGCACGATGTTCCGAAAATACGACGATTTGAACTCGGTCGTACAGGAGGATTTAACCGCTATCCGCGTTGTAAAGTCTTACGTGCGCGAGGACAGGGAAATCGGCAAAATGAGAAACGCTTCGGGCGAGGTATATAAATATTCTGTCAAAGCCGAGCGCATTTTAACGGTTATGATGCCTTGCGCAACGCTTGTAATGTTTATTGTCAACATTCTTATTCTCACAGTCGGCTCTAATATGGTCAACGGCAGTATCGCGGGCAACGTGCAGGCTTCGCAGATACAAACGCTTATCCAGTATTCCGCGCAGATACTTTCGGGCGTAATAATGGTTGCAATGTGCCTCAACTTTATTTCGCTGTCAAAGGGTTCTATGGACAGAATTTGCGAAGTTTTAAACGAAAAAACCACTCTTCCCAAACCCGAACAGCCCGTAACCGAGGTCGCAAACGGCAGTATAGACTTTGAAAACGTTGACTTCGCATATTCGCAAAAAGCGGGAAAAAAGGTGCTTTCGGGAATTAATTTACATATTGACGAGGGTGAAACTCTCGGTATTATCGGCGCGACGGGTTCGGGCAAAACTTCGCTTGTTTCGCTTATTCCCAGACTGTACGATGTGACGAACGGCAGTGTTAAGGTCGGCGGGGTAGACGTTAAAAATTACGATATGAACACCCTGCGCAATAAAGTTGCAATGGTTTTGCAGAAAAACGTGCTCTTTTCGGGCACGGTTGCGGAAAATCTGCGCTGGGGCGATGAAAACGCAACTGACGAGGAGCTCCGTTTTGCCGCGCGTCAGGCTTGCGCCGAGGACTTTATCGACGCGCTTCCCGACGGTTATAATTATGATTTGGGGCAGGGCGGCGTAAACGTTTCTGGCGGACAAAAGCAAAGGCTGTGCATAGCGCGCGCCCTGCTTAAAAAACCCGCGGTAATTATTTTTGACGATTCGACTTCGGCAGTCGATACCCATACGGACGCGCAAATACGCGCTTCGCTTGCGAAATACGCCCCGCAGACTACTAAAATAATAATCGCACAGCGCGTGGCTTCCGTTCAGGACGCGGACAAAATAGTGGTTTTGGACGAAGGCAGAATATCCGGCGTGGGCACGCACGAACAGCTCTTGAAAACCAACGCAATTTACCGTGAAGTTTACGAATCGCAGATAAAGGGAGGTGACGAAAATGAGTAAAGCTTTTGAAAATGCCCGCGCTAACGGAATTAAAGGCGGGAAACGCGCAAAAGCGCCCTTAAAAACCTTAAAGCGTCTGCTTGTTTACGCATTTTCGCGCAATAAAATAGCAACGGCTTTCGTCGTGTTCTTCGTGCTTATAGCTTCGGTTGCGAACGTAACGGCGGCTTCCCGCGTTTCGGTAATCGTAGACGAGCTTATTTTAATAGCCAAAGGCGAAGCCTTGGCTGATTTGTGGAATGTTGTCTATCCCAACGTTATAGCAATGGGCTGTATATATTTTGCCGGCTCGGTTTCTTCGTTTGCATATAACCTTATAATGATGTACATAGCGCAGGGCACGTTAAAGAAGATGCGCGACGAAATGTTTGCAAAAATGCAGCGCCTGCCCTTAAAATATTTCGATACGCATACCCACGGCGACCTTATGAGTCTTTACACCAACGACGTAGACACAATGCGCCAGCTTTTAACGCAGACCATACCGCAAATTATTTCTTCGGCTATAACCCTTGTGGCGGTGTTCGTGTTTATGGTAATTTACAGCGTAACAATGCTTTTGGTTGTAATAGCGGTGCTTGTCGCAATTATCTTCGCTACTAAATATATAGGAAGCCGTTCCGCAAAAAACTACCTTATCCATCAGAAAGCGTTGGGTAATCTTAACGGCTACGTTGAAGAAATGACCGAAGGACAAAAGGTTATCAAGGTTTTCTGTCACGAACAAAAAGCGCGCGAGCAGTTCAAAAAAGTCAACGACGAGCTTAACGAAGCGGGCAGAAAAGCCAATTCCTATGCGTTTATTTTAGGGCCAATTAACAATAACCTCGGCTATTTGCAGTACGTTTTAGTTGCGCTTGTCGGTATTCTTATAATGGCTTTCGGCAACGAAACTGGCTTGCTTTCTATCTTCTGCTCGGTTATGAACGCAGACAAGGCAAACCGCGTTGCATTAGTTGCGGGCATGCTTGTTTCGTTTTTAATGTTCTCCCGCCAGTTCAATATGCCGGTTATGCAGGTTTCCCAGCAGTTCAACGCAATAGTTATGGCGCTTGCGGGCGCGGAACGCATTTTCGAAATGGTCGATACCGCCCCCGAGGACAAGGGCGGCGATACAACGCTGACCTACGGCGAGTATGAAGAAAATAAATGGGCGTGGAAAAAACCTCTCGCGGACGGTTCTTTCGAATATATCCCGCTTAAAGGCGACATACGCTTTAACGGCGTAACCTTCGGATATACGGACGAAAAAGTTATTTTAAAGAACATTTCGCTTTACGCAAAACCCGCGCAGAAAATAGCGTTTGTCGGTTCTACGGGCGCGGGCAAAACCACGATTACCAACCTTATCAACCGTTTCTATGATATTCAGTCGGGAACAATCACCTATGACGGTCTTGATATAAAGACTATTAAAAAGGACGATTTAAGAAAGTCCCTCGGCGTGGTTTTGCAGGATACGCACTTGTTTACGGGCACGGTTATGGAGAATATCCGTTACGGCAGACTTGACGCAAGCGACGAGGACTGCATAAAAGCGGCAAAGCTTGCAAATGCAGACTTCTTTATAAGCCGTTTGCCCGACGGTTACAATACAATGCTTAAAGGCGACGGAGCCAATCTTTCGCAGGGACAAAGACAGCTTCTGGCAATCGCCCGCGCAATGGTTTCCGAGTGCCCCGTGCTTATTCTGGACGAAGCTACTTCGTCAATCGATACCCGCACGGAAAAGCTTATCGAGCAGGGTATGGATAAGCTTATGGAAGGCAGAACGGTTTTCGTAATCGCGCACAGGCTTTCCACCGTCCGCAACAGCCACGCGATAATGGTGCTTGAACACGGTGAAATTATCGAACGTGGCAACCACGAACAGCTTATAGAGCAGAAAGGCAAGTACTATCAGCTTTATACCGGCGCTTTCGAGTTGGAGTAACACGCATATATTCATTGCATAACTGCGTCAACCTGCGCTTTTTTGCTAATGTACGCCTAAGTATCAATTTTACATAAAAAGGACAAACAGTAAAAGAATAGTACAAACTGTCAAAAACATATGCTAATATCCCGCGGAAATATTTCCGCAAAAGGAGAAAGCGTATGTTTTTTGATTTTTTAAGTTTATTATTCAGCAAAATTTTCTTTTTTACGGGAATGGTGCAAAACAAGGGCACGTTCCCCAAACCGCTTTCCCCCGAGGAGGAAAAAAAGTACTTGGAGCTATCCCGCAAGGGTGATAAAAATGCAAGGGAAATTTTAATTAAGCACAATATGCGCCTTGTCGCGCATATAGTCAAAAAATACAGCGGAGCGGCGGAAACGGACGACTTGATTTCAGTCGGCTCGATAGGGCTTATAAAGGCGATTAACACCTACCGCGACGGCAAGGGAACCCAGCTTGCAACTTATACCGCGCGGTGTATAGAAAACGAAATTTTAATGCTTTTGCGCTCGGGCAAAAAACATAAAAACGTAGTTTCCATAACCGACCCCGTCGGCACGGATAAGGACGGAAACGAGCTTACGCTTATAGACCTGCTTTACGAAAAGGAGGACAGCGTTTTTGCTCAGGTTGAAAAAAGTATCCAGCGCGAAAAATTCGTTGCGCTTTTAAAAACCATTCTCAACAAGCGCGAATTTACCATAATTTCAATGCGCTACGGTCTTGAAGACGGGGTTGCGCTTCCTCAAAGGGAGGTTGCGCAGGCTTTGGGTATTTCCCGCTCGTACATATCGCGTATCGAAAAGCGCGCAATAGAAAAAGCGCGCGAATGCTTGAATAAGGACGACTTTTTTACCGATTGACTTGACAACTCCGCGCGCATATGTTAAAGTGAGCCTATGAAAATTTTTGCAAATGTTAACGGTTTATCTTGCGGATATACGTATTGCTATTACGGCAATACGCAGTTTTCCGTGGAATAAATCCGTTTGCAGGCAAATAAAAAAGCAGTTAAAGGCGGTTTATCCACAAGGTAAACTGTTTTTTTATTGCAAAATTTTCGTGCAAGTGTTAAAATTTTAACGAAAGGAGTTCAAAATGAAAATATTCGAAGAACTGCAAAAGCGCGGGTTAATAGCGCAGGTTACTGACGAAAAGGAAATTAAAGATTTAATCAACGGCGGCGGCGCAAAATTCTATATCGGCTTCGACCCCACGGCGGACAGTCTGCACGTCGGGCACTTTATGGCGCTGTGCCTTATGAAAAGACTGCAAATGGCGGGTAATCAACCGGTGGTTTTGCTCGGCGGCGGCACAGGCTATATCGGCGACCCCACGGGCAGAACGGATATGCGCAATATGCTCACGCCCGAAACAATTCAACATAACTGCGACTGCTTCAAAAAGCAGATGGAGCGGTTTATCGACTTCGGCGAGGGCAAGGCGATAATAGCAAATAACGCAGACTGGCTGTTGGGGCTTAATTATATCGAGCTGTTGCGCGAAGTCGGCACATGCTTCACCGTAAACAATATGCTCCGCGCCGAGTGCTACAAACAGCGCATGGAAAAGGGGTTAAGCTTCCTTGAATTCAACTATATGATTATGCAGGCGTACGATTTTTACCACCTGAACGAAAAGTACGGCTGTAATATGCAGTTCGGCGGCGACGACCAGTGGAGCAATATGCTTGCGGGAACCGAGCTTATCCGCAAAAAGACCGGCAAAGACGCTTACGCAATGACTATAACCCTGCTTTTGAACAGCGAGGGCAAAAAAATGGGCAAAACCGCAAAGGGCGCGGTGTGGCTTGACGAAAACAAAACCCCCGTGTACGATTTTTATCAGTACTGGCGCAACGTAGACGATGCCGACGTTATGAAGTGCATAAAAATGCTTACGTTCATTCCCATATCGGAAATAGAGGAAATGGAAAAGTGGGATTCAAGCCGAATAAACGAAAAGAAAGAGATTTTGGCTTTCGAGCTGACTAAGCTTGTGCACGGCGAAGAAAAAGCGTCAAAAGCGCAGGCTATGGCGAAAGCGGCTTTCGGAGGCGGCGGCGAACTGCCCGAAAAAACCGTTAAGGTTGAAAGCGCAACAATTATTCCCGTGCTTGTCGCGGCGGGAATTTGCGCCAGCAACGGCGAAGCCCGCAGACTTATCCAGCAGGGCGGCGTTTCGCTTAACGAAAATAAAGTCACGGACATAAACGCGCCCGTTGTCAGCGGCGACGTTATTCATAAGGGTAAAAAAGTCCACGTCAAAATCAACCTTATATAAAACCGCCCGCTGTCTTTGGTAAAGGAAAAACAGCTTTCACTCTGCCTTTGGCGGGGGGATTAAGGGGGGGGGTGGCTATTGAAATGTGTCATGCTGAGCCTTGGCGAAGCATCTGATTGTGTATTATAACGCTCATAAAAACATTATGCCCGAAAAATATTTATCCGTGCTCGGCGAATGCCGAACGCAAAAAATTATAGAAAAATCGCGCTTTATAACCACCTCGCGCCGCGTTGAAAGCGAGGAGCAGGCAAAGCGCTTTATTGCCGAAGTTTCCGCGGAGTTTGCCGACGCTACACACAACTGTTATGCGTATATCTGCGATAATCTCGGCAATTTTCTGCGTTTTTCGGACGATAACGAACCGCAGGGCACGGCTGGTATGCCCATGCTTGAAGTTATCAAAAACAACTCTCTTTTCGAGGTTGCCGTTGTGGTTACGCGCTATTTCGGCGGAATCAAGCTCGGCGCGGGCGGACTTGTCCGCGCGTATTCGGGCGCAGTTGCCGAAAATTTAGCCGCGGCTCAAAAGGTATTGTACGAAACGTGCGCCGAAAGCCGTTACACAGTCGATTATCCTTTTGTTGATACGGCAATGCGTTTTTTCGGTGAAAACAGCGCGGATATAATAAACACCGAGTACTTGAACGAAGTAATATTCACCGTTGCGGTAAAAAAGAGCGCAGAGCAAGGGTTTAACTCCAACCTTATTAACCGTTTAAACGGCAAAATTAAAATCGAAAAAATTAGGGAATACTTTTTTCCGTTCAAATTATAGGTGAATCAACGGTTAGCTAAATAACCGTGGGCAACGGAACCTGACTTTTTGCGAAACCGCAGACAGGACTTATCTGCACGGTTTCATAAACAGGTTAAAGGAAGAAATTTAAGCTTATGAAAATTTGCGTAACAGGTCACAGCGGCGCGGGCAAGTCAACGCTTGCAAAAATTTTAGGCGAAAAATACAATCTGCCCGTACTGCATCTTGACGCAACGTACTGGTACGGCGAATGGCAATACCGTACAAGGGAAGAACAGGCAGAAATAGTCCGCGCTTTTATGGCGGAAAATTCCGAAGGCTGGGTTATCGACGGTAATTATTTTAAAATCTGCCTTGAACGCTTTGCGGAATGCGACAAATTGTTTTATTTGAATTACAACCGCTTTTTCTGCTTCAATTCGGCAGTTAAACGCTATAAAAAATATAAAGGCGAAATCCGCGGCGACTGTCCGTGCAAGGAAAAATTTGATTTGGAATTTGCGCTGTGGATACTTTTCAAAGGCAGAACGCGCAAACGCAGAAATGAATTCAATAAAATAATTTCGGAAAGCCGAGGCGAGGTTTTGGCGTTTAAAACCCGCAGAAAACTCAATGAATATTTAAAGAATCAGGTGTGATATATGGCGGAAATAACTTCAATCGAACCGCAGGTCAAGGACAAAACCCGTTGCAGCGTGTATGTGGACGGGCGTTTTTACTGCGGAATAAAATTGGAAGTTGCAATAAAATATCACTTAAAGGCGGGAATGCAGATTGAAAAGAACAAGCTTGACGAAATTCAGCTTGCAACCGAAAAATCGCAGGCGCTGGATAAGGCGATGACGCACATTTCCGCAACAATGAAAACAAAAAAGCAAATACGCGATTTTCTTGCCAAAAAGGGCTATACGGACGCGGTTGCTTCGTACGTTATGGAACGTCTGGAATACTATAGACTTGCCGATGACGAAGCCTACTGCCGCGCCTACGTCAACAGCGTAAAGGGCAAAGGCAAACGCGCTTTGGAGGTTGACCTAATAAAGCGCGGAGCCGAAAAAAGCGCTATTTCAAGCGCGCTCGAAGAGTTGGAGGAGGATAGCTCTGAAGCTTTGAGAATACTTGAAAAATACCTCCGCGGCAAGGAACAAACAAAAGAAAATCTGTATAAAGGTTATAAATATCTGCTGTCAAAGGGCTTTTCTTACGATACTGCAAAGTCTGCGGTTGATAACCTCGGGAGCGGAAATGAAGATTATTGAGCTTGAAGAAACGGACAGCACCAACGAATATCTGAAACGGCTTGACGGTGAGGAAGATACGATTGTAACCGCCGTGCGCCAGACTGCGGGCAAGGGCACAAAAGGCAGAAGCTTTTCTTCCGCAGACGGCGGGCTGTACATTTCAGTAATGCGTTTTTATGAAAATTTTCCCGCTTCAAACGCTTTTAAAATTATGGTCGATTCCTGCGTTGCGGTGTGCAAAACGCTTGAATTTTTCGGTATTAATCCTGCTATCCGCTGGGCTAACGACGTGCTTGTAAACGGCAGAAAAATCTGCGGAACGCTGATTGAAAACACCTTTGCCGGCGCAAATATCCGCCGTTCTATTGTCGGTATGGGAATAAACGTGAATAATACGTTACCGTCGGAATTAAAGGATATTGCCGTATCAATGCGCGAAATTGCGTGTAAAAAATTCGATTTACAGGCGGTTAAAAACGTCCATATTGCAAGCCTGCAAAAAAGCTTTACCGTTGCCGATTACAAAAAATATATAAAATGGTTCGGCAAAGAGGTTACACTGCATACGGACAGCGAAACATATACGGCAACCGCGCTCGATATAACGGACGATGGCAGATTGATTGTAAACCGTAACGGAAAAGTGCTTGAAATCAGCTCGGCGGAGGTCTCTTTAAGACTGTAATGGAAAAAGTTTTGTTGAACGCGCAAATGCGCGAATGTGACCGTCATACAATTCAAAACCTCGGCATATCCGCGGGGCAATTGATGGAAAACGCGGGCAAGGGTATCGCAGACGAGGTTGAAAAAACCGCAATAGCGCTTAACGCAAAAGATATTTTAGCCGTATGCGGAACGGGCAATAACGGCGGCGACGGTTACGTTTGCGCGCAGGAGCTTTTAAAACGCGGTTTCAACGTAAAAATTTACGCTTTCAACGGCAATCTGTCGCATGATTGCAAGCAAGCTAAACAAGCCTGCAAATGCGGTTATATCAATGATATATGCGGGGCAATTATAGTCGATTGCATATTCGGTACGGGCTTGTGCCGCGAGGTTTCCGGGCAGTATGCGGAAGTTATAGAAAAAATCAATAAATCGTGCGCGTACGTTATTTCCGCCGATATTCCCAGCGGGCTTAACGGAGATAACGGTCTTATTATGGGTTGCGCCGTAAAAGCGGATTTAACCGTTGCGATAGCGGAATATAAAGCCGGTATGTTTTTAAACGACGGTACGGACTATTGCGGAAAGATTGTTAAAAAAGATATCGGCATAGTTTGCCCGCATAACGAATATATTAACATATACGGCGGTTGCGACGTGAAAAAATATTTTCCGAAGCGTCCGCGCAACTCGCACAAAGGCACCTTCGGCACGGCTGATATTATAGCCGGTTCGGACAAATATATCGGTGCGCCTGCGCTTGCCGCGTCCGCGGCTTTAAAGTCGGGCTGCGGGTACGTAAAGCTTGTCTCAACCGAAAAAGTAAAGCTCGCTCTCGCGCCGAAATATCCCTCCGCAATTTTTGCGGAAGTCCCTGATTTAACCTCTCGGGCAATCGCTGTCGGAATGGGGTGCGGGGTAAGCGAACGGCTTTACGGCACAATAAAAACTCTGCTTAAAGATTATTGCGGAACGCTTGTAATCGACGCGGACGCGCTTAACAGTCTTGCAAGGTTCGGCGTTGAAATTCTCGGCTGCAACAAAAAATGCAACGTTATCGTAACCCCGCATTTGAAAGAGTTTTCCCGCCTTACAAATAAAAGCGTTGAAGAAATTCAGTCCGCGCCCGTTGACCTTGCAAAACAATTTGCAAAGCGGTATAACGTAACGGTTTTGTTGAAAAGCGCGGTCAGCATAATCACGGACGGAACGCGCACAGCGTTTAATATTAGTGGGAACACCGCGCTTGCCAAAGGCGGCAGCGGCGATATTCTTTCTGGTTTTCTTTGCGGAACGCTTGCCCGCGGAGTCAAACCGTTCGAAGCGGCGGTGTGCTCCGCGTATGTACTCGGTAAAACCGCGGAAATTTCCGCAGAACAAAAGACGGAATACTGCGCAACCGCAAACGATATAATAAAAAACCTGCATCTTGCAATCAAGCGCTTGACAGAATAATTCTTTTTTTGCTAAAATTCATACCGTTGAGAGGGAGTAGTTTTTAAGGTCTGCGGCAACAGTCCCCGATTTTTTCAAATCGTGTCGCAACCCCTTTTAAAGAAGGAACAAGACTTTCGACTTAAAAGCGATTTTAAGTTGAAGGTCTTTTATTTTTTATAAAACTATTGTCAATAAATTTTAAGAGGTGTTTAAATGAGCTATGACCTGATTTTAAGCAGTACGGCGGCAACGTGGATTGTAAATTTGCTTCTGCTTGCGCTCGGTTTTATTCTGCTTGTCAAGGGCGCGGACTTTTTCGTGGACGGCGCGGCGGGAATCGCAAAAAAACTGCGCATTTCAACGTTTATAATCGGCGTTACCGTAGTGGCGGTAGGTACAAGCGCCCCGGAGCTTGCAGTGACGATAGTGGACGCTTTAACTCCCGAAGGCGGCGACCTTATAATGGGCAACATTTTAGGAAGCAACGCTTTAAACGTTCTGCTTATTCTGGGCTTGTCGGCGGTAATCTGCAAGCTTCCGACCGAGCGTACGAACAGAATAATAGATATGCCCTTTCTCATTTTCATAAGCATACTTTTTCTTGTGTTCGGCGTGTTTGTCGGGCCGTTCTCGTTCGGTACGACTGAAAGCGGGGAAGCGTTTCTCAATGCAACAATGCCGTGGTACTGCGGGCTTATTTTGCTTGTTCTGTATTTCGGGTTTATGGCTTACAACATAGTGCTTGCAAAAAAGCAGTCAAAAGCGTGTCTTGAACAGGCTACCGCGGTTTCGGTTGCCGACCCTTACGCCGTTGCCGACGCGGGTAATTCAAACGGCGGAAACGTCGGTTTTATGGCAAAAATTAAAAACGGATACGAAAATCTGCTTGCAAAGGTATGGTTTTTGATAGCTTTAAGCATTGTTGGGCTTGTAATGGTTATAGGCGGGGCAACGCTTGTGGTTAACGCGGCAAGAACCGTTTCAATAAACCTTATCGGCATCGACCCCGAAATCGTCGCTTTGACGGTCGTCGCTTTCGGAACCTCTCTTCCGGAGCTTATAACTTCCGTTTCGGCGGCTAAAAAGGGCGACGTCGGCATAGCAACGGGCAATATAATAGGCAGTAATATTGCAAACATTCTTTTAATCGGCGGACTGGGCGCGCTTTGCACGGGTTCGCGCGGGGTTCCGTTCACAATGGAAGGTCTGATTGGCGGAGCGGTTTCTCTTTTGGCGGCTTTGCTTATATTCGGTTTTTCGGTCGGCAGTAAATCAAAAAGCCTTACAAAAATTGCGGGAATTGTTATGCTTGTTTGCTTCGTATGCTATTACGGTTTCATTTTCCTCAATAAATACGTGCTGTTTTTGTATTTGCCGGGGCTTCCCGCTTAAGTAAAAAATATTTAAAAACCGCCGCGTTTAGTCAGTACGCGGCGGTATATTTTTTTTCGCGCAAGTCAATAATAAGAGCAGGCAGTACATATAATAAAATATACCCTGCCGATAAAGAGGTTGATAATGACTATTAAGCGCGGAGAACTCTACTATGCAGATTTGTCGCCGGTTGTCGGCAGCGAGCAAGGGGGCGTTCGCCCCGTACTCGTTGTGCAAAACGACGTGGGTAACAAATATTCGCCCACGGTGATAGCGGCGGCGGTAACAAGCAAAATAAACAAGGCAAAGCTTCCCACCCATATAGAACTGCCCTCGTCAAGTTACGGGCTTCAAAGGGACAGCGTAATACTGTTGGAACAAATTCGCACGCTGGATAAGCGCAGATTAAAAGAGCGCATAGGCGAGCTGAACGAAATTACAATGAATCAGGTGGATAAAGCTATTTTAATAAGCCTTGGCTTCACCAAATAATCTTACGCCGAAATAATTTTTCGGCGTATTTTTAAGGTTATTTTAATATTACGGAACAGTACGAAATTGTTAATTAAGTCATATTTCACCCAATCTTCATTGACAAAATGCAATAAATAATATATCATAAGTTGTATGTTTAATAAAAAATTAAAGCTGAAACCGCAGTTCGGCGTATTGACGATAATTTTATTGATTTCAATAGCCGTACTTATCGCAGCGGATTTACTTACGAAACATTTTGAAGAAAAGTACGACTGGTCGCTTGTGATAATCCGCGGGTTCATAGAAATCAGCCATGATATAAAAAATCAGGGCTGCGCTTTCAGTTTTTTAAACAACAGCCCCGCCGTGGGACAGCCTCTCTTGATTACGGCAACGCTTGTAATGCTTGTCTTTATGATAGCGGCGTTTATATTTATGCCTAACAAAATGGCTGTTCTTAAAATCGCCGTTTCGCTTATAATTGCGGGCGCGGTAGGCAATCTTGTAGACAGATTTATTTATCTTTTTGAAAATATAATTCCGAATACCGATATTATGGGCGGCGGCGTCCGCGACTGGTTCGGGCTTTGGATGTTCGGCGGAATGACTTACTGCAATTTAGCCGACTTCTGGATTGTAATAGGCGTAGCGCTCGCCGTTGTGGATTTAATGTTTTTGAACGAGTGGGCGGTAATTCCCCTTACCAAAAAAGCAAAAGCCGCGCAAGCCGCGCGCAAAGCGCAGGAAGAAGCCGAAAAAGCCGCGCAAACCGCTTCCGCAGATACGGCAACCTCCGAAAGTAATATTTCCGCGCCCGAAAACAATACCGTTGCGGAAGAAAGTACACAAAACAATACCGATAACAATGAATGAAGAAATATTTGCCGCGCGGGATAACTTTGCCCGCGCCGACGTTTTTTTAAGTGAAAATTTAAACGGCTTTACGCGCTCGGCTGTCAAAAAACTTTTCGAGGGCGGTTTTGTTTTGATAAACGGCAAAAAGGCAAAGCCCTCGCAGTCGGTAAACGCGGGCGACGAGGTGAAAGTAACCCTGCCCGAAGCCGTTGAATATTCCGCCAAGCCCGAAAATATCCCTCTGGACATTGTTTACGAGGATAAAGACGTTGCGGTTGTCAATAAACCGCAGGGAATGACGGTGCACGCGGGCAACGGCAATACCGAGGGCACGCTTGTCAACGCGCTTTTGTACAATCTTGACAGTTTAAGCGGTATTAACGGTGTTTTGCGCCCCGGAATAGTCCACCGCATAGACAAAGATACTTCGGGGCTTTTGGTTGTCGCAAAAAACGATAAAGCGCATTTAAGTCTTTCCAAACAGATAGAAGAAAAGACCTGCCGCCGCACGTATCTTGCGCTGTTGGAGGGTATTGTCAAAAAGGATAGCGGAACGGTAACAACATACATAGGGCGCGACCCGACCGACAGAATTAAAATGGCGGTTGTTCCGCCCGAAAAAGGCAAAATAGCCGTAACCGATTACACCGTTTTAAAACGCTTTAAGGAAAATTTTACGCTGTGCCGCTTCGATTTGCATACAGGCAGAACGCATCAGATACGCGTGCACGCAAAATATATGGGCTTTCCCGTGGTCGGCGACCCCGTTTACGGCGTAAAAAAGCAGAAGTTTACTTTAAACGGACAGCTTCTGCATGCGTGGCGGTTGCAGTTCACGCACCCTGTAAGCGGCGAGGAAATGAGCTTTGAAGCACCGCTTCCAGACTATTTCAAAAAAGTTTTAAGTAAACTTAACGAAATTTAAAAAATCCCGTTTAACGCTTGCAAAATAAATTTTCGGTTGCTATACTTTAATTGAAATTAAATTTAAAGGAGTGTATTTTATGGCAAAGAAAAAGAAGACGACAACTACCACGACCACAACGTCAAACTACGAAATAGTTAAATTCTGCGCGTTTTGGGGACTTGTAATTGCGGCAATCGCGGCGGTTGTTTCATTTGTTATTGCAATAATAAAGTTCTGTGGAGGCACGGCAGGCTGGCTGGGCAGAGTGGTCGGCGTATGCAACACGGTTTCGCAAATCGCGCTTATAATTGCGGCAATTATTCCCGCTTACAGATATTCCCGCGGTAAGCCCGCAGTATGGCAGGCGTTCTTTTGGGTTGCGGTAATATTTATCGTTCTCGGACTTGTCGGCATAAATCTTGCATTCTGAGTATATTTTCAAAAAATATTTTCCCCCGATTTTTTCGGGGGAATTTTTATAAGCGGTTTTTCTTTACAAATTTTCCGCAATAATTTATAATAAAGTTGTTATGGCACATCCGTTAATAGCGATAGTCGGCAGACCAAACGTAGGTAAAAGCACGTTTTTCAATAAGGTCGTCGGTAAAAAAATTTCAATAACCAAGGACAAGCCCGGGGTCACGCGCGACAGACTTTACGCGGACGGTGAATGGCGGGGCAAGGCGTTCACTATAGTAGATACCGGCGGCATAGAAATGCGGTCGGAGGACACTATGTGGCGCGAAATCAAAAAGCAGGCGGAAGTCGCCATAGACACCGCGCACGTTATACTGCTGTTTGTTGACGGTAAAGAGGGGTTAACTTCTTCCGACTACGACGTTGCGGATATGCTCCGCCGCAGTAAAAAGCCCGTAATTTTAGTCGTCAACAAGATAGACGAATATTCCGAGGACAAAATTTTCGAATTTTATTCTCTGGGCTTGGGCGAACCGTTCCCCGTTTCCGCCGAGCACGGCACGGGTGTGGGCGACGTTTTGGACGAGGCAGTAAGCTGGTTTGAAAAGGGCGAAACTTCCGGTGACGAAAGCACTAAAATTGCCGTTGTCGGCAAGCCGAATGCGGGCAAAAGCAGTCTTGTAAACAGACTTTTGGGCTTTGAACGCTCAATCGTAACCGATATAGCGGGCACCACGCGCGACGCGATAGATACTAAATTTTCATATAACGGAAAGGAATATACCATAATCGACACTGCGGGAATACGCAAAAAAAGTAAGGTTGAGGAGGATATCGAGTACTATTCGGTCCTCCGCGCGTTTGACGCGGTTCGCCGCGCCGACGTATGCCTTTTAGTTGTGGACGCTACCGAAGGGCTTACCGAACAGGACACAAAGATTATCGGTTACGTTCACGAGCAAGGCAAACCCTCGGTTATCGTAATGAACAAATGGGATTTGGTTGAAAAGGATACCAACACCATAAACAAGTTCGAACAAAAGCTGAAAGAGGACTTGAAGTTTATGGACTATTTCAAGTCCGTATATATTTCCGCAAAGACGGGTCAGCGCGCCGAAAAGCTTTTCGCGATTATAGACGAAGTTCTCTCGCACGCAAACTTCAAAATTCCCACGGGAACGCTGAACGATTTGATTTCCGATACGGTCAGAGCAAATGAACCGCCCTCCTACAACGGCAGAAGGCTTAAAATTTACTATTCCTCGCAGGTTGCCGTGGCTCCGCCCACATTTGTTTTAAAGGTAAATTCTTGCGATTTAATGCACTTTTCATACGAGCGTTTTCTTGAAAACGTCATAAGAAAAAATTTTGATTTTTCAGGTACGCCCATAAGGTTTTTAATCAGGGAGAATTCGGAAAAATGATTTCTCTTTTAAATACAGCCGTAAAAACTCTTGCGTTTTCGGATAGCTGGTACTGGTTTCTGCTTTCGGCGGCAGTCTGCTATTTTATCGGTTGTTTCAATTTCGCCGTGCTGATTTCGCATTTCAAAAAATCAGATATACGCGGTGTGGGAAGCGGCAATCCCGGCAGTATGAATATGACGCGCACTTTCGGACTTAAAATCGGCGCGATAAACTTTTTTTGCGATGCAATAAAGGGCGGTCTGCCTGCGCTTGTAGCGTGGATAATTTTCAAAGACTACGTTTTTGCGGGTACCGATATTGCCGTTTCCGACTTTGCAAGATATCTTTGCGGAACGTTCGTAATAATAGGGCACGTTTTTCCCGTTACAATGAAGTTTAAGGGCGGTAAAGGCATTGCCTCCACAATGGGGCTTTTTCTGTTCTCGCTCCCCTGCGAGCAGTGGTGGTACTTTTTTATAGTGGCGGTATTTTTCTGCCTTGTGCTTTTGTATATCGCGCTTACCGAATGGGGCAGTATGGGCTCGCTTATAGGCGTTTCGGGGCTTACAATCTGGCAGGCGTGCATATTCGTTGTCAGATACAAAGCCGAGCTTGCCGAACTTAACCCTATTATCATTTCGGTATTTATGATGTTTCTTGTTATCAATCTTCTAACGTGGATAAGGCACAACACAAACATTTACAGGCTTTTGGCGGGCGAGGAACACCGCACTTCGGTTTTAAAACACAAAAACAAGCGCGTTTAAATATTTAAGTGTGTAAAAAACGGCGGCGGAAGTTTAAAAAAACTTCCGCCGCTTGATTAATTTAAGATTATTCAGCGTTTTCCGTGCTGTCTTTTGACTTTATGGAAAATTCTATTTTCGGGTTAACTTTCAGAATTTCGTCGGTAAAATCTTCGTACCATTCGTCCTTGACGACTATTACAATAAAGCTTTTATCCTCGAAATAAACGCTTAATTTATTGTTGGTTCTGTCAAGAAGAATGGTTTCTATTTTCGATATTTCGTATTTGCTTTTTATAACGCCGAAACTCGTCTTTAAATACTTTTCGTCAACTGTGTAGTAAGATGCGATTTTAAGGCTGACCAGCACAACGAACAAAAGCGCCGATACAAAATACATTAAAACGTAGCGTACAATGGGATAAACCTTGTCCTCGGCGCCTACGCCGTGCGCAATAATATAATATGTGTTTACGCCGAACGCCACAATCGCCAGCGCAATACCTATATAAATAAAGACGAGTATCGTCTTTGAAAATTTAAAATTGAATTTCTTCATAACGGTATTATAGCCCCGAAAAATAAAAAAATCAATATCTTTTATTATTTTTAATAAAAAAGAAAGGCGTTGAACCGCATTTTACGGCTGTAAAAAACAATTCTTGCTTTTCGGCGGTGTTTCATTTATAATAAACTTAACCGAAATAACCGACCGCGGGAGGGAATTATGGAGCATGAAAAATACATAAAACGCTGTTACAAGCTTGCCGTAAACGCAGGCAAAAAGGGCTACGATACTTTCGGCGCGGTTATCGTTTATAACGGCAAAATTCTCGAAGAAGCCGAAAACACTGCCGACCGTGAACGCGGGGTATTCGGGCACGCTGAATTTAATCTTGTGCACAAGTGCGCAAATAAGTATTCTGACGAAATTTTAAGCGGGTGCGTGTTTTACTCAAGCTGTGCGCCGTGCGCGCGCTGTCTGTCGGCTATCGCGTCTTTGGGAATTAAAAAAGTGGTTTACGGAGTGTCTTATCAAAAATTTTCTTTGCTTACGCCGTGCGGTTATAAACGCGTGGATTATGAAAAGCTTTTTAGTGAAATGGATATAAACATTGAAATGTGCGGTCCCGTATCGGAGGACGATGGTATGCGTGTTTTCGAATACTGGGGAGGGGAATATCATCCGCTTGAAGAATTGATTGCGAAAATGGAAGCAATCAAAAAAAGCAATTCCGATTAGCGCATCGGTGTTGTAGTTCCCATAGGGAAATTATAGGCGCGCAATTTAATCTGTTGCAGTTAAAAGCTCCCGAACAAAATGTTCGGAAGCTTTCTGTCATTGCGTAAAAGTACGGTTTTAAAAAATCAGTCGGTTGTAGTGCCGTTTTCGCTGTCGTCGGGTGCGGGAGCCGTTTCGCCGTTTTCGGGCTTGTCCTGCGGACGGCATTTGCCGTGTCTGCAATCGGGGTTAATTTCAATAATAAAAGTGAAATTCTCGCCGATGGGTATACGGCGTGCTCTGTTGCGTTCCGAGTGCGGGCCTCTGCGTCCGCAGTTACCGTCGGGACATTCGCGGTCGGACGGTTTTTCGCTGTCAAGGTTATCGTCTTTAACCGTAATTCTCTGTATGTTGCCGTTGCTCGTTCCCGATTTTTTGTCGGGGCTTTTCGCGCAGCCCGCAAAACAAGCGGCGCAGCTTATTGTAAGAATCGCAATAATCATAGAAATCGGCTTTTTCATAAAACAAGTATGCTTATTTTAAAATCGTTTATGTATTCGCTTGAAAAAAACTTTCTGAAATGTTAAAATAAAATCCTGAACTTTAAGGTTTTTCTGAGGGTAAAGGCAATTAAAATTTGAAGAGCGCTTTTTTGCGCTTGTTTTTTGCTGTGTTCCCTCGGTCTTTCGGAGGGCTTTTTTTATGAGCGAAAACAGACTTGCCGTAATCAGCATAATAGTCGAAAAACGTGACCAAAGCGCGGGCATAAACGCGTTGCTGTCCGAGTTCGGCGACAGCATAATAGGCAGAATGGGCTTGCCTTATAAACAAAAAAACGTATCGGTCATAAGCGTTGTTTTGGACGCGCCTACCGAAACAATCAATAAGCTTACAGGCAAAATAGGTATGCTGGAAGGGGTTACGGCTAAAACCTTGATGTCCAAAATTTAACGCGCTGTTCTATAAGTAAATTTTTTGAGGTAAAAGGCAATAATTTAAAGGGGCAACTCCGTATTTGTAACCTGATACCGAAAGGAGTAATATAATGAAGAAATTTTTAACTGCTGTTTTGTGCGCGCTTGCGCTGTGCGCGTCCGCGTTCGGATTTTCCGCCTGCGGCAACAAAAATAACGGCGGAATAACCGTTTACGCGCCCGACGGAGCGCCCGCTCTTGCGCTGGCACAGCTTATGTCGGAAGAAAACGGCTTTGATAAAAACGTAAGCTATCATATAGTTTCCTCCGCGGAAATCAATTCGTGCGTAACCTATACCGACGATAGCAAAAACGCGGATTTGTGCATACTTCCCGTCAACGCGGCGAGCAAGTTTTTAGGCGGTGGGGAAAGGTATAAAATGCTCGGCACGGTAACGCACGGCAATCTGTTTATAGTTGCAAGCGCGGACAAGCAGACGCTTACTTCTGAAAATTTCGCCTCCGCGCTCAGCGATAAAAAGGTAGGGGTAGTCAATTTTGCGGCTTTCCCCGGCTCGGCGGCAAAGCTTATACTCAATAAATACGGCATTTCCGACAGCGTAACGCTTGAAAACGTAGCCGCAACGCAAGTCACGGGCACGGAAACTCAGTACGATTATTTCGTTATTCCCGAGCCCGCCGCAAGCACGCGCGTGGCAAACGTTAACCTGAATTTAAAGCAGGTCGGCAGTTTGCAGTCGCTGTACGGCGAAAACGGCTATCCGCAGGCGGTGCTGGTTGCAAAAAATTCGCTTATCGAAAAAGAACCCGCTTTCATTACCGAATTTATCGGCGCAATGACCGACGGCGCAAACTGGCTTTTGAACGAAAGCGTCGGCGCGGATACAATTTTAAGCGCTGTCAAAAAGCACTACGCCGACCCGGAAAACACAAAACCCGCGTTTACCGCGGCAAACCTTACCAAGGCGGTTATCCGTAACTGTGCAATAAACTTCGTTAGCTCCGCCGACAGCAAAGAGCGGGTTAAAACCTTTCTCAATGAATTGACAGCCGTAAACGACGGTACCGCAACTGCGGTTTCGGACGGTTTCTTTTACTCCGCGTGAACGCCGGACAAAAATAAATGACAGCAGTAAAAAACTTTTTTAAGGAAAGAAAATTCAATATAATCGGTTCAGTTACGGCAGTAATTTTAATGTGGCTTGTGTGGATAACCGCATATTATTGCGTGGGCAATAAGCTTATAGTACCGTCTTTTACGGAAACGCTTGCGCGCTTTTTCAAAAACTTCGCCTCGGCGGAGTTCTGGGCGGGGCTGGGCGGTTCGCTTTTAAGAACGCTTGCCGCATTTCTCGTTTCGCTGATAGGCGCCGCAGTATGCGCCGCTTTTGCAGCTTTAAGCAAGGTTTTCAAAGCAATTTTAAAGCCCGTTATGACGCTTATCCGCGTGCTTCCCACGCTTGCCGTAAGCCTTATAATTTTAAAGCTTACCCTCGGCAACCGAAGCGTATCCCCCGCAATAGTCACCGTTCTTGTTTTATTTCCCGCCATATATGCGCAGTTAACCGCCGCAACGGAGGGTATAGACCGCGGTCTTACGGAAATGGCGCAAGTCTACAATATCAGCAGGCGGAACAGGCTTTTCAAAATTTATCTTCCGCTTGTTTTGCCTAATACGCTTTCGCAGACGGGCGCGAACATATCGCTGGGGCTTAAAGTTACGGTTTCCGCGGAGGTGCTTGTAAATACGGCTAAGGGGCTTGGCGGAATGATGCAGGAAAGCAGTCTTTCGGCCGAAATAGCCAATCTTGCCGCGCTTACGCTTGCCGCGGTTGTTGCGGGGCTGTTGCTTGATATTGCCTTTTCGCAGTTGAAATGGCTGACGTATAAGTGGAATTGAATTTATGATTGAAATAAAAAATTTAACTAAAAAATACGGTGCAACCGAAGTTTATAGCAATTTTAATCTTGCTTTGGAAAAGGGTAAAATAACCTGTATTTTGGGCGAAAGCGGAAGCGGAAAAACCACGCTTTTAAACTGTATAGCCGGCTTAACGGAATATTGCGGCGAAATTCCGGCGGTAAAATGCTCGTACGTTTTTCAGTCGCCGCGGCTGGTGCCTAATCTTACTGTAAAACAAAACCTTACGCTTGTCTGCGCGGACGAAGAAAAGGTTTTGACTATGCTTGAAAGGGTGCGCTTGCAGGATAAAAAGAACGCCTATCCCAAAACGCTTTCGGGCGGTCAGGCTCAGCGTGTAGCCATTGCCCGCGCGTTTTTATACGAAAGCGAAATTCTTTTGCTGGACGAGCCGTTTTCCTCGCTCGATTTAAAGCTGAAAAACGAAATGCACGGGCTTTTTCTGCAAATATGGCGTCAGGATAAGCGAACGGTGCTTTTTGTTACGCACGATGCGGACGAAGCTGTTTCGCTTGCGGACAGACTTGTTGTTTTGAAAGGCGGTAAAGCCGTTTTCGACGCCGAACCGCAGTTTTCCGCTTCCGACGAATTGAAAAATAAAGAGGAATTAAGAAAAAAATTGATTTCTGTACTGCTTGAAAGCTGATTTTTGACGGTTAATTTAAAGGTTACGCTTGACAATACGCCCGGCGGATTTTATAATACCGTTGAAAAATATTTAAAAGGTTGGAACAATGAAAAAGTTTTTTAAAGAATTCAAAACGTTTATTTCACGCGGAAACGTTCTCGATATGGCTGTCGGTGTTATTATCGGCAGTGCGTTTACTGCTATTATAAACGCGCTAGTCAACGGAATTTTGAAACCGCTTATAAGCGCTATCCCCGGGGCGGACGGTACAAGCGCGTTGCAAATAATTTTAAGACAGCCCGTGCTTGCAGAGGATAACGTAACCGTGTTGAAGGAGGCGGTAATTCTTGACTTCGGTTCGGTAATTTCTGCGGTAATAACCTTTCTTATAACCGCGTTCGTGCTGTTCCTTGTGGTTAAAACCATTAACTCAATCCGCGACGGCGGTAAAAGACTTGCCGAAAAGCAGAGAAAGAAGCTTGAAAAACAGCTTAAAAAGGGCAAAATAACCGAGGAGGAAGCGACGGCGCAGACCGAAGCCGTAAAAGCCGAAACGCCCGTAGCGCCCGTGGAAACAACGGACGGTTTGCTCAGGGAAATCCGCGACCTGTTAAAGGCGCAGCAGATTAAATGCGCGCCCGAAACTGCGGAAACAAATTCCGAAAACCAACAGTAAAAAACAATCCGCCCGCCCGACAGAGTAAATCTGTCGGGCGGGCTTTGGTTTCGCTAACTCAAAAAAATTTGTTTGTCAACTGTTTAAAAGCGGAAAAAGTCAAATTTTTACTTTTAAATTTTTAAAAAAGCTTATTCAAACATTTTTCTTTTATCAATATATTGTGTTATAATAAACGCGTATTTTGTAAATGTTGTGTATTTTCAAGTCACAACAAAGAAAGTAAAGCCCGAACGGAACGCAACCACGCAAAAATAAACGTTCAGCACGGCGATAACGGGCATAATAATCATAAGCAGAAGATTTTTCAGTCTGTACCGCATTATGAACATGGAAACGTAAATTGCAATCGCTCCGCCTAAAATTGCGGTTAAAATCAGTTTTCCGTCGCCGCTTTTCGCTTTTTCGTTTTCGTCGATTGCTTCATCGCGCTGGGACTTCACCAAAATTACGGCAAATACGTTAACGGCAAGTATATAAACTGAAAAAATAACGTAAAGCAGAACCATACTTTCAGTATGCGTCTATTTTTGAAAAATAATATAAATACGGAGATTATCATATGTCGAAAGTTGCAATAATAATGGGCAGTAAATCCGATTTTAACGTGGTTAAACCCGCGGCTGACGTTTTAAAAAGCTTCGGCGTTGAAACCGAGGTAAGGGTTATATCCGCGCACCGCACCCCCGAAGAAGCGCACGGCTTTTCGCTCAACGCGGAAAAACGCGGGGTGGAAGTAATAATCTGCGCGGCGGGTAAGGCTGCGCACCTCGGCGGGGTAATCGCGGCGAACACAACGCTTCCCGTAATAGGACTTCCCGTAAAAACGGACATGATGGGCGGGCTTGACAGTCTGCTGTCTATCGTGCAGATGCCCTCGGGCATACCCGTTGCGTGCGTAGGCGTAAACGGCGGAGAAAACGCGGGCTTGCTTGCTTTGCAGATACTCGGCGTAAAATACCCCGAAATATCCGTAAAGCTCAAAGAATACAAAAAGAATATGAGAAAAAAGATAAACGCTGACGATGAAGCTCTTCAGCGTGAAATTTCGCAGACTTAAATTATACCCGCATACCCTGCGGGTATTTATAATTTTTCTGCTCGCGGAATTTGTTGGCTTTGCGCTAAACGGATAGACCGCGGATTATTTAATTAAAAATCAATTTTTTTCAGGAGATAAAAATTTTATGGTTAAAAAGGAACAGCTTTACGAAGGCAAGGCAAAGAAAGTTTTCGCAACCGAAAACCCCGATTATGTTATCGTTTCGTATAAAGACGATGCAACGGCTTTCAACGGTTTGAAAAAAGGCACAATTTCGGGCAAGGGCGTCATTAACAATATAATGAGCAACAAAATGATGCAGATGCTTGAAAAGAAGGGTATTCCCACGCACTTTGTCGAGCAGATTGACGACAGAAACACCGTCGTTAAAAAGGTGCAGATTGTTCCGCTCGAAGTAATTATAAGGAACGTAGCCGCGGGCAGTTTTTCAAAGAGATACGGCGTTGCGGAAGGTACCAAATTCTCCGCGCCTACAATAGAGTTTTCGTATAAAAACGACGATTTGGGCGACCCGCTTATCAACGATTACCACGCTTTGGCTTTGAACCTTGCCACTGCCGGGGAAATAGACACAATAAAGAAAATGGCTTTCGCCGTAAACGAGGCCATGATAGCTTTCTTCAAGGAATTGAAGATTGATTTAATCGACTTCAAGCTCGAATTCGGCAGATTTAAAGGACAAATCGTCCTTGCGGACGAAATTTCCCCCGATACCTGCCGCTTCTGGGAAGCGGGCTCGTGGGATACCACAAAGCACGTCAGCCTTGATAAGGACAGATTCCGCCGCGATTTGGGCGGGGTTGAGGACGCTTACGCCGAAATTTTCAAGCGCATCTGCGGAGAATAATAATCTATGGGTGGATTTTTCGGCTCGGTAAAAAAAAGCAGCGCCGTATTCGACGTTTTTATAGGCACGGACTATCATTCGCATCTCGGCACAAAGCGCGGAGGTATGGCGGCTTATGACCCGTCGATAGGCTTACAGCGTGAAATACATAACATAGAAAACGCGCCGTTCAGAACTAAATTCGAGCGCGTGCTGTCGGAAATGAAGGGCAACGCGGCAATAGGCTGTATCAGCGATACCGACCCCCAGCCGCTTTTAACCGTTTCAAAGCTTGGAACATACGCAATCTGCACGATTGGTATAATAAACAATGCAGAGCAGTTAAAGCAAAGCGTTCTTAAAAAAGGCGGTTATTTCGACGCGATGACGGGCAGTAAGGTCAATTCCAACGAGCTTGTCGCGGCGCTTATCAACAGCAAGGACAGCTACGTCGATGGTATACGCTACGTGCACGAACAGGTTGACGGAACCGTATCTATACTGCTTTTAACGGACAGGGGAACGCTTATCGCCGCAAGGGACAAGCTCGGCAGACTGCCCATACAGATAGGTAAGTGCGACGAGGGGTATTGCGTTTCGTTCGAGAGCTTTGCATATAAAAAACTCGGCTATGCGGACGAGCGCGAGCTCGGCCCCGCGGAAATTGTGGAAATTTCGGCGGACGGTATAACACCGCTTGCCCCCGCAGGCAAAAAAATGCGGATATGCGCGTTTTTATGGTCGTATTACGGCTATCCCACTTCAAGCTACGAGGGGATAAACGTTGAAATGATGCGCTGTAAAAACGGCGAAATTTTTGCTAAGAACGATGCAAAAACGCACGATATGCACAGTATCGATTACGTCGGCGGGGTGCCCGATTCGGGTACGCCCCACGCAATAGGCTATGCAAACGCATGTCAGGTGCCGTTCGCGCGTCCCTACATAAAATATACGCCTACGTGGTCGCGCAGCTTTATGCCCGTCAACCAGACGGAGCGCAACAAGGTCGCTAAAATGAAGCTTATTCCCGTGCATGAATTTATAGAGGGGAAAAGGCTTTTGCTTGTGGACGACAGTATCGTCCGCGGAACACAGCTTAAAGAAACGGTAGAATTTTTGTATTCCCACGGCGCAAAGGCGGTGCATATGCGTTCTGCCTGTCCGCCGATTATGTACGGCTGTAAATATCTTAATTTCTCGCGTTCTTCGGGCGATATGGATTTGATTACACGCCGTACTATGATGGAGTTAGAGGGCGAGGAAGCCGTTAAGCATATCGAAGAATACAGCGATTCCGAGACCGAACGCGGCAAGGCAATGCGTAAAGCTATCTGCGATAAATTCCAGTTTGAAAGTCTGGAATTTCAGTCGATAGAAGGGCTTATCGAAGCAATCGGTTTAGAGCCTTGCAAGCTCTGCACATATTGCTGGACGGGCAAAGAATGACCTTACGGTTATACAGGGTGAACTGAATGGAAGAAAAGCATGAGGAATGCGGTGTTTTCGGGGTATACGCTCAGGAAAACCGCAACGTGGCGCATACCGCATATTACGGTTTATACGCCTTGCAGCACAGAGGGCAGGAATCAAGCGGTATCGCCGTAGCCTATGCGGACAAAATTTCATATCACAAAGGAATGGGGCTTGTTGCCGACGTATTTGCAAACGGCAATCTCGAAGCTCTGCCCGAGGGCGATATTGCAATAGGGCACGTGCGCTATTCCACAACCGGCGCAAGCCAGCTTTTAAATGCGCAACCCGTGGTTTTTACGGGTAAATGCGGTAAAATGGCAGTTGCGCATAACGGAAATCTGACGAATACCAAGCTTTTGCGCAACGAGCTTATCGCGCGAAATGCAGTGTTTCAGACCACAATCGACAGCGAGGTAATCGCGGTTTTAATAAACAGTCTTTCGGACGGTGATATTTTAACGGGCGTCAAACGCGCCTGTCAAAACTTCAAAGGCTCGTACGCGCTTGTCATAATGACCTGCGACAAGCTTATCGCCGTGCGCGACCCTTACGGTATCCGTCCGCTGTGCATGGGCATGAAGGACGACGACGTTATCATCGCAAGCGAAACCTGCGCGCTCGACGCGGTTGGCGCAAACTTCGTGCGGGATATAAAGCCCGCCGAAATTGTAGTAATCGACAGCGCGGGCATACATTCCCATATGATGGAAAACGTTCCCGAAAAGTCGAAAATGTGCATTTTCGAATACGTCTACTTTGCCCGCCACGATTCCGTTCTGGACGGTTACAGCGTTTACGAAGCGCGTAAAAAAGCGGGCAAACTGCTTGCAAAGCACTGTTTTGTCGAAGCAGACCTTGTTTCGGGCGTTCCCGATTCGGGCAACGTAGCCGCGCGCGGGTATGCGGAGGAAAGCGGTATTCCTTTTGTGGAAGCGCTCGCAAAAAACCGATACGTAGGCAGAACGTTTATTCAGCCCGACCAGCGCCAGCGCGAAAACAGTCTTAACGTAAAAATGAACGCGTTGCGCGGAAACGTGCGCGGTAAAAGAGTGGTGCTTATTGACGACAGCATTGTCCGAGGCACTACTATGAGAAAAATCATAAAAATGCTCCGCGACGCGGGCGCTGCGGAAGTTCATATAAGAATTTGCTCGCCTATTATAAAGCACCCCTGTCACCTCGGAATAGATATTCAGACTTATTCACAGCTTATCGGCGCATACAAAAACGAAGACGAAATTTGCGAATGCCTCGGCGCGGACAGCGTTAAATATCTTACGGTAGAACAGCTGTTGTCCACGTGCGATGGCGCAAACGTCGGCTTCTGCCTCGGCTGTTTTAACGGCGAATATCCGTATCCGTTGGATGAGACCGACAAATTCAAACTCGAATAAAGTAAACCTTCGCAATGATAAAACTTGTCATGCTGAGCGAAGCCGAAGCATCTGAAAATAGTTTGCAACGCATATTAAGTCGGTTCTTTTAACAGGTTTAATTACATTACGAAAAATATAACAAACAAAAACTCAAAGGAGATAAAATGAGTATTTCTTATAAAGACAGCGGCGTAGACGTCGAAAGAGGTTACGAAGCCGTAAGGTTAATGAAAGAGCACGTAAAATCCACTTATACAAGCGGTGTTTTGGGCGATATCGGTTCTTTCGGCGGATTTTTCGCAATGCCTAAGGATATTAAGCGTCCCGTGCTTGTTGCGGGTACGGACGGAGTGGGTACAAAATTAAAGTACGCCATAATATCGGGCAAGCACGATACAATCGGTATCGACGCAGTCGCAATGTGCGTTAACGATATCGTTTGTCAGGGCGCAAGACCTCTGTTTTTCCTTGATTATTTTGCTACGGGCGCGTTAAGCCCCGAAAAGGTCGCAACTGTTGTTTCGGGTATTGCCGAAGGCTGCCGACAAAGCGGTGCGGCGTTAATCGGCGGTGAAACCGCTGAAATGCCCGGGTTTTACCGTCAGGGCGACTACGATATAGCAGGCTTTGCGGTCGGCGCGGTAGATAAAAAGAAAATTATCAACGGAAGCACCATAAAGCCCGGCGACGTGCTTATCGGCTTGAAGTCAAGCGGTATTCATTCAAACGGCTACTCGCTTGTCAGAAAGCTTTTCGGCGAAAATATTTACGAACTGAATCAGTTCAACGACGAGCTGGGCGCAAAGACTATTGACGTGCTGTTAACTCCTACGAGAATTTACGTTAAAAGCATTTTAGAGCTTATCAAAAACGTGTCCGTCAAAGGCATTGCTCACATTACGGGCGGCGGGTTTATAGAAAATATCCCCCGCATTTTCCCCGAAGGCATAGGTTGCGTTATTGATACAAAATCTTACGAGGTTCCCGCGGTTTTCCGCGTTATGCAGAAAAAAGCCGAGCTTTCCAACGAGCAGATTTACAACACCTTCAATATGGGTATAGGAATGGTAGTCTGCGTTAAAAAGCACGACGTCAAAAAGGCAATTGCCCAGCTTGAAGCCACAGGCGAGCAGTGCGTTGTGCTCGGTAAAACGGTAAAGGGTTCGGGGGTAACGTTAAAGTGAAGCGCATAGCCGTTTTCGCGTCGGGCGGAGGAACGGATTTCCAGTCGATAATCGACGCTAACGAAAAAGATAAATTCTGCGAAATTTCCTGCCTTATAGCCTCGAAGGAGGGGATAGGCGCAATAGAGCGCGCCCAAAAGCACGGCATAAAAACCGCAGTGTTTTCAAAGAGCAGGTATCCCGATATAGACGAGCTTTATAAAGAGCTGACATATCTTTTAAATATCAACCGCGTAGATTATATAGTGCTTGCGGGCTGGCTGAAAATTATCCCCGAAAGCTTTATAAAAACGTTCGAGGACAGAATTATCAACATTCACCCGTCGCTTATTCCCGCGTTTTGCGGAGCGGGCTTTTACGGACTGAAAGTTCATAAAGCGGTGATAGATTACGGCGCAAAGGTGTCGGGCTGTACGGTGCATTTCGTTAACGAAGTGCCAGACGGAGGCGCGATAATCGCACAGACTGCGGTTAATGTTGAGGACAGCGACACCCCCGAAAGCCTGCAAGCAAGAATACTGCAAGAGGAGCACAGGCTTTTGCCCTATTGCGTCAAAAAGCTGTGCGAGGGCAAAATTATCAAAAACGGAAGAACGGTTACCGTACTTTAAGGAGAAAGATTTATGAAAATGAAGAAAAGAGCGCTTGTAAGCGTTTCCGATAAAACGGGAGTTGTGGAGTTCTGCAAGGGGCTTGTAAAATGCGGGTTCGAAATTATATCCACGGGCGGCACGGCAAAAGCCTTAAAGGACGCGGGGCTTAAAGTTATAGGTATTTCCGAAATTACGGGCTTTCCCGAGTGCCTTGACGGCAGGGTTAAAACTCTGCACCCCAACGTTCACGCGGGGCTTTTGGCAATGCGTTCCAACCCCGAGCATATGGCTCAGCTTGAAAAGCTCAACATAAACACAATAGACGTTGTTTGCGTAAATTTATATCCTTTCAAAGCCACGCTTGCAAAGGGCGCGGACTTCGCCGAATGTGTTGAAAACATAGATATAGGCGGGCCTACAATGATACGCGCGGCGGCTAAAAACTATCAGGACGTAGCCGTTATCGTTGACCCCAAAGACTATGACAAGGTTTTGCAGGAGCTTGCAAACGGCGGAGTTTCGCTCGATACAAAAAAATACCTTCAATACAAGGTTTTTGCGCATACAGCGGTTTACGACAGTCTTATTTCAAACTATCTTGCTTCCCAGCTCGGCATAACATTCCCCGACGAGGTAACTTTCGCTTACGAAAAGGCGCAGGATATGCGCTACGGCGAAAACCCCGACCAGCAAGCGGTTTTCTATAACGAACAGTTTATCCGCAAAGGCTCGCTTTCCTCGGCAAAACAGCTTTGGGGTAAAGAGCTTTCATATAACAATATCAACGATGCGAACGGCGCGCTGGAACTTCTTAAAGAGTTCGGCAAAACTCCCGCAGTCGTTGCGTGCAAGCACGCAAACCCTTGCGGGGTAGGCACGGGAAACACGGTATTCGAGGCATATATGCGGGCGTACGAGAGCGACCCCGTGTCGGTTTTCGGCGGAATACTTGCAATCAACGGCGCCGTTGACGAGCAAACCGCAACCGAAATTAATAAAATTTTCATTGAAATAGTTATGGCGCCCGCCTACACGGACAAGGCGCTTGAAATACTCAAACAAAAGAAAAATATCCGCCTTTTGCAGATTGAAGATATTTCCGCCCGCAGAGAAAGCACCGCTTTCGATATGAAAAAGGTTTACGGCGGACTTCTTGTGCAGCAGTATGACGAAAGCCTTATCGCAAACGAGGATATGAACGTCTTCAAAACCAAAGCTAAGGTTGAAACTGTTACAACCGCTAACGGCAAACAGAGAAAGACTTACGGCGTCGGCGTTGTTACCGACCGCGCACCCACTGCGGACGAGGTTGAAGCAATGCTTTTCAGCTGGAAAGTTGTCAAGCATACAAAATCCAACGCAATAGTTATAGGCAAGCAGGGCAGAACTACGGGCATAGGTATGGGGCAGACAAACCGTATCTGGGCGGCAAAGCAGGCAATCGAGCACGCGGGTAAAGAGGCGAAAGGCTCGGTAATGGCTTCGGACGCGTTTTTCCCTTTCCCCGATTGCGTTGAGGAGTGCGTGAAAGCGGGAATAACCGCAATCATTCAGCCGGGCGGCTCCATTCAGGACGAAGCTTCGGTCGAAGCGTGCAACAAGGCGGGCATTGCAATGGTATTCGTCGGCAACCGCCATTTCAAGCACTGATATAATCAAATAACAAAAGGTAGACAAATGAACGTACTTGTTATAGGTAACGGCGGAAGAGAGCACGCAATTCTTCTCGCTTTAAGGAAAAGCAAACGCGTTGAAAAACTGTATTGCATGAAAGGCAATGCGGGTACCGCGCAGATAGCGGAAAACATTAACGTTGATTATATGAACGTTTCGGCGGTGAAAAAATACGTAAGCGAACACCCCGAAATCGACTATATTGTCGTCGCGCCCGACGACCCGCTGGCAATAGGGCTTGTGGACGAGCTGGAAGCTATGGGCAAACGCTGTTTCGGCCCCCGAAAAAACGCGGCTATAATCGAGGCAAGCAAGGCTTTTTCCAAAAATTTAATGAAAAAGTACAACATTCCCACAGCGGAATCGGAAATTTTCAGCGACTATGACAAGGCTTTGCAGTATATCCGCGCAAAGGGCGCGCCCATCGTTTTAAAGGCGGACGGGCTTGCGCTCGGCAAGGGCGTTTTGGTTTGCGAGGATTTAAAACAGGCGGAAGAGGGCTTGAAAGAGATTATGCTTGATAAGGCTTTCGGCTCGGCGGGCAACGTAATCGTTATCGAAGAATGTCTTAAAGGCTTGAAGTATACCCCCGGAGAGGAGGTTTCCGTACTTGCGTTTACCGACGGTAAAACAATCGTGCCAATGATAACCTCCTGCGACCACAAGCGCGTTTACGACGGCGACAAGGGGCTTAACACGGGCGGTATGGGTACGTTTTCGCCCTGTCCTTTCTGGTCAAAAGAGATAGAGAAAGAAGTTTACGATAAAATAATGCTTCCCACAATGAACGCAATGAACGCCGAAGGCAGGACTTTCAAGGGCTGTCTGTATTTCGGGCTTATGCGCACGGACAAGGGAATGAAGGTAGTTGAATACAACTCCCGCTTCGGCGACCCTGAAACGCAGGTTATTCTTCCTATGTTAAAGACCGACCTTATGGACGTTTTCGAGGCGGTCACGGACGAACGGCTTTCAGACATAAAAATCGAGTGGGAAGAAGGCGCTTGCGTCTGTGTTGTGCTTGCAAGCGGAGGCTATCCTCTCGGCTATACAAAGGGCAAGGAAATTGAAATCGGCAATATCGGCGACGTAGTGCTTGTACATGCTGGTACTGCGGTTAAGGACGGCAAGCTTGTGACAAGCGGCGGCAGAGTTTTGGGCGTTGTTGCAAAGGGTAAAACCGTTGAGGACGCAAGAAAAAAAGCATACAAAGCTGTTGAAAATATCCGCTGGGACGGTATGCAGTACCGCAAGGACATCGGCTTAAAGTACCGCAAAGGGTAAATTTACAGTATAAAACACGGCTGAAATTTCTGAGGCTTGCCGAAGAATCTGAACGATATAACCGCAAACTAATTAAAAACTACATATCCAAAGGTTAAAGATATGAACATTTACAGAATTTTCGTAGAAAAAAAGGACAATTTGCAGGCAAAAAAAGTTAAGGAAGAAATCCGCAGTCTTTTAAAAATCAATGCGGAAGATGTCCGCAGACTTATAAGATACGACGTGGAGGGGCTTACGGAAGCCGAATTCAGCTCGGCTGTTCCGTGCGTATTTTCCGAACCGCCCGTTGACAACGTTTATTTCGAAACGTTCGAAGCGGAAAGCGGATACAAAACTTTCGCAATAGCCTATCTTACGGGTCAGTACGACCAGCGTGCGGACAGCGCGGCGCAGTGCGTTCAGCTTTTAACGCAGAAAGAACGCCCTTTAATAAAGTGCGCCACCGTATACGCCGTTTCGGGAGTTTCCGAAGACGAGCTTGCCCGCATTAAAAAGCACCTTATCAACCCCGTGGAAAGCGAGGAGGTTTCGCTTGAAAAGCCGGAAACGCTTATTCATACTGCCGCGGAAGCGGAGGACGTAAAGTCTGTGGAAGGCTTTATAAAATTTTCCGATAAGGATATTAAAAATTATCACGAAAAAATGGGGCTTGCAATGTCTGTTGAAGACCTCGCTTTCGTGCGCGACTATTTCAAAAAAGAAAAGCGCAACCCTACCGAAACGGAAATCCGCGTAATAGATACATACTGGTCGGACCATTGCCGCCACACGACTTTTGCAACCGAGCTTAAAAACATAACCGTCAACAGCGATAACGAGCACGTTGCAAAGTCGCTCGAACTGTACAAAAATCTTTTCGGCGAGCTGTATGCGGGCAGAAAGGACAAATATCCCTGCCTTATGGATATAGCCACAATCGGCGCAAAAAAGCTGAAAAAGGACGGAAAACTCGACAATCTCGACGAATCTGACGAAATAAACGCGTGCGCAATAAAAATCGACGCCGTAATAGACGGTAATCCCGAAAAATACACCGTAATGTTCAAGAACGAAACGCATAACCACCCCACGGAAATCGAACCGTTCGGCGGTGCGGCAACCTGCCTCGGCGGCGCAATCCGCGACCCGCTTTCGGGCAGAACCTACGTTTTGCAGTCTATGAGAATAACAGGCTCGGCAGACCCTACCGAACCTTTGGAAAATACTCTTGCGGGCAAGCTTCCGCAGAGGGTGATAACCACCACTGCGGCGGCTGGCTTCTCGTCCTACGGCAACCAGATAGGGCTTGCAACGGGGCAGGTTGACGAAGTTTACCATTCGGGTTATAAGGCTAAGCGCCTTGAAACGGGCTTTGTTGTCGGCGGCGCAAAGTCGGATATGATTTACCGCGAAAAACCCGCAAAGGGCGACGTTATAATTCTTCTCGGCGGCGAAACGGGGCGCGACGGTTGCGGCGGCGCTACCGGCTCGTCCAAAGCTCACGATAAAAAGTCGGTTCAGACGTGCGGCGCAGAGGTGCAGAAGGGCAACGCGCTTACCGAAAGAAAGCTTCAAAGGCTTTTCCTCAATCCGCGCGCTACAAGAATGATTAAAAAGTGCAACGACTTCGGCGCGGGCGGAGTTTCGGTCGCCATAGGCGAGCTTGCCGATGGTCTGGATATTTATCTTGACAAAGTTCCTAAAAAATATCAGGGACTGTCTGGCACCGAGCTTGCCATTTCGGAATCTCAGGAAAGAATGGCGGTAGTAATCAAGCCCGAGGACGCGGACGAGTTTATCGCGCTTGCCGCGGAAGAAAACCTTTCCGCAACGCCCGTAGCATTCGTTATGGACCACGGCAGAATTAAAATGTATCACCGAGGACAGACGATTGTGGATATTGCCCGCGCGTTCCTCGATACAAACGGCGTAAAACAGCAGACTGACGCGGAAATTAACGATAACGTAACTCATTTCTTTGCCGAACCCGAAAGCATACAGCCGTTCGAGCAGAAATTCACTTCAACGCTTTCACAGCTTAACGTCTGCTCCAAAAAAGGTCTTGCGGAAACGTTTGATTCCACAATCGGCGCAAAGTCCGTATATATGCCGTTCGGCGGAAAATACCAGCTTACCCCCGTTATCGCAATGGCGGCAAAATTAACGGGCGGCGAAACTGACGACTGCACCGTTTCGGCTTACGGCTACAACCCCGAGCTTATGTCGTCCTCGCCGTTTACGGGCGCGATATATTCTATTGTAACCTCCGTTTCAAAGGTAGTGGCGGCAGGCGCTAAGCTTGAAGATATCCGCTTAACCTTGCAGGAGTTCTTTATGCGTCTGCGCGACGATAAAAAGCGTTGGGGCGTGCCCGCCGCGGCGCTGTTGGGCGCCTTATATGCCCAGATTAACTTAGGTTTGGGCGCAATCGGCGGCAAGGATTCCATGAGCGGTACTTTCGAGGATATCGACGTTCCGCCCACGCTTATATCTTTTGCGCTTGCACCAGCAAAGGCTTCCGCGCTCATTACAAACGTTTTAACACGCACGGGCGAAAAGCTTTACGCTTTGCATATTAAAAAAGACGAAAACAATATACCTGATTTCGGCTATCTGAAATCGCTGTACAATACCGTTAATTCGGGCATATGCGGGGGGCAAATTAAATTTGCGACCGTTGCGGAAAAAGGCGGAATTGCCTCCGCAGTTGCAAAATCATGCTTCGGAAACGGTTTCGGCTTCAACTTCGGCTGCGGTTACAGCAAACTGTTTAAAGAGTGCTACGGCGATATAATAGTATCCGTCGAGGACGAAGCGCTTTTGGAAGGGCTTGAATATACTTATATCGGCGAAACAATTGAAAAGAATTTCGTTCTTCACGGCGAAATCGTCGGTCAACAGACAGCGCTTAACGCATACACGCAAAAGCTTGACGGAGTATTCCCTGCAACCGCTCCCGCTGAGGGCGAAACTCCCGATTGCGACTGCCCGATAAAATTGAAGTATACGAATATTGCAGTCAAAACGGCAAAACCCCGCGTGTTTATCCCCGCATTCCCCGGTACAAACTGCGAACTCGATACCGAGCGCGCGTTCCGTCTTGCCGGCGCCGAAACGGAAATTCTCGTAATCAAAAACCGTTCGCCTCAGGACATCGAGGACAGCGTCAAGGCTATAATCAGCGCGATAGAGCGCGCAAACATAATCGCGTTCCCCGGCGGTTTTTCTGGCGGCGATGAACCGGACGGTTCGGGTAAGTTCATTGCGACTACGTTCAATAACCCCGCAATATCCGAAAAAATTATGGAATTTTTGCGCGTACGCGACGGTCTTGCGCTGGGCATATGCAACGGTTTTCAGGCGCTTATAAAGCTCGGGCTTGTGCCTTACGGCAAGGTTTGTCCGCTTACCGAAAATTCGCCTACGCTGACTTATAACAATATCTCGCGCCACGTTTCGACTATGGCGAATATCCGCGTAGCGTCGGTTATAAGCCCCTGGCTTTCCGCATGCAAGGTCGGCGAGGTTTATTCCGTTCCCGTATCCCACGGCGAGGGTAAAATCGTTGCGCCTGCGGAGGAGCTTGCTTTAATGAAAAAGCGCGGACAAATCGCAACGCAGTACGTTGATTTGGACGGTAAGCCCACTATGGAAAGTCCTTACAACCCCAACGGCAGTATGTGGGCGATAGAGGGCATAACCTCGCCCGACGGCAGAGTATTCGGCAAAATGGGACACAGCGAAAGACGCGGTATCAACCTTTACAAAAACTTTACCGGTTCGTTCGATATGCGCATTTTCGAAAGCGGCGTAAAATACTTTAAATAATCGGCACGCGGTTTTTGACCGCGCGGTTAATTCATAAATCAGTCACATAAAGGAAACAAAACAAAAATGAAGTGTTTATATTGCGGTTGCGAGGACAGCAAAGTAATCGACAGCCGTTCGGCGGACGAGGGCAGAACAATCCGCCGCAGACGCGAGTGTATAAACTGCGGCAGAAGGTTCACCACTTACGAAACAATCGAAGATACCCCTGTGCTTGTAGTAAAATCAAGCGGGCTTCGGCAGGCGTTCGACGCGCAGAAGGTCAAAAACGGCATAATAAAATCGTGCGAAAAGCGCCCCGTTTCATTAAGCGCAATCGACGATATGGTTTCTGTCGTTACCAAAAAGGTCTATAATTCCATGGAGCAGGAAATTTCCTCGAAGCTTATAGGCGAAATGGTAATGGAGGAGCTTAAAAAGTATGATGAAGTCGCTTACGTCCGTTACGCAAGCGTTTACCGCTCGTTCAAGGACATCGAAAGCTTTATGCAGGAATTGCAGAAGCTTATAGACAACAAAAAACTGTAATGAACAAGCTAACCAAAAAAGTCAGCGTCGGCGGGGTATTCGTAGGCGGGGGTGCAAGCGTAAAAATTCAGTCGATGTGCACGGCAAAAACGTCGGATATCGGCGCAACGGTAGCGCAGATTAACGCGCTTGAACAAGCGGGCTGCGAAATTGTCCGCGTTTCCGTACTGGACGAAGCAGACGCTCTCGCAATAAAGGGCGTGCGCAGTCAAATAAAAATTCCGCTTGTCGCGGATATACATTTTTCTTCCAAGCTTGCCGTTACGTCAATCGAAAACGGCGCGGATAAAGTGCGCATAAACCCCGGCAACATAGGCGGCGAAAACGAAATAAAGCTTGTCGCCGACTGTATCAAAGCTCATAAAATTCCCGTGCGCGTAGGCGCAAATACGGGCAGTATAGAAAAAGAATTTCTTGCAAAGTACGGCAAAAACGAGCGTTCGCTTGTAGAAAGCGCGCTTAAAAGCGTTTGTGTGCTTGAAAAATACGGCGTTAACGATATAGTTATTTCCGTAAAAGCGTCGTCCGTGCCTTTAACGGTCGGCGCGTACAGACTTCTTGCGCAAAAAACCGACTATCCTCTGCATATCGGCGTGACCGAAGCGGGAACGGAAGAAATGGCGGTTGTAAAGTCCTCGGCGGCGCTCGGCGCGCTTCTTTTGGACGGAATAGGCGATACTCTGCGCGTTTCCATCACAGACGACCCTGTCAAAGAGATTTTGGCGGCGAAACGGCTTTTGCGCGCTGTCGGGCTGGATAAAAATTTCGTCAACATAATTTCTTGCCCTACTTGCGGAAGGTGCCTTTGGAATTCAATGGCGCTCGCCAAAAAAGTTACAAGTTATGTAGAACAGTTTTCAAAGCCTTTGAAAATCGCAGTAATGGGTTGCGTTGTCAACGGCCCCGGCGAAGCTAAGGACTGCGACATAGGTATAGCGGGCGCACAGGACTATTGCGTGATTTTCAAAAACGGAGAAATTATAAAAAAAGTGCCCGCGGATAAGGCGGAAAAAGAGTTTTTTAAAGAAATAAACGCGCTTCTCGGCTTATAAATTTCCAAACGTATAGTTTAACGGTAAAATAAAAATGTTATCTAATGTTCTTGCGGACGTGCGTTCCGCTTCGGACAACTTAAAAAATTGCATTTTGCGCTCTGTCGAAGTTTACAGGGCGCGCCGTTTAGTTATAGTAAATTTAATTTCCGACAAGGCTTTTACGGTGTCCGATAAGGAAAACGCGGTTGCAGCTTTAAGACGTCACGTTCCCGCGTATTTTTCGTGCACGGTGGAAATAACCAAGCTTTCGCCCGACTGCGAAATGGTCAGAAGCAAAATTTTCGAAGCGGTCGGCAGTTATTCCAAAGCCGTTTACGCAACGCTTTCGTTAAACGATATAACCGTGGAAAAGAATGAAAACGGCTTCACTTACACGGTTGCGGTAGCGCAGTCTTTTGTAAACGACGGACTTTGCGAAAAAATAGACGGTTATCTTAAAAAATGCTATTGCGGTGAATTTACAGGCAAATGCGTTGCCTCGCAGATAAACCTCGAAGAGCTTGAAGTAGAGGAAGCGCAGGACGAAATAGAGTTCGAAACGCCTGTTCGCTACTTCAAAATAGAGGAGTTTGAAATTCTTGAAGGCGAAAAAATCCGTACCGAAGCCGTGTATATGAGCGATTTGAATTTTTCTTCGGAAGAGGTTGTAATCTGCGGAACAATCGAGGATATACGAGAGCGCTCATATAAAAACAAAAACGGCGTGGAAAAACAATACCTATCGCTTACGCTCAACGATACCACTGCTTCGTTTTACGCGACTTACTTTTTCCGCCAGAAATCGGCTGAAAAAATCAAAAAGCTTAAAGTCGGCGACAGTATCGTCTGCACGGGCGCCAACGAGGAGTTCAAGGGCGAACTGCGTTTCACCGCAAAAGTTATCGACTACGGCAAAATTCCCGAAGGCTTCGTGCCGGAAAAACGCGAATCCAAACCCGCTCCGCAGTATTACCACACCGTAAAGCCCCAGCCGTTTATAGACGCCGAGCAAGCCGATTTTTTAACGGAAAGAATAATTCCCGAGTGCTTAAAGGGTCAAAGCTTTGTCGTTTTCGACCTTGAAACCACGGGGCTTAATTCCTCGCCCGTTTCGGGGAATATGGACAGAATAATAGAGATAGGCGCTTACAAAATTGTAAACGGCGAAATTTCGGAAAGCTTTTCAACGTTCATAAACCCAGAAAGAAAGCTTTCCGATGAAATTATAAAGCTTACGGGAATAACCGAAGAAATGGTTTCTTCCGCGCCGAATTACGAGCAGGTTATGCCAGATTTCTACAAATTCTGTTACGGAAGCATACTTGTCGGTCATAACGTCGTCGGGTTCGACTATAAGTTTGTGGATTATTACTGGTCGCACCTCGGCTATCTTTTCGACAGAAAGCTGATTGACACAATTCCGCTTTCGCAGGAGCTTGTTACAGGGCTTTCGAATTATAAGCTTAATACCATTGCGGCAAAATTCAACATAACCTTCAACCACCACAGGGCGGTAGACGACGCGCTTGCAACGGCAAAAATCTTTATAGAACTGATAAAAATCAAAAAAAGTTTGCCTAAACTTCAATAAATTATAATTTGCGCTTGCATTTTCTATTTATATATGCTAAACTTATTAAGACCTTAATAGTGATGTTAAGATTGAGTGCCTGTTGAGGGCACTCAATCGTTTTGTAAAGGCAGCTTATGACGATTAAACCGTTAACCGAAATTAAAACTTTTCTGGAAAGTATAGCTAATCCTATGGGAATAGAGATAGTAGATGTTGAGTGGAACGACAAAACCGCTTCCTTGACGGCTTTTATCGAAACCGAGCAAGGCGTTGATTTGGACACCTGCGAAAAATTCCATAACGCGATTATGGAACCTATCGACAGCTTCGACCCCACGTTCGATAAGCCGTATACGCTTAACGTTTCCAGCCCCGGGCTTGACAGACCGTTCAAAACCGAACGTGATTTTGAAAGAAATCTGGGCAAGGAAGTGGAAATAAAGCTTTTCGCTCCGTTAAAGGGCAAAAAGTTTTTGGAAGGAGTTTTAACGGCGTTCAACGAAAACACCGTTACGGTAAATATCGGAGAGGAATTAAAGCTTCCCCGCAACAAAATAGCAAAAATAAACAAGGCGATTAAGTTCGACTGAAAACTTAAACCTTAAATATCAAAAACATAAATTCGTAAATTAATCGGGAGATTTAAAATGAGCAATAAATACAGCAAAGATTTTTTTGCGGCGCTTGAAGCGTTGGAAAAGGAAAAGGGAATACCGCAGTCGGTATTTTTGGAAGCGCTTGAAAACGCGCTTATTTCCGCTTGCAAAAAGCAGTATTCGGGTACGGTAGGCACCGTTGACATCAGAATGAACCCCGAAAAAGGCACAATTGATTTTTACTCGGTAAAAACGGTTGTCGAAGAAGTCGTTGACCGTGAAAACGAAATTTCTCTTGCGGACGCCCGCACCCATAAAAAAAGCTATAAGCTCGGCGACAGATATACCGAAAAATTCGTTCCCGAAGATTTCAGCCGTATAGCTGCGCAGACCGCAAAGCAGGTTATTTTGCAAAAAATTCACGAAACCGAGCGCGACGCCGCTATGAGCGAGTTTTCCAATAAAGAGGGCGAGCTTATGGTCGGCGTTATAAGAAAAATCGACGCTAAAAACGTTTACGTCGAACTCGGCAAGGGACAGATTGAAGGTTTAATGCTTCCCTCCGACCAGGTTCCGGGCGAAAAATACAACTTAAACGATAAAATCAAGGTATTCGTAAAGCGCGTTAAAAGCGGTTTCCGCGGAGCGCAGGTGCTTGTAAGCCGTTCGGCTACGGGACTTGTAAGAAAGCTTTTCGAGGAAGAAGTGCCCGAAATCAAACAGGGTACGGTAGTCATTAAAGAGCTCAGCCGAGAAGCGGGCGCAAGAACAAAAATGGCTATTTATTCCGAAGACCCGAGAGTGGACGCTATCGGCGCATGCGTAGGCAACAAGGGCGCGAGAGTAAACGCTATCGTTGAAGAATTACGCGGTGAAAAAATAGATATTATACCGTGGAGCGAGAACCCGCTGGAATTCATTGCAAAAGCGCTTTCGCCCGCGCAGGTTATTTCGGTAACCCAGCTTGACGGTGAAAAAACGGCTATGGCTGTTGTGCCCGACGATAAGCTTTCGCTTGCAATCGGCAAGGACGGTCAGAACGCGCGCCTTGCGGTACGCCTTACGGGTTGGAAGATAGACGTTAAAAGTAAAACCGCGGCGGAAAAACTCGGCATAGGCGTTGACGTTGCGGACGAAAACGCAGAAGAAGATGGCGAACAGGAGTAATTTGTTCAGGAAGTAAAAATGCCCAAGCAGAAAAAGATACCGTTCAGAATGTGCGTTGCTTGCAGAGAGCTGAAAGAAAAAAAAGAAATGCTCCGCGTCGTAAAAAACGGCGAAGGTAATATTTTTCTCGATTTTTCTTTTAAAGCCTCGGGCAGGGGCGCGTATATCTGCGACAATCCCGAATGTATAAAAAAATTAAAACAAAAAAAGCTTTTGAACAAGGTTTTTTCCTGTATGGTCGGGGACGAAATATATTCCGCGATAGAGGAGGAATATTTTGGCAAACGGCAAGGTTGAAGCTTATATCGGTTTCTGTATAAAATCGGGTAAAATTTCGCTGGGAAGCGGCGCAATTTCCACTTTGCGCGGCGGCGTATATTTGATAATTGCGGACGGTACCGCGGCAAAAAACTCTAAAAGATTAGCATTAAAATTTAAAAACCGCTTCAATTGTCCGCTTTTGATTTGCGGGCAGGGCTTTGAAAAAGCGGTCAACCGCGAAGGCTGTAAAATAGCGGCCATACGCGACGAAAATCTTGCAAAAGCGATTTTGCAGACAAAAGACGGTAACTACGAATTATATTGCGGAGGCAGTAATTTTTAAATATGGCAAAAAAGTACGAGAATATTGAAAATATAGGAAAACTCATTTCCGGCGGAGCCGTTGCGGAACTTTCAAAAAAGATTTCCGGCGCGGAAAAGGCGGCTTCGGATATTCTGAAAAAACTTAACGAGATAGAAACGGCTATCCGTAATAAGCGGTATGAAGAGGAACAGGCGGCAATTCAGGCGGAAGCGGCAAAGCTCGCCGCCCAAAGCGCGCCCGCGCAACCTGCGGAAGTAAAAAGCGAGCCTGCCGAGGCAGTAGTTTCGCCCGTAACGGAGGCGGAACCCGTTGTCGAGGTTGCGGAAACGCCCGCGTCCAAACCCGAGGTTACAGAACAGCCCTCGGCTAAGCCCGCGCCCGCACAGCCTGTTGCCGAACAGCAGTCTGCGCAGTCCGCACAAACGGCTCAACCTGCGCAACCTGCGGAAAAGCCCCGCCCTTCGTATATCCGCGGTCACGTTTCACCCGTTGAACAGCGCCCCGCAAGGTCGGAAAACAAAACTTTTATCAACCGCGATAACCGTCCTCAAAGACCTGATAACCGCGGTCAAAGACCCGCCGGTCAGACTTATCAGGCGGGTAGAGGCGTGCAGACGGGCGGTGCAAGACCCGTCGGCGGACAAAGATTTAACGCCGCGGCTCCCGTGCCTAACGTTCAGCCTAATAAGGGCGGTAAAAACTTCGGTCCCGATAAAAAGAAGCAAAGCTTTGATAAAACTTACGTTGAAAGAGGTCACGCGCCTCTTTCCAAACGCGCTTTACAAAAACAGCAGGGCGCAAGTATAGAGGACTTTGACGAAAATAAGAGCGGTTACAGAAAGTTAAGGGTTAAAAAAGACAAGAAAAACACTGCGCAGACAATAAAAATCGAGCACGCTGTTGTTACGACGGACGATATTCCTTTGAAAGTGCTGTCCGAAAAACTCGGAGTAGGCGCGGCTGAAATAACCAAACGCCTTTTCAAAGAAGGCATAATGAAAACGGTTAACGAAAGCATTGACTACGATACCGCGGCGCTTATTGCGGCGGGGTTGGGCATCGAACTCGAATATAAGCCCGAAAAAACCGCCGAGGAAGTGCTTTCCGAACAACAGGCTGATACGGTCGAAGAAATCGAAAGCCTTGTTCCCCGCGCTCCCGTAGTTACGGTTATGGGACACGTAGACCACGGCAAAACCTCGCTTTTGGACTATATAAGAAAAGCCCACGTCACTTCGGGCGAGGCCGGCGGAATAACTCAGCACATCGGCGCATATACAGTAACAGTGCAGGGTAAGGGTATAACCTTTATCGACACCCCCGGACACGAAGCGTTCACGGCAATGCGCGCAAGGGGTGCGCAGGTTACGGATATTGTTATCCTTGTAGTTGCGGCGGACGACGGAATAATGCCCCAGACGGTTGAAGCAATCAACCACGCAAAGGCGGCAAACGTAGATATAATCGTTGCAGTAAACAAAATCGATAAGCCCTCTGCAAATGCGGAAAAAGTCAAGCAGGAGCTTACCGAATACAACCTTGTGCCCGAAGAATGGGGCGGCGATACCATGGTTTGCCCCGTTTCCTGCAAAACGGGGGAGGGAATAGACACTTTGCTTGAAAGCCTTCTTTTAAGGGCTGAAATGAAAGAGTTGCTTGCAAACCCCGCAAGGGAAGCAAGGGGCGTTATTATCGAAGCCCAGCTTGATAAAGGCAAGGGCCCCGTTGCGACCGTACTTGTGCAGAACGGTACGCTCCGCACGGGCGACAACCTTGTTTCGGGTATGGTTTCGGGTAAGGTGCGCGCAATGATAGACGACAGAGGCAGAACCGTCAAGGAAGCTGGACCTTCTATGGCGGTAAACGTGCTCGGACTTGACGCGGTGCCCAACTCTGGCGACACTATCAACGCCGTTTCTTCCGAGCTTATGAAGCGCGTTCAGGCTGAAAGAAAGAGAAAACTCAGCGACGATATGACCAAAAAGATGTCAAAGGTATCGCTTGACGATGCGTTTGCGGGGTTTGAAGGCGAGGAAAAGAAAAATCTTAACCTTATTATCAAGGGCGACGTGCAAGGCTCGGTGGAGGCTATCAAACAGTCGGTTGTAAAGCTTACCAACGACGAAGTTCAGGTTAAAGTTATTCACAGCGCCGCGGGCGCAGTAACCGAAAGCGACGTTATGCTTGCGGAATCTTCCAAAGCTATAATTTTAGCGTTCAACGTCCGCCCCGACCCCAAGGCAAAGGCTCTTGCCGAGCGCAGTAAGGTAGACGTAAGAACGTACAGAATAATTTACGACCTGCTCGACGATATGGAAGCCGCGCTCAAAGGTATGCGCGCGCCCAGATATCAGGAAAATCTTCTCGGCAAGTGCGAAGTCCGCCAAACGTTCAAAATTACGGGCGTCGGCAATATCGCGGGTTGTATGGTTCTCGACGGAAAAATCGTGCGCGGCGGAAAGCTAAGAATTTACCGCGACGATATCTTAATTGTAGAAGGCGGAGTAAAACAGCTTAAACGCTTTAAGGACGACGTTAAGGAAGTTGCGGCAGGCTTTGAATGCGGTTGCTCTATCGAAGGTTTTAACGATATAAAAATAGGCGATATAATAGAGTGTTATCTCATTGAAGAAATTAAAGCGGACTAAATAATGAAAGGTATCAGAGGGGAACGCCTTGCGGGCGAATTCCAAAAAGAAATATCAAGCGTAATTTCGGGAAAGCTTCGCGGAAACTATCCCGAACTTTCCGCTATAATAAGCGTAACCGAAGCGGACGTTGCGCCCGATTTGAAGAGTGCGAAAATTTATATCAGCATTTTCGACCCCGACACACGGCGCGCAGAAAACAGCTTTCGAATTTTAAAGGACAATGCGGGCTTTATCCGCCGCGAGCTTTCAAAGGTTATGCGTTTAAGAACAGTGCCCGAGCTTCGCTTTATTCTTGACGGAAGCATGGCGTACGGCGAAAAAATAGACAGAATTATATCCAAACTCGAAGGGGAAGATGAACAGTAAACTGACGGAAATAACCGCAAAACTGAATAGTGCAAAGTGTGTTGCGGTTTTTTGTCACATTCACCCCGACGGCGACGCCATAGGGAGCGGGCTTGCGCTTTACCACGCGTTGAAAAACAAGGGCAAAACGGTGCATTTCGCATGTGAGGACTCCGTTCCCGAAAAGTTTTCTTTTCTTGCGGGAGTTTCGGAAATTAAAACCGAGCTTCCCGATATTGAATACGATTTGCTTGTTAGCCTTGACTGCGCAGATATAACGCGTCTTGGCGCATTTGCAAAGCGGTATTCAAAATTCAAAGAAACTGTCAATATTGACCACCATATTTCAAACAACGGCTACGCTAAGTACAATTATATTGTGGAATGTCCCGCCACTTGCGAGCTTTTAACGGACGTCTTGACTGAGGCGGGCTTTGAAATAACCGAAGATATAGCCAACGCGCTTATGCTCGGGCTTGTTACCGACAGCGGAAATTTCGTGCATATGGACGTAACGCCCAAAACGTTCCAAACTGCGGCATATCTGCGGGGCAAAGGCGCCGACTGCAATAAAATTTATTACGAAATGTTTTCCCGTCAGCCCAAACAGCGCGCGCTTTTATACGGCAGGGTTATGGGCAAAATAAAGTTTGCGCTTGAAGATAAACTCACTTTTATAATAATTTCCGCAAAAGATATGGAAGAAACGGGTTCAGACAAAAGCTTAACGGAGGGCTTTGTCGATTTTCCGTTAACCATTGACGGGGTGGAGGTTTCCGCCGCGCTTATGGAAGCTAAAAAAGACCGGTACAAGGTTTCTTTGAGAAGCAAAGGTAAAGTCAACGTTAATGCGGTTGCAACCTCTTTTGGGGGCGGCGGTCATATACTTGCAAGCGGATGTATGATTTGCGGTTCGCTTGAAGACGTTATAGACAAACTCACTTACGCCGTTTATCAGAATTTATGACAGGTTTTATTGTTGTAGATAAAGAACAAGGCGCGTCCTCCGCGCAGGAAGTGAACAGAATAAAGCGCCTTTTGAATATGCCGTGCGGACATATGGGCACGCTTGACCCTATGGCTACGGGAGTTTTGCCCGTGGCTGTCGGGAACGCTTCAAGATTGTTCGATTATTTTTTGGATAAGCGAAAAACCTACATTGCGGATTTCCGTTTCGGGGTTGACAGCGATACGCTTGATACAACGGGCGAAATGCGTTTAAACGCAGGATATGTGCCGGTCAAACAGCAAATCGAAAGTGTTTTAAACGGGTTTGTCGGCGAAATTAATCAGCTTCCGCCCAGATATTCGGCAAAGAATATCAACGGCAGAAGGGGGTACGAGCTTGCCCGCGCCGGCGTGGAGTTCGAGCTTCAGCCCAAAAAAGTAAATATTTATTCCATAGAATTAACGGAACAAGCGGACAAAGATACTTTCCGTTTTAAAATAGAGTGCGGCGGGGGAACTTATATCCGCTCCATTGCCAGAGATTTAGGAACAAGATTGAACACATGCGCAGTTATGAGTGCGCTTGTAAGACAAAAAAGCGGAATTTTTTCGCTTGAAAATTCGGTAAAAACAAGGTCGCTAACGGCTGACAATATAAAAAATTTCATAATTCCGACCGAAAACGTATTGCCTTATGAAAGCATAACGCCAAGCGGACAGGAGGCTAAAAAGCTTTTTAACGGTTTAAGCGTGCCTTGCGGTAAAGCGGACGGAATTTACAAAATTTTTACTTGCGACGGCTCGTTTTACGGACTTGCGGAAGTCAGACAATCTGTTTTAAAGGTAGGTAAAAAATTATGTTAGAAATCGTTAACTATAACGAAGGCGAGTACGAATTTCCTTGCTTGCTCGTTTTGGGCTGTTTTGACGGTCTGCATATAGGACATGCCGAACTGCTTAAAAAGGCAAAACTTCAGGCAAAAATCAACGGTCTTGATTTGGGCGTTATGATGTTTGCCGACGGTAAAGGCGGCAAGCAGGTATACTCTTTTGAAGAAAGGGTAGCGCTTTTAGAGCAGTACAACGTCAAGTTCGTTCTTAAAATAGATTTTACTAACGACTTCAAAAACACAAAACCGCTTGACTTTTTGCAGATAATCGAAGATAAGCTCAACGTTAAAGCGTATATGAGCGGAAAGGACTTCCGTTTCGGCGCGGGCGCAAAGGGCAAATCATCAACGCTTAAAAATTACGGCGAGGACGAGGAAAACGGCGTTTGGTATATGTCCGTGAAGGACGTATTAAGCGGTTCTGATAAAGTCAGCACTACTTATATTAAAACCTTGCTTGAAAACGGCGATATTTCCCGCGCAAACGAGTTGCTGGGCAGAAATTTCTTCGTTTGCGGAACCGTTACAGAAACGTGCGGCGCCGAGATAAAGGTGTTATATCCGCAGACTATAGTTAAGATTAAGAACGGCGGGTATATTGTCAGATGCACCGTCGGCGGTAACGAGTATAACGGCACGGCGACGGTTAACGACGTTTTGCAGATTAATTTGGAAGAATTCGGCGGTAATATTGACGGACAGCAGGTCAAAATAGAATTTTTGGCGGTCGGCGGGGTGACTGAGGAAAATTTAACTTCACAGCCCGAAGAATTAACCGCTGTTGAAGAATTAGCGGTTGCCGAAGATGCCGAAAATAATTCTGAAGTTTCAGAAGTTGCGGAAACTATCGAAACAGTCGAAGCTGTCGAAACAGTAGAAAACTTTGAAACGGAGCAACAGCTTCCCGAAGAAAATTTTGCGGAAGATAACGAATTTGAAGACGAGCTTGACGAGGAATTTGAAACTCCCGCCGAAGAAAATGCCGAGTTAACGGAAGCTGTTGAAGATATTACGGAAGAAGCAGAAGCCGTTGAAGAAACGGTTGAAGTTTGCGGTGAAGCTGAAGAACCCGCCGAAACAGATACTGACGAAAGCTATACTTTGACGGAAACCGCAGAAGAAAACGAGGCGGACGAGGGGCAAACTTTAACGGAAATCGCCGAAGAGCCTGTTGAAGAAGTTCCCGAGGAAGAAATTTCAGAGGAAGCATTTGAAGAAGTTCCCGAAGAAGAAATTTCGGAAGAAGTCAATGAAAGCATTGAGGCGGAAACCCAAGTAGAAACCGCGGAAGAGCCTGTTGAAGAAGATATTTCCGAAGAGGAAAGTATTGAAGTTACAACCGAAGAAGTTTCCGACGACGGAGAGAATAGCGACTGATGTGTTATAAAACTCTGCCAGAAGGCTATACTTTTCACGATAAAATAGATTTAAGAAAAAACAAAAAGCAGTTCTGGACGGTTCAGGGCATTTGTCTGGCAATTGTTGTCGTAATGTTCGGTATAGGCTGGCTGATTGAAAGCCCTTTAAACGTTGCCCAATTTATCCATACGGACGGAAATTTTACACAGACGCTGATTGCGGTTATTGTATTGATTGTCGGTTACGTTGCCTATATTTTCGCGCACGAGGCCGTTCACGGTCTGTTTATGTACGCATTTTGCAAAACTAAAATAAACTACGGTTTTGTAGGCTGGGCGGCTTATGCGGGCAGTTCGGCTTACTACGATAAAAAGCGCTACGTTATAATCGCGCTTGCGCCCGTGGTTGTCTGGGGCGTGGTGTTTGCGGTGCTCAATATCTTTTTCCATAGCGGACTTTGGTTTTGGGTAATCTGGATACTTCAAATCGGCAACGTAAGCGGCGCATGCGGAGATTTTTTCTGTACTTTCAAAATGGCGACTTACCCCAAGGATATACTCGTTAACGATACGGGTATGGAAATGCAGGTGTTCCGCAAGCTCAGCGCGGACGAAACGGCGGAAACGGTTGATGCCGAGGAAGAAACTGAGAGCGAAAGCAACGTTACCGCTGAAACAAACGGAGAGGAAAATTGATAAAATTCGGACCAAGCGGAAATTGCGAATTGTTTTACGCCGAAGGCAACAAGCATACCGAGCAAGCGGCGGAATTCTGCGTCAAGTACAAGCTTGACTGCTATGAATATTCTTTCGGCCGCGGCGTGCACTTGTCTGAAAGTAAGGCAATAAGCATAGGCGAAGCGTTTTCAAAAGCGAACGTTGAAATAAGCGTACACGCTCCGTATTTCATAAATTTTGCAAATCCCTCGGACGAGGCGGCGCAAAAATCTTACGGCTACGTGCTTGACAGTGCAAAATTTTTAAAGCTTTTCGGCGGTGAAAGACTGGTTTTCCACCCCGCGGCGCAGGGCAAGGCCACGCGTGAAGAAGCCGTAAAAAAAACTTGCGACAGACTTAAAATTTTAAGGGACTATATCTATTTAAACGGCTACGAAAATCTTAAATTCTGCCCTGAAACTATGGGCAAAATTGCGCAGATAGGCACTTTGGAAGAGGTGGTTGAATTCTGCAAAATAGATAAATGCTTTACGCCCGCGGTTGACTTCGGTCACATAAACGCGCGCGAGCAAGGCAGTTTAAAGACGGTTGCAGACTATCAGTCAAGGCTTGAATATATGATTGCAGAGCTCGGTTACGAGCGCGTCAAAAATTTTCACGTACACTTTTCAAAGATAATGTACGGCGGCAGAGGCGAAATAAAGCACCTTACTTTTGAGGACGATATTTACGGCCCCGAATTCGAACCGCTTGCAATCGCTTTGAAAAATTTAAAGCTTGAACCATACATTGTCAGCGAATCCGCGGGAACGCAGGCGCAGGACGCTTGCGAAATGAAGAGAATTTACAATTCCGTTGACATATCTTTATAAGTTTGGTACAATATTTCCGTTAATAGGGTAAAAATATGGCTTATACCAACGCAAAAAAAATATACGGGCGCGTCGGCGCCGAGGCTGTTTTGACCGAACAGTCCGATTTACGGCAGTATTTAACTGGCTTTGAAAGCTCGTTCGGGTATGTGCTGAGTGACAAAGACGGCTCGGCGTTCTATACCGACCCGCGCTATATAGAGGGAGCAACGGCTGCTCTCGCCGGTACCGATATAGCGGTTAAAATTTTCGAAGGCTCGCTTGAAAAGCTTTTAAAGCCTTACAAGCAAGTCGCAATTCCGCTTTCCAAAACTTATTATACAGAATGGAAGCGCTTAGCCGACGCGGGGCTTGAAATTGTGGACAGCGAGCAAGCGTTCATTGAAGAAATGTCTGTGAAACAGCCGTACGAGCTGGAAGCAATCGAAAAAGCGTGCGAAATAACCGATAAAGCGTTTAACGCACTGCTTTCCGAAATAAAAGAGGGAATGTCGGAAAACGACCTCGCCGCCGAGCTGGAATATTTAATGCGCAAGTACGGCGCAAGCGGAACAAGCTTTTCCACGATTTCCGCGTTCGGTGAAAATTCAAGCGTTCCTCATCACGAAACGGGTTTGCGCAAGCTTAAATTCGGCGATATTATTTTGCTTGATTTCGGTTGCAAATTCGGCGGTTACTGTTCGGACTGCACCCGTACGTTCCTTTTCGGCGACGATAAAAAACATCAGAACTTTAAAACCGCTTACGAACACGTTTTAACAGCGCATATGCTTGTAAAAGAGCGGATAACGGACGGAATGACGGGGAGCGAAGCGGACGCAATCGCCCGCGGCTATTTAAAAGAGAACGGACTTGATAAATTCTTTTCCCACTCGCTCGGTCATGGTATCGGCGTTAATATTCACGAATTCCCTCGTCTTTCCACAAGAAGCGAAGATATTTTAAAGAATAATATGGTCTTTTCCGACGAACCCGGAGTATATTTTGAGGGCGATTTCGGAATAAGAATAGAGGACACCGTTACGCTTAAAGACGGACGAGCGGTCAGCTTAACAAATTCTGATAAAAAATTAATTATTTTATAAATTCAGTTTATCATACAAGGAGTATAAAACTATGGCATCAATTTTAGCAGGCGATATCAGAAAGGGCGCAACCTTCGAATACAACGGCAAGGGCGTTTACACCGTAACCGAATTTCAGCACGTTAAACCCGGCAAGGGCGCGGCTTTCGTAAGAGCAACGCTTAAAAACGTTGTAACGGGACAAGTTCTTTCGGACGTAACCTTCAACCCCACGGCTAAGCTTGAAACGGCTCAGGTTGAAACCAGAAAGATGGAATATCTCTATTTTGACGGAGAATTCTACGTATTTATGGACCCCGAAACCTACGACCAGATAACGCTTAATCATAGTCAGGTTGAAGAAGCCCTCAAATACATTAAAGAGAACGATACCGTTACGGTTAAATCGCTTAACGGCTCCGCATTCTCTGTCGAGCCCGAAAACTTTGTCGAGCTTAAAATTACCGAATGCGAACCGGGCGTAAAGGGCAACACCGCAACCAACGCAATGAAGAACGCGGTTGTTGAAACTGGCGCAACCATTCAGGTGCCTATGTTCGTTGAAGAGGGCGAAATTATCCGTATTGATACCCGCACGGGCGAGTATATGTCGCGCGTCGGCAAATAATGAAAGCCGTAATTCAGCGGGTAGGGCGCACGTCACTTTCCGTTGACGGTAAGCTTGTTTCCGAAATTCCGTTCGGGCTTGCGGTCTATCTCGGCGTAAAAACCGGCGATACCATTGCGCAGGCAGAGCAGATTGCAAAAAAAATTTCCGCGCTCCGCATTTTTGAGGACGAAAACGGTAAAATGAACTTATCGCTCAAAGACGTCGGCGGCGAAATCCTTTTAATTTCGCAGTTCACGCTTTACGGCGACTGTTCGCACGGAAACAGACCAAGCTTTACGCTTGCCGAGCGTCCCGAACGCGCAAACGAACTGTATAATAACGTTGCCGAGCTAATGCGCGGTTACGGTTATACCGTCAAGCAAGGCGTTTTCGGCGCGGATATGAAGATACGGCAGTTCAACGACGGACCCGTGACAATTATATACGAAATTTAAATCACAGGGCGAAACGTTTCGCCCTGTTTGACTATTAAAACTATGGAAATCAGATTTTTGGGAACGGGCGCGGCGGAAGGCTTTCCCGCGGTGTTTTGCAGTTGCGATTATTGCAAAGCCGTTCGCGCGCTCGGCGCAGAGGAATACCGCACGCGTTCGCAAGTTTTGATTGACGGTTGTCTTTCAGTAGACTTTCCGCCGGAAGCGTATTCAAACAGCCTTAAACACGGCTTTAACCTCGGCGATATAAAATATATCTTTGCCACACATTCGCATATGGACCACTTTTACGCGCACGACTTTATTTTGCGCGGTTATAAGTATGCAAAGGTGAACGAGCCGAAGCTTCAAATCTACGGCAATGCGGAGGTGCGTGCAGTTTTTAACGAATGTACCGCGCGTGAAATGAAACCGCAGGTTGCGCCCGATATAGAAGTGTGCGTTTTAAAACCTTATCAGAAGATTCAAGCGGGCGAATATAAAGTGCTTACGTTGCCGGCACAGCATTCTCAAACAGAAGACTGTCTTTTATATTATATCGAGCGAAACGGTAAGGGCTATCTGCACTTGTACGATGCGGGCGGAATAGAGGACAAAGCGTTTGATTTTCTTGCCGAAAACAACGCCAAAGCGCAGGCAGTTGCCATAGACTGCACTTTTGCAGAATATACGGCGGGCTTGCAGTTGCGTCATATGGGCATAGAAAACGATATGGTTATAAAACAGAAACTGCTTGATTGCGGGGTTATTGACAATAATACAAAAATTATAATCACCCACTTTTCGCATAACTGCAACCCCACGCGCGCGCACGTTTCCGAGCTTGAAAAAAGGTATTCGGTTACAGCCGCATACGACGGTATGAAAATAGAAATTTAGCGCGGTATGAACAAATTTTTCGGACATTTAAAAACGGTAATATGCCATAGAAGGTTGGTGCGCAAGCTATGCTTTAAGTGCGGGTTGGTTTGGCAAGGGCTTACGCACGATTTATCTAAATTCTCGCCTGTTGAATTCTGGCGCGGAGTAAAACATTTTCAGGGCAACCGCAGTCCGCAGGTAAAGGAGCGGGAGCTTTTCGGATATTCCTCGGCTTGGCTTCACCACAAGGGCAGAAACAAGCACCACTACGAGTACTGGACTGATTTTGCGGACGGTAAAAAGGTATATGTGGAAATGCCCGCAAAATATTTTGCCGAAATGGTCTGCGACAGAATAGCGGCGGGCAAAATTTACAAAAAGAAAGCTTATACCGATGCAAGCCCGCTTGCATACTTGGAAAATCAGACGGATGTATCTGCAATGAACGAAAAAACCGCTGAAAACCTTCGGTACTTTTTAACGCTGTTAAAGGACAAGGGCGAAAAAGTAATGTTCAAAGAGTTAAAGCAGTTTGTAAAAGACAATAAATAAAGCGGAGCCGCAGAAAATTTGCGGTTCCGCTTTAATAAATTATAACTTTACTTTGTTCTTGCAATGTTTACGTTGTCTTTTTTGCGGTTTCTCAAATCCTTTATGGGGTGTTCGCTGTCCTGATAGCGGTAGTCCTGCCCGAGCTTTTCAATCGCTTTCTTTATGACAAGGTGAGAAGCGTTTCTTTCGGGGTCGCCCGAAAGATATTTCTGATAGTCAAAATATCTGTGATTATCAGGCAGTTTCTTAACGTCCTTATAATCGGGCTTTTTCTGCGTGTTGTCCGCCGTAAGATAAATGGTGTTTGCAATAACCTTTCTTATATATTCCTTATTTCCGCCGAGCTTCAAAAGCTGAGGAAATTCGCCCGTTCCGCACACGCTTTCAAACGTCTTATTTTCATACTTTTTAAGAAGCTTAGCCGCAACTTTAAGGTGCGTAACTTCCATTTTGAAGTGTTCCGTCCAAATCTTTTTTATTGCCTCGTCGCTTTCGTCCTGCATAGCGGAATAGTAAAGCCAACATTCGCAATATTCGTGCATAACCCACTGTTCAAGCCACGATAAAGTGGGGTCTTTAAGGCTTTCGTACTGGGTAACGTGCGCTTCCTCAATCATTGCTATTTCCGCGTACAGCTTTCTGCCCACGTCGTTTTTGTACCACTGCGCAATGTTCATATAATAATTCATTGTCTGCTGTTCGGCGGCGGTAATAGTGCTTGCCACAAGCTTTGTGTACAGGTCGGCTTTTTTCGCGTCCATATGCGGCTTAACGTCGTCCGCGGGATAGCGGTGCTCCGCAACGGTGGGGCGCCCCGGCATAATTTCGGTATATTTACCGACAAGAATATCCGCGTCCTCGTTTTTATCCGTTTTTAAAAGGTTTGCATAGCGGTAAAGGTGGTCGAAGTCCTCCAAAAGCGCAAAATTCAACGCTTTAATATTGTTTTCGTCCGTTTCATGGCGGGCAAGCACGGCGGTCAAATCAACGGCAAGCTGTTCGTACGCAATGGTCGTTTCAAGAATACTTTCATTAATCGGCTTTAAACAGCTTATGCGCTTTTGCTGTTGCTGTTCCTGACGCCTTATAATGGCAAGCGCCTCGCAAATTTCGGGTTCGTCGCAATGCCTTGCAAAATTGTGCATAAACCACTGCGATTCGAATTCCGTGCCGTTCATAAGTATGACGCGCGTTTTGGTGTAGGGTGAAGTCTTGTGCTTGTTATAGCTTTTCGGATACATTTTTTTCAGCGGTAAAAAATTGTTTTCAAGCGATTTACTTTTTTCTTTTATAGGGTTCATTTAAAAGTCCTCCGCTTAGGTTTTTGTCATTTTCACGGTTTTATAATCAAAATACATATAAAAATATTGTTTTATCGGCGGTTGCTTGCTATTTTTTGCAATTAATTATAAAATTAACTATCGGAAGGGAGGTGCGCAGTGCTTAAAAACAAATATCGGGTAATAATAATCGGCGCGGGCCCTGCGGGACTTTCCGCCGCGTTGAACCTTGCAAACCGCGGTATAGACGACATTCTCGTTATCGAACGTTTTAAATTTCCCCGCTACAAGTGCTGTGCGGGCTATGTAACCGCCAAAACGGGCAAGGTTTATAAACAGTTGGGGCTGGATATAGAAGACTGCAATTATTCGCTTATCAAAGACTTCAATATTTTCTATAAAAATAAAAACAGATTAAATATAGTTAATAAATTTCTGTACACCAACAGAAAAATCGACCGCGTGGAGTTGGATAACGCGTTTTTCGGGCTTGTAAAATCAAAGGGTATAGAAGTGGCGGAGGGCGTGAAAATTACCGCTCACAGTCCCGAAAACAATGCGGTAAAGCTTTCTGACGGTACAACAGCGGAGTACGAAAATCTTATTTTTGCAGACGGAACAAACGGTTTCGGCAGTAGATACCAAAAATCAAAGCGTAAGAATATTGCAATGCAACTGACTTTTGAAAGCGATATTTCGGAAAGTATTCAAATTCATTTCGGTGTGACTAAGCGCGGTTACGGCTGGGTGAGCTCGTATAACGGAGTTACCAACGTGGGACTTACCGACGTTTACAATTCAAAAATAAATTACAGAAACGTCTTTGAAAATTTTTTAAAACAGCTTGATATATGCGCGGATATAAGCGGACTAAAAGCCGCGTTTACGCCTATGTATGTCGGAAAACCGATTGTTTTCGGCAACGTGTTTTTTGTGGGCGACGCTGTCGGCGCGTGCGACCCTATGACCTTGTCGGGACTTAGATACGGACTTAAAAGCGGTGAAAAGTGCGCGGAAGCCATTGCCGTCGGAAAAATAAAAATTTATAAAAAGTATGTAAAAACTTTAAAAACCCGCTTTGCTTTTATGCGCGCAGTACAGCGTGTTTTTTACTTTGCCCCCGTACTATGCTTTGGTTTCGGCGTTTTTTGCAGATTTTTCGGTAAAACGGTTTCGCGCGTTTTTAACAATTTTTTCGTTAACAAAAAATAAAAATTGTACCGCGGAACGCTTTGCTTTTTTGCAAAAACGTGTTATATTATCAGTACAACATAAATGCAGGTGTCGCCTATCGGTATGGCGCCAGCTTCCCAAGCTGGTATCGGCGGGTCCGACTCCCGTCACCTGCTCCAAAAAATCAGGCACCCTAATAAAAGGGTGCTTTTGTATATAAGGAAAAATAATGCTTAATCAGTTTTCAAGAACGGAAATGCTTTTCGGTAAAAAAGCAATGCAAAAGCTCGCCTCGGCGCGTGTGGCGGTTTTCGGTATAGGCGGAGTAGGCGGTTTCACCGTTGAAGCGCTTGCCCGCTCCGGCGTGGGCGCAATCGACCTTATAGATGACGATAAGGTTAGCTTAACCAACATAAACCGCCAGATAATCGCCACGCTTGAAACGGTTGGCAATTACAAGGTTGACGTTGCTACCGAGCGCATAAGGCAAATAAATCCCGACTGCGCCGTTACCGCTCACAAAATATTTTATCTGCCGGAAACGGCTTGCGAAATCGACTTTAAAAACTATGATTATATAGTTGACGCTATTGATACGGTTGCTGGCAAGCTTGCAATTATACAAAACGCGCATACTTGCGGGGTTTCCGTAATAAGCTGTATGGGTACGGGCAATAAAACCGACCCGACCGCTTTTGAAGTTTCGGATATTTACAAAACCTCCGTTTGTCCGCTTGCGCGTGTAATGCGCAGAGAACTGAAAAAACGCGGAATAGATAACCTTAAAGTCGTGTATTCGCGCGAAGAACCTCTTAAACCGCGTGAACAAAACGGCGAGGAAATCAGCGCCAAGCGTGAAATTCCCGCAAGCTGCGCGTTCGTTCCGTCTGTTGCGGGACTGATTATTGCGGGCGAAGTAATAAAAGATTTAATAAAAAAATAAACTTTATAAAATGCCGATATTTAACTCTATTTTCGAACTGACGGGGAAAACTCCGCTTTTACGCGCGCGAAAGTTTTCCCAAAGCAACAACTTAAAAACCGCTTTGCTTGCCAAGCTTGAATATTTCAACCCTGCGGGTTCGGTAAAGGACAGAGTTGCAAAAGCGATTATAGAGCAAGCCGAAGCAAGCGGTAAACTTAAAAAAGACGCAACTATTATAGAGCCTACTTCGGGCAATACGGGTATAGCGCTTGCGGCAATGGGCGCGGCAAATGGATATAAAGTTATAATAACCATGCCCGAAACAATGAGCGCCGAACGCATACAGTTAATTAAAGCTTACGGCGCAGAAATAATTTTAACCGACGGCGCAAAGGGCATGCAGGGCGCAATAGATAAAGCCGAAGAGCTTGCAAAAACAATACCAAACGCGTTTGTTGCGGGGCAGTTTACAAATCCCGCCAATGCTTGCGCGCACTTTGCTTCTACCGGTCCCGAAATCTGGAACGATACGCAAGGCAAAATCGATATTTTTGTAGCGGGAGTGGGTACGGGCGGTACTATTACGGGCGCAGGGGAATATTTAAAAAGCAAAAATCCGCAAATCGAAATAGTTGCGGTCGAGCCGGAAACCTCGCCCGTGCTTACAAACGGCAAAGCGGGGACGCATAAAATTCAGGGGATAGGCGCAGGGTTTGTTCCGCAGGTTTTGAATACAAAAATTTACGACGAAGTTATAACCGTTGCCGACGCGGACGCGTTTAAAACCGCAAATTCTTTTGCAAAAACGGAAGGTCTGCTTGTCGGAATTTCCTCGGGAGCCGCGCTGTATGCGGCAACCTTGCTTGCACGGCGGAAAGAGAATTTCCAAAAAAATATTGTCGTATTGTTGCCCGACAGCGGGGAAAGGTATCTTTCAACAGGGCTTTTCTGCTAAAAGGCAAACTATTGAAAAAATGCCGCTGTAACGCGGTATTTTTTATTGTCTGCGTATTGCGCGCGCGTAAAATTTGTGATATAATAAACCATATTTAATTATTTTCAGTGAAATTTATATATAATGTTCAAAGCGCTATTTTCAAAACTTAAAGAATCTTTAATATCCGTATTGCCGGTGACGGTAATCGTGCTTATAATTTCGTTTACTCCGCTCGTAAATCTGGAAACAAATGAAATTGTTGCGTTTGCGGTTTCGGCGGTGCTGCTTATTCTCGGTATAGGTCTTTTCAACCTCGGCGCCGACCTTGCAATGACGCCGATGGGCGGGCACGTCGGCTCGGGCTTAACAAAATCCAAAAAAGTCGGTATACTCATTTCCGTTTGCTTTATAATGGGCTTGCTGATTACCGTTGCCGAGCCCGATTTATCCGTACTTGCAAATCAGGTTAAGGACATAATGCCGGGCGAAGGCGAAGTAAGCAAATGGCTGCTTATTATAACCGTAGGGCTTGGCGTAGGGATTTTCCTTGTAATAGCTATTTTAAAGATTATATTCCGCAAAGACCTGTCCGCGCTGTTGATGTTCTTTTATTTAATGCTGTTTGCGGTCTGCGCTATTATGGCATCGCCGGAAATCGGCAAATCAAAGCTTTTTCCGCTCTCTTTCGATTCGGGCGGTGTTACCACGGGACCTATAACCGTACCGTTTATAATGGCGCTGGGTGTGGGTATTTCAACAACTATCGGCGGTAAAAACTCTAATGAAAACAGCTTCGGACTTATCGCGCTGTGCTCGATAGGACCCGTAATCGCCGTTATGATGCTGTCAATGACGACAAAAGGCGATTTGGATACATATAACACAGGCATTTACGACATTGCGGAAAAGCTGGGCGGTAACTTCGGGCCTCTGCTTTTGAAAAAGCTCGGCGAGGTTGCGCTTGCTTTGGGGCTTGTGGTTGTGTTTTTCTTTATTCTGCAATTCACGGTGTTAAAGCTTCCCAAACAAAAGCTTATACAAATAGGCATCGGCATCGGTTATACGTTTTTGGGGCTTGTAATATTCCTTGTTGCGGTAGAAGTCGGCTTTATGCCCGTGGGCTTTAAAATCGGCAAGCAGATTGCGGAAAAAAGTCAGGCGTTGCTGGTTGTGCTCGGGTTTGTGCTGGGAATGGTGGTCGTTCTCGCCGAGCCTGCCGTTCATGTTTTAAACAAGCAGGTAGAGGATGTCACGGGCGGCGGCGTTAAAAAGATTGAAATGCTTATCGCGCTGTCAATCGCTGTCGGCATATCCATAGGGCTTACGCTTATCAGAATGATTTTCAAATTTTCCATTCTGTACTATCTTATTCCCGGCTATTTAATATCTTTGGGGCTTTCGTTTTTCGTTCCCAAAATTTATACGGCAATCGCGTTTGACTCGGGCGGAGTTGCCAGCGGTCCGCTTACGTCAAGCTTCATTTTGCCTATGGTTATAGGCGCGTGCGCCACAATGTGGGGCGAGGGTGAAATTTACTCTTTCGCTTACGGCGTTGTCGCAATGGTAGCAATGACGCCTTTGATAACAATACAGATTTTGGGCTTTAAAGCCGTTATGAAGTCTAAGGTTCGCAGTAAGATAACTATGAAGCGTATTCTTGCCGCCGACGACGAGCAGATTATTTATTTTAAGTAGGAGTGGCTATGGCAGATAAAATTCCCGTAGCGAAAGCTAAACGCAAGCCCGTAAAGGGCGCCGTTAAAAGAGCGGTTAAAACCGCCGTGCAAAAGGCTAAGCAGAGCCCTAATACGGTAACTTCAAACAGGCTTGAAATGCTTGTAACCGTCGTCGGCAGAAACAAAGCGGAGTATTACGAGGACTTGATTTTATCGTTCGACGTTAATATGCAGACAACCGCGCTTGCGAGCGGTACCGCAAATGAAAAAATGCTGTCGCTTTTGGGGCTTTCCGACAGCGAAAAGGCGGTTATTTTCAGTATAATTCAGGAAGATAAAATTCCCAAAGCCGTGCGCATTCTGGACGAAAAATTCAAGACCATAAAGGGCGGAAACGGCATAGCCTTCACAATTCCGCTTACAAGCGTAATCGGCAAGCTTATTTTCGGGTTTTTAAGCAATAACAGACTGACGGTGCAGGAGGAAAACAAATGAATACGTCTTACGAAGTGATTTTATGTATCGTTAACGCGGGCTTTTCGGAAACGGTTATGGACGCGGCAAAGGAGGTCGGCGCGCGCGGCGGTACGGTTATCCACGCCCGCGGTACTGCAAATAAAGAGGCGGAGAAGTTTTTCCATATAACAATTCAGCCCGATAAGGAAATCGTTATGATTTTAGTCCCAGCGGATATAAAGGACAAAGTTCTGCACGCAGTTTATCAGCAGGCGGGGCTTAAAACCGCAGGGCAGGGAATAGCGTTTTCAATGGCGGTAAGCAACGTCGTCGGACTTTCGGGCGGCGCGGTTGTTGAAGAGCTTAAACCTTCTGAACCCGCCGAACCTGCAAATACTGCCAAACCTACGGATAATAACGGGATAAATTGAATTTGATAAAAATAGAACCGACTGAGCAGTTTTAACTGCTCGGTCGGTAACTTTATTTTTCGTAAACAATACCCGTTTTCGGGCGTTTTTCGCTCAAAAACGGGTAATTATGGTTGAGGCGACGGGACTTGAAGCCTGCCGGAAGGCTCAAAAATCGCCGATAATCGCGCCTAACGAGCTAAAAATAGCATAGTTTTAAGCGCTTGTCAAGTTACGCCCCAATATTGCCCCAACAATAGCCATAACACAATTATAGCCTATAAAGTCCATAATAGAAGGCGCTCGAATATGTCCGGGCGCTTTGCTTGTTTTCCGGATATCCGGAATTTCAGAGGTTTGCCCGGCTACCGACAAACAAACCCTTAACAGCTTAAAGCCGCTTGCGGCTATTTTAAAACGCTCTGCGCTCGCTGTAAATGTGCATGCACACATTAAGGCGCACTCGCCGCGAGCGCTTACCGTATAATCATTTACGGCCGCCTATTTGCTAAATAGGCGCACCTTGCCTTAAACTGTGGTTAAAAGCGTTTGAATGTGAGAACGCTAACGCGGTTAGAACGTCGCGCGGCGTGTGTGAGGTTAGGGCATACTGCTCCCCCTGAATGGAAGAGCACTTGCTCCAAAATTTAACCGTAACGGTTTGCACCGTTGCCGCACCCTATGCCCCGCGGCGGCTAAATTTTCATAGGCTTCCAGCCGTCTATTATTTTACCACGCTGACAACGTGGACGGAGCGTAACTTTAATGCGGTGGCTTATACTCCGAAACCTGACCTGCTTGTAAAGCGCTTAAAGGGCGGCGCGCTATATATTAAATTGTTTGCTTTATTCGGTAATCAGAACGGCGGAATTAAGCCGCAGTCCAGCGCCTTCATAGTAGATTATATTTGCTTTTGCGAGCTTGTCACAAAGCCTCTTGACAGTTTTCCAGTCCAAGCCGAGAACCTTAGCGGCGGCGCTAAAATCAAGCCGCGCCGATTCCGTTCCCTGCACGCTGTAAATGTAGTTTATCAGCTTCATAAACTCGCCGTATTTCGGCGTTAAGCGTGTCAAAACCTGTTTCAAACTTACTTTTGCCATTGATTTAGTTTCCCCTGTTTTGGTATTTTAGCACGTGTCAGACATTGCCATTTAGGCAAGTCTGACAATGTTTTAGGCGCGAGGCTCTGCCCCGTGTCCCCGATTATTTTCAAAGTGTATCGCGCTTGAAAATCGTCGCTCAGAAACGACAACCATTTGCGGCAACGTCGGGCGACGCCTGTCCGTTGCTCGCATAATGTTCGCCGTTCTGCTCTCCGATGAGCAACGATTTTACTATTAAGCGCGAACCCCGCCGCGGGGGTGCATGTCGGAGTGTTACCGCCCGCGGCAAGCTTGCCCTGTGTCCGTGTTTATGAGAACGCTAACGCGGTTTGAACCCTGCCGGGGGCTTGTTTTGGTTGAAGGGGTGGGAGTTGAACCCACAACACGGCAATTAAAAATCGTGTGCGCTGCCATTGCGCTACCCTTCAATAAAAGCGGGCTTGTATTGCGCCCGCTGTACCGGGTGGTATTTAGTTTGCATTAGCCGCAGCTATGAACCGCTCTTTGACGTCGGCAATATCAACGGCCGAAACGGCGTAAATATTATAGCCGCCCCATCTAAAATTAACAGTGTACACCACAGCGCCGCCATCCAGACGTTGCGCCGTAATATTTAAGTAGTTGCGCTTTACCTTCAAGGCATTGCGCACGCCTTGCGGTAAGCGTTTTAACTCTGAATTATTGAGCCGTACGGAGTAATTTATAGGCTTTGCCATTGCTTTACACTCCGGTATCAACGGCAAGCACAGCACCGGCAAACGCGTTGCCGTTTCCTAACCTTACGCGCGCTTCGGCGGTTAAGCCGTTAGCCTTTACGCGTTCTACGGCGGCAAAAAATTCCGCTTGCTCGCTCGCTTTAAATATTTTTCCTATAACTGCGCCCTTTATAGGCGCGCCTTTAAGTATTTTCATTGTCATTATTTCCCCCTTGTGCCTGAGCGGCTCTTTTCTTTTCCATATAGCGGCGCTTATATTCGCGTTGGCGTTCGCGCTTTGCTAACTCTTCCGGCGATAATGCCTCGTCCGGCAACCGCTTAGGTACTTTAACTTGCTTTTTGTGGTACTCGCGGCGGTCTTTTCGTTTTTTTGCACGTGCTTCGAAATCTTCCGGCGTGAGTTCGGTTGCCGGGGTGTTAGCGCCTGCACGTGTGCCAACGCCGTTCGGATATAGTATTTTTTTAATGCCTTGCTTGTAAAACCTTACTTGCTCATGCGCCGGAAGAGTGCAATTTTTTAGTTGCTCGAATAATTCAAGCAATGCTTTGCGTTGGTGGTTGTAGCCGCGTTCCAGCGTCTCGCGCAATTCGATTTCGTTTTGCAAGTCTATTGACAAACCCCAGCATAAGCTCGCAATATGTTTTAAGCGTTCCCGCAATTCCGGAAATTTCAGCGGCTGCCGGTGTATTTCGTTTACGCATGCAGTAAAATCGTTGCTTTGCTGCACGCGTGCCGCCTCGGCTATGTATGTATTAGCGTCCATTTTTTACACTCCTTTTTTGCTGTTCGGCCGTGTCGGCTTTTTCGCATTTGACAAACTTCAAATATTTATTGCGGTTTTGCTCTTCCTCAGATAGTGCTTCACCAACAGCCGCATAAATCCGCGTTAAGTGTAAGCTTAAATCTTTTAAATCTTCGAGTATTTCTTTAAGTGTCATTGCGCGCCGCCTTTGCGCGTTTCGTTGACCGCTTGATTTAATAGGGCGGTGGAGCGCTCGTTTTGTTCGGCCTCCGCGTTTTGTTTGTGGCACTCAAATATTAATTTTGATAAAAACAGCATGAACTCCTCAAGCTGTTTAACGTCCAGCTTGTCGCTGTCGATTATGTATTGCATTGTTGTTACCTCGATATTAAATTTTTAGCTGTTCCTCGGGTATCGTTTCGGCAGCGGGCGAGCCTTGCCCATACTCGCCCGCGCCTACTCCGATTTTAAGGAGGAATATGATGAAAAAACCTAAGTGTATGCTATGTTATTGTGGCTTGCTCGCCCCGCCGACGTAAGCAGCGGGGGAGTGTTGCCGTGTTATAGCGCCGCAACCGTTGTAATTCAGCCGCGCCGCCTTACCCGCGCAAACGCTTTTCCGCAATTTGCGCGCCCTTGGGCGTTAGTTATTTATAAGCCGCCTAAGCCGTAACCGCTCGGCAGCGTTATAAGCCTTGATTTTATCGCGCTGACGTTCCGCGCAACAGCATATGCCGAAAACGTCAAAACCTTTACCGCCGCAACGCTCGCAACGTGGAGTTATTTTTAAATCGTCCGGGTTAATGTAGTGCGCCCGCAAAATATTTTCCGCTTGCGTTTGTAATTCCTCTTGCCGGGCTTCCAGCTCTGCGGCTTCGGTTAAACGATGGTAGGCTTCGGCGTAACCTATTTTGCAAGCGGTTTTTGTTAACTCCGCGCGTATTGCTTTATATTCCGGTATCAGCATTGCGGTGGCGTAGGACGTATCAAAAACGCGTTCAATATTTTCGTAATATCTTTGTACTTCCTCAACGGTGAGCGGCAGCTCTAACCGCATGCCAGTGTAAAGCGTTTTAACGCCGTAACGGCTTATAAGGTATTTAACGCGGTTTGCGCTGTCCGGCGCGGGCTTTGCTATGCCGTTTTGCTCAACGTCATAATATTCCGTGCCGCCTATGTATCTGCATGCCGTTATTTTGTAGGTGTATTCGTCAAAAACGTTTGTTGTACCGGGCGAGCGTTCTCGGATAAGTACTTCAAGCCCTTGCGCAAAATTAAAGTATAATCTACCGTCCTCGCCAACGTATGGCGGCAGTTTTTGCCCTTCCGGCTCGCGCTTGCGGCTGCTCATTTTGCACCGCCTGCAAAACGTTCGTTAACGGTTGCTATAAAATCGCGCTTTAAAGTGGTTAAATCTTCACCGATAACGGCAATTTTATCACCGGCAGACCTATCAAGCCAAAAATAGCCCTCATAAAGCTTATCGTTACCGTCTATGTACTTATCTAAAAAAACAACGTTGTCATGCTCCTTCAATAACTTGCGGAACGCCTTAGGCAACTGCAAGCGCTCCCAAAAATTGAATTTTAAAAAGCCTCTAACGGTTTTAGACGTTTCGTCTGTCGCGGGCATTGTTACCGCTAATTGCTTTAATTGTGTGTGGAGTGTTGCGGCTATCGCTTCCGGCGAGTTATCGTCACGTCCTATTAAGTAGTCAACCGTTACGTTGAAGTAGTCAGCAAGCTTTATTAAAGTTGCGGGAGTAGGATTTCTGCGCCCGTTCTCATAATTCGTTATTGTCGCATTAGTTAAGCCTAAATATTTGCCTAATTGTACTGTGGATATGCCTTTTGCTTTTCTTAATTCTTTTATTCTGTTCATAAATCTCCTTAAAAATCACGGTTAAACGTTATGTTGTAAACAATATTATCACGATATTTTGCGATAGTCAAACAAATTTAATAAAAATATTGCAATTTACCGTGATTTTTTTTAAAATACAATTAAGGAGGCATAATATGACTATTGAACAACTCAGAATTGAAAAGAAAAAAAGAAAAATGACACTTCAAGAAATATCTGATTTAGCAGGAATACCTAAGCGCACCGTTGACGATATTTTTTCAGGACATACGAAAAATCCGCGTATAGATACCATACAAGCAATTGAGCGCGCGTTGGGCATTGGTAGCGGCTTTACTGCGGAAGAAATAGCTGCAGGAATTAGAGCAACAAAAAGAGAGTATATCACGCCGATAGAGGACGATTTATTATACGAGTTTCGTAAACTGTCGCCTTATTTGCAGGAGTTTATTTTAAAAATGGTTAGAACTCTGAACGGCAGCGACAACGACACGCCGCCCGCGGCGAGCATGGCAAACAGAGCATAAGTAAAATTTTTCCGAATATTCGGAAAAATTAAGCAAAAAACTTTTTGCGGTTAATGTCTTGCCAAACTATAAAAGCTTGAACTACTCTTTGCGGTACACCTTAACCGGGTGAATACTTTAAGAGGAGTTCAGACAATGAACGAGCAAAAAATTTTAACTCTTGCCGGGCAGTTGGTACTCGCCCATGCAAACAACAACGCCGCGGAATTTCAGCAGCTCGCGGCGCAAATCGCCGCAGAACTGCGGCAACCGGTAGACGAGAACGGCAGCGCATCAGCACCGCCGCTCAGAATGGACTTTATAGGCTTTTTAAAATTTACAGACAAGGAGATTTTGAAAATGCCTAAAAATTTAAGAAACACCTTCCGCGCCGAAGGTTGCACGGTGCACTACCGCAAACGCATACGCGGGAAAAATTCATGCAGTTATGAAGCTCGATATAAACGCAACGGTTATAACCTGTCTGTGTCGGCGCCTAACTTGCAAGCGCTTAAAGTTAGATTTATTGCGGCGCTTAAAGCCAACGACAAGGACAACCCGTTGCCGGGCGTTCCGACAAACTTCCACGAATTCGCAACGTACTATTTTGAAACATTTTGGCGGCGCACGGTAACCGCTCAGACGTACAAAACGGAAACAAACCGCTATAAAAACCACATACAGCCGCTGTTTGGCTCGTTGCCGATTAAAAGTATAACGCCGGGAATGTGCCAACAGCTTTTGGACGGAATCACCGCCAAAGGCTACGGCAAAACCGCGGACGAGGTGCACGGGCGGTTAAATCAGATATTCGAGGCGGCAATAAAGCACGGGCTTATTAAATTTAATCCGCTTGATATCGTTGTATTTATTCCGCATGAGTGCGAGCACGGCATAGCCTTAACCAAAGAAGAAGAGCGCCGGCTGTTGGAGCTTACCGCGGGCACGGTATGGCAGCTTATGTTTGCCGTTGCTTTGTATACGGGCTTGCGCCCGAACGAGTACGCCAGCGCGCGTATCGAGGGCGCTTTTATTGTCGCCGTAAACAGTAAGCGCAAAAATAAAAAGGTCGAATATAAAAAAATTCCTATATCGCCCATGCTGCGGCCGTACCTTGAAGGAGTGGAAGAGCTGCGCTTTTACGTTCCGCAACGTATCCGCGAGAAATTCCGCGCGCTTTTGCCCGGGCACTCTTTAAAGGACATGCGGGAAACGTTTAACACGCGCTGCGTGGAGTGCGGAGTGAACGAAACCGCCCGAAAACGGTTTATGGGGCACTCGCTCGGGGCGTTGGGTGAAGCTTACACCGACCTATCCGACGAGTTTTTAATTGCTGAAGGTAACAAGTTAAACTACTGATTGCCCCATTTTTGCCCCAAATATGGCAATTTGCGGGATAAAATCAACGCTTAAACAGTGCAAAAACGCATAAAAAAAGCCCGTTTTCGGGCGTTTTTCGCTCGAAAACGGGTAATTTTGGTTGAGGCGACGGGACTTGAACCCACGACCTTCTGGTCCCTAACCAGACGCGCTACCAAACTGCGCTACGCCTCAATATAAAATTAAGAACTGAAACGCACAACCTTCGACCTAACGCAGAACGCTCTGCCAACCGGCCGTACGCCTCAATAATATTCGTAATCTGCCAAACAAAACAACTAATCTTGTTAAGCAATATAATTATACTTAAATAATAAAAAAAAGCAAACGCTTTTGAGCGTTTTTCATAAAAAATTTTCGGCTATTTAAAAATAAATTAAATTAAAGCATTTACATTAAAACCTCGGTTTGTTATAATATACGTATTATGGTAGCCGTGCTGATAATTTCCGTTCTGCTTTCGGGCGTTTCGCTTGCAATAGACGCGTTTGCCGTATCGGTATGCGACGGAATAGTGTTCCGCAATTTAAATAAAGTCAAAGCCGTTTCAATTCCGCTGACTTTCGGAATTTTTCAGGCAATAATGCCCATAATCGGCTTTTACATAGGAACGCTCTTTGCGCAGTTTGAAAAATTCGACTTATACGACCACTGGATAGCTTTCGCACTGCTTGCAATTCTCGGCGGGAAGATGATTTTCGACGGAATAAAAGACCTTAAATCAAAAAAAGCAGAGGAAATCGAAGTTAAAAACTTTTCATACGTCAACGTACTTATTCAAGGAGTAGCAACCAGCATTGACGCGCTGTTTTTCGGCTTTACATTAAACACTATAATAGGCGGTCTGTCGCCCGTTCAGACGTGGGCGTGGATAAGCGTTGCTTTAATCGGAGTTATAACGTTTATAATTTCCCTTACAGGCGTTATAATCGGCATAAGAGTGGGCAAGCTGTTTAAAGAAAAGGCAAGCGTTGCAACTATTGTCGGCGGCGCGATTTTAATACTTTTGGCGGTCAAAATGGTTTTAAGCGGTTACGGTTTACTGCCTTTTTAAGTAAAATCAATCGCCGTAAAGGGTTCCGTAGATTTCTTTTATAATTCGTTCGTTTCCGCATTTGACCGCGCTTTTTTCAAGCGCGGTTTTCAAATTTTCGTCCGAAAACAGCGTATAAACGTTTGCAACAAGCGTTTTTTCGTTCAAATCGCGCTCGCTTAAAACTCTGCACAGTCCCAGCGCGCTGAAATATTCCGCGTTTTTAATCTGGTCGCCGCGGCTTCGCTTATTTTCCAAAGGAATAAAAAGCGACGGGATTTTAAGGGCGATAAGCTCGTGGGCGGTGTTCGAACCGCACCTTGAAACGGCGCAGTCGGCGCAAGCGTAAACCATTCCCATATCGTTTTCAAATTCAATCTGCTTATAGCCGTAAATATTTGTGTTTACGGCTTTTCCTTTTCCGCACAGGTGCAGAATATTAAAGTCCTTGCACAGCTTGGGCGCGGCTTTTCTTATATTTTCGTTTATTATTGCAGAGCCGTTCCCGCCGCCCATAACAACGAGAGTAGGGCGCATATCCAGTCCGAAATATTCGCGCGCTTCAACCTTGCTTTTGCCGAAAATACTGTTGCGCATAGGCGTGCCCGTACAAATTCCGTTGGGAAAGCTCCGCGCGGCGGAGGGGAATGACGTTAAAACCTTTTTACAGCGTTTTGCAATGAATTTGTTCGCCAGACCCGAGCTTACGTCCGATTCGTGCGTTATTACAGGGATATTGCGCTTTTTTGCGGCGAGTGCGGGAGGCACGCATGCGTAACCGCCCTTGCAGAAAATTAAATCGGGTTTTATTTCGTCCAAAACTTTGCCTGCGGATTTTACGCTCTTTATAAGTCTGAACGGCAGTAAAAGATTACACAGAATTTTACCGCGCACAAGCTTCACGGCGTCGCACTCGTAAAAATCAACTCCGTTGCTTCGGCAAATTCTCTTTTCAATGCCGTCGGTTCCTATATAGCACGCTTCGGCGTCTTTGCCGAGGTTTTCTATAACCGCGATATTAGGAATAACATGTCCGGCGCTTCCTCCGCCGCAAAACGCAATCTTTTTCATAGCAATAATATATTTATTGTTGCCGCTTTTTATGTAAAAAATAATGCGGACTTAATATAAGACCGCACAAAATATTTAAAAAGCTGTTAAATCAGCCGATTATTCAAGCGGATTTTCTTTCCGCAAGGCTTTCTATAATCATATTTATAATAAAACTTAATTCTTTTATAAGGCTTTCCATAGGCATTTGCGTCTTGTCCGCTTGCGTCCATTTGAGATATGTTGAAACGATTCCCGCAGATACAAACGTAACTGGAAAAACAAGTTCGCTTTCCGTAAGATAGGGGTAGGCCCTCAACATTGCGGCGGTGGTTTTTTCGGTGAATATCGTTTCCAGAATGTTTGCGGGTTCTTTCGATAAAATAAGCAAATAATTTGAAAGCAGCGCGTCTTCGTCAAGCGCCGATGAAAGGTTAGTAAATATACGGCAGGCAGAGCCGTAAACGTCCGCTATGTCGAAGCAGTCGAGATAGTTCGTAATTTTAGCGGAAATCTCTTTTTCTATGTCCGTTGCAACCGCCGCTGTATCGGCGTAGTGAAGATAGAAGGTAGAGCGGTTTACATTTGCTTTTTCGGCAATCTGCGAAACGGTTATCTTTTCGTGCCTGTTTTCCACTGTCAAACGCATATAAGCGTTTTTAATGTTCGTTTTTGTCTTTAAAATTCTTTTGTCGATAGCCATATGAATTTTATCCGTAAAATAAGTACAATTTCCCAAGCGCGATTATTATACAACGATTTAACGGCTAAATCAAATTAAAACTTGACATAATAATAATTAAGTTGTAAAATTATTTTATGGAATTGTGGCAGATAATGGCTATAGTGCTGGGTTCGGTGTTTTTAATAACGCTTTTGATTTTCATAGTTGTGTACGTTCGCAACAAATCGAGCGAAGATGAACGCAGAGAACTGCTCGCAAAAATGTACGCCGACCCTAATTTAGCAAAAATGGAGTACGACTGTGCCGTGTATGATGAAGAAACCGAACGTCTTGTAACGCGTGCAGTCGGCAGAAACGGTCAGATTGCCGCAAATGCAGAAGCCGACCAACAGCTTTCTTTTCTCGGCGCGCCCGATACGGAAGGCATAGAGGAAATAACGGGTAACTACAAGCCTTGAATTAATTATGGATATAAAAATTTTACAGTGGTTCGACGCGGTTTTTCACGACCAGACGTGGCTGAACTACATTATGAAATACATAACGTATCTCGGCGAGTTCGGCGCGGCGGCAATAATTTCCGCAATAGTGCTGTTCATTTTCAAAAAAACGCGCTGGGCGGGTGTGGGCGTAGGCGCCGCGTTCGTGCTGGACGTTTTAATAGTCAATGTAATATTAAAGTTAACTGTCAACCGCGCAAGACCGTGGGAAACTTATCCTGCTTTGGGTTTTCAGGAATTTCATCAGCTAATCGGCGTGCGCGAGCCGACCGATTCGTCTTTCCCCTCGGGGCATACGGCTGCGCTGTTTGCGGCGGCGGTGTGTATAGTTATGTATTTTAAAGCTAAGGGCATACCTGCGGTAATTGTCGCCGCGCTTGTTGCTTTTTCCAGAATTTATTTGTGCATGCACTATCCCACGGACGTTTTAGGCGGAATTTTGATAGGTTCCGCATGCGGTGTTGCGGGCTTTTTTATTTCCAAAGGTATTAAAAAGCTGTTTGATAAATGGCGCAATAAGGACGGCGGAGGGACTTCCGCAGACAATAATTCACCCGGGGAAAACAATTCGGCAACAGAAAACAGTTCGGCAGAATAAAATTCAGCGCCCGCGCGGTATAAACGCGCGGGCGCTTTTATAATCATTTCATTTTGAATTTCATAATAAGCGGTTTTGACATTATAATTTTTGATATAACGAACTCGCCGTTTTCTATTTTAACTTTTTCTTTAAACTTATAACCCAACATGCCGGCTTCGCCGGTAAATTCGCGTGTTTCGCTGTCAACGCTGTATTCGCCCTCGAAGGAGCGTTGGCTTCCGTTTTTGGGCTTAAAGCCTATTTCCATTTTTTTATCGTCAATCAGCGTAATTTTAATAAATTCGTACTTTTCAAGCAAATCGGTTTCGCCGAGACGTGCTTCAACACATTCGTATTCGCCTATATACGGTTTTGTAAGCGATTTAACCGAACCGCTTGCATCCATTTCGCACGCGGGCAAAATAAGCAGAAGCAGAGAGAGTACAACACATACCAAAAGCAATTTTCTTTTCATAATGTAAAAAGTATGTGCGTTTTTTAAAAAAATAAACCCCGCAGACGAAAGAGAATTAAGCGCAGCAATCCTGCACTGTTATTGACTGCTTGTTTTTTTGCATATATTATGCTACTATGATTATACGATATACGGTAATTTTACGGAGGAAATCAATATGTTATCAATTTGTGGCGTCGAATGCTGTAACGACTGCGACAGAATGAAAGATTGCGGCGGTTGCGTGAAAACGGACGGGCATCCTTTGGGGGGAACGTGCATTGCGGCGGAATGTATCAAACGAGGCGGCTTTGAAGAATTTAAGAAGCTGAAAAAGACTTTGATAGAAGAATTCAATGCACTTGAAATTCAAGGCTTACAGGTTAACGACCTTAATTTGCTAAACGGATTTTACATAAATTTGGAATACGGTTTACCGAACGGACAATCTGTAAAATTACTTGATGACCGTTGTGTTTATTGGGGAAATCAAATTGAAATCCCCGGTAAAGATAGATGCTATGGTGTTGCTGCGGATGATAAGTACTTGCTTGTATGTGAATATGCATGCAATGGTACAGAGCCGCAGATAGTTGCATATATAAGAAGATAAATTTCAATTTATCTTTATAATAATGTGTTGTTAAAAGCTCTCGGACAAGTGTCCGAGAGCTTTCTGTAGCTATTGCGTACTTATAAGTGCGGTAAAGGCGGTGGAAGTCTGTTAAAATTTTACGCTTTGTTTATGCTTCCGAAGATTTCCATCTTTTCGCGGACGGTCGCCTTAATTGCTTCGCAGCCGGGCGCAAGCAGTTTGCGGGGGTCAAAGCCCTTGCCGACCAAATCCTTGCCCGCCTCGATATAAGCGCGGGTTGCTTCCTGAAACGAAAGCTGGCACTCTGTATTAACGTTAATCTTTGCAACTCCCAAAGAAATTGCCTTTTTAATCATATCAACGGGTATGCCCGTACCGCCGTGAAGAACAAGGGGCATTTTGCCTACTTTTTCCTTGACTGAGGCAAGCGTTTCAAAGCTTAACCCCGCCCAGTCTGCGGGGTACTTGCCGTGAATGTTGCCTATGCCCGCCGCAAGCATCGTAACGCCAAGGTCGGCAATTTTTTTACATTCGTCGGGGTCTGCGCACTCGCCTTTGCCGACAACTCCGTCTTCTTCGCCGCCGATAGCGCCGACTTCGGCTTCAAGGCTGATACCTTTCTTTTTGCAAACTTCAACAAGTTCTTTGGTTTTTGCAACGTTTTCGGCAATGGGGAAGTGGGAACCGTCGAACATTATGGACGAAAAGCCCGCTTCGATACACTTGTAGCAGCCCTCGTAAGTGCCGTGGTCAAGGTGAAGCGCTACGGGAACGGTTATTTTAAGTTCTTCAAGCATGGCGGAAACCATTGCCGCAACCGTTTTAAAGCCCGTCATATATTTGCCCGCGCCCTCGGAAACGCCTAAAATAACGGGGGAATGAAGTTCTTCCGCCGTTTGCAAAATGGACTTAGTCCATTCCAGATTATTGATATTGAACTGACCTACGGCGTATTTGCCGTCCCTTGCTTTTTCAAGCATTTCCTGTGCGGAAACCAACTTGTGTGCCATAAAAACCTCCGAAACATATTATTTAATTAAGGGTAAACTGAATACCTGATTTATTATACTGCATAACACGCCAAAATTCAAGTTTATTTACCGAATTTGTTCAATTAATATTCGCAAAATATACTGTTTTGAAATACCCGAAAAAACTGTTGACTTAAAAAAACTTATTTGTTATAATTGTAACGATTTTAAATCAAACTAAAAACAGAATTTCAAATTCGGAGGAATTTATTTTATGGCAAATGTAAAAGTTGCAATTAACGGTTTCGGTCGTATCGGCCGCCTTGCTTTCAGACAGATGTTTGATGCCGAAGGCTATGAAATTGTAGCTATCAACGATTTGACAAGCCCCAAAATGCTTGCTCATCTGTTGAAGTACGATTCTGCTCAGGGCAGATACAAGTACTGCGATTCCGTTGTTGCGGGTGAGGATTCCATTACGGTTAACGGCAAAACTATCAAGATTTATGCTGAAAAAGATGCAATTAATCTCCCTTGGAAAGATTTGGACGTTGACGTTGTTCTGGAATGCACGGGCTTCTATTGCTCGAAGGAAAAGGCTTCCGCTCATATCAAAGCGGGCGCTAAAAAGTGCGTTATTTCCGCACCTGCAGGCAATGATTTGCCCACGGTTGTATTCAGCGTAAACGAAAAAACGCTCAGCGCTTCGGATACCGTTATTTCCGCGGCAAGCTGCACCACAAACTGCCTTGCGCCTATGGCTTACACGCTTAACAAGCTCTGCAAAATCAAAAAGGGCTATATGACGACTATCCACGCATACACCGGCGACCAGATGGTTCTTGACGGGCCTCACCGCAAAGGCGATTTGAGAAGAGCAAGAGCGGCTGCCGTTAATATCGTTCCCAACTCCACGGGCGCGGCAAAGGCTATCGGTCTTGTTATTCCCGAGCTTAACGGCGTACTCGACGGTTGCGCACAGCGCGTTCCCGTTCCCACCGGTTCGCTTACCCAGCTTATCGCAGTTTGCGAAGGCGAAGTAGACGCTAAGGCTGTAAACGGCGCTATGAAGGCTGCGGCTTCGGCTTCCTACGGATATACCGAAGAAGAACTTGTTTCAAGCGACGTTATCGGTATGACGTACGGCTCGCTGTTCGATGCTACGCAGACGAAGTGCATGCCCCTCGGCGACGGTACAACGCTTGTTAAGGTTGTAAGCTGGTACGATAACGAAAATTCTTACACCTCGCAGATGGTAAGAACAATCAAGTACTTTGCAGAACTTAAAAAATAATTAAATTAAAATATTACGAAGCAAGCCCCGCAGATAAAATATATCCGCGGGGCTTTTCTGTGCCGTTTTCGGCTTGACAATATTTTGTCAAAAGCTATAATAATAAATACTTTTTTATAGGGGCTTTGTATGATTAATCTTCTTAAAAAAATAAAAAGCGAACAAACGCTTTGCGAAATTTATTCTTCAAACGGCGGTTCGGATACTTTTACCGTAGGTTTCGTGTACGATTACGACGACGATTTTTATATTTTGGAGTGTGTTTCCCCCGATGGCAGATGGGACGGTTTTCAATGCAGAGAAACCGAAGATATAACAATGATAAGGCAGGATACGCCCTGTATAAATGCGCTGAAAAAGCTTATGCCGTTTTATAATTTTTATCATAAGGAAATCGACGCCGAGGGCAAAAACGTGCTTGAAACTATGTTGCGGTACATACAGAAAAACAAAAAAATCTGCCGTATAGAAACTTATCGTGACAGCGGTGTGAGCGGAATGGTAATCGACGCTTCGCAAAACGCGGTTGCGGTATCGCTTGTGAACGGCGGTGGGCAGAGCGTGGGAACGGGTTACCTTTTAAAAGAGGATATAGATTTTATTTCAGTTGATTCCGAAGATGAGGTAAGGCTGGAAATTTTATCCAAACAGCAATAAATAAAAAATGCTTAGCTGACAATTTAGTCTGCTAAGCATTTTTAGTCAATTAAGTTTTTTAATCATTTTTATGTGCGGGCAATCTTCGTCAAGGTATACGGCGCCGAAAGAGGAATAGCCTTGTTTTCGGTAAAATTCTTCAACACGCGTCTGTGCTGAAAGCGAAACTTGTTTTCCGCCTTGCCCTCGGATATAGTTTTCAGCTTCTTCAATAATGCGCGCTCCGATTTTTTTACCTCTGTAAGCTTTAATAACCGCAATTCTGCCTATGCAGTAACCGTTTTCGTTAGGATAAATCCGGCAGGTTGCAATCGGCACGCCGTTTTCAAAAGCAACCAAATGAGAGGATATAGTGTCCGTTTCGTCAAATTCGTTTATAAATCCCTGCTCGGCGCAAAATACTTCTTCGCGTATCAGTTTGGCTTCGTAGGGCAGATAACCGTAGATAATAAATTTCATTTTAAACGTTAAAGCGGAAGAGCACCACGTCGCCGTCTTTTATAACGTATTCCTTGCCTTCCGAGCGCACTTTGCCCTTTTCGCGTGCGCCGACAAGTCCGCCGCATTCCAAAAGCGTTTCCCATTCCACAACCTCGGCGCGGATAAAGCCTTTTTCAAAGTCGGTATGAATTTTTCCCGCCGCCTGCGGAGCCTTCGTACCTTTTACAATCGTCCACGCGCGGGTTTCCTTTTCGCCGGCGGTAAGGTAGGAGATAAGCCCCAACAGCGCATAGCTTTTTTTGATTAATCTGTTTAAACCGCTTTCCTTTAAGCCTAACTCTTCCAAAAACATCGCGCTTTCTTCGGGTTCCATTTGCGAAAGCTCTTCTTCGGTCTTTGCGCAGATAACCAAAACCTCGCTGCCTTCGGTTGCCGCATATTTCTTGACTGTGCTGACGAGCGGAATTTCGTTTTCATCCTTGCCCATATCGAACTCTGAAATATTCGCCGCGTAAATTACGGGCTTGTTCGTCAATAAAAACAGATTTTCAAGCAAAGGCTGTTCTTCGTCCGTGCATTTGAAAAGGCGGGCGGGCTTTTCTTCACTTAAAAACTTTTCAAGCTTTTCCAAAAAAGCGTACTCGGCAGCCGCTTCCTTGTTTGCGCCGCCGCGCGCAGCGCTGCGTATTCTGTCCGCGCGCTTCTGTACGGCTTCAATATCAGATAAAATCAATTCCAGAGTTATTGTCTGAATATCCGCAACGGGGTCAATTTTGTTGCTGACGTGGGTTATGTTTTCATTCTCGAAACAGCGCACAACGTGCACAATCGCGTCGCATTCGCGTATGTGCGATAAAAATTTGTTGCCTAAGCCTTCCCCGCGTGAAGCGCCCTTTACAAGTCCTGCTATATCCACGAATTCCACAATAGCGGGAGTGATTTTTTTGCTTGAATATAAAGCCGCAAGCTTATCCAGCCGCTCGTCGGGAACGGCAACCACGCCTACGTTCGGTTCAATAGTGCAAAAGGGGTAGTTTGCGGCTTCCGCGCCAGCGTGAGTGATTGCATTGAACAAAGTTGATTTGCCTACGTTGGGTAAGCCGACAACGCCTAATTTCATAAAATACCTGTTTAAAATAGTTAAATTTCTGTATTCAATTATAATCTATAATCAAAAAAAATCAAAACGAATAGGCGGTAAAGTTGCCAAAATTTTACGTGTATGCTAAAATTGTTTTCAAAGGAAATACTAAAATGGATTACAAGCAACATATTGCAAAAAAACTTGTTGTTGACGGAGTAAGCGAGGCGGAAATTTATTCTGCAATAGCTCTGCCGCCCAACTCGGATATGGGCGATTATGCGCTTCCGTGCTTCAAATTTGCCAAAGTTTTAAGAAAAAGCCCTGTTGCAATCGCGGAAGAGCTTAAAAACGTTTATGTTTGCGATGAAACTATAAGCGAAGTTTCGGCGGTGAACGGCTATCTCAACTTCAAAGTGAACAAAACGGGGCTTGCGGAAGCAACCCTTAAAGAGGTTTTGGACGCGGGTGAAAATTACGGTTCGTCCGAAACCGGCAAAGGCAAGACGATTTGTATAGATTATTCGTCTGTGAACATTGCAAAGCCCTTTCATATCGGGCATCTGTCAACAACGGTAATCGGCGGCGCACTCTATAAAATATTCGGGTTTTTGGGATACAAGGTTGTCGGTATAAACCACCTCGGCGACTACGGCACGCAATTCGGTAAGCTTATTTGCGCGTATAAGCGCTGGGGCAATCGCGATGATGTGCAAAAAGGCGGTATTCACGCAATAAACGATTTGTACGTCCGTTTTAATACCGAGGCTACGCCCGAAATGGAAGCCGAAGCGAGAGAATATTTCCGCCTTATCGAAAGCGGTGATAAGGAAGCTAACGAGCTTTTTGAATGGTTTAAGTCGCTCACGCTCGAATACGTCAAAGTTATTTACGAAAAACTGAATATAACCTTCGACAGCTATGCGGGCGAGCGGTTCTATACTGACAAAATGCAATCCGTAATCGACGAACTGCGCGAAAAAAATCTGCTTAAATCAAGCGAGGGCGCACAAATAGTGGATTTGGAGGAGTACGGTATGCCTCCGTGCCTTATTTTGCGTTCGGACGGAGCTTCGCTTTACGCCACGCGCGATTTGGCGGCGGCGGAATACCGTAAAAAAACTTACGATTTTTACAAATGCTTATACGTTGTTGCCTATCAGCAAAATCTGCACTTCAAGCAGTTTTTCAAAGTGCTTGAATTAATGGGTAAAGAGTGGGCAAAGGACCTGGTGCACGTTGCTTACGGAATGGTTTCGCTTGAAGACGGGGCAATGTCCACAAGGAAGGGCAAAGTTGTCTGGCTTGAGGACGTTATCGCCCGCTGTGAAGAGAAGGCGTACGCTGTTATCGACGAAAAAAATCACGGGCTGGAAAACAAAAAGGAAATTGCGCAGACAGTAGGGCTGGGCGCGGTTATTTTCGGCGCGCTGTACAACAACAAAATCAAAGATATAACTTTTTCATACGATAAGGTTTTAAGCTTCGAGGGTGAAACCAGCGTTTACGTTCAGTATACCTGCGCGCGTGCGAATTCCGTGCTTTTAAAAAGCGGAGTTAAGGAAAAACCGCCCAAAGGCTACGAGCCGAACGCGCAGGAATTCGAGGTTATCAAATCTATTGCCGCTTTCCCCGAAACGGTAAAGGATGCCGCGGACAAGTACGAGCCTTCCGTGATTGCGCGTTATGCGGTAGACCTTGCGCAAAAGTACAATAAATTTTATATCGACTGCAAAATATTAACGGCGGAGGGGGAAACGAAAGACTTCCGTCTTGCGCTTACCCGCGCCGCATTGCAGACGCTTAAAAACGCGCTTAAACTGCTGGGTATAGGCGTGCCGGAAAAAATGTAATGATAAAAGCCGTAATTTTTGATTTGGACGGAACCTTACTTGATACCTCGCGTGATATTCACAGTGTTTTGAACGCAAGCCTGAAAAGGTTTTCCGTTCCCGAAATTTCTCTTGAACAGACTATAAAGTTTGTCGGCAACGGCGCAAAAACGCTTGTCGAACGCGCGGCGGGTAAAGAGTATGCATCTCTTGCGCCTGTAATTTACGCAGACTTTTCAAACGCTTTTGCTAAGTGTGATAACAGCCTGACCGCACTGTACGAGGGCGAGGAGCGTGTTTTAAATAAGCTTAAAGCTGACGGAATAAAGCTTGCCGTTCTCACCAACAAACCGCAGAAAGCCGCAGAAAACGTCTACAAAAAGCATCTTGAAAAATTCGGCTTTGACTGCGTTTACGGACAGACGGAGGATATGCCGTTAAAACCAAACCCGCAAACCGCGCTGAAAATTATTGAAAATTTCAACGTTAAAAAAGGCGAATGTCTGTTTGTAGGCGACGGGGAAACCGACGTATTAACCGCCGAAAATGCGGGAATAAAATGCGTTTCGGTGCTGTGGGGATACCGTTCGAAAGAGCAGTTAAAATCTGCGGGAGCCGAAATTTTTGCAAACAGTTTCAGCGAGCTGGAACATCTAATAAACACGCTGTAATTTCAAAAATATCCCATTTTTACTTATTTTTGGATATTTGCAAAGTACTATGTCACACATAAATGGTAAAAAATGCCAAATTTGCCATAATAATCCAAAAAAAATATTGTATTTTAGGTTAAGCTTGTGGTACAATATTTTTAGATAAAATTATTTAAAATAGGAGTAAAAACAAATTATGAAGAAATGTGTAGTTTGCGGTGAAATCGTAGAAGACGGCGTAGAAGTATGCCCCGTTTGCAAGGCAAAGAAATTCGAACCCGTATCTGCTGACGCTAAGTATGCTTGCGAGCATGTTGTAGGCGACGGAGTTTGCGACGACGCTGAGATTATGGAAGGGCTTCACGCTAACTTTGCCGGCGAGTGCACCGAGGTAGGTATGTACCTTGCAATGGCACGCGTTGCAGAACGCGAAGGCTATCCCGAAATCGCGGAAGCTTACAAGCGTTACGCTTATGAAGAAGCGGAACACGCCGCTAAGTTTGCGGAGCTTCTCGGCGAGGTTGTAACTCCTTCCACAAAGAAAAATCTTGAATTGCGCGCAGCTGCGGAAGCTGGCGCTTGCGAAGGTAAGTTTGCTCTTGCAAAACGCGCTAAACAGCTTGGGCTTGACGCTATTCATGACACCGTTCACGAAATGGCAAAGGACGAAGCAAGACACGGCGCTGGCTTTGCGGGACTTCTTAAAAGATATTTCGGCAAATAATTTATATATAAAGCGTAAGCGGTGCGGACAATCGGTCCGCACCGCTTTTATAATTTAACAATAATCACGCCGCAATGCGCTTACGCATATAATAACAATACAGGCAAGGGGGAAAACCTTTGACCTGCAAACTTATTCGGATAAAGGAAAAAAATACAAATGTGTGTAAATTCATCTTGCGGCTGCGGCCGTAATACTAACTGCGGCGGCAACGGCGTAAGCGCTTTCAATAACAACGGCTGTAACAGCTGTAACTGTAACCGTTGCAGCTTCTGCGACTTTTTGAATACCTTGCTCTACGGCTCTAACAGAAGCGGCTGCCATAATCACGGTTGCGGTTGCAACAATAACTGGCGCGTCGGCTGTAATTCCTGCGGTTGCAACAGCTCTGCAAACAATAACAACTGCGGCTGTTTCGACGCGTATTATGCCAGACAGTACGGTTTGAATATGGGCTGTTGCGGCAGAAACGACTGGTTCTCGTGCCAGACGCGTTCAACCTGCTGTTGTTCAAATAACGTAAACACCGTTTTATAAGCGGTTATACCTACTGCAAAACCATAAGCGGTTTGATCCGTTATACCTTAAAGGGCTTTCATTTAGAAAGCCCTTTATAAGCGTTTAAATTTTTTTCGGAAATCAGCGGTTCGCTCTTTATATGCTTGCCGTTATCTATCATACCGATTACAAAACAGCACATCATAATGTAGCACCACAGTAAAAACACGATGACCGAAGCAATTTTTCCGTACAGTTTTTCGGGTGAAGCAAATTTCAGATACACGCCGAAGCCGAAACCTAAAATCAGCCAAAGCGCAGTGGTAAGCAGGCTTCCGCAAACCGCCTCGGCGGGCTTGATTTTCTGCGGGCATGCAAAAACATTCAGTACCACTGCCGTCCCGAACATAAGCGCGGTGATAAAGGCAAGCGAAATTCCGTCCGATAAACCGCTCGGCAAAAATTTTTCCATAAACGTTGTGCCTATTACGGATATACCCGCAACAAGCGCAATCATAATCAAAGACGCGCCAATCAGCGCAACGGAAATAAGCCTCAGCTTTAAACCGCCGTTAACGCGGTTGCTCTCGTAAATAATTTCACCGCTTCGCCGTAAATGATAAAAAAAGTTGGTGGAAGAATACAGCGACGTCGCCAAAAACACTATGCCGGCGCCGTCGAAAGCCAAATCGCGGAAGCTTGTCGCCTCGCCCGCGTTTTCCGCCGCAGTAACAGCCGCGTTTTTAAGGTATCTTAAAACGGGTCTTGCGCCTTCCAGCAGGCGGTGGTTTAAAAATCTGCCGACGTCCACGTTTCCGAAAACGAGCGCCAGCCACAGCAGAAAGGGGGTTATACTCATTAAGAAGAAGTACACAAGCGTTCCCGCAATGGTTGAAAACCTTCGGTCGGTATAATATTTAACGGTTGCGCGCACGTTTTTGTAGGTTTTTACAGCAATTTCACGCATATAAATATTTTTTGCAAATTCCAGTATTTTAACCGCAGTGTTTTTTATGGTAAAATTGCTTATTAATCGCAAAACTTCTGACAATATAAGGAAATATCCGAAATATTATTGCAAACATAAAAAAATAGTGATATATTTATGGTACCACATCAATTAAATTACAATCATAATCGGTTACTGTGCAAAGATACTCAATACGGCATTGTGTATCTCTTTACATAATATCTTTGCTTGGTGCAATGGTTGTAGAATTAAATGGTGTGGTAACCGAAAGAGAGGTACTTGTGCAATAGGGCGTTTTCCGTAAGGCGAACGCCCGTTTTTTTGTAAATTAAAACCCTGCAAGGCGGATATTTGTGCGCCTTGCAGGGTTTGCTTTTATAGCTTTAAATCAATATTTGATAGTACAGCCGATAGCCAAAGCCCCCGGCCCGATATGGCAGGAAACGCTGAGAGAAAGGGGATTGATGTAAGTGAATTCCACGTTCGGTATTTCTTCCATAACTTCCGCCTTAAACTTTTCGGCTTCTTCAAGATTTTCGGTATGCGCAATCGCAAGCGTCATTTTTCCGCCTTCGGCCAAATCTTTAAAGCGGGTAGCCAAATCTTTTTTAATTGCGTTAATCATGGTTGTTTTAGCGTCGGTAAGCTTTCTTACTTTTGCAAACTGGTCTAATTTTTCGCCTTGAATCTGCAAAACGGGCTTAATTTTCAAAAGCGTGCCTATCGCCGCAACGGCGGGAGTAAGTCTGCCGCCCTTTTTAAGGTATTTAAGCGTGTCAACCATAATATAAATGCTTGACTGCATTTTCGTATCCATAAGAAAATCATAAATTTCCTGCGCGGTTTTGCCTTCCTCGGCAAGCTTCATCGCGTCTAAAACGCTCTGGCGCTGGGTTATGGAAATTCTTTGGTTATCCACAACAAAAACTTTTCCGTTAAACTGCTCCTCGGTTTTCGCAAAGTGCTGAAGGGTGTGGCAGGTTTCTGAAAGTCCGCTTGACATAGGTATGTAAATAACCGCGTCGTTTTCCTTTAACGCTTCCGCCCAGATTTCGCCTACGTCTATGGGGTTGGGCTGGGAGGTGGAAACGTTAGCGTCGCCTTTAAGCTTTTCGTAAAACTGTTCCTGAGTTAAAGTTAAATCTTCAAAATACAATTCTTCGTCTATAAGAACGGGCATAGGTACAACGCGTATCCCAAGCTGTTTGGCTTCGTCCTGCGTAATACCGCTGTTACTGTCTGTAATGATGGCTGTTTTCATTTTTCAGTAAATTCTCCTGTAAAGTTTAATAAATATATAAAATTATATAAAATATCCGTTTATAAGTCAACGCTTTTAACAGTTTTGTCCAAAAAACAACCGTCCGTATTTAAACGGACGGTGTAAATATTTGCATCAGTATTTTATTAATGTCTGACTTTCGAGCTTCTGCGTTTTTAATACGTTGATAGTCATATATACGTTTGCGACAACTATGAATACGAACGAAATTAATGTGTCAATCAAAACTTCCGTACGCAGTTCGGGGTCGTCTTTAATAAGAATAATAAGCCATTCAAATGCGCTTCCGCTTATTTCTTCGCCCTCGGACACTAATTGGTTAATCGCAAGCTGTACTTCGATTAAATAAGCCGTAAGCATTGCAAGCATAATCATTACGATAGTAACAGCCCATATAACAACGATTTTTATTTTGCTGTTTTTACCGCCGAATTTGCCCCACATAAACGCGGCTCCCAGCGATGCAAGCGCCGCGGCAATAACCGCTATGTAACCGATAAAGTAGAGGAGAACCCAAACGATACAGCCCGCCAAAGCCCCTATAATTGCGCCGAGCAATCCGCGTAAAGTGTTGTTAGGAGCTTTTGCCGCCATAGATTCACTTGCGGTTACTTGTTCGGCATATTCGTCAAAGCAGTGCTCGTGTGCGTGGAACATTCTTCCGTATGTGCCTACAAGCCTTATATCGTCGCTTCCTTCAAGCGGTTCTCCGCAGAAAGGACAGCAGTCGGGCGCGGCGACGTCGGTAAGAAAAGCCGTAATGTCTTCCATAAACGCGATATACTTTTTTGTAAGTCCGAAGGGCGGGTTAATCATACAGTGAACCGAGTTGGTTGAATAAGCGGGGTTCATAATTCCGTATTTTTTCTTGTTGGTTTCAACCCATTCGGCAACTTTTTCAGCGGCTTCTTCACTTAAATGTACATTGATATTACAGTAAGAACCGGTCATGCTGTTCATATTTCCGCTTACCTGAAAACCTTTAAGTTTTCCGTAAAAACCTGTTTTTTGGTCATTTGTGAAAATTACATAATTAAAATATCACACAATTTTAACAAAGTCAAGACTGTTAATAAAAATGTTTACAATACAAAAACCGTCCTCGGGTAAACCCCAAGAACGGTTTATGGCGCAGAGAGAGGGATTTGAACCCCCGTACAGTTGCCCGTAACACGATTTCGAGTCGTGCGCGTTCGACCACTCCGCCATCTCTGCGTTTGCTTGATAATTTTATAATAAAACACAATAAAAAACAAGCGATTTTAACGTAATTTTTATAAATTTTATTTCAAAGAAAATCAATCCTCTAAACCTGCAAGATAATCGATTGATACGTTGAAATATTTAGCGAGAGAGGCGAGGTTGGATAAGGTAGGCTCGCATTTGTTCTGCTCCCAAAGGCTTATAATCGATTTGCCTACGTTAATTTCTTTGGCAAGCTGAACCTGACCTATTGACTTTTCCTGCCGAAGTGCGTGCAGTCTTTCGCCGAAGCTGTCCATAAAAATATTTTCCCACAATACTGGAAAAAATACTTGACTTCCCAGTATACTGGGAATATAATGAAACTATTAATACACTAAGGAGAGAACAATGTTTTGTAAAAATTGCGGTAAAGAAATCAACAATAATGCGGTTGTATGTCCTCATTGCGGTACGGCAACCGATAATCTTACGCAGTCGGCTAATAAATACCAGGTTGTGCATCGCAGTAACGGTTTAGCTGTTGCAGGTTTTGTATTGTCCTTAATTATGGGAGGACTGATAAGTTTGATAATAAGTATTTGCGGGTATACAAAATCTCAGGAACCGGAATATGACGGTGACGGTAGAGGGCTTGCAATCGCTGGAATTGTTATCAGTTCAATTGAATTGGCGGGAGTATTGATTTTAATTTTTGCGCTGATAGGTTTAGGCAGTTGTGCGTCAATAACAATGTAAACTAAGTGGTTTGAAAAACGTAAAAAGCGTGGCTGAGTTTTTACAAAAACTCAGCCACGCTTAATTTTTATTCATTATCATCAGAATTATTAATAATTAGCTTTAGTCCTTTTTGCTCTAAAGATTTTAAAAATTTTGAAGATTTATTTTTTGCGTCTAAATGTTTTCTCAAAATAGGCATATTTCTGAAAAATCTGTTTTTTTCAAATGGTAATTCTTCTTTTGTTAATTCGGAAAATTCAATTAACGAGGGCAAATTAACAAAATATAATTTAAGTTCGTCGCTTAAATTATTATAAATTGACATTAGCTTATCATAATATTCGTCATAATGCTGAGGATAATGAAGATATCTTGACATATCATAGATATCATATTTAATATCCATAACTTCAGCCCACAGTTCAGCATCATTTTTTACATTTGAGTTTATTAAAATTTGAATTTCTTCCATAATGTCACCAAAACGCGGAGCATATTTTGCGCGAGAAAGTGCATTATTTACAGCAATATCACAAATTTCTTTAGGATATTGTCCAAAAATATCCATCCAGCTTTCTATCAAAAGTTGACGTTCCTCATTGGTATCAAATCTATAAGCATTCTCAAAATTTAATTGAATTTTGAATATATATTTTGCAATATCTTTTTCTGTTAGTTTTGTCATTAAATTGTCCTCTAACTTTTTTTGTTTTCATCTATCGCTTCTAATGTGCTTTGCCATTGTTCTAATAAACTAGGTCTTTTATTTTTATTATAATTAATTTTATTTTGCTGAATAGATTTATCTTCTGTTGCAATGCTTGTAACCTCAAAAATCCCGTCTTTTTTCCATGAGGACAGTATACCGTTTATGTAAGCCATAGGGTTTGCTTTTCCCGCGGAAAGCTTTGCCGCTTCAAACAGCATTTCGTCGGAAAAATTCCATCTCCGCCAGTTTTCAAGGCTGTTTCTGTCCCACGGAATTATCTTTCTCGTCAGACCGCACGCGGTAAGTAAAGCCTTTAAAAGCTTGTCGTCCGCGTTGCGTTTTTCAATGTATTCGTTAACGCTTCCGTCCGAAACAATACCGCTTTCATACAGCGTTTTAATAAAACCGTCCATATCTTCAAACGATTTTCTGTCGTTTTTGAAGCAGTAAGAGGAAACGCGTTCAAGACACTCGAAAGTATAACCCAGATTGCACCAAACGTTAACGTAATTTTCAACATATGGGGTATAATCCTGCATATATACGCCTAAATTCTTCGCGATGTTGATTGTCAGCGCAATGACGGAATTCTTTGTTTTGCAATAGTTTTCTATCTCTTTTACGTCAAATTTGCGGTTTTTGTACAGTTCTTCAAGCGCGTTATCAAGCTTGGCGCAGTCTTTGACCTTAAACTGCTTAGCCGCGGCAACAATAGCGCTTTCCTCGAATTCAAGATGTTCCGTCCATTTTTTATACAGCTTGTCGTCGTCGATGTCGGGCTTTTTCTTTATGCCGACAGCGTTGAAAAGCCTTATAAGCGCGGGAGTGGACGAGGTATAAGCCGAAAGCTTTTCTTCAACCTTTTTCGCCGTGGTAACGCCCTCGTCGGCAAAGCTTTTTGCAACTTTTTTTATGTATTGAAGCCGTATGTCCGCGCCTTTAAGGTTAACGCAGTAGTTAATTATCATAAGCAGAGCGTTCTGCTCAAAGCCGTATTCGTCAAGCAGAATAAAGTATTCGCGGAATTCGTTTGTGGAAATCATTCTTCCGCTTATAACGTTCTGCACGCTCTTTGTAAAGTCGGCGTATTTTTCGGGCTTGAATTTCTTAGGGGTGCCGTAAACGTTTTCCGCGTCCAGAATTTTTATTTCAAACGGGGAAGCGGACACGATAGAAACAAGCTCGAATTCTTCAAGATAAGCAAAATAGTCCTTTGCTTCGTCCTCGGTAATGCTTAAAGCGTTAGCCAAATCGAATAAAGAGTAGGATAAAGCCCCGCTTTGGTACAGATAGACGGCGAAAAGATAAACTTTCACCGCGGTCGGTTCCAGAACGGGCATATATTTTGTTATAAACTTGTTTTCGATTTGGGTGAACGATTTTTTCGCCACCTCGTCAGCAACCGAAATAAAGGGCATTTTTTTCAAACTCCGTTTTAACGCTTGATTTCTTTTGTAAAAAGAACTATAATTGAACAAATTTTGAATTGCGTCAAAAAATAAGGTGAATACAATTATATAGAGAAATCTCTGAAAAAGTCAACCTAATTATGGAATTTCTCTAAATCATCAACGCAAAATTTAATTTTTAGATATAATTTTTTCCGGAAATATGAAAGTTCTGCACACGTCCGATTTGCATATCGGCAAAAAACTTATGGGTAGAGAGCGCTACGCGGAATACCGCGCGGTTCTTTCGGAAATAGGTTCAATCTGCCGTGAACGCGGCGCAGAGCTTTTGCTGATTGCGGGCGATATTTTCGATACTTACACGCCCTCTGCCGAGGCGGAAGAAATTTTTTACAGCGGGGTTAAGGAAATTTCCGAAGTTTGTTCCGTGATTGTAATTTCGGGCAATCACGACGATTATGTTAGATTAACCGCGGCTTCCGCGCTTGCCGAGGAACTTAACGTTTATATCGTAGGCAACAATCTGCATGCGGTAAAATGCGGAGGCAACGGCAAGTCACGCCCCGTAAAATCAGGTTGCGGCTGGGTGATTTTTGAAAATAATTCGGGCGAAAAGGTTTATATAAACGTTTTGCCCTATCCCAACGAGGCGCGCTTTAAAGAGGGCAGGTCGGACGAAACGTTTGAAGAAAAGTGCGCGCGCTGGATAGCTTCGGGCGAGGAAGGCAAAAGGGAAAAAATGCCTTCGATATTTTTGTCGCACATTTTCGTTGCGGGCGGTTCGGTTTCCGACAGCGAGCGCGAAATTGATTTGGGCGGAGCGCGCGCCGTTCCTTTAAAGCTGTTGCCCGATTGCGGTTACTGCGCTTTGGGACACCTTCACAAACGGCAGAAAATCGGTAAAAACGCATACTATTGCGGTGCGCCCATGCAGTTTTCTTTTGACGAAGCAGGCGCGGAAAAGTCGGTAAATTTATTCGATATAACTAAAAACGGAATAGAAAATTTCGAACAAATTCAAATTACGGGCGCAAAAAAGCTTATCCGTCTGCAAGCTAACGATACCGAAAGCGGAATTAAACTGTTGCACGAAAATACTCGATATTACGTTGAGCTTACTTTGAATTTAACCGAACCCCTCACGGCAAACCAAAGCGCATTGTTGCACGCGCAGGAAAATCTTGTTTCATTGAAAGCCGAGGTTAAAAATCTGCAAACCGACGCAGGAAAAATTTCCTATAAGGATAAAAGCGCATCGCAGTTGTTTTCCGAATACTATAAATCGCGGTACGGCGTTGAAGCTCCGTCCGGGCTTCTTACGCTGTTTCTTTCGCTTACGGAGGAAGAATGAAACCGCTTAAACTTGAATTTAAAGGTATAAACAGCTTTTCCGAGCATACAATAATAGACTTCGAAGCTTTGACCAAGACGGGAATTTTCGGCATTTTCGGGGATACGGGCAGCGGAAAAAGCACCATTTTGGACTGTATAAACTTCGCGTTGTACGGCAACGTAAAGCGCAGCGAAATAAAGACGGATATTATCAATTACCATTGCGCTTCGGCGGAAGTCAAGTTTGTTTTCAATATTTTGAATAACGGCAAGCGCAAAACCTACACCGTAGAGCGCGTTTTGAAAAAGGACAAAAGCGGAACGCATAAAGCCATGCTCTTTGAAAACGACGGAGAAAGGGAAGTTTGCATTGCAGACAAGGCTTCCGCCGTCGAAAAGAAAATTATAGAAATTCTGGGCGTCGGCGACGAAGATTTCCGCAAGTGCATAGCGCTTCCGCAGGGCGAATTTGCGCAGTTTGTAAAGTCAACGCCTTCCGTAAGACTCGCTTTGATTGAAAGGCTGTTTTCGCTTTCAAAATACGGCGACAGATTAAAGGAAAAATTAAGTTTAAGACAGCGAGCGGTCGAAAGCGAATTTCAGAACCTCGACGGACAGCTAAAAGGATACGAAAATGTTTCAAAGGAAACTCTTTCCGCGCTGAAAACAAGGGCTGACGAGCAGACCAAACGTCTTGCAAAGCTGAATTTGTCGGCAAAAACCGCCTTTGATAAGTACGAAAAACTGAACGCTTTGAACGAAAAGCGCGCGGAACTTGAAAAAACTTTGAAGCTGATTGAACAGCTCACCGCCGAGCACAGCCGTGTTGAAGAATTGCGCAAAAACCTTGCTTTGCTTCCCGCGTGCAGAGAGGCGGTTAAGCTCAATGAAGAAATTACCGCTAAGCTTGCGGAAGCGGATGCGATAAATTCCGAAATTTCCAAATTGAGCGCAAAGCTTGCAGGCGAAACGGAATTACTTAATAGACTTGAAGCCGAAAGTAAAAAATCCGACTTCGATATGCGCATAGCCGACTGTACCGCGCTTTCGGCGGCGTATAAATCTGCCGAGGGCAAGCCCGAAAAGCTTAAAGCGGTTCTAAAACAGCTTGAAGCAAAGCGCGCGGAATATAAATTAAAGGAAGAACGCTTCAATAAAATTTCCGCCGATTTAAGGCTGGCTGAAACCGCAACGGAGCAAGCTGAAAAAAATCTAGCGGAATGTGCGGGCGCAAATCTTAACGCTATTTTCGAAGGACAGTTTAAAGGCGCGGTTTTAAAGGAAGAATACGCTAAAAATCTGGATTATTTTCTGCGGTTGGGCGGAGATATACGCGAACTTGAAGAAAATTCGCCGCTTTTTGAATTTATCGATAAGGAAGTAAAAACAAAAATCTCGGAGTACAGGCAGCGCGTTGCCGACGTAAGCGAATTCAGTCTTTCGGCGGTAAAGGATAAATTAAGGCAGTTGCAGGAAAGCGACGAAGAACGCGAAAAACTGCAAAAAATTCTTGCGGAAAAGCGCGGTGATTTGCAAAAGCTTGTTTCGCTTTTACAGCTTTGCGAAAGCGAGCTTAAAACAATAAAAAAAGACGGTGCCGAGCTGCGTCTGCGCGCCGATGAAATCGAAGACGAGCTGAAAAAGATTTTCGGCGAAAACTGCGCCGATTACGCGCTTGCGGTTTCCCGAAACGAGGCGGCTTTGACTAAGCTTAAACAACAAAAAACCGAGCTTGCCGCGCGGCTTGAAGAAGTTAAAAACGGCAAAAACTCTCTTGAAATTTCCGCAGAAAAAAACAAGGCTTTGCACGTTGCCGCAATAACGGAAGCGGAGAACTTAAAGAAGAAGTTACGCGCGCTTTTGGAAGAAAACAAGTTTGATAGCGTTGAAAAATGCGTAAAAACCGTTGAGGAATTCACCGCGCTTGCAAATGCGGAACAGCAGTTAAAGGAATACGACGGTAAGCTTGCCGCGCTGACGGAAAAGCGGACAGAGCTTGAAAAAATTAAAGGAATATGCGAAGCTTCGGACGATGCGGTATCGCTTGCAAAAGCCGAAAAACGCACGCTTGAAGAGGAAATAAGCAAGTTAACCGGCGAAACGGCGGTACTCAACGCAAATTATACCGATTGCGGAAAAAGACTTGAAGAAAAGAATTTGCTTTTGAAAGATTTTGAAAAAATCAACCGCGAAAGGGATTTGCTTTCACAGCTTAAAGATTTAACAAAAAACAATAAATTTCTTGAATTTATTGCAAACGAATATCTTTGCGATATATCGGCGCTTGCGTCTTCAACGCTGTTAAAGCTTACCGACGGAAGGTATTTTTTAACCTATAAAGACAACGCGTTTTTCGTCGGCGACAACTTCGACTGCGGAAACCTACGCGGGGTAAATACGCTTTCAGGCGGGGAAACGTTTTTGGTTTCCTTATCGCTGGCGCTGGCACTTTCGCAGACGATTTGCGCTAAGTCAATGAAAATCATTGAATTTTTCTTCCTTGACGAGGGGTTCGGCACGCTTGATTCAGCGCTTGTCGATACAGTAATGAACGCGCTTGAAAAACTTAAAAGCTCTGATTTTACAATTGGCGTTATAAGCCACGTTGAAGAATTAAAGCATAGAATAGACAGCAAAATCACCGTTATAAAAGCAACCGAAAGTCACGGCTCGACCGTGCAGATAAGTTGCTGAGGAGTATAAAAATGTCAAACATTTTAACACCCATATCGCTTTGGAATAATTTCGACGCAACGCTTGATATAAATGCGGAAACAAAGTCCGAAAGTATCAGTCAGGGGATAAAAATAGAAAAAATCACATTCCTCGGCAGAGAAACGGGCAACGGCAGAGTAAAAATTGCCGCGGAGTTTGCATACGACCCGCAGACGTCTTCGGCGGGCACCGTGCTTATTATGCCCGACAGTACGCAGACTATCGACGAAGGGCTTTTGAAGTTTATAGTGAAGCACTGCTATTCCGCGCTTATGGTCGATTACCGCGGGGAATGGCAGGACTGTAATTTTTATACGGAGTACCCCGCCGATATAGACTACGCGAACACCGCAAAATGCGGCAGACACAAGGATTACGTTGATACAAATGCACAGCAAACAAGCTGGTACGAGTGGGTCGGCGTGGGGCTTTACGCGCGGAAATATATAATCGAGCGCACAGGCTCGGACAATATCGCATTGCTCGGCTTGCGCGACGGCGGTGAAATCGTATGGAAGCTTGCCGTTGCCGAACAGTTTTCCTGCATTATTCCCGTATGCGCGGCGGGCTGGAAAGCTTATGCCGGTTTAAGCAAATATCTTGCCGAAGAACTTAAATTCGACGAGGAAAGATACCGTTTTATCGGCGGAATAGATTCGCAGGCGTACGCGCCGTATGTAAGGTGCCCCGCGCTTATGCTGTGTTCCACCAACGACGGAAGATTTGACTACGACAGGGCTTACGATACTTTTTCGCGCATTAACGCAACGCACATTGCCGAAAGTGCAATTTCATATTCGGTGCGCGGAAATTCCAATATCGGCGTTAAAAGCGTAACTGATATGTTATTGTTTTTGGATAAACACCTTAAAAAACGTCAGGTGTTTATTCCCCGTCCCGCAGAGGTCGCCGTTGAAGTGGACGAAAATTCAAACCTTATTGCAAGAATAACCCCCGATAATCAGGGCGTTGTGGAAACTTGCAGCGTATATCTTTCCGAAGATAATACCGACTCCGCTTTACGCGACTGGCTTAGCTGTCCGTTGCAGAAGAAAACCGCCGAAAACGAGCAGACTTTCTTTTTGAATATCTACGAAAAAACGGCAACTATTTTCGTGCTGTGCTGTGTGCAGTATTCAAACGGCTTTACCGTCTGGTCGAAAATGGCGGTTAAAAAAATCAGCGGTAAGTTCAGAAATATGCAAAGCCGCTGCCGGGTGCTGTATTCAAGTCAATTCGGAGCGGACGGTTTTTCCATTGCCGACCCCGTAACCAACGCGCTTGCGGGCATATTTTTTACCGATACTTCGCTGTTGCCCTGCGTTGTGGAAAAGGCTAAGGGCATAAGCGGACTTTACTGCGCTAACGGACTTTCCACATACAGGCTTAACAACCCGAGGTTTGCCCCCGCAAGCGGAAATATGCTTGCAATGGACGTTTTCTGCGATAAAACCGCAAAAATTACAATATCCGTCATGGATTTGAATACGGGCGACGAGTACGTCAATACCGTACAGGTTGTCGGCGGGGTGTGGCAGAATATAGTCAGCGAAAGCAAAATGTTCAAAACGCAGAACGGCGCGGCTTTGGAAAGCTTTGCTTCGGGTATGAAACTGCAAATATCGTGCGGTTCGGAATACGCAATAAACAACGTAATGTGGTTATAAGGGAAATTTTTCAAACCGGCAGAGCCGAATTTTTTGGCAAAGCAATTTATTTATATGTTGAATAAAGTAAGAAACAGTTTATACGAAAAGACAAAAGGACTGTCTTTTGCCGGTATACTTATAAACGCTGTACTGATAATTTTGGCGCTGATTTTATCTGCGGAAATTATTTTCAGTATGCGTTATACGGGTATATACGTCGTAAATATTTCGATGACGCCTACGCTCACTGGCGCAAATGTTATCGGATACGACAGCGCGGGGCGGCCGATTGCCGATACAAGCGGCGATTATATTTATATAAGAACGGGCGCAAAACCTGCCTACGGCGATATTGTAGTCGTAAACAGACCTGCGGAAGGCGACAACATAATTAAGCGCGCCGTGGCGTTCGGTGGCGATAGCGTGCGGTTTACTGACGGTTGGCTTTACGTTAACGGCGAAAGACAGGAAGAACCGTATATTTCCGACGAATACCGTACCGCGCCTAACAATATGTATTATAATTATCCTTCGAACGGTGAAGAATTTCATAAGGTGGCGGAGGGCTGTGTGTTTCTGCTGGGCGACAACCGCAACCACAGCGACGACAGCAGAAGATACGGCGATTACAAAATAAGCGACGTTCTGGGCGTTGTGCCGAAATGGTCTGTAAAGTGCAAAAAGTTTACAACGGCAATGCACGCGTTTTTCTATTTTAAGCTTCGCGGCAGAACCACGGCGGAAATTCCCGCCGAAAACGTATTGTTTACCGCTTGATAAACGGTGTTTATAAGTGATATAATATAAAAAATTTATACGGAGAGAGTTATGCGCGCTGTTTTAACGGTTGTAGGTAAGGACAAAACGGGAATAATTGCAAAGGTTTCGGGTTTTCTTGCCGAAAGAAAGGTTAATATACTGGATATAAGTCAGACGATTTTAAGCGATTACTTTGCAATGATTATGCTTGTCGATTTATCGGACGCTAAAACCGAGCTTGCCGTGCTTGCGGACGAGTGCGCAGAAATGGGCAAAAAAATAGGTATGTCTATACACGTTCAGCACGAGGCGATTTTTAACGCAATGCACAGCGTTTAAGGTGGAATATGTTCAACACTAACGAAGTTTTGGAAACAATTAATATGGTTGAGCGCGAGCACCTCGATATACGCACCGTCACAATGGGTATATCTCTCTTGCCGTGCATAGGCGGAACAGCTGAAAAAACCGCTGAAAACGTTTACGACCATATCTGCAAAAAAGCCGAAAATATAGTAAAGGTCACGGGCGATTTGTCGCGCGAGTACGGTATTCCCATTGTCAACAAGCGCGTATCGGTTACGCCGGCAAGCATAATCTGCGCGCCGTTTGCAAATAAGTCTTATCTGATAGGCAAGGCCCTCAACGATGCGGCAAAAGCGGTAGGCGTGGACTTTTTGGGCGGATATTCCGCACTTGTGCACAAGGGCACGTCGGATTACGAAACGGAATTTATAAAAAGTATTCCCGAAGTGCTTGCAACAACCGAAAGGCTTTGTTCTTCGGTCAACGTCGGTTCTTCGAAGTCGGGCATAAATATGGACGCGGTTCGTCTTATGGGCGAAATAATCAAGCAAACCGCGCAAAAAACGGCAACGCAGGGCGGTTTCGGCTGTGCAAAGCTTGTTGTGTTCTGTAACGCGGTAGAGGACAATCCGTTTATGGCGGGCGCGTTTCACGGCGTGGGTGAAAGCGGTACGGTCATTAACGTCGGCGTTTCGGGGCCGGGGGTTGTTCAGCACGCAATAGAAAGTATTCCCGAAGCAAACCTTTCCGATTTGGCTGAAATGATTAAACGCACCGCGTTCAAAATTACGCGCGCGGGTCAGCTTATTGCTACGGAGGCGGCCAAACGGCTGAACGCGGAGTTCGGTATAGTAGATTTGTCGCTTGCTCCTACGCCTGCAAGAGGGGATTCCGTTGCCGCGATTTTAGAGGAAATGGGGCTTGAAAGCGTCGGCACGCACGGAACCACCGCATGCCTTGCAATGCTCAACGACGCGGTTAAAAAAGGCGGAGTTATGGCAAGCTCGCGCGTGGGCGGACTTTCTGGCGCGTTTATACCCGTTTCCGAAGATATAGGCATGATTGAAGCCGCCGAGCGCGGTAAGCTTTGCATAGATAAGCTTGAAGCAATGACCGCGGTTTGTTCGGTCGGTCTTGATATGATAGCCGTGCCCGGGGATACCTCGGCTTCCACGATAAGCGCGATTATCGCGGACGAAGCCGCGATAGGTATGATAAATAACAAGACGACTGCGGTAAGAATTATTCCCGCTCCCGATAAAAAAGTAGGCGACGAGGTGAATTTCGGCGGACTTTTGGGACGTGCGCCCGTTATGCCCGTCCACGGCGAGGGCGCGGAAAAGTTTATTGCAAGGGGCGGACTTATTCCCGCACCCATTCATTCAAATAAAAATTAAGAGGTTATATAAATGAAAAGAAGCGAAGTAAAACAGCAGTACAAATGGGCTATAGAGGACATTTACGCTACCGACGAAGCTTGGGAAAAAGACTTTGAAAAGGCTGAAAAGTCTATAACTTTTTCAAAGTATGCGGGAAAACTCGGCGACAGCGCAACTTTGCTGAAATTTTTAAGGGAAGACGAGGAATTCAGCAAGCTGGTTGAAAGACTTGCCGTGTACGCGCATATGCGCCACGACGAGGACGCGGGCAATACCAAATACGGCGCAATGTACGCAAGAATAATTTCGCTGTTTGCTAAATGCTCGGCGGAAATGGCGTTTTTCGACCCCGAAATGGCGGCTTTGGACGAAAAATACCTTAAATCGCTTATAGCCGACAAGCGTTTTACAGACTTCGACTATATGTTAAAGAGAATACTCGACCGCAAGCCCCACGTTCTTTCGGAAGCGGAGGAAAGATTAATAGGTATGGCCGGCGAGATATTCGGCAACTTCACCGATACGTTCGGAATGATAGACAACGTTGATTTGCCGTTCCCTTCTATGGAGTGGGAGGGCAAGGAAATTAAGCTTACGCACGGTATGTACGGAATTATCCTTCATTCCGACAACCGCGAAAAGAGGGCGGAAGCTTACGAAAAGTATTACGGCGCATACAAATCGCTTATAAATACAATAACTTCTACTTATGTGGGCAACGTAAAAAAGGACGTATTTTTAAGCAAGGCTTATAAATTCGGCTCCTGCCTCGAACACGCGCTTTTCAGCGAGGACGTTGACAGAGCGGTGTATGAAAATCTTTTGAAAGCGGTTGACGAAAATCTTCCCGCTATGCACCGCTATATTGCGGACAGAAAGAAGATTTTGGGTTACGATAAGCTTTATTTTTACGATATTTACGCGCCTCTTGTCAGCGGGGTTGAGTTAAAACTCAGCTATGACGAGGCTTACGATTACGTTATACGCGGACTTGCGCCCCTCGGCAAAGAGTATCAGGCGCTTTTGAAAAAGGGACATGACGAACGCTGGATAGACGTTGAGGAAACGGACGGAAAGCGCAGCGGCGCTTACAGCACGGGCTGCAACGGCGTTCACCCGTTCGTGCTTTTGAACTATCAGCCGAATATCAGCGACGTGTTTACTATCGCGCATGAAATGGGGCATTCTCTGCACACGTATTTTTCAAGCGCAAACCAGCCTTATTCAAAAGCCGACTATAAAATTTTCGTTGCGGAAGTCGCGAGCACGGTAAACGAAGTTCTTTTGCTTAAATTTATGCTCAATGAGGCAAAAGACGCGGATATGCGCAAATATCTTCTCAATTATTACCTTGACAGTATCCGCGCAACTCTGCACAGGCAGACTTCGTTTGCGGAATTCGAATACGAATCCCACAGCATGGCGGAACGCGGCGAACCGCTGACAAAGGAAAATCTTTGCAAGGTCTATGCGGATATAGGCAAAAAATACTACGGCGAGGCAATCGAGCACGATTATAATATTTCCTGCGAGTGGGCGAGAATACCGCACTTTTACCGCGCGTTCTACGTCTATAAATACGCTACGGGCATAACCGCCGCAATCAACATTGCAAAGCGCATTTTGAGCGAGGGCGATAAGGCCGTTAAAGATTACTTCAAATTCCTGTCGGGCGGTTCGTCAACCGACCCCGTATCCTTGTTGAAGCTTGCAGGGGTAGACCTTTCCACAACACAGCCGTTTAAAGTTGCTATGCGCGAATTTGAAGAAACGCTTACCGAATTTGAAAAGTTAACGGGAATTTAAAAAAACAAATGCACGGTTTTGTTGAAAACGGTAAAGCCGTGCGCAAAAATATATAAACGAGTTTTACTTATGGCAGAAAAAACAAACGTTATGCCCAACAACCTCGACGCAGAGCAGGCGCTTTTGGGTTGTATGCTTATCGACAACGAAATTCTTGCGGAAGTTTTGGACGGTTTAAAGAAAGAGGACTTTTATCAGGAATCGCACCAGTATATCATTTCCGCAATAAAAATGAATTTTGCCGAGCGCAAACCGCTTGACATTATTACGCTGACCGACAGACTTGAAAACGACGGAAATCTTGAAAAGGCGGGAGGAATTTCCTATATTACCGAGCTTGCGCAGATAACTCCGTCTGCGGCTAATTACAAGTATTATCTTGAAATAGTCAAGCGCGACAGCGTTAACAGAAGCCTTATCCGCGCCGCCCGCGAGATAGTCGAGTTTTCGCAAAAGAGTGCAAATTCGGTAGAAAGTATTCAGTTTGCCGAGGAAAAGGTTTACGCTGTTTCCCGCAAAAACGATACTTCTTCGGTAAAGGACATACGCGAAAGCGAGGGGCTGGATTTGGTTCTGGAAAAATTCCAGAAGCTTGCGGAGGACAAAAACGCTTACCGCGGAGTTTCAACCGGCTTTATCAGGCTTGATAAGCTTACAAACGGTTTCCAGAAAACCAATCTGATAGTGCTTGCCGCCCGCCCCGGTATGGGTAAAACCTCGCTTGCAATGAATATAGTCGAGCACGCGGCCTTGAACGAAGGGCTTGTATGTGCGGTTTTCTCTTTGGAAATGTCCGAAACGGAAATTTTAACAAGACTTTTGTGCAGTGCGGCGGGCGTAAGTATGGCGGCGGCGCTTTCGGGTAAGCTTGAAAACAGCGACTGGAAAAAAATTGCCAAAGCGCAGGAAAAACTCAGAAAAAGCAGAATTAATATAGACGATTCTTCGCTGGTTACACCCGCGGAAATACTTTCCAAATGTCGTAGAATAAAAGCGCGGAACGGCGGTCGGCTGGATTTGATAATGATTGACTATATTCAGCTTATGGACAGCGGTAAACGTATGGGCGGCGACGAAAACAGAACGCAGGTAGTCGCGTCCATTACGCGCGATTTGAAAATTATGGCAAAGGAGCTTGATGTGCCCGTGCTTGCGCTTTCACAGCTCCGCCGTATCCAGACGGGCGAGCCTCAGCTTTCCGACTTGCGTGAATCGGGCGCAATCGAGCAGGACGCTGATATGGTTATGTTTATTAACCGTCCCGACGTTGGCGCAACTGAAGAGGATATGGCTAAAAAGAAGATTATAAAGGGAATGGCTTACCTCAACATTGCAAAGAACAGACACGGCGGTTTGGAAAGAATTCCGCTCAGGTTCAGGGGCGAGCTTACAAAGTTTGTCAACCCCGAATTCAACGAGGATATGGAAGCGCGCGCAAACGAGGAGGAAGCTCGTGCGGAAAGCCGAAGACAGCAATATGAACAGTATTCGCCTCAGTCCGATGAAGTTACGCCGCTCGGCGAAATGGACGTACCGCCCGACGACGAAGAACCTCCGTTTTAAGCTTTTTGACAAATTGTATTATTACTATGCAGACGAAAATTCTGGAAATAGACGAAAGCGCGTTAAAGCTTTCAAAACAAATAATTTTAAGCGGCGGAGCGGTGGCTTTTCCTACTGAAACTGTTTACGGATTAGGCGCGAACGCGTTCGATACCTCCGCCGTGGAAAATATTTTTAAAATCAAAGGGCGTCCGAACGACAACCCGCTGATAGTGCACGTTCACAAGGACTACGATATATCAACGCTTGTTTCGGATATACCCGAATATGCAAAAAAACTTGCTTCAAGCTATTTACCCGGACCGCTTACAATGGTCTATAAGAGCAGGGGCGCGGTTTCTTCCGCGGTTTCGTGCGGGCTGGATACGCTTGCAATACGTATACCCGCCCACGAGGGCGCGCAAAAATTTTTAAAATATCTCAATCTGCCCATAGCCGCGCCTTCGGCTAACGTATCAAAACACGTCAGCCCGACGCAGGCAGAGCACGTTTTTAACGATTTGAACGGCAGAATAGAGGTCGTTCTGCAAGGCGGAAGGTGTAACGGCGGGATAGAGAGCACCGTTCTGGACTGCACGGGGGAATTTCCCGTAATACTCCGAAGCGGGCTTGTAACCCGAGAAATGATTGAAAAAGTCGCGGGCAAGTGCGGGGAATACGTTTATAAAGAGGGCGTTGCGGCGCGCTCGCCGGGTATGAAGTACAAGCATTATTCGCCCAACTGCAAAACCGCGCTGTTTAACTTTGATGAATTTGAACAGGCTCTCGAAGAATATAAAAAACAGACAGAAAAAGGTATTGCCGTTTGTATTTTGTGCGATAACGGCACGGCGGAGCGCATTGTCGGGGCTGAAATTCTCAATTTAGGCAAAACCGAAGCGGAAATTGCCGCAAATCTTTATTCGAAGCTGCGTGAAGGCGAGCAGGTTGCCGACTTCATAATCGCAATCGCGCCCGAAAAACAGGACGGAGCTATGGCGGGTGTAATGAACCGCCTTAAAAAAGCTTGCGGAAGTAAATAAAAATGAGCGAAGAAAAAAAGAAAAACAAGCGTAAAAAGGTGCTTTTCGTATGTACTGGCAATACGTGCCGTAGTCCTATGGCGGAATTTATTCTGCGTGCGAAAATCAAACGCAACAAAATTCGCTGGTGGGACGTGTCTTCCTGCGGACTTAAAGCCGAAATCGGCGGTGCAATCAGCCCGAACAGCAGAATTGCGCTTGAAGATATGGGAATTTCCGCCGATAAATTTGTGTCTAAGCAGTTGACGCAAAAGCTGATTGATTCCTGTACCATAGTCATTTGTATGACTGAAACCCAAAAGCAGATTTTAGAGGGGTGCGGGCATGTTTTTTGCATGAAAGACGTTTGCGGGTACGATATTCCCGACCCCTACGGCTGTAATCTCGATACCTATAAAGTCACACGCGATGCGATATCCCGCGCATGCGACATAATAATCAAAAACTATATTACACAATATAAGGACGGTAAAGAAATAAAATGAAAATTGCTATTGCTTGCGACCACGGCGGTCTGAACCTTAAAAACGAGATTATAAAATACCTCGAAACGCACGGACATACCTATGTCGATTTCGGTACCAAAAGTACGGACAGTTGCGACTATCCCGACTTTGCTTTACCCGCGGCGGAAGCCGTAGCAAACGGCGTGTGCGAAAGGGGAATTGTGGTATGTTCCACGGGTATAGGCGTTTCGATTGTGGCGAACAAGGTGCCCGGGGTGCGTTGCGCACACTGTCACGATACCTATTGTGCGGAGTTTACAAGACTTCACAACAATTCCAATGTGCTTGCGCTCGGTGAAAAGGTTGTAGGAGCGGGTTACGCGCTTAAAATCGTGGAAACGTTTTTGAATACCGAATTCGAAGGCGGCAGACATCAGCGCCGCGTTGACAAAATAACCGAAATAGAAAAGAAGTTCGGCAAATAATTTTTGAGTATAATTAAAGCGCGCGCCTGCGAAATTTTTCGCGGGCGCGCGCTTTTTACCTTTTATTGACCTTACCGTCTTTTACGGTAAAAACCAAATCGCCGTTATCGTAAACGTTATATTTATAACCGCTTAAATTGAAATATACCTTATAATCGCATACGCAGCTCGGTTGTTCGTATAGCGAAACAAGCAAATCGCATTTTTCAACGGTTGTTTTATCGCTTGCGCATACGCACATATTGACTCCGCCGCAGTTCACCGACAGCGTGTAACTGTCTTTAAATTCAAAATCAGCTCCGCATAATGTAAAAGCTGTTTCGTAATTTACGGTCATTTTGTCAAACGGCTGAATGTAATCGTTTTCACTGTAAACGTAAATATTTTTCGCGTTTGTTTCAAAGTTATAAAATTGCAGAATATCTCCGCTTGTGCCAAGCATTATTATTCCGTCCAAGTTAGCGGAGTAGTATTTGTTGAGGTCAGCCGAAATATAAGAAGAATTGATATAATCGGTTACGATAAGCACGGTGCCTTGCGAAGATTTAATAATTACGTCCCCGCCGCCATAATAAGCGGAAATATAAATTTTATATCCCTTAAACGGCGAAAATACAGAGGTTAGCACATATAAAACAAGTAGAACCGCCGAACAGCCGACGGCGATAATGCGGGTAATAAGCCTTAAATTCAGCTTGTCCGAAATTAACAATACGGTCAGATAGTACAATGGAATAAACAGCCCCGCCCCAAAGCCCGAAATCAGTGATTTTTCAAAGCCTGCGCCAACAAGAAAAGACAAAACTGCGTCAAGCGGGGTTGTTGCAAGCGGCAACAGAAAGGGCGCAATCGGCGCGATTGCAGAACCAAGCAAAGTAAAAATAAAAATTACAGAAAACAATGCGGAAAGTACGGGAACTATTATTACGTTCAAAAGCAGACCCGCGCCGCTTATGTAACCGAACGAAGCAAGCATAACGGGAAGCGTTCCCGCCTGAGCCGAAAGCGAAACAGTAAACGCGGAAGCTAATTTTTTGGGTATATTTATATTTTGCAAAAAGCGTTTTATACTTGTTTTTTGTGTTTTGTTTAGAAGTGCGGGCGGTATTTTTATTCTGCTTAATAAGCGGGTAATCGGGTTGGAAAATATAAATATTCCGCCTACGGCGCACACCGACAGTTGAAAACCGACCGAAAACAAGCTGAACGGATTTATAAGCAGTAAAATTATCACAGCGGCGGAAAGCGAATTCATTCCGTCGTTTTTTGCATAAATCAGTTTGCTGAAAACGGCAATGACGCACATAATCGCCGAGCGCACGGACGATACGGTAAAGCCGCAAATTCCGGCATAAAAGAAAACGCTGAAAATGCACAATACCGCGCCTGCGTATTTGTTCACTCTCAATTTTTTGTTAAGAAAACTCAGTATTCCGAAAATAATACCGATATGCAGACCTGAAACGGCAAAAATATGCGCAATACCGCCGTAGCGGAAGTTAGCCAAAGCGTTATCGTCAATAAACGCCGTTTCGCCGACAAGCATACCGTAGCAAACCGCGGCGGTTTCATATTCAATGTTATTGAACAATGTTTTGCGTATACAGGAGCGTATTTCACCGAACAGAGAAAAGCGGTATCCGCTTTTAAGCCCGCCGTTAACTGTGCATCTGTATTTAATATTATTTTCCGCATTGTAGTCCAGTTTGCCGTAAGAAAAAGCGTCAAAGGCGGTCAGACTGCTTATAAATTTGACCTTATAACCGTTGTCGCAAAAGTCGCCGTAGCTGTTTCCGAGGTAGACTATAATATCATATTTAAGCTTTGTGCCGTTTGCAGAAACGTCCGTAACTATTATGTATTCTCCGCTTGAAAACGCGCTTTTTTCCTTTACGGTACCGCTGATTGAATACGTTTTATTTTCAGAAACGTCTATATTGTTTTTGCCGTATGCGTCAAGCCGTAAAATGCCGTTCAACGCACCCGCGTATAAAAATATCAGCGCTAAAATTATAAATGCAAGCGGTTTAAAGTTTTTAAAAACGGCGGTTGCGATAATTATGGGAACGGCAGCGGCGGGAATGAACGCCGTAAGCCAAATCAGGTCCGTTTTATAATACCCGAACAGCAGGCCCGCAGTCGTTCCGATTGCAAGCGCGCACGCAATTATTACAGGCAGCCGAAAATTTACATATTTTTTCACAGTATATATCATAATTAAAAAATTTCAATAAAACTGTTGCTTTTCGGTGGCGGAATTTTGTTGGTTTTCGTTATATTTTGTATTTTTTTGCTACAATACGCTCAAACTAAGCGGACGAAAGGTGTTTAAATGTTAAACAAATCTGTCTGGGCGAGCTGTAAAAAAGAATACCCTAAATTGAATGAGGATATAAAACGCAATATTGTGGTAGTCGGCGGAGGGATAGCGGGCTTTTTAACTGCTTTTAAGCTTGCCGAAGCGGGCGAAAAGGTAACGCTTGTCGAAGCTGACAGGCTTTTTGCGGGGACCACCGGAAAAACCACGGCAAAGATAACCGCAAATCAGGGAAACGTTTATTACGAGCTGTATTACCGTTACGGCAAAACGGTAAGCGGACAATATTACCGCGCTCAGACGGACGGTATGCACGGTTTTGCAGATTTAATTGAAAAATATAATATAGATTGTGATTTTGTAAGTACGGACGGAAACATTTTTTCGCGGACAAGCGCGGTAAAGCTTAAAAAAACATGCGAAATTTTAAAAAGCTTCGGCGCGGAGTGCGAAACGGTTGAAAGCGTTCCGCCTGTCGATGCGGTGTGCACGCTGAAAATGGGCGGGCAGTATTTGTTCGACCCGATTAAATTTTTATCGGCTTTGCCTGTAAATTTTGAAATTTTCGAGCATACGCGCGTTACCGATATCGATGCGAAAAACAAGATTTTATATTGCGGTAACACTATCCGCGCAGAAAAAATTATAGTGGCGACGCATTATCCCGTAATTAAAAGTTACGGCGGTTATATTTTTAAATTGAGGCAGTCGCTTTCGTATACTGTCGCAACAAAAGAAAAGATAACAGATAAAATGTACCTTGACGAAGAAACCGACGGGCTTTCCATAAGACCGTATGCAGGCGGAACGGTTTTCGGCGGGTTTGACCACAGAACAGGCAGAAAGAAGCACGCGGACTGCTTTAAAAAGCTTAAAGAAAGGGCGAATAGCTACGGCGCGGAAACGGTTTGTAACTGTTGGGCGGCGGAGGACGTTATGACTTTGGACGGAATGCCGTTAGCGGGCAGATATTCCGAAAAGCTTAAAGACGTTTACGTAATTACGGGCTTCAACAAGTGGGGAATGGCAAATTCAATGGTATGTGCGGAAATTATCCGCGATTTGATTTTGGGGAAAAAGAGCGAATATGCGCAACTGTTCAGCCCTCAAAGAAAAATAAAGGGTTGTTTTAAAGATTTGCTTATCAATATTTTAACAACCGTCGGGTGCATATCCGGCGCGTATCTGCCGTTTACGGTCAAATCGGTTGCAAACGTTCGTAACGGCGAGGGGAAGGTTGTGCGTTATAAAGGCAAACGGCGCGCAGTGTACCGTGACGAAAACGGTAAAATTCACGCAATAGGCAGAATGTGCCCGCATATGCACGGTGAGCTTGAATTTAATTGCGAAACAAAGACGTGGGATTGCCCTTGTCACGGCTCGCGCTTCGATATATACGGCAATATAATTTCCGAGCCGTCCGCAAAGCACTGTAAATATTTTAAGGAAAATTAATTTTAAATAAAAAAAGCGCGCAGGGCATAAGTTCTCCTTGCGCGCTTAAATTTGCTTATTAAACGTTTTGCATAACAAATTTTGCTCCGAGAGCAAAAAAGTCCGCTGTATACAGGCGGGCAGTGTCAATGATGAAAAATATGTAGCGTATAAACACTTCGGTTGAGTTGACATACGCGCTATGGCGTAGTATTATATAGTTAATTAAACGGACAGTTCGTTTGCGCCATCCTGTCTTTAAACAAAACCAGGGCATCTGAATGGAAATAGTCTTTTTAGATGCAGTCGTTTTGCCGCGGCTGTATTTTTTTTCGCAAAGGGAGAGTTATGTATTATTTAAAAACTTCGGCTTGTTTCGACAGCGCGCACTTTCTTCACGGATACAACGGCAAGTGTGCAAATATCCACGGTCACCACTGGATTGTGGAAGTAAAGATAAACGGCGCAAATTTGCATGGAAACGGCGAAAAGCGCGGTATGCTTCTGGACTTCGGCGATTTTAAAAAAGCAGTTAAAGAGCTTGCGGAAGGCTTTGACCATACGCTCATTTACGAAAAAAATACCCTTAAACCTGCAACCCTTACCGCGTTCAAGGAAGAAGGGTTTTCATTGGTTGAAACGGATTTCAGACCCACTGCCGAAAACTTTGCCGCGCACATATACGCCGACCTTAACAAAAAGGGCATGCCCGTTTTCAGCGTGACAGTGTACGAATCGCCCGAAAACTGCGCGGTGTACGGTGAGTGATATGTGCTGTTTTAAAGTTGCCGAAAAGTTTGTAAGCATAAACGGCGAAGGTCCGCGCGCGGGCGAGCTTGCCGTGTTTTTGCGGTTTTGCGGCTGCAATCTGAATTGCGGTTACTGCGACACGCGCTGGGCAAATACAGCCGACGTAAAATATGAAGTTGCTTCTGCGGAAGAGCTTGTTGCATACGTAAAATCGACGGGCGTAAAAAACGTTACACTGACGGGAGGAGAACCGCTTTTGCAGGCGGATATTGCGTATCTTATTGGACTGCTTAGAGCGTCGGGCGCAGAAGTTGAAATAGAAACCAACGGAAGCGTTCCGTTGAAAAATATAGTTTCCATTTCGCCCCGTCCAGCCGTTACCGCCGATTATAAACTTCCTGCAAGCGGAATGGAAAAACATATGCTTACCGAAAACTTTTCTTATCTTACGTTTCAAGACGCGGTCAAATTTGTGGTCGGGGATAAGTTCGATTTGGTGCGTGCGGAGGAGATAATAAAAGAGTACGGACTTACAGACAGGTGCCGCGTTTATTTCAGTCCGGTATTCGGAAAAATCAAGCCCGAAGAAATAGCGGAGTTTATGAAAGAGCGTAAGCTTAACGGCGTACGCCTGCAATTACAGTTGCATAAAATTATCTGGGAACCCGATAAGCGCGGGGTATAGGAGAAAGTATGGATATTAAAGAGATAGAAAAACATATCCGCGGGTTATTAGTCGCCATAGGCGAAGACCCCGACAGAGAAGGTCTGCGTGAAACGCCCGCCCGCGTAGCGAGAATGTACGAAGAAGCATTTGAAGGTATAAAATACACCAACCGCGAAATTGCGGAAATGTTCGGAAAAACTTTCGAGGTTTCGTCCGACCCGAATTCAGGCGGCGCGGTAGTCATAAAGGATATAAGCGTGTTCAGCTATTGCGAGCATCATATGGCGCTTATGTACGATATGAAAGTTGACGTGGCGTACGTTCCGCGCGGAAGGGTTTTGGGACTTAGTAAAATCGCGCGTATATGCGATATGGCGGCAAAACGGCTGCAATTGCAGGAACGGCTTGGGCGGGACATTGCCGAGATAATTTCACTTGCGGCTTTATCGCCAGACGTAGGCGTAAGGATAGAAGGCTGCCACAGCTGTATGACTTCGCGCGGGATAAAAAACGTATCGTCAAGAACGGTTACAAAAACTTACTTCGGCGCGTTTAAAGACGACGTTTCTTTGCAAAATCTTTTGGGGGACAAGGTATGAAAGCACTTGTTTTATTAAGCGGCGGCGTAGACAGCGCAACTTGCCTCGGGCTGGCGGTTCAAAAATACGGTGCGGCGGAAGTTTTCGCCCTTTCCGTTTACTACGGACAGACACACAGCAAAGAGCTTGATGCGGCGCAAAAGGTTGCAGGCTTTTACGGCGTTGATTTAAAGCGGCTTGACCTTTCTGTCATATTCGAAGGTTCGGATTGTTCGCTCTTGGCGGATTCGCCCAATGAGATACCTCTGCAAAGTTATGCCGAACAGCTTTCGGTAACGGGCGGTAAACCCGTTTCAACCTATGTACCTTTCAGGAACGGACTGTTTCTTTCGGCGGCGGCAAGCGTGGCTCTTTCTCACGGTTGCGAGGTGATATATTACGGCGCGCACAGCGACGATGCGGCGGGCAACGCCTATCCCGATTGCAGTGAAAAGTTCAATTCCGCTATGGACGAAGCTATTTATACGGGCAGCGGCGGACAGCTTAGAATTATTGCACCGTTTGTAAACTTAAACAAATCTCAGGTTGTAAAAAAGGGACTGGAACTCGGCGTTCCGTATAAATATACCTGGAGCTGTTATTCCGGCGGCGGAAAACCCTGCGGCGTATGCGCTACTTGCCGCGACCGCGCCGCGGCATTTAAAGCCAACGGAATAGAAGACCCTGCAATAAAAGGAGAATAATATGCCAAGAGAAAGACAGAACGAAGGTATTACCCTGCTCGGTAACAGCAACACTAAATATCCGCAGACTTACGACCCGTCCGTTTTGGAAACGTTTGCAAACAAACACCCCGGAAGGGACTATTTCGTAAAGTTCAACTGTCCCGAATTTACAAGCCTTTGCCCCATTACGGGTCAGCCCGATTTTGCCACGGTCTATATTTCGTACGTTCCGCGCGAAAAGATGGTTGAAAGCAAGTCTTTAAAGCTGTATCTTTTCGGGTTCAGAAACCGCGGCGATTTTCACGAAGACTGCGTTAACATAATTATGAACGACCTTATTGATTTGATGGACCCCGCATACATTGAGGTATGGGGAAAGTTTTTGCCCCGCGGCGGAATTTCCATAGACCCATATTGCAATTACGGCAAAAAGGGGACCAAGTGGGAACAGGTGGCCTGGGACAGGCTTTCGCACCACGATATGTATCCCGAAAAAATCGACAACAGATAATCGTATTTTAGCGGATAATAAGAATATGATGAACCGCGAAAAAGAGTATTAATTATATCGTTACAAGAAAAAGCAAATTTCAAATTAGCGTAAACAAAAAGCCGAATTACTTTTTTAGTAATTCGACTTTTTTAATACAAAAAATAACGTAAGTCAAACACGGTTCAACTTACGTTATGGTTGGTGCACCGACTTACCGCAAAAACGCACACCCAAATATTCAAAGTAAATCGGCGTGAGTTTTATTGCGTGGTGGAATTGCCGTTGTCGGACTACCCGTTATACGGCAAACAGTTAGTCGCAAGGGGCTAACCTCTCGCGGCTTGCCCGTTCGCTTGCAAGGGCTGTCATAGCGTCCTTATAGATACGCTTTGACAGCCTTTTTGCTTGCTCTTTATCGGGCGGCAGTTCGGCGTATATGTTTTTGCTTTGGTCGTTAAAATAGATAACCGATATTCCGAGCGGTATTGTCTTTTCCATATTTAATACTCCTTATATTCTTGATAACCCCACCCAAATCCACCCACAGCGGGCTTGTTTTCCGTTCCGTGTTCCGTAGTGCCAATTAGGTAATAGTAGCGTGTAAAGCCCTAAAATGTTGCGACGCGCGACGCAGTGTCAATAAGGTAATAGTAACTTATTGACACACGGGGCGGCTGTCGCCGCCACGTATTGTGCCGTATTTACCCCAAAAGTGTTACAGTGTTACGGGGTGGACTAAGGTAATACTATGTCCACCCCGTCGGCATAACGCTTGAATTTACGTTACACGTTACGGGGTGAACGGGTAATATTATATACTGCAATCGCGTAATTGCTTTTGCAAGCGTTTGCGTATCGTTTTCATACGTTGCGATATAGCGGTATGTGATACGCCCGTTTGACTTGCTATTTGTCGCATTTTCATTTCCTCGTAAAACACTTTACGCACCAAATCGCGCCGCTTGTCCGAAAGCGTTATTAACGCTTTATGTACGCGCTCTATGTTTTCGCGCCGTATGATTATAGCAAGCGTATCAGCGGACTTGTCCTCAAAATCTATTTCGTTTTCGAATAAATAGTTCAAAGAGGTATGCCGCCTTGTTTCCCGCCAATGGTTGCGCTTTTCCATTTGTACGAGTTGTAAGTGTATCAAATATAATTCGTCCGTAACCTCTATTGCATTTGTAGTGCCGTCAACAAATTTATAAATAATTATTTGCATATAGAAAGCCTCCAACTATAAGCACGGCAACGGCAAAGTGGTAAGGTTTTTTAGAAAATTACTTAAAAACAAAAAAGCCCGACAAATTTTTAAGACTGAAAAGGTCTGAAAATTTGTCGGGCTTTACTCTTTCATAGAGAGCCTTAACGCCTTTAACAAATGCCAGCCGTAAACGTGCGTGCGCTTACTGCCCTATAAAGTTGTGAGAGTGTAGGCGTTTGCTATGAGGTGTCTATGTATAAAAAAAGAATTGAGTGCGCCATTTACTGCTCCCGAAAATAATTTTTTACTTTCGTACACTCAATTCTTTATTTGTTATAAAGATTTATTCGGTTGTTATGCTTTGTCAGATAGCATTTTTAATATTGTGATTTCGTCGCCCTTGATTACTATTCGTAGTTTTAATTTACATTTCGGGCAATAGATTTCCGCGTTTGAGCCGTCGCCTAACTTGAATAATTTATACCCACATTCGGGGCATACAATATAATTTGTCATAGACTGTATTTCTTTTTGTACTTTTATCGTTTAATCTTAAATTTTAACAATAAGGCAATAACGCCGCAAAGTAAAATAAATATACCGAACAATACGGGTAAATGCCAAACTTGAAAACTCGTCATTGCCTTAAATGCTATTGTAGCGGGGAAAGCATAGGCAATATATTGCATAAATTGTGGCAACATATCTGCGGGAAACATAATGCCCGACAGCATAGTGGACGGCAAAAATATTGCCATTGCTACCATTGTCAACTTTGCTTGCTGTTTAATCAAAAGCCCGAAAATACAACTTATAGCAAGAGTTATCGCAAGCAACGCTATAAGCGATAAAAAATACCATATCAAATCAGGCGGCAATTCCGCTTTGAAAATTAAAGGCGAAAGGGCTAATACAATAAGACAACAAATAAGCGTATGTATAAATGACGAAATAAACTGCGATATAACGCCAAACCATATAGGCGCGCCGTTTGCCTTATAGACCTTTTTAACGTCTGTTCCGTAGATTTCCGCAACAGCGGGCGGTACGCCGAACAACGCGCTCATTATGATTGTAAACACGGTCATTGACGAAATAAGAGTTTTTGTAGCGTTCGTATCAATAGTAGTGAAAATTCCACCCATAAATAGAAAAAATATGAGCGGCACAAGATAACAAGCAATAAGCATACCTTTACTGCGTATATCAAACTTGAATTGTAAACCAATCCCGTATAAAAAAGCCTTCATTAGTTCGCACCTCTCACAATGTTCATAAAGTTTTGTTCAAGCGATATTCTATCGGTCTGAATTTCCGAAATCGATATGCCTTTTTGTTTGTATTCCGATAATAGCGTAAATAAAGTTTCCATAATATTTTCCGTTTCGTATTCGTTTTGCCCGTCGGCGGTTTTTATGCGTATAATATGCCTTTTGCCGCCCATAGCGGTAAATTCGTCAACCGTTCCGATAAAAGCAATATTCCCGTTACTCAAAACGGCTACTCTGTCGCATAATTCTTCGACTTCCGCCATATCGTGGCTTGCAAGAATTATTGTTTTGCCTTGTGATTTTAATGCGCGTATTTGTTCGTGCAACGATACGCGCCCCTCAACATCAAGACCCGCAGTCGGTTCGTCAAGGAAAATAATGTCGGGGTTGCCTATAAGTGCAAGCGCAAGGTGTAAGCGGCGTTTTTGCCCCGTAGACAAATCGGCATATTTCTTTTTTGATAATTCGGGTATGCCGAAAGAATTAAGCATTTCTTTATCTGGTGTGGTTTTATGCCAATTAGCAAACAGTTTGACGGCTTCCATAGGTTTAATATAGGCTTGTAAAGCCGACGACTGTAATTGAATACCGATTTTTCCGTTTACGGTTATATTCCCGCTGTCGTAAGCGCGTAAGCCCTCGATACATTCCAAAGCCGTAGTTTTGCCCGCACCGTTTACGCCGAGCAAAGCAAAAATTTCACCTTTATGTACGGTTAAATTTATACCTTTCAATACGGAGTTCGCGCCGTAATTCTTTTTTAATTCCTTGACCTCGATTATATTTTTCATTTTTTTGCCTCAAAAGGGTTAATACCCAAATTTTCAAAATAAAAACACAGCGCAGGCTCAATAAAAGCATTCAGTACGTTTTGCATATCGTTATCCGCTTGCGCGTTTCCGAAATTCATTAGTTGTGATAATATACTCATATCGCCGCCCGTAAACTCTGTTATAAGTTGCCAAAATTCTTTTGCGATAATTTGTCCTTGTTCACTTTCGGGTGCTATGCCATTCTCAATGCATTTTTCTATTTTTCCGACAATTAAGTTAAACTTATTTATAAACGCGACACCTGTATCTTTATCGAATTTCTTATGACAGTAATCAAGCATACTATCGTCAAAATGTTTAATTAAACCGTAATATTTATTTCCCATTTGCAAGTTGACAATTATATCGGCATACTTTGAAAAGTCAACTGTTTGCATTTGTTCTATTTCGTTTTTTAATAATTCGATTGCTTGTAAAGATTGCGTAAGCGTATTTATTTGTGTTTGTATCGAATTGCTTTGTTCGGTCAACGCTATTATTGCCTTTTGTGGCGTATCAATAGAAGTCAAACGATTTTTAATTTCATCAAATGAAAACCCTAACGATTTAAGAGTAAGTATCTGATGTAACTTAACAATATCTTTATCGCTATATAAACGCCGTCCGCCTTCGCTGATACAAGACGGACTGAATAGCCCTTCGCGGTCATAATATTGCAACGCTCGAACGGTTACGCCCATTTTCTTTGCGACTTCGCCAACCGTCATATAGCCTTGCGGAATTGCTTTATATCTTGCCATAAATATACCTCGCATATATTATAATTCATTACGCGGCGTAACGAGCAAGCATTTTTAAGTATTTGTTATAAAAAAGTTTTCATTTATAAAATTCGACATAATTCACAACTCTTTGATAATTTTTGTTGTTCTAAATCTGATAAAATCAACGTGAGGTTTTATATTCTTTTCCATAAGAATTACATAGTTTGTTATTCGCTTGTGCTTACCGTCTGTGGACGGAATACGCCGCCTTGCCAAATTGTAAAGGGCGACGATTTATCTCCCGTTAGGCATAAAACCGTCGTCGCCTACGGCGCAAACCCTTGACAATTTGCCTGCGGCGGCATTTTTGGCTGGTTAAGACGGTAAGCACCAAAGCGAACAACAAATTTTTAAGCCGCAGTCCGCACATACAGACCGCGCAAAGGAGCAAAGCACAATGAAAAACGCAGTCATTTACGCCCGTTTCAGTTCACACGCACAGAACGAGCAATCAATCGAGGGGCAACTTGCCGAGTGCTATAATTTTGCACAGCGCAATGATTTACGCATTACGCACGAATATATAGACCGCGCATTGACGGGTACGTCGGACAAACGCCCCGAATTTTTGCAAATGGTCGGGGACAGCAAGCGCAAAGGCTTTCAATATGTGCTTGTCTATCAGTTAGACCGTTTTGCGCGTAACCGCTATGACAGTGCAACGTATAAAGCCAAGTTAAAGAAAAACGGCGTGCGCGTGCTTTCGGCAAAAGAGAACATCACGGACGACGCGAGCGGTATTTTGATTGAGGGCGTACTTGAAAGTATGGCGGAATATTACAGCGCGGAACTTTCGCAAAAGGTCAAGCGCGGCATTGCTATGTCTGCTACAAAATGCAAGTATTTCGGCGGCGTTATTCCGTTGGGCTACAAGGTAAACAGCGAAAAGAGTTTTGTGCTTGACGAGGAACTTGCGCCCATTGTCAAGACTGTTTTTGAAATGTTTGTCGCGGGGAGCAACTATGCCGAGCTTATCCGTTATCTGAACGGGCGCGGCGTTAAGACCACCAAAGGCGGCGAGTTCAACAAAAACAGCTTTCAGCGCATTTTGAGCAACCGCCGCTATTTGGGCAAGTATATCTATCAAGGCAACGAAATTGACGGCGGTATGCCGCGCATAATCGACGACGAGTTATTCGGGCAAGCGCAACAAAAACTTGCGTTATATGCCACCGCGCCCGCACGGGGCAAGGCAAAGGTCGAGTACATATTATCGGAAAAATTGATATGCGGCAAGTGCGGCAATAAAATGACGGGCGTAAGCGGTAAAAGCAAAAACAAAGAGATGTATTTTTACTATGCTTGCAACGGACACGTTAAAGGCAAATGCGACAAGCGCGCCGTGCGCAAGCAATTTATCGAGGACGAAGTAATTAACGCCATTGTCGGCAAGCACGGCGTTTTGACGGACGAATTTATAGATATGGTCGCCGCCGAAACGTATTTACTGATACAAGTGGAGCGGAACGACAGCGAGATAAAACGCATTGAGGGTGTTATAGCCGACAATCAAAACGCTATCAATAACCTTATGCAAGCCCTTATGCGCGGCAAGATTGCAGATACGCTTTTAGCGCAAATCGAAAAGTTAGAGCGCGAGAACGCCGAACTGAACGCGACGATTGAAAGCGAAAAGGCGTTGCAAATCAATTATACATACGACGATATACGCAAGTGGTTACAGCATTTCCGCACATTGGACTATACCAAGACGAAAAACCGCAAGGCACTAATTGACACGTTTATTTATCGCGTTGTGCTTTACGACGACAAAATGAAAGTGCTGTTTAATCTGAAAAGCGGACAAAAGAACGAGTTGCTTTTGAACTTGATATTCCCCGATTACCCCGACAGAAACGGCGGTGCGGACGAAAATAGCGCAAAAGAAAAAGAAACCGAAAACTCGGTTTCTCAATCTGGGTGTTCGTATACCCCTGTTATGGTGCGGACGAAGGGACTTGAACCCCCATGGTTGCCCACAGGAACCTGAAACCTGCGCGTCTGCCAATTTCGCCACGTCCGCAAAACAAGACTGATTATAATAAAATATTAAAATATTGTCAAGCCAAAAGTATTAAATTTTTTTTATTTAACGGCTTAAAATTGTGTTGCGGTATGGGTTTGTTTTAAACTAACCTAAAATTGTTAAAAATAACAAAAAAGCTATGCCGAAAAAATATGTATTGTGATATTTGACTATATAAATTCAATTTGATAAAATTTTATCGAATTAAACGGGTATGGAAAAACCCGCTAATTTGCATACGATAATCAGGTATAATCAGTTTATAGGAGAAAGCTATGAATTTTAAGTTAAATTACGAAATTTGCGACGGCGTTGAAAAGCTGGAAAAAGAGATTGCGAGAGTTCGCAAAGCTCAGCAGCAGTTTGCAACGTTTACGCAGGAACAAGTGGACAAAATTTTCTTTGCCTGCTCGGTTGCCGCAAACAAGGCGAGAATTCCCCTTGCAAGGCTTGCAGTTGAAGAAACCGGTATGGGAGTAGTGGAAGATAAGGTTATTAAAAACCACTATGCCGCCGAGTATATTTACAACAAGTACCGCGACGTAAAGACCTGCGGCGTGCTGGAAGAGGACAAAGCCTACGGTATAATGAAAGTTGCCGACCCTATCGGCATTGTCGGCGCGGTTATTCCCACAACAAACCCTACGTCTACCGCAATTTTCAAAACGCTTTTGTGCCTTAAAACGCGTAACGGCTGTATAATCAGTCCGCACCCCCGCGCAAAGAATTCAACGATAGCCGCGGCTAAGATTGTTTACGAAGCGGCGGTTGAAGCGGGCGCTCCCGAAGGCATTATAAGCTGGATTGACGTGCCCAGCCTTGATATGACCGCTCTTTTAATGAAAGAGGTTGACACAATTCTTGCAACGGGCGGTCCCGGTATGGTTAAAGCCGCATATTCCAGCGGTAAACCCGCAATTGGCGTAGGCGCTGGCAACACTCCCGCGATAATTGACGAGAGTGCGGATATTTTGCTTGCCGTTAACTCGATTATACATTCCAAAACGTTCGATAACGGTATGATTTGCGCTTCCGAACAGTCGGTTATCGTTGCGGACAAAATTTATGACAAGGTTAAGAAAGAATTTACCGTACGCGGTTGCTACTTCCTTAAAGGCGACGAGCTTGACAAGGTAAGAAAGACGATTATTATAAACGGCTCGCTCAACGCAAAAATAGTAGGACAGAGCGCGAAAAAAATCGCTTCGCTTGCAGGCGTGGACGTTCCCGACGCAACTAAAATTCTTATTGGCGAGGTAGAAAGCGTGGAGCTTTCCGAAGAGTTCGCCCACGAAAAGCTTTCGCCCGTACTTGCAATGTACCGCGCAAAGAGCTTTAACGAAGCGCTTGATAAGGCTGAAAGACTTATCGCGGACGGCGGTTACGGTCATACTTCGTCGCTGTATATAAACGTTGTAACCTCTAAGGACAAAATTACCGAATTCGGCGAAAGAATGAAGACCTGCCGTATTCTTATCAACACGCCTTCCTCGCACGGCGGTATCGGCGACCTGTACAACTTCAAGCTTGCGCCTTCGCTTACGCTCGGTTGCGGAAGCTGGGGCGGTAACTCCGTATCCGAAAACGTAGGGGTTAAACATCTTTTGAATATTAAAACTGTTGCTGAAAGGAGAGAGAATATGCTGTGGTTCAGAGCGCCTCAGAAAGTATATATTAAGAAGGGCTGTCTGCCCGTTGCTCTTGACGAGCTTAAAACGGTTATGGGCAAGAAGAAAGCGTTTATCGTAACGGACAGCTTCCTCTACAATAACGGATTTACAAAGTGCATCACAGATAAGCTTGACGAAATGGGCGTTGCGCACCAGACGTTCTTCGACGTTGCACCCGACCCCACGCTGGCTTGCGCAATAGAGGGAACAAAGCAGATGAAAGCTTTCGCGCCCGATACGATTATCGCGCTCGGCGGCGGAAGCGCTATGGACGCAGCAAAAATTATGTGGGTAATGTACGAGCACCCCGAAGTTGACTTTATGGATATGGCGATGCGCTTCGTCGATATCAGAAAGCGTATTTATACCTTCCCCAAAATGGGCGAAAAAGCCTACTTTATAGCTATTCCTACCTCGGCGGGTACTGGTTCTGAAGTTACGCCGTTCGCGGTTATCACCGACGAAAAGTCGGGCGTTAAATATCCCCTTGCTGACTATGAATTGATGCCGAATATGGCTATTATCGATACCGATTTGCATATGTCCGCGCCTAAGGGCTTAACCGCTGCATCCGGTATAGACGCTGTAACGCACGCGCTTGAAGCGTATGCTTCGGTTATGGCGACCGACTACACTGACGGGCTTGCAATTCAGGCTTTGAAGGTTATTTTCAAATATCTGCCCTCCGCATACGAAAACGGTCAGACGGACGTTGAAGCAAGGGAGAAGATGGCAAACGCGGCAACTATGGCGGGTATGGCTTTTGCAAATGCGTTCCTCGGCGTGTGCCATTCTATGGCGCATAAGCTCGGCGCATTCCATCATTTGCCCCACGGCGTTGCAAACGCGCTTATGATAGGCGAAGTTATCAAATTCAACTCTGCGGAAGCACCTGCAAAAATGGGCACGTTCAGCCAGTACGCATATCCCAAAACACTCAGAAGATACGCAGAAGTTGCCGAAGCGCTTTCTATAAGCGGTAAAAACGACGCTGAAAAGGTTGCAAACCTTATTAAAGCTATCGACAAGTTAAAGGCGCAGGTCGGCATTAAAAAGACCATTAAAGATTACGGCATTGACGAGCAGGACTTCCTTGCGCGTCTTGACGATATGGTAGAGCAGGCGTTCGACGACCAGTGCACGGGCGCTAACCCCAGATATCCGCTTATGAGCGAAATCAAGCAGATGTACCTCAACGCATACTACGGTAAATAAGGAGGAAAAAATAAATGAATAAGCAAAATATTATATTTGAAAGAGTTGACAAAAAAATCTACCGCGACGGCGGCAAGCTTATCAAGGTTTTCGATGAAACGTATTCCAAAGCGAATATATTAAACGAAGCTTTGAACCACGCAAGAGTTGAAGAAACCGACTTAAACGTACCCAAATTGCAGGCCGTTCAGGTAGTTGACGGTAAATGGGCGATTGTTCTCGATTATATTGAGGGCAAAACCTTACAGCAGCTTATGGACGAACACCCCGAAAAAGAGGACGAATATTTAAATCTTTTCGTTGATTTACAGCTTACGGTGCTTTCCAAAAAGGTGCCTATGCTCAATAAGCTTAAAGATAAGTTTCAGGCTAAAATTTCGGCTACCGCGGATATGCTTGACGCAACAACGCGCTACGATTTGCACACCCGCCTCGATTCTATGCCCAAACACACCCATTTGTGCCACGGCGACTTCAACCCCACGAATATTATTATAACGAAAGACGGTACGCCGTATATAATCGACTGGTCGCACGCAACACAGGGCAACTCGTCCGCGGACGTTGCAAGAAGTTATCTTTTGTTCTACCTTGCAGGCAAGGAAGCGCTCGGCGATAAGTATTTGAAGCTTTTCTGCAAAAAGAGCGACACGGCTATACAGTATGTACAGCGCTGGATACCCATTGTTGCGGCTTCCCGCATTACCAAAGCGCCCAAGGAGGAGGAAGCTTTCCTTCACCGCTGGATAGACGTTGTAGACTACGAATAATATTTAAAGGCTTGCTTATTATGGCAAGCCTTTTTTATTGCTTTTTGAGGTGTAAATGTTATATAATTTATACTATGAACGGTAAAATGTGTTTTGCGGCGGTCGAGTTTGTGGACGATATTAACGTAGTCGGCTATACATACTGGTATTTGTGTCCGTTTGAGGATATTAAAGAGGGCGATAAGGTTTCCGCTCCGCTCGGCAGACACAACAACGAGCAGGCAGGGATAGTAAGAAAAGTATTATTTGCGGACGAAGCTCATTCGCCCTTTCCTCTGCAATATATCAAGAGAATAAAGAAAGTTATTTCGGAGTAATTTATGTACAGAATCGTAAAAAAGCGCGAGCTTAATTCAACCGTAACAATGATGGACATTTACGCGCCGTTGGTTGCAAAAAAAGCCGAAGCGGGGCAGTTTATTATTCTGCGCGTTGACGAAAACGGCGAAAGAATACCGCTTACCGTTGCGGGCTTTGACAGAAGCGCTGGCACGGTTAAAATAATTTTTCAGATAGTCGGCGGAACCACAATGCGCCTTAACGCAAAAAACGAGGGCGATTGTATTACCGATTTTGTCGGGCCTTTGGGCTGTGCCACAAAAACCGACGGAGTGAAAAAGGTTTGCATCGTCGGCGGAGGCGTCGGCTGTGCGATTGCCTTGCCTGTTGCGCAGAAATTCAAGGCTTTGGGTTGCGAAGTACATTCCGTTATAGGCTTCCGCAACAAAGATTTGCTGATTTTAGAGGAAGAATTTTCGGCTTGCTCGGATAAACTGACTGTTATGACCGACGACGGTAGCTACGGTAGGCAGGGCGTTGTTACCGTTCCTCTTAAAGAAGCCATTGAAAACGGCGAAAGCTACGACGAAGTTATTGCCATAGGCCCGCTTGTTATGATGAAATTCGTTGTAGCAACAACAAAGCCTTACGGAATTAAAACTACCGTTTCTATGAATCCGATTATGATTGACGGAACGGGAATGTGCGGCGGTTGCCGTTTGACCGTTGGCGGCAAAACAAAATTCGCGTGTGTTGACGGACCCGATTTCGACGGTTTCGAGGTGGACTTTGACGAGGCTATGGCAAGGTCAAACGCGTATGCGGAGTTTGAACAAAATCAAAGGGATGAGCTTTGCAATTTATTGAAAAAGGGGGCGGAATAATGGCTGTTGAACCTAAAAAACACGAAATGCCCGTTCAGGAACCGCTTGTAAGGGCGAAAAATTTTAAAGAGGTGGCTTTGGGTTATTCGCCCGAAATTGCCGTTGCCGAGGCTAAACGCTGTTTAAACTGCAAAAACCGCCCTTGCGTTGAGGGTTGCCCTGTAAATATAGCCATTCCCGACTTTATTACAAAAGTTAAAAGCGGGGATTTTGAGGGAGCGTACGACATAATATCACAAAGCTCGTCTTTACCCGCCGTTTGCGGAAGGGTTTGTCCGCAGGAAACGCAGTGCGAAAGCAAATGCACATTGGGAATTAAGTTTGAACCGGTTGGTATAGGCAGACTTGAACGCTTTGTTGCGGACCGGCATAATGCAAACAATACCGCCGAACCGAAAATTCCCCAACCAAACGGACGTAAAGTAGCCGTTGTCGGCTCGGGACCTTCGGGCTTGGCTTGCGCGGGCGATTTGGCTAAAAAAGGCTATAAAGTGACCGTTTTCGAGGCGTTGCATCTTGCCGGCGGGGTGCTTGTATACGGTATTCCCGAATTCCGTCTGCCTAAGGATATAGTCAAAAAGGAAGTTGAAACGCTTAAAAAATACGGCGTTAATATAGAAACAAACGTAGTTATAGGTAAAACAATAACCGTTGACGAGCTTTTTGCGGACGGTTACGAGGCCGTTTTTGTCGGCTCGGGCGCGGGACTGCCTAATTTTATGGGTATAGCGGGGGAAAGTCTGAAAGGTGTTTATTCCGCAAACGAATTTCTGACGCGCGCAAATCTTATGAAAGCTTATGACGAGGATGCGCAGACGCCCATTATGCACGCAAAAAACGTTGCCGTTGTCGGCGGCGGAAACGTTGCAATGGACGCCGCGAGAACTGCGCTCAGGCTCGGCGCGGAAAACGTTTACATAGTTTACCGCCGTTCGATGGACGAACTTCCCGCACGCAAAGAAGAAGTCGAGCACGCGCAGGAGGAGGGCATAAAATTCGAAATTCTGCGCAACCCCGTAGAAATTTTAGGATATAATAATGTAACCGACCGCCGCGATATTAAAAACGGGTTTGTTACGGGCATAAAATTAATAAAATGTGAGCTTGGCGAGCCCGACGAAAGGGGAAGGCGCCGCCCCGTAGAAATAAAGGGCAGCGAGTATGTTTTGCCTGTGGACTGCGTTATTATGGCGATAGGCACAAGTCCGAACCCGCTTATAAAAAATACCACCGACGGACTTGAAGTGAACAGGCGGGGCGGAATAATAATTGAAGAAAGCACGGGCGCAACTTCCAAAGAGGGCGTTTACGCAGGTGGAGATGCGGTCACGGGTGCGGCAACCGTAATTCTTGCGATGGGCGCGGGAAAAACCGCAGCAAAAGCTATTGACGAATATCTTACGAAAAAAACGAATAAATAAGGAGAAAAGGCAGAAAATACCTTTATATGATAGTTATGGAAATTGACGATATTTTTACCGAAACCGAAAAAATAAACGTATATAACAACGGTAGCAGTACAACTTACCTTGTGGGACAAAAACCTTACGAAGATATTATGTTAAGCTGGGATAATCTTTTGAACGGCTCGCACGAGATGCCCGCATACGGAGTAAGCCTCAATAAAGAAACTTTAAAGGCAATGAATAGCGGTCTGTGGGTTGAATTCGACTTCGGAAAGCCTACTGAATATAACGGTATGCCGTTTGAAAAACTGCTTGTAGAGGTAAACAAAGGCTTTTTCGGCTTTAATATTATCCGCTATACCAAGCAAAACGGCTATGACGGAAGATGCTTCTACATTGACCTTGTAAACAAGGATATGAACGATTTTTACAACGTTTTAGTTAATATTTGAGTATTTACGTAGTACTATGTCACGCATAAATAGCTAAAAATATTGATTTTTAACAAAAATAAAGCGCGGCGCACATTTGTGCACCGCGCTTTCAAATATAATCAATATTTATTTTTTAGGTTCTTCAAGCGATTTTTTGTAAGCTGAAATAGCTTTTGAAAGCTGGTCGGGACAGGAGGTGTTGTTTCTGCACTTTACGCCGGATAAAATCGTTTCAATCTCGTCTATGTTTTTGCCTTCGCAAAGCCTTGCAACGCCTTGCAGATTTCCGCTGCAGCCGCCTATAAATTTAAGGTTGTGAAGGGTGTTGTTTTCGTCAACCTCAAAAATAATCTGTCTTGAACATGTGCCCGAAGTAAAGTAAGTAAACATATTTTTATCTCCTTAATCGCAAAGATTTTCGTAAATTACCGAATATAAGTCGGCGGCTTTTTCTTCCCATTTTTTATAAATAGCTTTGGCGGTTTTTTTGTCGGGTACAACGAATTTAAGCTCTAAAATAGGCTGAACGGGCGCAAGAATTTTCAAAGAAACGGTAAAGGTTCCGTCCATATTCTGAAAGTAGTCCGAACGGCATTCCTGCCTGTTGCGGTATCTTGTGCTGTTCTTTTTGACGAACTGCGAAATTTCTTCGCGCACGCTCTTAGGGATATTTATGTAGAAATTCGCCAAAGATTCCCTTCCGTCCGGCGTAATTGTGTAAAGCGTATCGTCGTCCTCGCCGACAACGCAGATAAAGTTATCGTCGATAAGCTTATGTATTACGTTGACGCAGTCCATATACCCCATCCAACTGTTTGTGGTGGAGCACATATCCACAATAGTCCGCTCGGACAGGGCGCTTTCCATCTTATCAAAGACGAAAAGAATTATTAATTTGTTTGTGGAAGTTTCGCCTGTGTTCAACATAATTTTTTAAAATCTTGTAAAAAATGCAAAAGTTTCAATCATTATACATAATATTTTTCCGAAAATCAAGATATTTGCTTTAAATTAATTTAAATTTAAAATTAAGTGTGCTATAATAAAAACAGCCGCTTCCTCTGAACAACGCATAACTGCGTTAAACTGCGCTTTTCTCGGGTTACGTACGTCTGTGTACGCGCCCCGTCGAAAATGCTCGTTTGCCTTGTTCTGCTTGTTCATAGAAACCGACTAAAAACTTTTTCTGTGCTATAATAAAACAAAACGCAATGCGGTGAAAAGATTATGTCTGATACGAAAGAACAGGTTTTATCATTTTTAGAAACGTGCGAAGAACTTAAAAGCTGTAAATTTATTATGGCTACGACAAAAATCAAAGATTTGTTGAAGTGCATCGTCAACTGTCCGGAAATTTACAGACTGTTTCAGGCTGTTACGAAAAATTTTAACTATCCCGAAGCAAAAAGAAGCTGTCTTGTTACCGTCAACGAGGGCGTATTTGAAAAAAACAGTGTAGTTTTGCCCCAAACGGTCGGACAAAGACTTGCCTTTATTTTCTGTCTTTTGGTGGAATTTAACGAAAACACAATCAATTTCAATGAATTTTTGTGCCGTTATTATCCCGAGGACGGAAGCTACGTTGCGGGCTATCACGTTTTCTGCGAAACGGTTATTCAGGGCTTGCAGGACGCAGTTATGCAGGTATTTAAAGACGATATTTCCTCGGCATCGGAAACAAATGCGGAAAATCTGCCACAGAACCCAAACCCGAGGAAAGCGGAGGTGCTTTCCGCTTTGAATCTCGCAATAGCCGAAGAGCTTCATTTTCTGCTTGAAAGCAAAATTGCCGACGAAGAAAAAGAGGGCGGTGCGAAAATTCTTTCCCAGCTGTACGAGGCGATACAGGCTGAAAATGAGGAGCTTATCGATGCGCTGATTTTCGGATATAACTATTTCGCTCTCGGCAACAACTGCGTTTCTGACACGTTGCGCGCGCTTATAGAGGCGATTGCAATGTTCGAACGCGAATTATAAGGTAATCTTATTTTATGGCTTTTTTTGAAAAGAAACTCGGCGGCAAAACTGTTTTTCAAGGTAAAATTTTAAAGATTGACGTTGACGAAGTTCAGCTTGACGACGGAAGCCGTTCCGTGCGAGAATGTGTCCGCCACAGCGGCGGCGCTGCGGTGCTGTGCGTAACAGATAACCGCGTTTTGCTTGTAAAGCAGTTCCGCTATCTGTACGGCAAGGAAATTTGGGAAATTCCCGCGGGCAAGCTTGAAAAGGGCGAAGACCCGATTATCGCCGCAACCCGCGAGCTTGAAGAAGAAACGGGCTATATTGCCGAAAGGCTTGTCCCTCTTTTAAAGTTATATCCCACGCCAGGTTATACGGACGAGGTTATTCATATATTCGAAGCCGAAAACAGCCGTTCCGGCAGACAAAAACTTGACGAGGGCGAGTTTTTGGACGTTGAATTAACCGCTCTTGAAGATGTTTTGAAAATGATTGAAAGCGGAGAAATATGCGACGCTAAAACGGTTGCCGCCGTATATAAATACTGCTTGAAACACCGTATAAAAATATAAAGTAAAAGGGGTTGCCTCGGGGCAACCCCTTTGTTCGTTTAGTTACAACCGCATCCGCAGCTATGTCCGCCGTTGCATAACAGGCTGGAGAGCGTGCCGTTTTTCCACATACTGTATATAAGAGCGATAAGTATGGGAGTGCAGCTTCCCGAAAGTACGCCTTCAAGACCGTTACCGCTGCAGCTTGCCGCTACAAGTAAAAGGATTAAAATCCAAAGGCAGCTGTTAGTGCCGCCACAAGAAAAGATGTTCATAAGTTCCTCCTTTATACTGCATGGCGGTATGTAAAAATTTTGTTTGTTCCATGCAGTTTTGCTACGCACCCGAAATTTTAAGTTTCCGATGCAGTAATCGTATATTAAATAATATTTAAATTTCCGTAAAAATGTTACCGCTATTTTCATTTGCTTGCAAAAAATAAAATATAATGTTACAATAACCATTATAAAATGGTTTGTTTTGTATAAAAAACGGTACTTTCGGCAGATATTTTAATAAAAGTCTGACCGCTCGGGAATATTTCAGTTTCCCAAAGTATAATATTTTTTTACTGCCGATATTCGTTATGAAATCGGACGGAGGTTTTTTATGAAGAAAGACAAGGCTCACTTTGTCGCTTTTGTCGGCGTTATGTTTGCGCTGATATTCGTGCTGTTTCTTTTGGAAGGCGCTGTTCTTTCACCGGTAGGAATGACCGCATGTATTCTGTCGTTGCCGGTTTCTATTGCGCTGAGTATTTATGATGACTGGAAAAAGAGTTTTGTCGGCGGTACGTTGCTTGGCGTATGCAGCTGCATTTTTTGTCTTATTTTTTCGGTATTTATTAAATATGCCAATCCGCTTGTTTCAATTTTGCCAAGATTTTGTATAGGCGTAACCGCATATTGGACTTATTTTGGCATATCAAGGCTTTTAAGAAAAGTAAAAAATAATTTTGTACGTGAAGTTTTGCCTGCAGCAAAAGCGGGAATAGTCGGTTCGCTAACAAATACGGTTTTGTATTTGCTGGCGGTTGCCGTTTGCGACGGAAGGGCTGCCGACGCGCTTACTGCGATTATGGGGGTTGCTGTTACGATTTATTTTCCCATAGAGATTGTTGCGTGCGCAGTGCTTGTACCGGTATATGTGAAAGTTCTTAAGAAAGTTAACGGTTCGTTAATAAATAAAAACAACAAAACTGTACCTGAGGCAGAATGTCAGGTCGCGGGACAGGCAGGAACTAATAATGATAATTTGTCTTGATATCGGCAACACAAATATAAAATATGCCGTTTTTGACGGTGAAAAGCTGAAAATAAGCTTCCGTGTTGCAACCGAGCATAAAAAAACTTCGGACGAATACGGCGGTCAACTTTTAAGCATTTTGCAGAATAATTCTATTTCCGTATCGGATATAACGGGCGGAATTATTTCTTCCGTAGTGCCTCAGCTCGATTATACGCTTGAAAGAATGTGCGTTAACTATCTTAAAATAAAACCGCTTTCGCTTGCGCCGGGGCTTAAAACGGGCTTAAATCTGCGCGTTGACAACGCAAAGGAAGTCGGCGCGGACAGAGTTGTCAACAACGTTGCCGCGGTAAGAAAGTACGGCTATCCGCTAATCGTAATAGATTTCGGAACGGCGACTACTTTCAACGTAATCGACGCTAAGGGCGAGTTTATCGGCGGAGTAATTGCCCCCGGAATAAAAGGCTCGCTGGACAGCCTTGTAAACGGCACGGCTAAGCTTCCGAGGGTGGAAATAGAGCGCCCCGCTTCGGTAATCGGCAAAAATACGGTAACAAATATGCAGTCGGGCATAGTTTTCGGCTTTGCGGGGCTTGTAGAGTATATAGTCAAAAAAATCAAGCGCGAAATGAAGTGCGAAAACGTAACGGTTATCGCAACGGGCGGTTTTTCCGAAGTTATCGCAAAGGAAATTTCGTGCATAGACAAAGTTGATAAACTTCTTACGCTTGAAGGTTTAAGATATTTATACAGCATAAACTGTTTGGAGAACTGAATGAAAAAAGTCGGCGTTGCCATTTTGGGGCTTGGCGTTGTGGGCGGCGGTACCTATAAAATACTTACCGAACACAGTCAATTTTATAAAAAGAATCACGGTCTGGAAATCGTGGTTGAAAGCGTGCTTGAAAGAAATAAAGAGCGCGCGCTTTCACTCGGCATTGAGGAAAGTAAAATTGCGGGTAGTATAGCGGAAATCTGCTCCAATCCCGAAGTAGACATTATTGTTGAAGTAATGGGCGGGGTAGAACCCGCAAAATCGTATGTGCTTGCTGCGCTTAATGCGGGGAAGTCGGTAGTAACTTCAAATAAGGAATTATACTGCAAGTACTCGCACGAGCTGGAAAAAACTGCAAAAAAGAACCATTGCGGGCTTTTTTACGAGGCAAGCTGTGTGGGCGGAGTTCCCGTTATCCGCGCTTTGACGGATAATTTGCAGGGCAACGTAATAAAATCGATGCTCGGAATAATAAACGGAACAACAAACTACATACTTACAAAAATGGCGAACGCGGGCGCGTCTTATGTCGAAGTGCTGGAGGAGGCTAAAAAACTCGGTTATGCCGAAGCAAACCCCTCTGCGGACGTTGACGGCTACGACGCCGTTTACAAGCTTTCGATTCTTTCAAGCCTTGCGTTCCATACAAAAGTGCCCTATACTGAAATTTACCGCGAGGGCATTTCGGAAATTTCTTCCGTCGATATTGCCTACGGCAAACAGCTGGGTTATGTAATAAAACTGCTTGCAATAGGTAAAAACACCGAAAAGGGCATAGAGGTGCGCGTTCACCCCGCGTTTATAAAAGTCGAACACCCGCTTGCAAGCGTTAACGACAGCTTTAACGCGGTGTATCTTACCGGCGACAGCGTAGAGGACGTTATGCTGTACGGCAGAGGCGCGGGCGCAAAACCTACGGGCAGCGCCATTGTCGGCGATATTATTTACTGCGCAACGCACCCTAATTTTGTTTATTCTCCGTTTGAGAATACCGAAAAGGCAGACCCCGCAACTAAGTTTATCAAAAATTTCGAAAGCGCGTATTATTTAAGAATAGTCGCCGCAGACAAAGCGGGGGTGCTTTCAAAGGTTACTTCTATTCTCGGTAAATACGGAATAAGTATGGCTCAGGTTATACAGGCAAAGGAAGGTGCGGAGGGTGCGGTTCCTTTGGTGATTATAACTCACGAAACGTACGAAAACAGCATTAATAAAGCCGTTGCGGACATTAATTCCGCTTCGGAAATAGCAAAGGTAGCGGCGGTAATACGCGTTGTGTAACCGTTTTAAAAAGGTTTATTTTTAAATTACGTTGCTATATAAAAACGCTTGATTTTTTGAAAAATTTTTAATATTATAATACTGCTCGGCTGAATGTCGGGCAGTTATGCGGAGATGGCTGAGCGGTTTAAGGCGCACGATTGGAAATCGTGTGACGGCTAATACCCGTCCGGAGGTTCAAATCCTCTTCTCCGCGCCAAAAAGAACGTAAGTTGAACACTTGCGTTCTTTTTTTATATGTCCGCCGAGAATTTTTTAATACGCAAATTAAACTTATTCTTGCGGCAGGCGGTAGTATGTGTTATAATAATTTTAAGTTAAAATAAAAGCGGTGCGCAAATGGAAAATTCCAAAAAAATAGCAATATTGACGGGTGCTACGGGCGGGCTGGGTTACGCATTTTTGAAAGAACTTGAAAAAGAGCCTCTCGACGAAATATGGGCGTTAGGCAGAAATACGGACAGACTGGAAAAATTATCGGAAGAATTCGGTAAAAAAATCGTTCCGGTTTGTATCGGCCTTACAAAGCCCGACGTTATAGAAGCGTTTCGCAATATTTTGATTGAAAAAGAACCGCAAATTGCATATTTGATTAATAATGCCGGCATTGCGCAGATGAAGCTTTCAAAGGATTTTACAGTTAAGGAAATAGAAGACACCGTTGACTTAAACTGCAAAGCCCCGGCAATTCTTACAAATATCTGCTTGCCGTATATGCAAAGGGGCGCAAGAATTATAAACGTTTGCTCGGCTTCGGCCTTTCAGCCCGTGCCGTATTTAAATTTGTACGCGTCCACAAAAGCGTTTGAGCGCAGTTATTCGCGTGCAATGAATGCGGAGCTTAAACCGCTTGGCATATCTGTAACTGCGGTCTGCCCGAGCTGGATTGATACCGATATGCTTATAAGAGAAATCAACGGCAAAAAGGTTAAATTCGGCGGTCTGGTTAAGCCCGAAAAAGTTGCGCAAAAAGCTTTAAAAGACGCAAAAAAGGGCAAGGATATGTCGGTTTGCTCGTTTTATGTAAAATGTCAGCATATGAACGTGAAATTTTTGCCGCAAAAGCTGACCATGAAAATTTGGCTTAACAGCATAAAAAAATATTTTAATTAAGGACAAGCAATATGGCGTAGTATCAGAATTTGTACCGCGAGCCGTTTATATTCGACTGCGCCGAACAAAACAGAAAATTTTATATTCCAAAAGACGGGAAAATGAAATTGCAGTTTTTGCACGTTGAAGATTTATGCAAGTTTATTGAAATTGTAATACAACGGCAACCTCAAAACCGCATTTTTAATGTAGGAAATAATGAAGTTTGCGATATTAACAAGTACGTTGAACTGTGTTACAAGGCTGTCGGCGCGCCTTTGGAAATGGTATTTGTAAAAGGCAACTTCAATCAGCGCGATTATTTTTGCTTTTACGATTACGAATATATTCTTGACATAACGTTGCAGAACGAATTAATGCCCGACAGAATTCCGCTTGAAGAAGGAATTAAAAGGGAGTACGTTTGGTATAAGAACAACGAAAATAAGATAAATAAGAAAAAGTACATTGAATTTATAGACGAAAATTTTACGGAGAAATAACAGTGAAGATTATAGACGCGCATGCGCACGTTGCGCAGTATATTTGCGGTTTCACGTCCAAAGGCGAATTGAGAGCGGTCGGCGGCGGCAAGGCGCAGTATTCCACGGGCGAGGTGTTTCAGATGTTTCCGCCCGAATTGGGGGATATTGGCGTTTCACCGGAAGCTCTTATAAAGGTTATGGACGCTAACAACGTTGAAAAAGCCGTACTTTTGCAAGGAAACTGGCTGGGTTTTCAGAACGAATACACTTTTGAAGCGGTTAAAAAATATCCCAAGCGTTTTGTCGGCGCGGCAACTTATGACCCGTTTTGCGTGAAAGCGGATGAGATAAAAAAACACTTATTCAATGAATTAGGGTTTAAAATCGTTAAGTTCGAGCTGTCAAACGGCTCGGGACTGATGGCAAACAGAACGTTTTATCTTGACGGAAACGTTATGAACGCCTGTTTTTCACACGCAAGAGATAAGGGTTTGACGGTTGTTCTGGATATAGGCAGACCGCGGAACCCGTGCTGGCAGCCCGACGCGCTGGCGGCGGCAATTTCAAAATTTCCGCAGGTGACTTTTGTTATATGTCATTTGCTTGCCCCGCAGAAAGACGACGCAAAGCTTTTGAAGGAAGCGCTTGAAAAGCTTGTTATGCCTAACGTGTACTTTGATATAGCCGCGCTGTGGTGCAACCAAAAGCCTGAAGTATATCCATATCCGACAATGGCAGAGCATTTAAAAACCGCAAAGTCGGTTGTCGGCGTGGACAGATTGATGTTCGGTTCGGATATGCCGAGCACGCTTGCGCGGGAAAGCTATGAAAATATAGTCAATTCAATAATGCAAAGCGGAGCTTTTACGGAAAACGAACTGAACGGCGTTTTTTACAATACGGCAAATAAAATATATTTTAAATAATTTACTTTTTAAGCGGCTGATACGGCCGCTTTTTTTGTTATAACTATTACTTATACGGTTAATCAGCAATTTTAATATTAAATGAATATTTGAGCGCCGAAAATGTTTGTAAATGTATAAAATTTATGATATAATACAAAAAAATAAAAAATATGCACAAATTGTATGCATAATTTTGAGGAGATAAAATGAACTACGTTGAAAAAGTTCTTAAAAATCTTAAAAAGCAAAACCCGAACGAGCCTGAATTTCATCAGGCGGCTACCGAAATATTGACAACGCTTGCGCCAGTCATAGAAAAACACCCCGAATACGAGGCGGCGGGGCTTTTGGAAAGATTTGTAGAGCCTGAAAGAGTTGTTATGTTCCGCGTGCCCTGGATGGACGATAAAGGTAAGGTTCACGTAAATAAGGGTTACAGAGTGCAGTTTAACAGCGCAATCGGCCCTTATAAAGGCGGTCTGCGGTTTCACCCTTCGGTTAATCTTTCAATTATCAAGTTTTTAGGCTTGGAGCAAATTCTTAAAAACAGCTTGACGGGACTTCCCATCGGCGGAGGTAAAGGCGGTTCCAACTTCGACCCCAAAGGCAAGTCCGACAGAGAAATTATGGCTTTTTGCCAAAGCTTTATGACTGAATTGTACCGTCATATCGGCGCGGATACCGACGTTCCCGCGGGCGATATCGGCGTCGGCGGCAGAGAAATCGGCTATCTTTTCGGACAGTATAAAAGAATCCGCGACGAGCACGTCGGCGTACTGACAGGCAGAGGGCTTTCTTACGGCGGTAGTCTTGTAAGAACCGAGGCGACGGGTTACGGGCTTGTTTATATCACCGAGGAGGCAATGAAGGCGCGCGGCGACAGCTTTAACGGAAAAACGGTTATTATTTCCGGTTCGGGCAACGTTGCTATTTACGCTTGCCAAAAGGCGCAGAGCCTCGGCGCAAAAGTTGTTGCAATGTACGACAGCAACGGTTATATTTACGACCCGAACGGCATTAAACTTGATATTATCAAGGATATTAAGGAAGTTAAGCGCGGACGCATTAAGGAATATGCGGAGCGTGTAAGCGGTTCAACGTATACAGTCGGTTGTAAAGGAATATGGACGATTCCCTGCGACGTTGCACTGCCTTGCGCAACCCAGAATGAAATCGATAAGATTTCCGCCGAAATTTTGGTTAAAAACGGAGTTAAATACGTTGCTGAGGGGGCGAATATGCCTTCCACGCTTGAAGCGATTGAAGTTTTCCAAAACGGAGGAATTGTTTTCCTGCCCGCAAAAGCGGCGAACGCCGGCGGTGTAGCTACTTCCGCGCTGGAAATGGCGCAGTCTTCGGGCAGAATGTTCTGGAGCTTTGAGGAGGTTGACGCTAAGCTGAAAAACATTATGGTTAATATTTACCATAATATCGACGGTGCGGCTAAGGAGTACGGCTACGAGGGCAACTATGTTATGGGAGCAAATATTGCGGGCTTTACTAAGGTTGCCGCAGCAATGATGGCGCACGGGATAGTTTAAATTTTTTTCAGCGTTATTAAAAGGCGTTTTTGCTTTGGCGGAAACGTCTTTTTTATTGACTTTTTTAAGCCGTTTTGCTAAACTTTGTACGAATGAATAAGGGTGAATATGTTAGACGTTCTGTTTACTTCCGTTAACGCGGTAGTGCCGATAATTTTACTTATTTTATTGGGCTATCTGTTAAAGCGGTTTAAGTTTTTAAACGATAATTTTATTAAAATCGGCAACAAATTCGTGTTTAAAGTCTGTTTGCCGTGTATGCTGTTCATAAACATATACGATAAAATGAACAGCTTTGCCGATATCCGCTGGGACGTGGTTATTTATTCTACAATCGTCATTTTGGTGATTTTCGGGCTCGGTCTGTTAACTGCGATACTTACGACGAAAAAACAGAACCGCAGAGGGGTTATACTTCAATGCTCGTTCAGAAGTAATTTTGCAATTATAGGTCTTACGCTTGTCGGCAGGCTTGGCGGAGACGAGGCTCTCGGCGGTATAATTTCGGCTTTTTCAATACCCGTTTTCAATATTCTTGCGGTTGTTGCGCTTTCGATTTTCACCGAAAAGCAACCAGAAAAAAATTCGGAAACCGTTCCTTTAAACGTTGAAAATAACACAATGGCGGAGGGAGCGCAGTTTTCGGAGGGAGTAAAATCCGCAAAATCCAAACATTCGGTAAAAAATATCCTTTTGAATATTGTTAAAAATCCTCTTATAATCGGGGTCTTTGCGGGGCTTATTTGCGTGGGAATACGCGAAATCGAGCGCGCGTGCTGCGGTGGAGCAACTCCGTTCAGACTTGATACTCAGTTGAAATTTTTATACACCGGACTTGTCGATTTGAAGATTATAGCCTCGCCCCTTGCGCTTATAGTGCTCGGCGGACAGTTCGAGTTTTCCGCGCTGAAAGGCATGACTAAAGAAATTATAGTCGGCACGGTATGGCGTATAGTGCTTGCTCCGCTTATAGGTATAGGAATTGCGGTGCTTTTAAGCAAATTCACTAATCTGTTTACATTCGGACCCGAGGTATATCCCACGCTGATTGCACTGTTCGGAACCCCCGTTGCCGTATCGAGCGCTATAATGGCGGGAGAGATGAAAAACGATGAACAGCTTGCAACCCAGCTTGTCGTGTGGACAAGCATAGGCTCGATTGTAACGATTTTTGCTACGGTATTTTTGCTGATGTCTTTCGGGCTGTTGGCTTGAAAATTTTATGTGAATTTATAAGGAAGTGAAAAAATGAAAATAAGCGAAACAATTTTTAATGCAGGAGTAAACGATTATAAGACCGACCTTTTCGAAGGCCAATATATTGTGCCGAAAGGTATGGCTTACAATTCGTATGTTATTATCGACGAAAAAACCGCCGTGTTCGATACGGTTGACGCGCGTTTCAGCGATGAATGGCTGGGCAACGTAAAAAATATACTCGGCTCGCGCAAGCCCGATTATCTGGTCGTGTTACATATGGAGCCCGACCATTCCGCAAACATTGCAAACTTTTTAAAAGAATTTCCCGACGCGGAAATCGTAGGCAACGCAAAGACGTTCGTTATGATTTCGGAATACTTCGGCAACGATTTTGCCGATAACCGCGTAGTTGTGAACGAAAACGATATTTTGACGTTGGGTAAACATAATATTAAATTCGTTTTCGCGCCTATGGTGCACTGGCCCGAGGTTATGTTAGGGTATGAAGAAACGGAAAAAATTCTGTTTTCGGCAGACGCTTTCGGTAAGTTCGGCGCGCTTGACGCAAAAGAGGAATGGGACGGCGAAGCCCGCCGTTATTATATCGGCATTGTCGGAAAGTACGGTATGCAGGTGCAGAATTTATTTAAAAAGCTTGCTGGCGTGCAAATTGATAAAATTTGTCCCTTGCACGGACCCGTTTTAAGTGAAAACCTTGCGCATTACCTCGATTTATACAATAAATGGTCAAGCTATACGCCCGAAACAGAAGGAATTGTTATTGCGTATACTTCGGTTTACGGCAATACAAAAAAAGCGGTTGAGCTTTTAAAGAATTTATTTGAAGAAAAGGGCGCAAAAAACGTTGTTTTGTATGATTTGGCGCGCAGTGACCGCGCTTTGTGCGTGGCGGAAGCGTTCAGATACAGCAAAACGGTGCTTGCGACAACTACCTATAACGGCGATGTTTTTCCCGCAATGAGGGAGTTTCTGGAAGAATTAACCGAAAGGAACTTCCAAAACAGAACGGTTGCGATTATAGAAAACGGAAGCTGGGCGCCCGTTGCCGCAAAAGCCGTTTTGAAACGGCTTGAAAAGTGTAAAAATCTCACTTTTGCGGAAAACACCGTCACAATCCGCGCCGCGCTCAACGCAGAAAGCGAGGCTAAGCTTGCGGCTCTTGCCGAAGAACTTACAAAATAAATATTACAAAAAAGCCCGCGGAAAATTTTTCAGCGGGCTTTTTTGTGCAAATTTCTTGACATTCGGCACGCATATTAATATAATTTAAAACAAGCGTTGCAAAACGTTAGTTTTAAATAAAAGAGGTAAATAAATGCCGCCCAAATCGAAGTTCACAAAAGAAGAAATTATTCAGGCAGGTTTGGACATTGTTAAAAAAGACGGATTTGAAGCGCTGACTGCGAGGGCGCTCGGCAGCGAGCTTGGAAGCTCGCCGCGTCCGATATTTACGGTGTTTAACAGTATGGAAGAGGTTCAGGCGGAAGTAATTTCCGCGGCGAAAGCGCTTTACGGCGCCTATCAGGACAGCGGTTTAAACGAAAGTCAGGCTTTTAAAGGCTCGGGCATGGGTTATATTCGCTTTGCGGTTGAACAGCCGAAGCTGTTTCAGCTTTTATTTATGAAGGAAGCGGAGCAAATTCCCGATATGCACAACGTACTTTCGCAGATAGACGGATATTACGAACAGATTGTGCAATCGGTTCAGTCGGAGTACGGTTTCAGCTATGAAACCGCCAAAGAAATATATCTGCATATGTGGGTATATTCGCACGGTATAGCCGTTTTGCTGGCAACAAACGTATGCAAATTTACAGAAAACGAAATTTCGGATATGCTTTACGAGGTGTGCTCGGGGCTTATCCGCAAATATAAAGCGGAGGGAAGAAAATGATTAACGCGCAAAATATTTGCAAATCATTTAACAACGGTGCGGTTCGGGTTTTGAAAGGCGTTTCCGTCAACATCGAAAAAGGTGATTTCGCCGTGATTTTAGGCGCTTCCGGTTCTGGAAAATCAACGCTTATGAGCGTGCTTTCGGGGCTGGAAAAAGCCGACAGCGGTTCGGTCATATTTGACGGTAAAAATATTTCCGAGATGAACGACAAACAGCTGACGGAATTCAGAAGGGAATACGTCGGGTTTATTTTTCAGCAGTATTATCTGCTGGCACATCTCAGCGTTGAAAATAACGTTAAGCTCGGCGCGGATTTGGTTAAAAACAAGGACTATCTTGAAATTATAAAGGCGGTTGGGCTTGAAGAAAAGTTAAAGCGCAAGCCTTCGGAGCTGTCGGGTGGTGAGCAGCAGCGCGTATGCATTGCGCGTGCGCTTGCCAAAAGACCGCAGGCGCTGTTTTTGGACGAACCGACGGGCGCGCTCGACGAGCAGACGGGCAGAGAGGTGCTCGATTTCATTTTAAAATTAAAGAAAGAGCAGGGCTTTACTATGATAATGGTAACGCATAACGAAAATATAGCGCAAACCGCTAATACGGTTATAAGAATGAACAGCGGAAAAATTGCAGAAATATATAAGAACTCCGCGTCGAAATCCGCTTTTGAGATAGGCTGGTGAGTTATGGTAATAGGTTTTAAAGACGGTTTAAAGCTTATAGGAATATCTATAATCTGCTTTTGCGCCGTATTCGTCTGCACGTTTTTTATTAATTATTATGTTGACGCCGCGGCGGCAGGCTCTAACGTTGCCGAGGAAATGAAAGTAATGTATGAAGGACAGCTTGCAACGGCAAAGCTTTCTTGTGCGCTGAGCGGGTGCTGTCTTTCGCTTATAGCGTTTTTTATGCTTGTCTTTTACATAAAGCTGTATGTTGACGGGCACGGAAAGCAACTCGGAATTTTAAAAGCTATGGGCTATAAAAACGGTGAAATCGCTTTGAAATTTTGGGTATTCGGGTTAAGCGTGTTTATCGGCGCCGTTTTAGGGTGCGCGGCAGGCTATGCGGTTATGCCGATTATTTACAGCCAGATGACGGTAGAGGGATTGGAAATACCTATAAAATTTCATTTTTGGCTTCCGTTGGTTATGATAATTGCACCTACCGCGGTTTTTTCATTATTTTCCTGCGGGTATGCTTATTTTGCGTTGAACCGTCCGGTTGGCGATATGCTTCGGGGAAAAACGGCTAAAAGCAGAAAACCGCGTAAAGAAAGACCGCAAGGACTAAAAGCGGAAAGGAGCGGAAAAGAGCGTTCTTTTCTTGTTGAAATGGGCTTTAAAACGTTGTCAAGTAAAAAGATGCTTGCGTTCTTTGTTGCGTTTGCTTCTTTCTGCTTTTCGGCAATGGTGCAGATGGGCGGGGCAATGAACGATTTGGACGCCGAAGCTATGGGCCCTATGATTTTGGTTATAGGTGTGGTGCTTGCCGTAACTACTATGTTTATTGCGCTGGCCTCGCTTGTAAACGGCAATATTAAAAATATTGCCATAATGAAGGCGTTCGGCTATTCTATGAAGGAGTGCGCACTCGCAATTTTTTCGGGATATGTTCCGTTTGCGCTTATAGGTTTTGCGATAGGTTCGGTCTATCAGTACGTACTTTTGCGTGTTATGGTGGATTTGTTTTTTAAGGAATACGCGCTTGAGTTCGATTTCAATGTCAAAGTATTTTTTATAACTTTTGCCGTGTTTATTGTTTTTTATGTTGCGGTTATGCTGTTTTATGCGTTTAAAATCAAAAACATTTCCGTTAAGGAGATTATGGCGGAGAATTAATTTTTACGCTTAAAAAATTATTGATTTTTTACCTTTTTTATGATATTATTATTTGGCTGTAACGTAGAGTTGCAGTCAATATTTTTTGCTTCCGTAGTTAAATGGATATAACAGCCCCCTCCTAAGGGGCAGTTTTGGGTTCGATTCCCAGCGGGAGTACCATTAACCCCTAAACCGAATGTTTGTGTTCTGTTTAGGGGTAATTTTACTGCACGGGAATTTTATATGATACCTTTTTTGATTATATGCTCAATTTTAGTAATAGCTATAATAATATTAGCTGTATATTGTATAATACAAAACAGATATAAAGATTTTGTTTTGCAAAATAGCGTCTGTTTAAAACAGTTGAATGAGGTGAATAGCCGTTATAATTTTTATCCATATGTTAGTTTTGACCAATCGCATACATATGATAATAAAAATTTTTACAACACGATTTCTTGTGAGGATTATCTGATTTATCAATTACAATTTATCAGAAAAAAGATTTTTGACCAAATTGATAAAGTAAATAGCAATAAACGGCTGTATTCTTCATATAAAAACGAAGTAAAAAACATAAATCAATTTGGTAAGTTTGATGTTTCAACCGGCAAGTTGAAGCTTGATAAATTAGTCGGGATAGAGAAAAAATTTATAGAAAAGCAAACTATTCAGGCTCCGGTAACACAATTTTCTTTGACGGTAACTTTATATTGCTCTACTATTAATGGAAAAATCCGCGGCAGAAAGAGAGAAAACTTTTCGGTTGATGACGTATTAACTATTATAAAGAGATTAGCTAACAGAAGAGGAGCTTTTTATTGCGACCGTGAAATATGGGACGCCATTTGCCGTGTCGAAAGGGGCAAAGTTTCAAATAAAATGAGATTTTCGATATATGCCAGAGATGGACACCGGTGTTGCAACTGCGGTATTTCCGACAGATATGCACAATTGGAAATAGACCATATCATACCGATTGCGAAAGGCGGTAAAACTACATACAATAATCTGCAAACCTTATGCCACAGATGCAATGTGAAAAAGGGTGACAGCTTGTACTAAATTATAGATTTTACATAGCAATTTAAGCAGTTTAATAAAAAACAAAAATAAAAGCGGGCTTTAAAAAAGCCCGCTTGATTTTTTTATAAATATTATTTACGCCATTGCGTTGAGTTTCTTAGCAAGACCCGACTTCTTGTTTGCCGCCGTATTCTTTTTAAGAACGCCCTTGGAAACCGCCGTATCGATTACCGAGCAGGTGGTGGGGAACTTAGCCGTTGCCGCCGCCTTATCGCCGCTTTGAACAAGCGCAAGGAACTTCTTTATTTCGGACTTAACTTCCGACTTGATAGCTTTGTTTCTTGCGGTTTTCTTTTCAGTAACCAAAACGCGTTTTTTTGCAGATTTAATATTAGGCATTTCTCTCTCCTATTAAACGTTAAATTCAAAATACTTGATAATTTTATCATAAAAAAGTGTGCTTGTAAACTGTTTTTGAACGGCTTTTTGCAAATTTTTTTAATATATTTTAAGTCGTCTAAATATTATATTAAAGTAATGGCTACATCTTTTAAAAAACCTAAAATCTGTTTTTTCGACAGCGGTATAGGCGGCTTAACATTATTATATGAATGTGTGCGCAAATTGCCGTGCGCCGAATACGTTTATTTTGCCGACAATTACAACGTGCCGTACGGGAGCTTGTCCGAAGATAAGCTTTTGAATAAAGCAGACGGGGTTTTCCGTCAAATAAGCTTGCTTAAACCTTCCGCGGCGGTTATCGCCTGCAATACCGTTACGGCGCGCTGTGCGGGTTATTTAAGAGAAAGGTACGATTTTCCCATACTCGGTATACAGCCCGCTATAAAGCCCGCGGCGGCAGCAGGAAGCTGCGCGGTGCTGGCAACGCCCGCAACTGCGGATAGCTGGGCGCTGAAAGAGCTTGCTGTACGGTGCGGAATGGGCAGAACGGAGGTTTTGCCGTGTCCCGAGCTTGCGTTGTACATAGAGAACAATATTTATAATATTGATAAAGAAAAAATTAACGCTCTTTTGCCCGAAACCCGCGCGGACAGCATAGTTTTGGGCTGTACGCATTATTCTTTTGTAAAAAAACATATTGAAAAGTATTATTCCCGCCCTGTTTTTGACGGAAATTTGGGAACAGCCGAACATTTGCGTACATTTTTGGGGAATTTTGACCACCACCCCGAAAATACCGGCAAAATTTGGTTTTGCGGCGGCGATGAGAAAAAAAACAGTCATATCTTCAATAATATTGAAACTATTTTAAAGTGACGCAATGCTAAAAATAGCGTATAACGAGGGTCGAAAGGACTAAATTCCCAAAAAAGCCCAAAAATTTATGAAAAAATGGCTAAAAAGGGTTGACAGTGGTCATAAGTGGTGTTAATATTATTTTACGATATTTACAAAGGGCAGTGCTATGGCTTATCTTACCGGTTCGTACGAACACCAAATCGACGCGAAAAACCGAATAAGAATTCCCAACAAGCTTAAGCTTGAAACAGACGGACTGTATTTGTCCAAGGGAACGGACGGCTGTCTTTTTGTATTTTCGTCCGATGAAATGGAAGAAATTCTTGCAAAGTTCTCGGCTATCAAAATTACCGACAAAGAAAAACGTCAGGGACAGCGTGCGTTTTTGGATTCGATAGTTCAGGTAGAATTTGACGGACAAGGCAGAATGACTATTCCCAAGCCCTATAAAGAATTTGCAAAGATAGACAAGGACATTGTTATCTGCGGCAACTTCACGCACGTTGAAGTCTGGGCAAAGAAAGTTCACGAAAAATACCACAAGGGTGAAGATACCACAACGGAATTCGACGCGGTATTTAACTCGCTCGATATATAATGAACGGCTTTTCTCATATACCTGTAATGCTGGAAGAGTGCTTGCAAGGGCTTAACGTTAAGGACGGAGGAATTTACTTCGACGGAACGATAGGCGGTGCGGGACATTCATACGAAATTCTGAAACGTTCGGCTCCGACGGGAAAACTGATTGCAACCGATTTGGACGACGACGCAATTTTAACGGCAAGCGAACGTCTGAAAGAGTTTAATGGAAGATTTGAAATTTACAAATCGGACTATAAGAACTATGCGGAAGTGCTTGAAAGGGCGCAGGTAGAAAAACTTGACGGAGTGATGCTTGATTTCGGAGTATCAAGCTGGCAGATTGACAGCGAGGATAGAGGTTTTTCTTATATGAAACCCGCCGCGCCGCTGGATATGAGAATGGACAGGTTGCAAAGCTTGTCTGCGGAAACGGTGGTTAACGAATATCCGCAAAAAGTAATAGTAAGAATACTTAAAGATTACGGCGAAGAGAAATTCGCTTCAAGCATAGCCGCTAACATAATTAAGGCAAGGGCGCAAAAGCGCATAACCGCCTGCGGCGAACTGAGCGCGATAATAGAGGATAGCATACCTAAAAAATTTCAGCAGAACGGGCCTGCGGCAAGAAAAAGCTTTCAGGCGATAAGAATAGCGGTAAACGGCGAGCTTAACGGTCTGTACGACTGCGTTGTCGGACTGACAAGAAGATTGAAAAAGGGCGGAAGGATAGCAATATTGACTTTCCATTCGCTTGAAGACAGGATTGTTAAGCAAGCTTTCAGATACCTTGAACAGGATTGCATTTGCGACAAAAGCTTACCTGTATGCGTATGCGGTAAAAAACGCGAAATAGAAATTTTAACTAAAAAGCCGATTGTCGCAAACGTAAAAGAAATGACGTTAAACTCGCGTTCAAAGTGTGCAAAACTTAGAATTGCGGAAAAAATAATTTGAAAAATGAGATAAGGAGAAAAAAATGGCAGTTGCAGTAATAGAGAGAGAACAAATCAATTCCGCCAACGCTCTTAAAAGAGCCGACGAAGCGCATAACGCGCGTATAAAATCAAATTACGCTATGTTAATCAATCCGGACGCAAAGCTTGAAGATTTGCTTAACAGAAGCGAACCTCAGGCAGTGGCGGCGGTTGAACCCGCAGTTGCGGTTCAGCCTACTGTTGCCGCACCTGTCCGTGAAGTAATAGTCAACAAACCCTACCTTGTTGAAAACGCAAGGGCTGATTCGGTGCTTTTCCGTGCCGACAACCCCTTGAACCGCAGAAGCGTACAGGCTGTGCAGGAAAACGTGCAGCAGGAAGAAGAGGAGAACGAGGATTCGCTTCCCACTCCCACAACAATTCAGTACAGGTCTGCGGTTGTTCGCAATACGGTTGAAGAGGGAAAAATAAGTAACTCGGGCGCGGAAAAGCGCACCAAACTCAGCAAGAAGGAAAAGATAATAATCGCCGCAGTTATAAGCGTTATCGTTGCATTGTTTGCACTGATAATAATCAACTCGGCTATTATTTCCAGCCTTAACAGCGATATAGGCTCTCTTCAATCGTCTTTGACGGACGTAACGCGCGCGTACTCGGGAATAAGCGGTCAGGTCCGCGATTTCGAGGCTACGATATTTGACAAAGTAGATGAATTTGCTCGCTTTAACAATATGATAAAAATCAGTTAATTAAAGCATATTCGGGGGTCAATTAAAATTAAAAAGATAAATAAGACGGGTTTTTCCGTAACGGTTTTACAAAAGAGGTTATTGTCAATGGCATTGGCAATAACCTTTATTTTTTGCATAATAGCGGCAAGACTTCTGTACGTTCAGGTTGCGTGGGGCTCTGATTTAAAGCTTCGCGCCGCCGACCAGTGGAACAGAGAAATTCCCGTTATAGCTTCAAGGGGAATTATATCCGACAGAAACGGAACGGTGCTTGCGGGCAACAGGACTACATACAGCGTTTTTCTGCGCCCGAACGCCGTGCGCGATGCCGAGCACACCGCAAATACGCTGAGCGCTATTTTTTCGCTTGACGCAGAGAATATCCTAAAAAAAATTCAGGGTGGAAAGGTTTCGGAAGTCACGGTGGCAAGGCAGGTCGGCAAGGAAAGCATAGAACAGCTTGTTTCCAACGGACTTGCGGGCGTATATTATTCACGCGACAATTCCAGACAGTATACCTATAACGACGCGCTTTGTCAGGTGCTGGGCTTCACTTCTTCCGACGGTTCGGGAATTTCCGGAATAGAAAAGTTTTATAATACCGTTCTCGGCGGTAAAAACGGCGAAATCACTTATACAACCGATATTGTCGGTATAGAAACCGAAAAACCCGTTGTCGTTTACCGCGAGGCAAAGGCGGGCGACGAAATACGGTTGACCATAGATATGGATATACAGCTCGCCGCCGAAAATGCAATAAAAAACGTTTACAACAGCAGTAAGGCTAAATCGGCTTCGTGCGTGGTGCTTAACCCCCAAAACTTTGACATACTCGCAATGGTAAACTATCCGTCGTATGATTTGAACAACGTTCCGCGCGACGATACGGACGCATTAAATTCGATGTCGAGAAATTGTCTTGTCAGCGACATATACGAGCCGGGTTCGACCTTTAAAGTTGTAACCGCCGCCGCAAATATCGAAGAATATATACGTGGCAATCAGAAAGCTTTTTCAAATTCATACATATTTAACGGAAGCCGAACAAGAACGGTAGACGGTACCAAAATAAAGTGCTGGGCTGACCATTCCAACGGCAGACACCAGAACCAGACGCTTGCCGAAGCTTTAAACAACAGCTGTAACCCGTGTTTTACCGATATTGCGCTGTCTTTGGGGAGCGAAACGTTTTATAACTATCTGTCCGCGTTCGGCTTCGGCAATGTTACGGGGCTTGATTTTAACGGTGAAGCGCTGGGCATGCTTGTTCCGCAGACCGCCGTAAGAGATTGCGATTTGGCGCGTATAGGCTTCGGACAGACGGTTGCGGTTACGGGTATTCAGCTTGCGTGCGCCGTTGCCGCCGCGGTTAACGGAGGAAATTATTATATTCCCAGGCTTTTGAAAAGCATAATTTCCGCAGACGGTAAAACCGTTTCCGAAAACGCACCCGTACTTAAAAACAGGGCTATCAGCGGTGAGGCTTCCTCCATACTTCGCGGTATGCTCGAAGGGGTTGTAAAAGAGGGCAGCGGAAAGCACGCTTATATTGAAGGTTATAAGGTCGGAGGAAAGACGGGTACAGCGCAAAAGTACGAGGACGGACACGTTGCAAGCGGAAAATACGTTTCGTCTTTCGCGGGCTTTTTCCCCGCAAACAACCCTGAATATCTTGCGCTTATTATAGTTGACGAGCCTCAGGGAACTTATTACGGAAGTGCGGTTGCCGCGCCCGTAGCTAAGGAAATTTTTGAAGATATTATTAAGATTAAAAACATAGAACGGTATGAATAAATGAAACTTAAAGAGTTGTTGGAAAGTTTAAAATACGAAAAAATTATCGGCAACGAGCAAACGGAAATAAGCGGGCTTTGCGCCGACAGCCGGCTTGTTAAAAAAGGCGATTTGTTCTTTGCTTATAAGGGCAGTAAACACGATTCGCACGGGGATATATGCGAGGCAATTGAAAACGGTGCGGTTGCGGTTATCTGTGAAAGACAGACGGAAAACTGTAAAATCACGCAAATTATCACCGATAACGGAAGGGCGCAGATTGCGCCCGCGGCGCGCGCTTTCTACGGTTTTGCGGATAAAAAATTAAAGCTTGTCGCAGTGACCGGCACAAACGGAAAAACCACGACTACGCATATGCTTAAAGGCATTTTTGCCGCGGCGGAAAAAAACGTCGGGGTTATCGGTACGCTGGGTATAGAGTATTGCGGTAAATTTATCGCGCCCGAGCTGACAACGCCCGACCCGATTTTTCTGCATTCCGTGTTTGCGGATATGGTTTCGGCGGGAGTGGAATACGTGTTTATGGAGGTATCCGCGCACGCGCTGTATTACGACAAAATAAACGGACTTACGTTTGAAACGGGTATTTTTACAAACTGCACGCAGGACCACCTTGATTTTTTCAAAAATATGCGCGATTACGCAAAGTGCAAAAAGCTGTTGTTTAAAGACGGTCGGTGCAAGCGTGCGGTGATAAATTCCGACGATAAGCTCGGCATAGAACTTATATCCGAGGTGAAAGGCGCCGTAAGCTACGGCATAGAAAACCCCGCGGACGTGTTTGCGGTGGATATTCACGAAAATATAGACGGAACGGCTTTCGTTTTAAATCTTTCGGACGAGCTTTACGAAATCAAGCTTTGTCTGCCCGCGTTGCATAACGTTTATAATGCAATGGCGGCGGCGGCTTGCGCTAAGCTGTTCGGTATAAAAATCAACGTTATAGCAAAGGGGCTGAACGATATAAAAACCGTTGCCGGAAGGCTTGAACGCGTTGCCAAATATAACGGCGCGGATATTTTCGTGGACTTTGCACATACGCCCGACGGACTTGAAAAGTCTTTGCAGGCGCTTAAAAAGCTATGCAAGGGCAAGCTGTACTGTCTTTTCGGGTGCGGTGGCAACCGTGACAGAACAAAGCGCCCCGTAATGGGAGGGGTTGCGGCTAAATACAGCGATTTTTTAATAATTACTTCCGACAACCCGCGCTATGAAGACCCTTACGACATAATAACGGAAATAGAAGCGGGGGTTAAGCCTTACGGCAAAGATTACGTTACCGTAACCGAGCGCGAGGTTGCAACGGAATATGCGATTGAACTGCTTTGCGAGGGGGATATTCTGCTGGTTGCGGGCAAGGGCGGCGAGCAATATCAGGAAATCGCGGGTATAAAACACAGCTATAACGACAATACGATAATAAAAAACATAATCGGCGGTTAGTTTAACTTAAATGAGAAATATATTTATCGGTATAATATGTGCTTTTGCCGCGTCCTTTGTGCTTCTGCTTTTAATAACGCCGCTTTTAAAAAAGCTTAAAGCGGGGCAGTACATTTTAGGGTACGTTAAAGAACATAAAAGTAAAAACGGAACGCCCACAATGGGCGGACTTGCGTTTATCGCGGCGATTATTATAGTCGGAATTTGCTTTCTCGGCTTTTCGGACGGAAGGGTAAACCTTACCTTTGCGATAACCGCGGGCTTTACGATAGTAGGGTTTTTAGACGATTTTTTAAAAATTTACCATAAGGAAAACGAGGGCTTAAAGCCCTATCAGAAAATTCTGTTTCAGCTTGCAATCGCTTCGGTTGTGGCGGCGTATTGCTACGTCAACAAACACACAGTTTTATATGTTCCGTTCGGCGGCGGACTTTCTTTCGATATAAAATGGGGGATAATTCCGCTTGTAATTTTCATTTTTCTCGCAACGGTCAACTGCGTTAATTTAACGGACGGGCTTGACGGACTTGCGGGTGGGACAAGCTGTGCGTATTTGCTGGTTTTGGGCGTTATGCTGAGTTTGCAGGGCACCAGTTTTTCAATTCTGTGTTTTATAGCCGTCGGCGCGCTTTGCGCCTTTCTTGTATTCAACGGCAACAAGGCGTCTATTTTTATGGGGGACACCGGCTCGCTTGCGTTGGGCGGTTTTATATCCTGCCTTTCGGTTTTTTCGGGAAACTCCTTATATATTCCGTTGCTCGGAATAATGTTCGTAATTTCAGGAATATCCGTAATTGTACAAGTCATATATTATAAACGGACAAGGAAGCGAGTGTTTTTAATGGCGCCCGTACATCATCATTTTCAGATGAAAGGGTATTCGGAAAGTAAAATTTCCTACGCATATTTTACGCTTACCGCCTTAGTCGGAATATTATGTTTGATATTTGTGTGAGGTAAAATGTATTTCAAAGGTCAGAAGTTTTTTATAGCGGGTATGTCTGTTTCGGGTGAAAGCAGCGCCCGCTTTTTGCTTGAAAGGGGCGCCGAGGTTTATGTTTACGACGACGTTGTAAGCGATAATATCGCCAAAGTTTACGCTGAACTGCGCGGTTTGGGGGCGCATATAGTTATGGCGGAAAACTGCGACGCGGCGGCTGAAAAGTGCGATATTCTGGTATTAAGTCCCGGTATTCCCATAGATACCGCTTTGCCCGTGTTTTTCAGAAAGCGCGGTAAGGCCATTATAGGCGAGGAAGAGCTTGCCGCATTGTATCTGCGCGCGACTGCGGTTGCGGTTACGGGCACGAACGGCAAAACCACAACCGTTTCGATGCTGAACGAAATTATTAACGCGTGCGGAAATCACTGCGTTGCATGCGGAAACAACGGCAATCCGCTTATACGCGAGGTGGAAGATTTAGGCTTTAACGATTACGCCGTTGTGGAAATTTCTTCTTTTCAGCTTGAAACGCTGACAAGCCTCCGTCCGCATATAGCAGTTGTTACAAACGTGACGGAAGACCACCTTAACCGTCATTACAATATGGAAAACTACATATTTTTAAAATCCAAAATTCTGCGCAACCTGCGTGAAAGCGAGTTTGCCGTTTTAAACTACGACGACCCGATTGTGCGCGGTTTCGCAAAGAATACTAAGGCGAAAGCGGTGTATTTTTCCATTCAGTCACGCGTAGAAGGCGCTTATTTTCAGGACGGCGGACTGTATTACAACGGTGAAAAATATCTTGACGTAAACGATATGAATATCGGCGGGGTACATAACGTATACAACGCGCTTGCGTGTATTGCGGTTGCGGGAATACTTAAACTTGACAAAACGCTTGTGGCAAACGCGGTTTGCTCGTTCAAGGGCGTAAGCCACAGAGTAGAAAAAATCAGGGAAGTGAACGGCGTAACGTACATTGACGACAGCAAGGGAACGAACGTAGACGCGACATTGAAGGCGGCGCAGTCAATGAGCGAGCCTACCGTGGTTTTACTCGGCGGTAAGGACAAGGGCGACGATTACACTCCGCTGTTTCAGGGACTGAGTTCAAGTCCCGTGGTTCACGCTGTTATTTACGGCGAAAACCGTTTTAAAATGCTTAATGCGGCGATAAAAGCGGGTTTTGTAAGTTTTTCGCTGTGTTCTGAATTCAATACCGCCGTAAAACTTGCGGGATTTATAGCAAAGCGCGGGCAAAGCGTACTTTTAAGCCCCGCAAGCGCAAGCTTCGACAGCTTTGCAAATTATGAGGAGCGCGGAAAGGCATTTAAAGCGTTAGTGGACGAAATAGATGAAGAAAATGTTTAAAAGCCGTAAAAAAACTGCAGAAGCGGTTGCGGATAACGGCGCTGTTGCCGTAAAAACGCTTACACCCGTAAAGGGGGCGGTCGGCAAGCGTGTAAAAAATACAAAAGCGGGAGATATCCCGCTTTTAATTTGCGTATTTTTGATGGCGTGCTTCGGCTGTCTTATGATATATTCGGCAAGCTATTATACCGCAGAAGTGCAGTACGGCGATAAGCTGTATTTCGTTAAAAAACAGCTTTTGGGCGTAGTGCTCGGCGCGGCGGCAATGGTCGGAACAAGCTTTCTGCCCTATAAAAAGCTTGCTAAAATAAAGTATCCCGCGATAATAGTTTCGGTTATTCTGCTTGCGCTGGTGTTTGTTCCGCACGTCGGCATAACCAACTACGGCGCAACCCGCTGGATAGGCTTCGGCGGGGTTACTATTCAGCCCTCGGAGATTGCAAAGTACGCTTACGCGCTGTTTGCCGCGGCTTACTTTGCAAAAAATTACGAAAAAGTAAAAACGGTAAAAGGCGTTCTGCCCGTTTTAGGTGTGGGTATTCTTTTTTGCGTGCTTATTATTATCGAGCCGAATATGTCCATTACTATGTGCGTAGGACTTCTGATGCTCGGAATAATATTTTTAAGCGGAACAAACTTAAAAACTTTTGCAATTATTTTAATTCCGTTCGTTATCGCGGTGCCCGTGCTTATTATTTTAGAGCCTTACCGTCTGCAAAGGTTAAGCGCGTTTATCGACCCGTGGGCTTCACCGAAAGACGAGGGGTATCAGCTTATTCAGTCGCTGTACGCGCTGGGTAACGGCGGGCTTTTCGGTACTGGGCTGTTCAATTCAACGCAGAAATACCGCTTTCTGCCATTTGCCGAAAGCGATTTTATACTTGCGATAATGGGCGAGGAGCTCGGCTTTATCGGGCTGTTGCTGTTTTTTGCCTGTTGTGCGTTTATAGTGTGGCGCGGCTTTAAAATAGCAAAAAACTGCAACGAACGTTTCGGTTTTCTGCTTGCGGCGGGCTTTACAATGGTTTACGGAATACAGGTTGTAATTAACGCGCTTGTGGTTACGGGCACAATTCCGCCGACGGGCTTACCGCTTCCGCTGATAAGCAGCGGAAATACCTCGCTTATAATAACCATGGCTTCAATGGGGGTGCTTTACAACATTTCCCGCCATAACAGCGTGGACGGACTTAACCGCAATTAACATAAGAAAGCAATTTTCCATATAATGGAGTATCTTTTACTACTCGGAGTTTATATGGATAAATACATAATTAACGGAGGAAACAAGCTATACGGAAGCGTTGAAATCCAGACTGCGAAAAATTCGGTGCTTCCTATACTTGCCGCCGCCGTCTTAACGGACGGAAAGGTTACAATTGCAGACGTTCCGCAGATTTCCGACGTGAGGAATATGGTCAAAATTCTTTCTAAGCTCGGTTGCCGTGCGGAATTTTGCGGTAATAATTTAATAATAGACAGCTCCGTTGCCGACTGTTACGAAATACCCAGCGAACTTGCGCATGAACTGCGTTCGTCCGTGTTTTTGCTCGGCTCGGTAATTTCGCGTTTTCATATGGCCAAAATCGCGTACCCGGGCGGTTGCGATATAGGTCTGCGTCCCGTGGATTTGCATCTTACGGGGCTTAAACGTTTGGGTGTGGAAATCACCGAAGAAAACGGCTACATAATCTGTAAATGCGATAAACTTACGGGCAACGAAATTATGCTGGACTGCCCCAGCGTAGGCGCTACCGAAAATATTATTCTCGCCGCGGTTAAAGCAAACGGCGTAACGGTTATTAAAAACGCCGCGCGCGAACCCGAAATAGAGGACTTACAGCGTTTTCTTAACGCTATGGGCGCAAAGGTAAGCGGCGCGGGCAGCGGAACGGTGGTTATACGCGGAGTTGCAGAGCTTTCGGGGTGCGAATATCTGCCGATGTCGGACAGAATAGAAGCGGGAACCTTTCTCGTTGCGGCGGCGATGTGCGGCGGGGAGGTAGAGCTTAAACGCGCCAGCGCCGAAAATATAAGCTCGCTTTTACATAAACTTAGGGAAAACGGTTGCAAAATCCGCGTAAACAATGATAAAATATATTTGGAAAGCAACAGAAGGCTTACTTCCGTAAAAAGTATAGAAACCCAGCCATACCCTGGTTTTCCTACCGATTTACAGGCGCAGATGACCGCTCTTTGCTGTGTATGCCGCGGTCATTCGATTATAACCGAAAATCTGTTTGAAACGCGTTTCAAATACGTTCCCGAACTCAGAAAAATGGGCGCGGATATTACGGTTATAAACCGCAACGCGTTTGTGCGGGGAGTGGAAAGGTTTCACGGCGCAACGGTTGTCGCGCACGATTTGCGCGGGGGCGCGGCGCTTGTATCCGCGGCGCTGTCCGCAGACGGAAGAAGCGAAATTCTTGATATTTCCCACATTGACAGAGGATACGGCGCTTTTGAATACAAGCTGAGGCAGCTCGGCGGAGATATTGTAAGGGTGTCCGTATAGGCGGATATGAAGTACTTAAGAAAAATTTCGGTTTTAATAATTGCGGTTGTATTCGTTGCCGCGGTTGCAATAGGACTGGGTGTGATTTTTGCGGTTAAAAACGTAAACGTTACGCTCTACAGTTATTCGTGCACGGCGGACAGCGATGCGTCAGAGGCGAAAATTTCGGAATTCAAAACGGAAATTTTAAACAAATTCCGCGGAAAATTGATTTCTTCGGTCGGCGAAGAAAACGTTGAATCGGCAATATCGGACGGAAATTACTATTACGTTGCGGAGTTCAAAAAGGTTTATCCTTGCACGTTAAACGTGGTTATAAGAGAACACCGCGAATTGTTTTCTATTGAAAACGCGGACGGAAGCTTTTCCGTTTACGATGAAAACGGCTCGCTTTTAAGAACGGCGCAAACTGCGGAGGAAGCCTGCAATAACGTAGACGGACTGCCTAACTTTACGGTTGACGGCGTTGAGTGGGACGACCTGAAAGACGTTGCGCGCGTATGCGGATTTTTTGCGGATAAATTCGGCGGGATACGCTCGGTTGCAAACGGCGCGGTCTTGTCGAAAAGCTCGCTGGAAAATACTTTTACGGTCGGTTTAAGGTGCGGTGTTAAAATGGTTATTTATAACTTTGCCGAGCTTACGGGCGAAAAAATATCCGCGGCTTACGATTGCTTTGCGGGGCTTTCCGGCGATAAAAAACTCGGCGGAGAGATTCACTGTTACGAGAAAGAAGATAAGACTGTTTCGGCGTCTTACCGTTGACAAAATCCGGAAATAAAAAGCGGTGCTTGCGGTACCGCTTTTTTTGTTTAAACAGTTGACTTTATATTATCACTATTATATAATAATTATATACTTTGGTGCGGGGATATTATGCGCGCAAAATACGTTGCCGTGTTGGATATACGCTCGTCCGAAATTACCGCGGCAGTCGGTGAAAGGGGCGTTAACAACACTTTTATTATCAAAAGTAAATATTCTTGCGGGTACGAAGGCTTTGCCGAAAGCGAGCTTCTGGATATAGGCAGTTTTGTTTCCGCAGTGACCGACGTCGTCAAAAGCACGCTGGCTTCAAACGGCGGTATAAAAAGCTTTTACGTCGGCGTTCCGGACGAATTTATCAAGCTTGTAAACGTCGATAAAATACTCAGTTTTTCGTCTGCCAAAAAGATTAATTCCTCGGACGTAAAAACGCTTATAGGAATGTCCGCGCCTGCGGACGACGAGGCTTGGCGCACCGTTCGGCACAGCTGTTTATACTACGTTTTGTCGGACAAGCGTAAAGTAATCGACCCCGTAGGGGCTTTCAGCGACAGCTTGCAAGGCAAGTTCTGTTTTTATAAGTGCAGAAATTCTTTTATCGGCTGTATCATGGACGCGTTCAAACGGTTCAAGGATATTCTTACGGTAAATTTAATTCCCGCAAGCCATGCGCAGGCGATGTATCTTATCGACCCCGAAAAGCGCAATAAATGCACTGCGCTACTTGATTTGGGTTTTATTTCTTCGACTTACAGCGTAGTTTACGGCGACGGGCTTTTGTACAGCGAAGCTTTTTCGGTGGGCATAGGACACGTTGCGGTATATCTTATGTCCGAACTCGACATTCCTTACGAAGTGGCGCTTTCCTATTTGTCAACGGTAAATCTTAACGCGAAAGAGAAGCTGACGGGCACGGAAGAGTGTGTGTTCGAGGGGAAAACTTATGCGTTTTCCACAATGACCTTGCGCGACAGAATACGCGAGGGGCTTGACGGAATATGCGAAACGATTGAAGAATGCCGTCAGGGCTGTCCCGTAAAAAACGTGGACGCAGGACCTCTGCTGATTACAGGCGAGGGTATAAAGACCGTGCGCGGCGCGGTAGAGCATATTTCGGGCAGACTTGAAAAAAGCGTTGAAGTTATCGCGCCCAAAGTGCCTTATTACGACAAGCCGAGGTTTTCCTCGCTTTTAAGCCTTTTGGATACGGCGCTTACAGATGAAAAATTGTCAAAAACACTCATTTAAATTTATATATGAACGATTTACGGAGGGTAAATTATGTTTAACGATTTAACGGCAGGCGGTGTCGGCGGAATAACCGGCAAAGCGAGAATAAAGGTTATAGGCGTAGGCGGCGCGGGCAATAACGCAGTCAACAGAATGTTGGAAGCAGGCATAAACTGCGCCGAGTATTACGTTGTCAATACGGACAGCCAGACGCTCGTTTTATCGCCGTGCAAAAATAAAATTCAGATTGGTGCGGTGCTTACAAAGGGGCTTGGCGCGGGCGCTGACCCCGACGTCGGCAGAGCCGCCGCCGAAGAGAGCAAGAACGAGCTTACCGAAGCCATTAAAAACACTGACCTTTTGTTTATAACCGCGGGAATGGGCGGCGGTACCGGTACCGGCGCGGCTCCGGTAATTGCAAAAATTGCAAGGGATATGAAAATTCTTACGGTTGCGGTAGTTACCGAGCCGTTCGGCTTTGAAGGCAAGCGCAGAAAAGAGAATACGATAAAGGGTCTTGATAATTTAAAGAACTACGTTGATTCGTTAATCGTTATCCCCAACGATAAATTGAGAACAATAGTTGACAGAAGCACGACCATGGTTGACGCCTTCTGTGTTGCGGACGATATTTTAAAGCAGGGTATACGCGGAATTGCCGAGCTTATCGTTAACCCCGCGCTTATAAATCTTGACTTTGCGGACGTAAGGACAATACTTAAAGACAGCGGTATAGCGCACCTCGGCGTCGGCGTTGCAAAGGGTGAAAACAGAATTTTAGAGGCGGTAAGGGTTGCAATTAATTCGCCGCTGCTCGAAACCACTATCGAAGGCGCGCGCGGAGTTATTATTAACGTTTGCGGCGGCAACGATTTGACTATGGCGGAGGGTGCGGACGCAGCCGAGCTTATAAGCAGTGTTGTAGACGCTTCGGCTAATATTATATTCGGAGTAAGAATAGACCCCAACGTTCAGGACGAGGTTGAAATTACCGTTATTGCAACGGGGTTCCCCGGTTACGATAACAGACACGACGACGAACCGAAAAAGAGTGTAGGCGGCGGTAATTATAACGGAAGCTTCGGCGGCGGCGACGTCAGAAGAATGTCCGTAAGCGAATCGCCGTATTACAGAAGCGTTCAGCCGTTACAGCCTACACAGCCGACCGTACAGCCGTTGCAGCCGCAACAGGCTCAACCTCAGCAGTACCAGTATCAGCAACCCCAGCCGTTACTTCGTTCGGAACCGCAGCAGCCTGTTCAGAACGTTCAGTATCAGCAGCCTTCCGCGCCCGTACGCGGAACGTATAACGACGATACAAGGATAGAACGTCCTACGGGAAAAAGCGTTCCAAAATTTATCGAGCGTTTGAAGAATTTCGGTAAAAAGCCCGATGAAGAATAATTTTTGATAAGCGACCCGCCCCGCAAATTTTTGCGGGGCGGTTAAATAAAAGAAACGGCGCACGCTATTTGCGTGCGCCGTTTCTTTACAAATTCAGTATTAACTAACGGAAAACCAAATATGACTTATTTTTTAAGTTCATCATAGTAAGCCGTAAGGATTGCCGTTTTTAAAGTTTCTCGGGTCTCGGTGTTAAGCGGATGTGCAATATCCTTATATTCGCCATCATTAGTTTTTCTGCTGGGCATCGCAATAAACGCGCCTTCGGAAGAATCGATTACTTTAATGTCGTGTACTACAAAACAGTCGTCAATCGTAATCGAAGCTACCGCTTTAAGTTTATTGTCCTCCTTGTTAACTAACCTGATTCGTACATCTGAGATTTTCATAATTTCACCTGCCAGATTATACTTTCATTGCATACATTGTACAATAAAAGAAAATCAATTTCAATACTTAAAACAAAAAAATTTTCTTAATTTTTATAAAAAACGTCAAATTTCGTGCTATTAACACAAATTCTTTAATAAAATTTAATATGCGTAAAAGAATTTGGGAAATTTACAACAAATTTTACTTTATAGGTGCGGGCGGTGTGAGTATGAGCGCGCTTGCCAAATTTTTGATTGCAAAAGGCGCAACGGTTGCGGGAAGCGACAGTTCTGACAGTGTGTACGTGCGGGAATTAAAGGCGCTCGGTGCGGAAATAAGCGCAGGAAACGGTTTTGAAAGCATAAAAGATTATGACGTTATCGTCTATACGGACGCTATAAAGGAAAATAATTCACAGCTTGCCGAGGCGCGCGGTTTAAGCAAAGAAATTTTGTCGCGCGGACAGCTTTTGACGGAAATCAGCCGTGATTTCAATAAGGTAATCGCGGTTTCGGGCTGTCACGGCAAAACTACGGTTACATCGATGCTCGCGCACATTTTTTCTGCGGCAAACAAGGACTTTTGCGCGCACATAGGCGGCAGAGATACGGTTTTTTCCAACTTCTATTATTGCGGAAATTCTTATTTTTTAACCGAAGCGTGCGAATATAAGCAGAATTTTCTGCTGTTAAAGCCCGATTTAGCCGTTGTTCTTAACACCGACCCCGACCATTTGGAATGTTACGGCAGTGCGGAAAATTTAAGGCTTGCGTATATGCGTTTTGCGGGGTCGGCGCAGATTTCCGTCACTCCTTACGGCGATTTGCCGATAAGCGGGTTAACTTTCGGTTATGACAAAAATGCAGATTATTCGGTTGAGGATGTTGCGGAAAACAACGGCAAATACAGCTTTTGCATATGCGAAAAGGGCGTAAATGCGTGTGAAATTGCGCTGAATATATACGGCAGGCACAACGTTTTAAACGCGCTTGCGGCAACTGCTGCGGCGCGGGCGGCGGGAATAAGCTTCGCGGATATTAAAAGGGGGTTATCCTCATTTTCGGGAGTGGAGCGCAGATTCGAGCATATTGGCAACGTAAACGGCGCGGAAATTATTGCAGATTACGCGCATCACCCCGATGAAATAGAAGCTGCTCTGGCAACGGCAAAAAGCATTATCAAAGGCAAATTATTTGTCGTTTTTCAGCCGCATACTTATTCACGGACGAAAAATCTTTTTAACGATTTTGTCAAAGTATTTTCACCCATTGAAAATCTGCTTATTTACCGCACTTTTGCGGCAAGAGAATATTTCGACGACAAGGGAAGCGCGCTTACACTGTCGCAAAGTATACCTTGCTCGCAGTACGGCGACGATATTGCGGATATAGAGGAATTTATGTGCCGTGCGGGTAAATGCGACGTTGTGCTTGCGCTTGGCGCGGGTGATATTTACGATTTGGCAAAAACCGCGGTAAAAAAATTGTCACGCTGACTTATGCCGTACAGCATAATAACTATAATTCAAAAGGCGGGCGTGTTTTAAGGCGGAAGCCCGCTTTTTGCGTTGATTATATATATAAAATATATATAAAAATTTGCGCTTTTACCGTCATTTCGTTGCTATTTTTTCGGTTGAATGATATAATAAAACAGATTGAATATATTTAAAAGCGCTTGTTTTTATCTTACGGCTGTTTGTTCCGTTAAAGATAATATCCGGAGAGTAAGAAGTGGAAGATAAAATTAAAGAAAAAAGCAAAAAAACTTCGTATATATTTACAAGGGAAACTTTCGGCATAACGCTGCTTTTGTTCAGCGCGATAGTTTTCGTTATGCTTGTTACGCGGCAATACGTGTTTGCCGATATAGGCACCGCAGTATGTACGTTTATGTACGGCACTTTCGGCTACGGTTCCTTTCTCGTGCTCGCTATGGTTGCGTATCTCGGGGAATGGCTCACGTTCGAGAAAAAAATAAAAATATCTTTCCGTAAGGCTTTTACGCTGGCGCTTACGGTTTTTATGCTGTTTTTGCTGTTCCATACGGTTACTACCCGCAACTTCGAGATGGGCGGATACGGCAAGTATATTGCCGACTGCTACAAGAACGCGCAAAGCGGTATTAAGGGCTATACTTTCGGCGGGGTTATATCCGCTATTGTAACCTATCCTTTGGCAAAGCTTTCTTATGTTGCCGCTTATATAATACTTGCATTGCTTTCCGTTGCGTGCGGATATGTGACGGTGCTTGCGTTCGGCGGTAAAAATATTTTCAGAAAGAGAACGCGCGATAACGGCGAAGTCAGCCGTGTGGAAAATGTTGCGGCAACGGAAGAAGCTGAGGCTGTTACTCAGTCGGGCGTTCAGTACGTTCAGCCCGTTGAAGATGTTGCTCAGACCGTGCCGAATACGGTATACGTGCATCAGCCCCAACCGACCGCGGCGGTAAACCCGCAGCCCGAAGAGGACGACAAATTTTCTTCGAAAAATCTCGGGCGCAAAATTCTGTTTCAGAACGGTGAATTTGCAGCGGAAAGTTACAGACGGAATATGATTTTCAATGAAAATTCATACTTTAACCGTCCAGCCACAACCACGGCAAGCGAAGCCGATTATTTAAACAGCTTTTCTTCGGGCGGCGTAAAACCGCAAAAGGACAATACGTCCGTTCCAGAAACGAGCTATACGGAAGCCTTTTCCGACGAGGTTTTGAACCAGCCCGTTCAGTCGTCGCCTTCAAGCTTTGTATACGGCGAACAACCTGCGACCGACCTTGACGGATACAGCGCCGTATCGGGCGGAGTTTATCCCGTTCAGAATAATGAAAACAGTTCTCAGAATTATAACGGTTATATAAACGCTAACAGCGAATATGAGGAGCAGAATTATCCTGCCGAAATTTATGAAACGGAAGAAGTTGAGCCGTATCGGTCCGAGCCTGTTGAACAGTATGTTGAACCCGAACCGCCCTATATTGCGCCCGTGCGCGAACGCGGTAATGTAGGTTTCAGCGAAGCGCCTTTAAATCAGCCTGAACAGCCCTCCGAAAGCGAGCAGAATTATAACCGCGCTATAAGGGGCGAAATGCCTGCGGAAAATGCAGAAAGAAATTCAGCCGAAACGGCTTCCGACAGCGATGTCGATAAGCTGTTCAATACTTCTATCCGCCGTGACGTCAGCTCGGCGGCTTTGGGCAGAACTAACAGCAATTCCGAGTTGTTTGACGACGACGAAATGGACGGCGATAATACTGAAACGGAAGTTTTCGGCAAAAGAGATTCGGTAGCCGGCAGAGGCGCGCGCGAGGTTGTTCAGAACAATATAAGTCCCGTACGCAGAACGGAAAATACCGAAAAACCCGTTGCTAAGCCCGCTCCGCAACCTGCGGAACCTGTTGCGGAAGAAAAGCCCAAACACGTCTGGAAGAAGTACGTAAGACCCTCGTTAGACCTTTTGGACGATTACCCTGAAACGAACAACATAAATACGGGCGAGATAGAGGACAATAAGCGCATTATAGTTGAAACGCTTGACCGCTTTAAAATAGCAAGCGAGGTTTCAAACGTTACAATCGGTCCCGCAATTACGCGCTATGACGTTATAATAGTGGATAAAACCAAAATAAACCAAGCCGTAAAATACCGCGACGCGATTGCTATGGAGCTTAAAAAGGATAACGTAAACGCATACCTTAACTATGCGAAGGGCGCGCTGTCAATCGAAGTTCCCAACAATCAGCGCACTACCGTAGGGCTTAAAGGTATGCTTGCTTCAAGGAGCTTTTTAAACAGCAAACCGGGGTCGCTTACGTTCGGACTCGGCAAAAATATAGAGGGAGAGGTAGTATGCCCCGATATTACCAAAATGCCGCACCTGCTTGTTGCGGGTACTACGGGCAGCGGTAAAAGTATATGTTTAAGCGCGTTGCTTATAAGTCTTTTATATAAATACGGCCCCGAAGAGCTCAGGCTTATTCTCGTTGACCCCAAACAGGTTGAATTTATTTCCTACGATAAGCTTCCGCACCTTATGATTAACGAAATTTTGTACGAGTGCGATAAGGCTATAAAAGCGCTGAACTGGGCAATAAAGGAAATGGAGCGCAGATATACGCTGTTTAAGGATATGACAGAGGCGGGGCAAGCCACTAAAAACCTTGAAGAATACAACTCGCATTTGCCTGCCGGCGAAGAAAAACTGCCTAAAATTCTTATTGTTTTAGACGAATTCGGCGATTTGATGTTACAGGCTAAAAAAGACATAGAAAGCAGAATAATAAAGCTTGTTCAAAAGGCGCGCGCGGCGGGTATTCACCTTATTCTTGCAACACAGCGTCCTTCGGTTGACTGTATTACAGGTCTTATCAAATCGAATTTGCCTACGCGTATAGGCTTTAAAGTTAACTCTTTCGACGACGCACGCTGTATTTTCGATATAGGCGGCGCGGAAAAATTGCTCGGACGAGGGGATTTGTATTTCCGTTCGGCGGAAAATCCCGACCTTACGCGTATTCAGGGCTGTTTTGTAGACACGCCCGAGGTGCAGAGAGTAACCGACTTTATTAAAGCGCATAACGAAACTTACTTTGACCAAGGACTTTCCGACTTTATCAATACGGTTGAGGAGGAAACTCCCGCGCCTTCAATAGGCGGCGGCGACGGAGGCGACGACGAGGAGTTTAAAATAGACGATACTCATATTAAAGCGCTTAAATACTGCGTCACTTCAAATCAGGCGTCGGTTTCTATGATTCAGCGCCGTTTCCCCGTAGGCTATATTAAAGCCTGCAAAATAATCGACTGGATGGAAAAAATGAACTATATAACGCCTTCGGAAGGCTCTAAGCCGAGAAAGGTGTTGCTGTCAAAGGACGAATTTATACAGATTTACGGTGAAGACATTGACGATTGATTTTACTTCAAAAAAATTCGGGTTGATTTCTTTGGGGTGCGATAAAAACCGCGTTGATTCCGAAAAGCTTTTGTCAATAATCAAAGCGCGGGGCTGTGAAATCAGCAACGAAATCGAAGAAGTAAACGTGCTTGTTATCAACACGTGTTCGTTTTTGAACGAGGCGCGGAAGGAAGCGATAGAAACGGTTTTGGATTGCGCTGTGTACAAGAGCGGCAACCTTGAAAAAATAGTAGTAACGGGCTGTTTGCCTCAGAAATTTATAGGCGAAACGTTCGGCGCGCTTACGGAAGCCGACTTGTTTTTGGGAACCAACGACTACGGAAGTTTTTTTGAAGCGCTTGAAAAATCGTATTTAAACGGCAGAGTTAATTTCGTGGGTTGCGGAAATAACGGTGGTTGCTGTACCGAAAGGGTTTTGACAACCCCCCAACATTACGCTTATCTGAAAATTGCGGACGGTTGCAATAACCGCTGCACTTATTGCCTTATACCGAAAATAAGGGGAAAGTACGTCAGCTTTCCCATAGAACAGCTTTTAAAAGAGGCGGAAGGCCTTGGCGACGTTTCAGAATTGATTTTGGTTGCGCAGGACATAACCCGTTACGGCACCGATTTATACGGTCAAAAAAAATTAAAAGAAATTTTACAAAAGCTGACAACACTTGTCAACATTAATAGTGTAAGATTATTGTACTGCTATCCCGATATGATAGACAGCGGGCTGATTGAGGAAATCAAAAGCAATCCAAAAATAATCAAATACATAGATATTCCTCTGCAACACAGCGAAAACAGAATTTTAAAGCTTATGAACAGACCTGCCGGGCGGGAGGAATATCTTGCACTGATTAAAAAGCTGAGGGACAGCATACCGGATATTGCGATACGCTCTACGTTTATTTCTGGCTTTCCGACCGAAACGGAAGAAGACCACGAGGGGCTTTGTTCGTTTTTGCGTGAAGCACAGCTTGATAACTGCGGGTTCTTTGCATACTCGCGCGAGCCTGATACCCCCGCTAATAAGCTTAAAGGACAGGTTCCTTATTCCATAAAGAGAGTGCGGGTTAAGCAGTTGTATGAAATTCAGCGGAATATTTCCGCTGAAAAGCTTAAAAAGCATATCGGACAAACCTTGCGGGTTTTATGCGACGGAATTGATTACGATAAAAACTGTTTTGTCGGTAGAGCGTATTTTCAGGCTCCCGATATAGACGGTAAGGTGTATTTCAACGCATATGACGCCGTGCAGGGCGAGTATTACGATATTCTGATAGAAAAAAGCGACAGCTACGATTTGTACGGACGGACAGAGGATTACGATTTATGAATAATGAAGAAAAAGAAATAGACAAAAACAGCAAGGCATATAAATTTGCCGCGGGTAAAGGCGTTATGAATTTGCCGAATAAGCTTACAATATCGCGTATGTGTATGATACCCGTATTTATCGCGCTGTTTTATATTAGGTTTCCTTATCATTACTTTGTTGCGCTTGCCGTGTTTGCCGTTGCATGCTTAACGGATTTGTTTGACGGAAAGATTGCAAGAAAGTACAATTTGGTTACAAATTTAGGTAAGTTTTTAGACCCTATTGCGGACAAGGTGCTTGTTCTGTCAGCTTTGGTGATAGTTTTGACCGTTCCCGAATTTATCCGCGCATTTTTTACCGACGCGGGGCTTATTGCAATGGGTTGCGGAGTTGCCGTAATACTTGCGCGCGAAATTATCGTAAGCGGTTTCAGAATGGTTGCCGCAAGCTCGGGCGCGGTTATCGCGGCGGACATTTTCGGCAAATACAAGACGGTTTTTCAGGATATTTCCGTAGTGCTTATGATTGTCGGCGCGGGGCTGTGGGAAATATTCGGTCGGCATTTGGCGGTTGATATTACTAATTATATCTGGATGGGATTTTTCGGGATTGCCGTTATACTTACGGTGATTTCGGGAATTAACTACATCGTAAAAAATATTCAAGTTTTAAAGCAATGAATACGGCAGTGTACGATAAAACTCAAAAAAATTGTCTGATAGTTTTCCGCAATAAAAAAATCAATGATTTTGCCGGCGTAAACAACGTTATAAACGAATTTGCAAACGGCGGTTATTATTTTGATAAAATAAGCTGTATCGCGTTCAATTCCTCGACGGAAATCGTTTCGGCGCTTAAAGACGGTTTTGAAAATTACGAAAATACCCTGCTTTTTTGCCCGAAAGCAATGGAAAACACCTTGAAAAATTTTGCGGTTAGTACTTTGGGCGGGGAATTTGACGGACTTAACATTCTCAAAACGGAAAAAGCTTCGGTATTTGTTCTGTTTTCCGACGATAAAAACCGACTTTTGACGACGGATATTTGTGCGGAGCTGGACAAGCGTTACGGCGTAAACCACGGTTGCGCGTATGTTAAAACTGTGGGCGCGCCGCAAAAAGAAATTTTGTCTGCTATAAATTCCGCGAAAAATATCTGCTGTGAACTTGAATTCAACGTACACGAAAGCTACGGCGACTGTAAAATAGAAGTGATTTACGGTGTAAATACCGCAAAATCTGTTTTTGACAGAGCGTTGCGGGAAATAGTTTCAAAGCTTGATAAGTATATCTATGCTTTGGAAGATATTTCTTTGGCGGAAAGGCTTGTTCAGCTTTTAAAACTCCGCAGGATGAAGATTTGCACGGCGGAATCGTTCACAGGGGGCGGAATCAGCAAAAGGCTTGTGCAGATTTCGGGCGTAAGCGAGGTTTATTTCGAGGGGTTAAACACTTATTCCAACGAAGCTAAAACGGCGCGGCTCGGCGTGGACGAAATGACTTTAAAGCGGTTCGGCGCCGTTTCCGAGCAGACTGCCGCGGAAATGGCGGAAGGGCTGATAAAGGACGGTAACTGCGATATAAGCATTTCTACAACGGGCATTGCGGGGCCTAAGTCGGACAACACAAATAAACCCGTGGGGCTTATATATATAGGTATTGCCTTGAAGGAGGGCACTGCGGTTTATAAATACGAGCTTAAAGGTTCGCGTGAAAATATAACCGAAACGGCGATAAATCTTGCGTTGTTTTCGGCTTATAAAAGCATTAAATAGGAAAAAATCACAGAGGTGTAATAAATATGAATGAAGAAAAACAAAAGGCGCTTAATTCAACCATTGCAATGATTGAAAAGCAGTACGGCAAAGGCTCGATTATGAAGCTCGGCGATACGAACGTCAGCAACGATTTGGAAATTATTCCTACGGGCTGTCTTTCGCTCGATTTGGCTTTGGGCGTGGGCGGCGTTCCCCGCGGAAGAATAATAGAGGTGTACGGCCCCGAATCTTCGGGTAAAACCACAATCGCCCTGCACATTATTGCCGAAACGCAGAAAATGGGCGGAGTTGCCGCTTTTATCGACGCGGAGCACGCGCTTGACGCACAGTATGCGCACGCGCTGGGCGTTGACACCAACGAGCTTTATCTTTCCCAGCCCGATACGGGCGAGCAGGCGCTGGATATATGCGAATCGCTTGTTCGTTCAAGCGCGGTTGACGTTATAGTTATCGACTCGGTTGCGGCGCTTACCCCCAAAGCGGAAATAGAGGGCGATATGGGCGACACGCACGTAGGACTTCTGGCAAGACTTATGTCGCAGGCTTTAAGAAAGTTAACCGCCATAACAAACCGCTCGAAAACGTGCGTAATTTTTATCAACCAGCTGCGCGAAAAGGTCGGCGTTATGTTCGGCAATCCCGAAACTACACCCGGCGGTAAGGCGCTTAAATATTTTGCGACAATCCGCCTTGATATAAGAAAAGCGGACGCGCTTAAAGGCGACGGCGGCATAATAGGCAACCGCGCAAAATGCAAGGTTGTCAAAAACAAGGTTGCGCCACCGTTCAAGGTTGCGGAATTTGATATAATCTACGGCGAGGGCGTTTCTCAGGAGGGCTGTTTAATAGACCTCGGCGTAGAATACGGTATTCTTACAAAGAGCGGTTCGTGGTTCAATTACGGCGACGAAAAAGTTGCGCAGGGCCGCGAAAAGATGCGCGAATACCTTAAAACCAATACAGAAGTAAGGGCGGAAATCGACGCGAAAATAAGGGAAGCGCACAAGGCTTCGCTTGAAAAGAAGGACTGATTTTAACGGCGTAAAATCAATTGCGGAATAAATAAATGAATTACGGTTTTATTAAGGTTTGCGCCGCAACTCCCGAAATTAAGGTTGCGGACGTGCAATTCAATACTGCGCAGATTATAAAAGCTATAAAGCAGAGCGCGGAAAACGGCAGTCAGCTTACTGTTTTTCCCGAGCTTTGCGTCTGCGGATACACCTGCGGTGATTTGTTCAATCAGCCGTTGCTTATTAAGGCGTGTGAAAATGCGGTTGCCGAAATCTGCGATGCTACAAAGGGCTTACAAACGCTTGTGTTTATAGGCGCGCCCGTGGAATACAACGGCAAGCTTTACAATTGTGCAGTAGCGGTAAATAACGGCGAAATTTTGGGAATTGTTCCCAAAACGTATTTGCCGAATTACGGTGAATTTTATGAAAAAAGGAATTTTTCACCCGCTCCGTCCGAAAACGGTTTAAGCGTTATAGAATTTGCAAACCGCAAAGCCGTATATTTTTCGACGGGACTGATATTCTGCGCGAAAAATTGTCCCGAATTTACCGTTGCCGCGGAAATATGCGAGGACTTGTGGGCGCCTTTATCGCCCTCGGTCGGGCACGCTCAATCGGGTGCAAATATTGTAGTTAATCTTTCATGCAGTAACGAAACCGTCGGCAAAGCGGAATACCGCCGCGATTTGGTAAAAATGCAGTCGGCAAAGCTTGTGTGCGGTTACGTTTACTGCGACGCGGGCGACGGCGAAAGCACCACCGATTTGGTTTTTGCGGGGCATAACCTGATTTGCGAAAACGGCGCGGTTCTTGCCGAAAGCAAACTGTTTGAAAACGGACTTTTGTACAGCGAAATAGACGTAAGTCTGCTTGCTTACGAACGCAGAAGAATGTCAAGCGTTTACAATACGGAAAGCGAAACAGACTATCGGCGTGAATTTATAACTTCCGACAGCGCGTGCGTGTTAACTCGCAAATTTTCAAAAACTCCGTTTGTTCCCGAAGGCGGTTTACAGCTTGACGAAAGGGGCGAACTGATTTTATCCATACAGTCGAAGGGGCTTGAAAAACGTCTTAAACATACTTCAAGCAAAACGGCGGTTATAGGAGTTTCGGGCGGGCTTGATTCCGCGCTGGCGCTTTTGGTAACGTGCCGCGCGTTTAAGTTGCTGGGTAAAGATACAAAGGACATAATAGCCGTTACAATGCCCGGCTTCGGCACCACAGATAAAACTAAAATAAATTCAGTAAAACTTATCAAGGCTTTGGGTGCAACGGCAAGGACGGTGCCCATAGGCGCAAGCGTTTTAAAGCACTTCAAGGATATAGGGCATAACGCAGAAGATAAAAACGTCACTTACGAGAATGCGCAGGCGCGAATGAGAACGCTTGTGCTTATGGATATTGCCAACGAGGAAAGCGGACTTGTTATAGGAACGGGCGATTTGAGCGAGCTTGCGCTGGGATGGGCGACGTATAACGGCGACCATATGTCAATGTACGGCGTAAACGCTTCCGTGCCGAAAACGCTTGTAAAATATCTTATTAAATACGAGGCGGAAAGGCTCGGCGGAAAGTGCGGAAAGGTGCTAACGGATATTTTAAACACCGAAATCAGTCCCGAACTGCTTCCGCCGGATGAAAACGGTAATATTTCACAGAAAACCGAAGATTTGGTCGGTCCGTATATTCTCCACGACTTTTTTCTGTACTATGCTGTACGGCGCGGATACGAGCCTTCGAAAATACAGTATCTTGCCGAATATGCGTTTAAAGACGAATTTGACGCGGAAACAATTAAAAAATGGCTGAAAAATTTTTATAAGCGGTTTTTCGCACAGCAATTCAAGCGTTCGTGTATTCCCGACGGGGTGAAAGTCGGTTCGGTTGCGCTTTCCCCGCGCGGCGACTGGCGTATGCCCTCGGACGCAGTTGCAAAGCTTTGGCTCGATGATATAGAATAACGGCATAAAATAATTTAACGGTTAAAAAATACAATGGACAAATCTCAAATATTTCAATTTATTTCAGAACAAAAAACTGCGTTTGTTGCCTCTGTAAACGAGCAAGGTTATCCCGTAATAAGGGCTATGCTTGCCCCTCGCAAAATCGACGGTAACGAGATTTACTTCTCCACGAACACATCTTCAAATAAGATAAAGCAATATTTGGCAAATAATAAGGCTTGCATCTACTTTTATAAGCGCGGAATATTTAAGTATCAGGGCGTATCAATTACGGGTGAAATGCAAGTTTGCACCGACCAAGCGACAAAAGACGAAATTTGGCGTTTCGGCGATAAATTGTTTTATAAGGAAGGCGTAACCGACCCCGATTATTGCGTGTTGAAGTTTAAGGGTATAACCGCCGAATATTATTGCGATTTTAAGATTGAAAGGATAGAATTGTAAGTTTCAATTTAGCTTAATACATTTATAGTAAAATGTTCTCGGACTGAATTCCCGGGAGCATTTTTTTATATTGTGAAAAACAATCTTTATATTTAAATTGACATTTATGCGGACAAGGTGTAAAATATATACAGATATAAATGCGCCTTTTTTGGGCAACGTGTTTATTGAAAAATTTATCAGGAGGCTTAAATGAACTTATTGGCATTAAGCAGCCTGTTTCTTGCAAACGACGCTAAGGTTATCGGGCTTGGAGTAGGGCTCGGCGTAGGCGTGCTGTTTGCTTTGGTTATTGGGTTTTTTGTCGGATATATTATTAATCAGAAAAGAACCGACAAAAGATTGGGCGACGTTGAAACGAGAACCAAAAAGATGATAGATGACGCTTCTTTGGAGTGCAAAGCGCTTAAAAAAGAAGCTATTTTGGAAGCTAAGGAACAGGAACTGCAGTTAAGAAACGAATTCGAGCGTGAATCGCGCGAGAAGAAGAGCGAACTTGCAAAACTTGAACAAAGACTTGCACAGAGAGAGGAAATTCTCGATAAAAAAGAGGAGGCTCTTTTAAAACAGACTACTGCGCTTGAACAGCAGAGGCGCGAGCTTGAAAAGAGAGAACTCGAAATTAAAAGGACGCAGGAAAAAATCAATCAGCAGCACGAACTTATGATTCAGGAGCTGGAAAAGGTTGCACAGCTTACCCGCGACGAGGCGAAAAAACTGCTTGCATCGGAAATTCTTGACGAAACCCGTCACGACGTTGCTTTGCAGGTCAGAAATATCGAACAGACCGCAAGAGAGGAAGCAACCAACGAGGCAAAGAAAATTATCGCGCTTGCAGTACAGCGCTGCGCCGCCGACCATGCATCTGAAATTACCGTTTCGGTCGTGCCCTTGCCCAGCGATGATATGAAGGCAAGACTTATAGGCAGAGAGGGCAGAAATATCCGCGCCATTGAAAATGCAACTGGTATTGAGCTGATTATCGACGATACCCCCGAGGTTGTCATTCTTTCGGGCTTTGACCCCGTAAGACGCGAAATTGCAAGACTTTCGCTTGAAAAACTGATTTCCGACGGCAGAATTCATCCTGCAAGAATTGAAGAAACGGTTGAAAAGGTTAAAAAGGAAATGGAGCAGGAAATCAAACAAGCGGGTGAAAGCGCTATGTTTGAGGTTGGTATTTTCGGACTTCACCCCGAAATTATCAAGCTGTTGGGCAGACTTAAATACAGAACAAGTTACGGACAGAACGTCTATAAACATTCGATAGAAGTTGCACAGCTTGCAGGACTTATGGCTCAGGAACTCGGGCTTGACGTCAACCTTGCAAAGCGCGCGGGACTTCTGCACGACATAGGTAAGGCTGTTGACCACGAGCAGGAGGGAACACACATTCAGCTCGGCGCAGACCTTGCAAAGAAGTACAGAGAGGGTGGAAAGGTCGTCAACGCTATTATGGCGCACCACGGCGACGTAGAGCCTACAACGATTGAGGCGGTGCTTGTTGCCGCTGCGGACGCTATTTCGGGCGCAAGACCCGGCGCGCGTCGAGAAACGGGAACAAACTACGTTAAAAGGCTTGAAAAGCTTGAAGCTATTGCGGGCGATTTCAACGGCGTTGAAAAGTGCTATGCGATTCAGGCAGGGCGCGAAGTGCGCGTAATTGTTAAGCCCGACCAGATTGACGATGCGCAGGCGGCGTTCCTTGCAAAGGATATTGCAAAGAAAATAGAAGCCGAGCTTGAATATCCCGGTCAGATTAAAGTAAACGTTATAAGAGAATTCCGCGCAAGCGAATATGCAAAGTAATTAAAAGCAAAAAAAAGAGAGCGCCGTTGCAATTGCAACGGCGCTTTTAAATTACTTTTCCAGGCTATGATACTTATTCATTATTTCGGTTATAAATTCCTGCGCGGCGTCAAAGTCTTCCGTATTCGGTCTGCCCTTGTTCAGCCCGCCGAAAAGCTTGAAAATAAAGAATTTGTCCTGTCCCAAACAGCCGAAGTCGCCAAGCACGGTTTTGTTTTTGCTTTCAAGCAATTTGATAAGCGCGCGGTTGTTCTTTGAATAATTTTTAGAACCGCTTGTGGAAAAAACAAAGCAATAATTCTTTTTGTCGCACAGCGGTTTAATATACCCGAACAATTCTTTCGCGTGTTTTCCGTAGTAAATTCCGCTGCCGAAACCTACAATATCATATTCCGAAAGCTTATAAAATTTAGCGTAGTCAAGGTCGATAACGGTTGCGGGCGCAACTTCGGCCATTGCTTCGGCAATTTTCATTGTGTTGTCGTTATGTTTCGATTTAACAATAATAAGAATCTTCATTTTTATTTACTGAAAATGCAAAAAAGCGTTGCAAACAATGGTATATTAAGCGTTACAAGCGACGGTACGATTATTTTTGCCAAAATGTCGGCGGTGGAAGAAAAGTTAACATTCAGCAGAATTGCGATAACACATATAATCAATATGATAATAACCGCAACCACAATCGCCGCCGTAAGATATGTCAAAGAGGCAGGTTTAGCTGTTGTTTTAATTACGTTGGTGGCGTGAATTACTCCGAATATAAGCGTTTGCGCGGCGGCAATTGCAAGTATAACAAACGGATATGCAAGCGCAATACCTAACTCTTTTCTGAAAATCAGGCAAAGCGCAAATTCGAAAAGCATAACAACTGCTACGATAAGCGCGCTTTTAAACAGATTTGCCGCAAGATTATATCTTTTTCTGCGCGAGCCGTTTTCCTTATAGTCGGAAGTGTTGACCGTAAGACCGTCGTTTTCCGATTTAGCCGCAATATCTTCAAAATTTACCGTATTAACTCTTTCGGTCTTTGTCTGTTGCTGAACAGGCGCGGGGGGAGGGTTGTCCGCCTGTGGCTGTAACGTTTTTACAAACAAATTATTGATTAAATTTCTGTAATCGCGCTCGGTTTCAGGACGGTTGTTGTAGATTAATTTCTCCGTATCTATATCGTCAGCATTGGGCGCTACGGAAGGTTCCGCAGGCTGGGCAACGGGTTCGGATATAAGTTTAAGATAATTTTCGTGAAGTTGTTTCCGCTCTTCCTCGCTCAATTCTCTGACGGGAGGGGTTGTTTGCGTCTGCTGTTCAGCATACTCAACCTGCTGAGGTTGCGGCTGTACGAACTGTACGGGCTGTTCAATAACGGGCGCGGGCTCTTGTGCGGGCTGTTGCACCGTATGAACAGGTTGACCGTTCTGCACGGGTTGAGTATAAGCCGATGGCTGTTCGTTTTCGTCGTCATCGTCTTCGCCCGAGCGTGTGGAGTGAACGCGCGTTGTTGAATTTTTAAGTATTTTAAAATCAACGGCGGTAGGCGCAGGCTGTGAAAAATCAAAATTCTTGTCTGAAATAAGACTGTCGATTACCGTTCTGGAATATTCCCATTCAGCCTGATTTTTTTCGGCGATTTCTCTGCCTCCGTCGGTAAGGGTATAATACTTTCTTCTTCCGCCTTGAGAAACCTCGTCGGTTTTCCAGTATGCATTTATATAACCCTGACTTTCAAGACGTTTAAGCGCGCTGTAAAGAGTGGGCTGTTTCAACGTATACTGTCCGTGACTGCGCGTTTCGATTTCTTCGATTATTTCGTAACCGTATTTGTCGCGCTCGTAAAGCGTGCGCAAAATAATAGTATTTATATGTCCCCTGATAAGGTCTGCGCTGATGGCGCTTTTATTTTCGCTATCGTCAGAAGGCGTGTTGTCAACGTTATTTAAAATTTCGTCGTCCACCTTGTTTTATCCTCCGTAATTTGACTTTATTTTACCATAAAGGACAAATTATGTCAATATTTTCACAATATAAAAAGTACTATGTCACACATAATCGCGTGTTTTTTGATAAAATTATGGACTTTTTACATAAATAGTGCTAAAATACGCAAAGCGAGGTTAATATGTACAGACACATAAAAAAATACGAATTGAGATATACCGATGCGGACGCTTTCGATAATTTAAAGCTTTCTGCGCTATTGGGTATTTTGCAGGAATCGGCTTGTTTGTCTGCGGACGAGCTTGGTTTCGGTTATGACGATATTAAAGGCGATAATGTCGGATTCATACTTGCAAACTGGTATGTACAGCTTGACCGTCCCGCAAAAATAGGTGAAGTGCTGGAAGTGCATACCTGGCCGTTAAAGCCTAAGCATTTAATATTTTTGCGCGATTTCGAGCTTTACGTCAATGATGAAAAAATCGGCGTTGTGAGCGCGCGCTGGTGCATGGTGGATTTAAACAATTTTTCGTTTATGCCCATAGAAAAATATTTTGCGGACGGATTTTTTGACGGTTACAATACCGAACGCGCGGTTGAATTCAACAGCTGGAAAATTCCTTCGGCTAACCTTGCAGAGTGCGGCGGGGCAAGAAATACCAGACTTTTGAAATATTCCGATTACGACCACTATTTTCATGTTAACAACACTAAGTACGCCGATTTTCTTATGGACGTATTTTCAGTTGAGGAGCTGCGCGGTAAGTTCGTTAGAAAAGTGCAGATTACTTACGTTAAACAGTGCAAGGAAAACGAGGTTTTGGAGTTGTTCAGACAAAATTCGGACGGTTCTTACATAGTCGAAGGAAAAGTAAACGGCGAAACGAGAATTCAGATGAGGGCGGAATTCGGTGATTTATAAGTACAGCGTGGTGCGTTCGGCGCGAAATAGCATTGCGGTATCAATTTCTGCCGAAAATAAAATAACGGTGCGGTGCGGGTGGAGCGTACGCCCCGGAGAAATTGAAAAATTCCTTGACAGCAAAGCCGACTGGATAGAAAAAGTCGTATTGCAGAATTCGCACAAGCTTGCCGTTAACGACGATGTTATCGAACTGAAAAGTATTTATGTTAATGGTGAAAAATTTCCGCTTGTATTCGACAACAAAAATGAAGTTTGCGCAGACGCCGTTTATGTCAAGTGCAAAAACGATATTTGCAAGCTGTATATAAAAAGCTTTTTCACGGACTTTAAAGAGCGTGTTGAAGCTTTGGCAAGGCAGTCTAAGCTGTGCCACGCGGATATTTCGGTTAAAAATTATACGGGACGGTGGGGTTGCTGCGACGCGCAGAATAATTTGATTTTCAACTATAAATTGTTTATGCTTCCGCAGAATTTGCAGGATTACGTTATTATTCACGAGCTTTGCCACACGATTTGCCATAACCATTCCAACGCGTTTTGGCGTCTTGTCGGTGAAATTATGCCCGACTATAAGGAAAGGCGCAAGTCTTTGAAAAACTTTGATTTTTTGACAACGCTTTATTAATTGCGGATTTTTGCTTGACTTACGCAAAACGATATAATATAATTTATAAGGTTAACAAAGATGAAGACATATTTTGAGAGTACGGCAAAAAAAGATACGTTTATTTTTTTGACAGACGGTTATGTTTCAACCGCCGATAATCTTCGTTTTTTAAATAGTTTATTTATTGACTGATTTATTTTTTAAATCAGTCTTTATTTTAGCTTTGATAAAATTTTTAAAAGGGAAAAGCAAAATGAAAGACGGTAAAGTTTATTTAACGCTTCAAAACGGCAAACAGTTTCAAGGTTACCGCTTCGGCGCCGACGGTGAAGTTACGGGAGAGCTTGTTTTTACAACCGGCATGACCGGTTATGTTGAAACGCTGACCGACCCCAGCTATTTCGGACAGATTGTAACGCAAACCTTTCCGCTTATAGGCAATTACGGAATTACTCCCGATTTTGAAAGCAAAAAGCCTTGGGTTTCGGCTTATATTGTGCGTGAAAAGTGCGATGCGCCCTCAAATTTCAGATGTGAAAAAACTTTGGACGAATATCTAAAAGAAAACGGCATTGTCGGGCTTTACGGCATAGACACGCGCGAGCTTACTAAAATAGTGCGCGAAGCCGGGGTTATGAACGCCGCGATTACCGCTAAACCGTTGCAGGAGTTAAGCGGAGTTTACTCGTATTTCATAAAAAACGCGGTTAAAAGCGTTACTTGCAAGGACGTTGAATATTTCGGCAGTCCCGACGGACTTAGAACGGTTGTGTGGGACTTCGGCGCAAAGGACAATATTACGCGCGAGCTTGTAAAACGCGGCTGTTATTGCATAAAAGTGCCTTCATTTTACACTGCCGAGCAGATTTTAGCGCTTAACCCCGACGGACTTATGCTTACAAACGGCCCCGGCGACCCTGCGGAAAACACCGAAATAATCGAAAACATCAAAAAACTTGCGGGTAAGCTTCCCGTTTTCGGCATTTGCCTGGGGCATCAGCTGTTTGCGCTTGCAATGGGCGGAAAGACGAAGAAAATGAAATACGGCCACAGAGGAGCAAACCAGCCAGTTAAAAATCTTGAAACGGGCAGGGTTTATATATCCAGCCAGAACCACGGATACGAGGTTATTTCTTCAAGTCTGCAAAAGGTCGGCAAGTTAAGTTATGTGAACGCAAACGACGGAACGTGCGAGGGCTTCGACTATCCCGAGCTTAACGCGTATACGGTGCAGTTCCACCCCGAAGCCTGCGGCGGTCCGCAGGACGCATCGTTCCTTTTCGATAAATTTATAAGCAATATGAAGGAGGGCAAGCGCAATGCCTAAGAGGGAAGACATTAAAAAAGTACTTGTTATCGGCTCGGGGCCTATCGTAATAGGACAAGCCGCCGAATTCGACTATGCGGGCGCGCAGGCGTGCCGAGTTTTAAAAGACGCGGGCATTAACGTGGTTTTGTGCAACTCCAACCCCGCAACTATAATGACCGACAAGGCGCTTGCGGACGAAATATATCTTGAACCGCTTACGGTCGATACGTTAAAGCGAATTATTATCAAAGAGCGCCCCGACAGTCTTTTGGCTTCGCTCGGCGGGCAGACGGGGCTTACGCTCGGCTGTCAGCTTGCAAAAAGCGGTTTTCTGGACGAGTACGGCGTCAAGCTTATAGGCGTTAATTTGGAATCCATTGACCGCGCCGAGGACAGAGAGCTGTTCAAGGAAACTATGGAAAAAATCAATCAGCCCGTAGTTCCCTCGGACATAGCTTACACAGTTGAAGAATGTCTTGAAATAGCCGGCAAAATCGGCTATCCCGTAATAGTGCGTCCCGCGTACACTCTCGGCGGAGCGGGCGGCGGCGTGGCAAAGGATGAGGAAGAGCTTAAACTCATTTCCCATAACGGTTTAATGCTTTCGCCTATCACGCAGGTTTTGATTGAAAAATACATAGGCGGTTGGAAAGAAATCGAGTTCGAAGTACTGCGCGACGGTGCGGGAAACGTTTTAACCGTCTGCTCTATGGAAAACTTCGACCCCGTCGGCATACACACGGGCGATTCCATAGTAATCGCGCCCGCCGTAACCCTTTCCGATAAAGAGTATCAGATGCTGAGAACGGCTTCGCTTGATATTATAAGCGAGCTGAAAATCGAAGGCGGCTGCAACTGCCAGTTTGCGCTTAACCCCGATTCTTTCGAATATTCTGTTATAGAAGTCAATCCCAGAGTTTCGCGTTCGTCCGCGCTCGCTTCAAAGGCAACGGGCTATCCGATTGCAAAGGTTGCAACGAAAATCGCGCTCGGCTATACGCTTGACGAAATAAAAAATGACGTCACGGGCAAAACCTACGCGTGCTTCGAGCCTACGCTCGACTACGTTGTTGTCAAGCTTCCCAAATGGCCGTTTGATAAATTTTTGTACGCAAAGCGCAATCTCGGCACAAGAATGAAAGCAACGGGCGAGGTTATGGCGATAGGCACTAACTTCGAAACGGCTATAATGAAAGCGGTGCGCGGTGCGGAAATATCCGCTGGAACGCTCAACCTGCCCAAAATGGCGGAGCTTTCGGACGAGGAAATTCACGAAAGACTTTACGATTTGACGGACGAGCGGCTTTTCGTAGTTTATCAGGCGATAAAGCGCGGAGTTTCCGTTGACGAAATTTACAGTATTACAAAAATAGACGAATGGTTTTTAAACAAGCTTAAAAATCTTGCCGATTTCGAGAAAGAAATAAGCGGAACGCAGATTAATAAAGAGCAGTACCTCCGCGGTAAAAAGCTGGGCTATCCCGATAAGGAGCTTGAAAAACTTTCGGGCAATAAACTGCCCGCGCACAGAAACGCGGTTTTCAAAATGGTTGATACCTGCGGTGCGGAATTTTCCGCTCAAACGCCGTATTTTTATTCTGCTTATGACGAAAAAGAGCATGACGAAGCCAAACCGTTTGTTGCAAAAAGCAATAAAAAGCGTATAATTGTTATCGGCTCGGGACCTATAAGAATAGGACAGGGTATCGAATTCGATTACTCGTCCGTACATTGCGTGTGGGCGCTTAAACGGCTGGGTTATGAAGTTATAATTATTAACAACAACCCCGAAACAGTTTCAACCGACTTTGATACTGCGGACAGACTGTATTTCGAGGCGCTTACCCCCGAGGACGTGCAGAACGTAATAGATATTGAAAAGCCTTACGGTTGCGTAATTACGTTCGGCGGACAGACCGCGATTAAGCTTTGCGGTTATCTCGACAAAAAGGGAATACGCATACTCGGCACGCCCGCAGACAGCGTTGACCTTGCCGAGGACAGAGAGCGTTTTGACGAGCTTTTGGAGCAGTTCGGAATTGCCCGCCCCAAAGGTTTGACTGTTATGAGCAAGGAAGATGCGGTTAAAGCCGCGGAGAAGCTTGGCTATCCCGTGCTTTTGCGCCCCTCGTACGTAATCGGCGGTCAGAATATGACCATAGCCTTCACGCAGAACGATATCGAAAGATATATGGACGTAATTCTTGCTCAGAAGATTGAAAACCCCGTGCTTTGCGACAAGTATTTGATGGGTACGGAGTTGGAGGTTGACGCGATTTCCGACGGTATAGACGTTCTTATCCCCGGAATTATGCAGCATATCGAGCGTGCGGGAGTGCACAGCGGTGATTCTATCGCGGTTTATCCGCCGTATAATTTAAGCGACGCAATGCTTAAAAAAGTGGTAGATATTTCCACAAAGCTTGCAATTTCATTAAAGACAAAGGGGCTTATTAACATTCAGTATCTTATTTACCGCAACGAGCTGTACGTTATAGAGGTAAACCCGAGAGCGTCAAGAACAATTCCGTATATTTCCAAGGTTACAGGCGTGCCTATGGTTGATTTGGCTACCAAAATATTGACCGGCGCAAAGCTTAAAAAACTCGGCTACGGCACGGGGCTTTACCCTAATTCACCGTACGTTGCAGTTAAGGTTCCCGTATTCTCGTTTGAAAAGCTGAACGACGTCAACTCGCAGTTGGGCCCCGAAATGAAGTCCACGGGCGAGGTTTTGGGTATCGGTAAAACAATAGAAGAAGCTCTGTATAAAGGACTGGTTTCTGCTGGCTTCAATATGAACCAGCCTACAAAGCATAAGCCTTCGGGAATTTACTTCACCATTAACGACCAGGATAAGTTTGAAATTGTAAACATAGTCAAAAAGTTTGCCGATTTGGGGCTTAAGCTTTACGCAACCAAGGGCACGGCAAACGTTATAAGAAGCGTAGGTCTTGAATGTACCGACGTTGCAAGGCTTTCTTCCAATGAGGAAATTTTCCGCTTGATGGACGAGGGCAAAATCGACTATATAGTTTATACGGGTAAAACGGACGTGGAGTCCATTTCCAACTATATAAGCTTGCACCACCACGCAATTTTGCTGGGAATTACCGTTTTGACCTCGCTTGATACCACAAATGCGCTTGCGGACTGCATTGCGGGGCGGTATACCCAGTTTAATACCGAGCTTGTGGATATAAACAATCTGCGTAAAGAAAAATTAAAGCTTGAATTTTCCAAAATACACAGTTGCGGAAATGATTATATTTTCTTCAACAATATGAACGGTGAAATCACCTGCCCGGAATCCATTGCGATAAACTTGTCTGACAGGCATTTTGCAATCGGCGCGGACGGAGTGGTTATGATTGAAAAATCTGACGTTGCGGACGCCAAAATGCGCGTATTCAACCGTAACGGAAGCGACGGTGGCATGGCGGCTAACCCCTTGCGCGGAGTGGCGAAATATCTGTTCGATAACGGTCTGGCGGGCGAGGAAACTACCGTTGAAACCTGCCGCGGCGTTAAAAATCTTTCGCTTATTTCATTTAACGGCAAGGCAAGCTCGGTTTCGGTAAATCTCGGCAAGCCGATTATTGAAAACGAACATAAAAGGGTGAACTTCGGCGGAAAAGAATACAATGCAACGCTTGTAAACGTAGGCAACCCGCATTGCGTGATTTTCTGCGATAACGTGGACGAAATAGATTTGGACGCGTTGGGGCAAGCCGTAACCGAAGCGAATTTATTTCCGCAGGGTACGTTTGTAGAAGTTGCAAGAGTTGTAAATAATCTGACCGTAAAAATGCGCGTATGGGAAAAAGAAAACGGCGAAACGCTGTCGTGCGGAACGGCGGCGGCGGCAACCGCGATTGTTTCGGCGGCAAACGGACTTTGCAAATACGATGAAGTTGTGACGGTCAAATTAAAGGGCGGCGACTTGTTCGTAAGATATGAAAAGGACGGAGACGTTCACCTTGACGGTAGCGTAAAGCTTTCCTTTAAAGGCTCTATTGAAATTTAAAATGATTTATCTTGATAATGCGGCGACTACAAAACCCGATAAGGAATGTTTGAAAAAAGCCGAAAAATTTTTAAATGAAAACTATTTTAACCCTTCCGCGCTGTATGCGGAAGGGTATAGCGTTCAACAGGCTTTGCGAGAAGCCCGCAAAAATATCCTTGAAACAATTGCCGACGGAGAGCGTTTCGATTTGATTTTTACCTCGTGCGGAACAGAAGCCGACAACACGGCAATTTTCGGCGGGGCAAAGCGCGGGAACGTCGTAACTACTTCGGGCGAACATTCCGCAATTTTTTCATGTGTGAACGAGCTGAAACAGCGCGGTTTTGAAGTGCGTTTTGCCGACCTTAATTCGGACGGAAGCGTTAACGAGGACAGCCTTTTAAGTCTTGTGGACGAAAAAACTTCGCTGGTTTCGGTTATCCACGTCAGCAATGAAACGGGCGCGGTCAACGACATTAAAAAGCTTGCTTCGGCAGTAAAAAAGAAAAACAAATACGCGCTTTTTCATTCCGACGGAGTGCAGGCTTACGGAAAAATTCCGTTTAAACTTACTTCCGATATCGATATGTACACGGTAAGCGCGCACAAAATAGGCGGAATTAAGGGTTGCGGGGCGCTTATTAAGCGTAAAAATCTTATAATAAAACCGTATATTTACGGCGGCGGTCAGGAAAACGGACTGAGAAGCGGAACAGAAAACGTTTTCGGGATAAAGAATTTCGAATACACGGCGGTTAAAAAGTACGCGAGAATTAAAGAAAATTTTGCAATGGTTGAAAAGCTGAACAAACTGCTTTGGGATAGGCTTGATAAATCGCTTTTTACAAAAATTTCGGGTGAAAACTGCTCGCCGTATATTCTTACCGTCGGCGCGGACGGACTTCGCGGTGAAACTGTTTTGCACGAGGCGAATGATAACGGTTTGATAATCGGTACGGGTTCGGCTTGCGCTTCCAACGAAAAGAAGCGGTTTTCAAGGACGATTCTTGCGTGCGGTGTGAGCGAAAGCCTTGCAGACGGAATTTTGAGGTTGAGCTTCTGCGCGGACAATACGGAAGAGGAAATTTTGCAGGCGGCGGAAATTCTGAATAAAATCGTAAAAAACAGAAAAGAGATTATGGCGTAAATATGGAAAAAGTAATTATAATAAGATATTCCGAAATACATTTAAAAGGCAAAAACAGGGGCTATTTCGAGCGGATTTTTGCGCTTAACATAGAAAAATCGCTGAAAGGCTTCAAGCACGAAACTCACAGACTGAGCGGAAGATATTTAGTTGAAGGCTTTGACGAGAGCGAAACGGACAGCCTGCTTGAACGGTTGAAGCGGGTTTTCGGGATACATTCAATGAGCGTTGCACTGAAAGTTAACTCTGATATGGACGCGATTTTTACCGCCGCGAAAGATGTTTGTTCTGCAAACGGCACGTTTAAAGTGGTTTCTCACCGCGCAGATAAAACTTTTCCGTTAAATTCCATGCAAATAAGCGCGGAAATAGGCGGTCGGCTTATTTCAAGCGTTAAAAATATCAGCGTAGACGTGCACAACCCGCAGTTTACAATCAATATAGACGTGCGCGAAAACGGCAAAACGCTTGTGTTTAACGAATTTTTCAATGGTGCTGGCGGTATGCCTGTTGGAACTTCCGGCAAGGGCTTGCTTTTGATTTCGGGCGGGATAGACAGCCCCGTTGCGGGGCATATGATTGCAAAGCGCGGTATGAATATCGACTGTATTCATTTCCACAGCTATCCGTATACGAATATGCAGGCTAAGGATAAGGTTATCGAGCTTGTAAAGGTGCTGTCAAAGTACACTTGCGGAACAAGGCTTCACATTTTTTCGGTTACGCATATTCAGGAAGAAATTCACAAAAAATGCAACGGCGAATATATGGTTACGCTTTTGCGCCGTTTTATGATGCGTATTGCCGAAAAATGCGCGCAAAAATGCTGTGCGCAGTGTTTGATTACAGGCGAAAGTCTTGGACAGGTTGCAAGCCAAACGGTGGAAGGAATAACTTCTTCAAACAGCGTAATAGAAAAACTGCCCGTTTTGCGCCCTTTGTGCGGGTTCGATAAGGACGAAATTATAGAAAGAAGCCGAGATATAGGCGCTTATGAAATTTCAATTCAACCTTATGAGGACTGCTGTACGGTATTTTTGCCGAAGCACCCCGTAATTAAGCCGACTATGGCTAATATTTTGCAAGAGGAAGCCAAACTTGACGTTGAAGCTTTGCTTAACGAGGCTATGGCAACCCTTGAAATAATCAATCTATAAATCGTACCAGTTTTTCTTTGCAATGTCGGGTATCTTCACTTGCGGAGAAGAACTGTTTTTACTTAAATTTATTGCGGGCAGAGAAATTTCCTGTCCGTAAATTTTTTTGTCACCGTCAATAAAATACGGAGTAACCGTATATGTGTAATATCCTTCGGGCGGTTCGTCGGTTATGCAATTTTGCCATTTTCCGTCGTAAATTGTTTGACTTTTGCCGTTTGAGTACCGTTTTATGAGATATGCATAGTACTTTGTGTGACATAATTCAATGTTTACAGCGCCGTTTTTGACTGATACGGTCGGCGCGGATATGGAAGGCGACGAAAATCTGTCGGAAGTTTCTTTCGGTTCGTTGCCCTTTATAACTTTAACTTTCAGCAAATTCAGTTTTGGCGACAGCGGGTCGGCTTTTACAATTTTGTTGTTTGCGTAATATTCTTCCGCGTCGATTTCAACGTTTGAAGTTCCGCTTTCGGTATCGAGATTTTCGGGGCAGTGTGTTGCGTAAAGCTTATTTAAAATTTCCTTTGTTACGGTGCAGCATTCGTTTCCGCCCGTAACATTTAATCTTTTATTGTCTTTATCGCCTATCCACACGCCTATGCAGTGTTCGGAAGTGTAGCTGATTGAGTAAGCGTCTGTATTGCCCTCTGAATTTCCGCAAGTGCCCGTTTTTGCGGCTACGTTATAATTAAAGCCGTTCAGTTTTTTTGCCGTTCCGCTTTTAACGGTTTCAAGCAAAATACCGTTCATAAGCGAGCTGGCGCCTTCCGAAAATACCCGCGATTTAAAAGTCTGGTTTTCATAAACGGTTTTGCCGTTTGGCGAAACGACTTTTTTGATAAAGCGCGAGGGGGCGTAGGTTCCGCCTGCTGCAAAAACAGAGTACATATCCGTCAGATTTTTAAGGCTTAGTCCGTATTTCATACCGCCGAGGGCAAGCGCAAGGTTTTTTTCGTCGTCTTCAAGCGCAACGTTCATTTTCGTAAGGTATTTTTCCGCCGTTTTAACGGTCAGCGCGTTTAGCGTTTTAACCGCGGGCACGTTGTAGCTCAGCTTTATGCTGTCGGTCACGGATACGTAGCCATGGTATTTTTTATCATAATTTTCGGGCGAATAGCCGTTAAAATTGATTTTTTCGTCGAGTATTTTTGTAAACGGGCTTAAAATCTTTTCTTCGATTGCGGGCGCATACACCATAAGCGGTTTTGCCGTTGAACCGATTTGCCGTTTTGCGCCGTTTATCGTGGATTTGTAAGCGCAAACACCGGCGTCCGAAGTTATTACTATTGAATTATCGTATCCGCAGTCGGTATTTTCAACAAAGCGTTGAAGCTCCGCATCCATATAAGTGTAAATTTTGCAGCCGTTTTTAAGACTGTAAAAGTCTGCGCCTGCTTCTTCCAGCTCGTCGAAAATTCCGTTAAGATAATCGTTGTTTTTGCCTGTGCGGTTAGTCTGCTTTGCGTTCAGCGGTTGGTTTTGCGCGGTTTTGCACGTTTCATCGTCTATATACCCGCAAGTCAGCATTGCGTTTAATACTAAATTTCTGCGTTGTAGGCTTTTTTCGGGATTTTTAAAGGGGGAGTAGTTGTTCGGCGAGGACAATAGCCCCACAATAGTCGCGCTTTCGGTTAAAGACAGTTTATCGGCGTTCTTGTCAAAATAAAATTCCGCCGCGCTTTGCAAACCGTAGCAGTTGTGACCGAAATAAATGGTATTTAAGTACATTTCCAGAATTTCGTCTTTTGAATAGCGTTTTTCAAGCTGTAATGTAAGTTTAATTTCGTTAAGTTTTCTTTTTATCGTCTTTTCCTGCGAAAGATGTGTGTTTTTTATAAGCTGCTGGCTTATGGTAGACGCGCCTTCCTTAAATGAGCGGGATACGATATTTGTATAAAACGCCTTTAACATTCGTTTATAATTTAAGCCGTTATGGGTATAAAACGTTCTGTCCTCCGAGGCTATAAAAGCGTTAACCGTGTTTTTGTCAAGGGAAGACAGACTTACGTTTTTGCGGTTGCCGGACGTGCTTGCGCTTGTTATTTCGTTTCCGTCCTTGTCGTAAATTAAAATGTTCTGGTTGGGGTTAATCAGCTTGCTTTCGTCCAGAGCCGCGTCCTTCGTAATTATAAAAAAGGTTAAAATAAGCGAAACTGCAACTGTGCAAACGCTTAAAAATATTATTAAAGAAATTTTAAGAAATTTAGCCATTATAAATAGTATTTATAAAATTTTATAATTGTTGCAAATTTTATTGAAAAAACCTCAAAAAAATTGTATAATCAATGCATATGGCAAAATATTATCACATTACGACATACGGCTGTCAGATGAACGTGCACGAGTCCGAAAAAATAGCGGGTATTTTATCCGGATTAGGATACACTGCGTGCGAAAATATCGAGGACAGCGACATAGCGGTTTTTAACACCTGCTGTATAAGGGAAAACGCGGAAAACCACGCTTTCGGCAATATCGGCATGCTGAAAAAGCTGAAAGCGAACAAGCGCGATATGATAATCGCGGTGGGCGGCTGTCTTACCCAGCAGATAGGCAAGGCGGATACCCTGCACGAAAAATTTCCGTACGTGGATATAATTTTCGGCACGCATAATTTAAATAAGCTGAAAGAGCTTATTTTAAAAAAACAGAAGCAGAAAAAGGCGGTAATTGAAATAGAGGATAGCGAGGGCAGTATTTGCGAGGGCGAAAAGCCGTTGCGTACAAGTTATCCAAACGCGTGGATAAACATTACGTACGGCTGTAACAATTTTTGCAGTTACTGCATTGTGCCCTACGTCCGCGGGAGAGAGCGCTCGCGCCGTTCCGAGGATATTATAAGCGAAGCGAAAGAGCTTATTGCGCAGGGCTATAAGGAAATTACTTTGCTTGGGCAAAACGTAAATTCGTATGCAAACGGCACGGACGATATTTCTTTTCCAGAACTTTTGAAAAGGGTAGCGCAAACAGAGGGGAAATTCCGTTTGCGGTTTATGACAAGCCACCCCAAAGATTTTTCGGAGGAGCTGGCGAAAGTTATTGCCGAAAACCCGAAAATCTGTCATGCTGTGCATTTGCCGGTGCAAAGCGGTTCCGACAGCGTTTTAAAGGCAATGAACAGAAAATATACTTCCGCCGACTACATAAAGAAGATTGAAATACTTAAGAAATACGTTCCCGACTGCGCCGTTACAACCGATTTGATTGTCGGCTTTCCCAACGAGAGCGAGGAAGATTTTAACGATACTCTGAACTTGGTTAAAAAAGTCGGGTTTGCTTCGGCGTTCACCTTCGTATATTCTAAACGCGAGGGTACCGTTGCGGCGAAAATGGACGGTCAGATTCCCGAAGAAGTTTCAAAAGCGCGTATTATGAAGCTTATCGAGCTTGTAAATTCGCAGACGAGGGAGCAGACTTCGCATTATATCGGAAAAACCGTTGAAATTTTATGCGAGGACTACGACGCAAAGCGTGAAAAATATCTCGGTAGGGACGAATACGGCAGAATGGCTTATTTTTCAAGCGCGGATAACAAAATCGGCGAGTTTGTTTCTGTTAAAATCAGTGCGGCGAACGGAATGTCGCTTGCGGGCGAGCTTATTTAAGTTGCTTATTAAGAGGTAAAAAAGGGGTAAATAATGGCGCTTTCACAAATGATGCAACACTGGCTTTCGGTAAAGGAAAAATATAAGGACTGCCTTATATTTTACCGTTTGGGCGATTTTTACGAAATGTTTTTCGAGGACGCCGTAAAAGCTTCAAAAATACTTGACTTAACTTTAACGGGGCGGGACTGCGGACTTGAAGAACGCGCGCCTATGTGCGGTGTGCCTCATCACGCGGTCAATATGTACATACAGAAGCTGGTTTCCGTGGGCGAAAAGGTTGCCATTTGCGAACAGCTTGAAGACCCGGCAACCGCTAAGGGAATGGTTGAACGCGGGGTTGTGCGCGTTGTTACGGCGGGCACGCTGAGCGCCGATTCCTTGGACGAAAAGACAAACAATTACATATGCTGTGCGTATAAAACGCAACACGACGTTGCGCTTGCCTGGGCGGATATTACCACGGGCGAGCTTACGGCAACGGAATTTTTCGGCGACGATTGCGTAAATAAGTGTATTGCACAGATGACTAAGCTTGAAGTTAAGGAAATTATTTCCAACGACGATATGCTTTTATCCGTTAAAGATTTGCCCGAAATTACCCGCGGAGTGCTTCCGCATTTTTCAAGCTTTCCCGAATGGACTTTCGGATATTCAGCCGCGGAAAGGATTTTGTTGGAGCAGTTCAATACAAAAACGCTTTCTGCGTATTCGGTTGCCGGCAAAAACAATGCAGTTTCGGCAACGGGCGCGCTGTTGGAATACTTGAAGGAAACGCAGATGCACGCGCTTAAAAACGTGAGCGGCGTTAAGTATATCGAAAACGAGAAATTTATGCAGCTGGATTCCACGGCTGTAAGAAATCTTGAAATTGTTAAAACCTTGGGCGACGGCGGAAAATACGGTTCGCTTTTATGGCTTTTGGATAAAACCTGCACCGCAATGGGTGCAAGGCTTTTGCACAGTTCGGTTTTAAATCCGTTTTTTGATAAAAATGCTATAAATTACCGCCTTGACGGTGTGGAGGAGCTGTACGATTCCACTGTAATACGCCTTGCCGTTACGGACTTGCTGAAAGAAGTGAGGGATATTGAAAGAATTGCCGGCAAAATTGCAAACGGCACCGTTTTACCCAGAGATTGCCTTGCTTTGGCGCGTTCGCTTTCGGTTATTCCGAATCTTAAATTCAGTCTTGCGGGGTTCAATTCCGCAGTTATTAAGGACGTTGAAGCGGGGCTTTTCGATATGTCTGACATTGCCGCGCTTATAGACAACGCTATCAGCCCTAACCCGCCCGCAAATATGAAGGACGGGGGTTACATAAAAGAGGGGTACAACGAACGGCTTGACGAGCTTCGCAACATAAGAAAAAACGGCTCGAAGGTGCTTTTGGAAATGGAATCGCGCGAGCGCGACGTTACGGGTATAAGAAACCTGCGCATAAGCTACAACCGCGTTTTCGGATATTATATCGAAGTCACCAAATCGTTTATAGATAAGGTGCCGCTTAACTATCAGCGCAGACAGACGCTTGCAAATTCCGAACGGTTCATAACCGAGGAATTGAAAGAGCTTGAAGAAAAAATTATGTCAAGCGTGGATATGGCGCTGAAGCTCGAAATAGAGATTTACGAAAAAATAAAGGAAGTGCTTGCCGGCAACATCGAAAAATTCAAGAGTATTTCCGCAAGCATTGCGCTTTTAGACCTGTTGGCGGCGTTTGCCGAAATTTCAAAGACAAACCGATACGTTCGCCCGGATATTGTAGAAAGCAGTCAGCCGCTTGTAATTAAAGACGGGCGTCACCCCGTGGTTGAGGTTATTTCCAAAGAGCGGTTTATTCCCAACGATACGCTTTTGGACGAGGGCGAAAACCGCACAATGATTATAACAGGCCCCAACATGGCGGGTAAAAGCACCTATATGCGGCAAAATGCTATTATTGCTATAATGGCGCATTTGGGGTGCTTCGTCCCTGCAAAATCGGCAAAAATTCCGCTTATTGACCGCGTTTTTACAAGGGTAGGCGCAAGCGACAACCTTATTTCCGACCAAAGTACTTTTATGGTTGAAATGATAGAGGTTGCAACCATTATTCAGAACGCGACAAAAAACAGCCTTTTGATTCTGGACGAGGTGGGCAGAGGAACTTCCACCTACGACGGTTTGAGCATTGCGTGGGCAGTTATTGAGCATTTAACCGAAAAAATAGGCGCAAAAACGCTGTTTGCGACCCATTATCACGAATTGACCGAGCTTGAAAGCAAGATGTCGGGCGTAAAAAATTATAAAATTTCCGTCCGTGAAATTAACGGCGGAGTGGTGTTTTTGCGTAAAATTATGCGCGGCGGGGCAAACAGAAGCTTTGGCATAGAGGTTGCTTCGCTTGCCGGCATACCGTCAACCGTCACGGGCAGAGCCAAAGAAATTTTGAAGTCGGTTGAAAGCGGCGGGCGGAACGGCGCCGTTGGTACGGTTGACGAAGAAGCTGAAATTCCGACTTCGGAAGTAGAAAGAATTATTATGGACACCGATATTGACAACCTTTCGCCGATGCAGGCGTTTTTGCTTGTTTCCGACCTTAAAGAAAAGGTGAAAAAATGAGAAAAATCAATATTTTAACCAAAAACGTATATAACAGAATTGCCGCGGGCGAGGTTATAGACAGACCGTATTCTGCCGTTAAGGAGCTGATAGAAAACAGTCTTGACGCCGGCGCCGACCAAATAGAAATTTATATTGAAAGGGGCGGTAAACAGCTTATCAAGGTGGTTGACAACGGCTCGGGAATAGAGCGCGACGATATGCGCGCCGCGTTTTTGCCTCATGCAACCAGCAAAATTGCCACGGCGGACGATTTGGATACCATAAAAACGCTTGGTTTCAGGGGCGAGGCGCTTGCAAGCATTTCGGTAATTTCAAAGGTAGAGCTTGTTTCCGTAACGTCGGGCAATTCAGCATATAAAGTGACTTGCGAGGACGGAAAAGTGGGTGAAATACTGCCCGCCGCGCTTGAAAAAGGCACCGAAATAACCGTTCGCAATCTGTTTTACAATACTCCCGTACGCGCTAAATTTATGAAACCCGACAAAAAAGAGGAGAGCGACGTAACAAGCTTTGTCACGCGCTATATTCTGGGCAATCCGGGCGTTTCTTTCAAATATTTTGTTGACGGAAAGCTTGTTTTGCAGTCCTACGGCGGCGGAATAGACGAGGCTATGGCGCAGGTTTACGGCGCGAAGGTGCTGTCCGAATGTTATAAAATCAAAGCCGAAAAGGACGGTTTGCGCATAAGCGGTTTTATAGGCAATCAAAACTTTTTTAAGGCGAACAAAACATATCAAAGTCTGTTTTTAAACGGCAGATATATAGTCAATAACACTGTTGCAACCGCAATTTCGCAGGCTTACGCAAGCTATACTATGAAACGGCAGTATCCGTTTTATGTGCTCTTTGTGGAAGTTCCCGCCGATATTGTAGACGTGAACGTGCACCCCAGCAAAGCCGACGTACGATTTGTAGACAATAAATTTATTTTCGGAGTAATTTATTCGGTTATTTCGTCCGTGCTTGACGGCACCGCACGCGCTGCTGAGTTTGTCGTTGACGGTTCGCGTATTCCCGAAATTTATTCTACGGCGGAAAGCGGTAACGGCAATAAAATTTATTCGGAAAACACTGCGCGCAATAATGGCGTTCAGTCTGTTGCCGAGCAACCCGCGCCGCCCTCTGTATCGGCAGAGGAGCAGACAGAAAACGAATTGCAAAAGCTTATTGAAAAATATAAACCGCAAAAAGCCGTTCAGACGGAGTTTATAGGTGAAACTGTTGAAACGGAGCGACCTTCCGCGCCGCAAACTATGTCGGAGGTTCCCGCGGAAGAAAAAAAGAAGTTTTTTAATCCTACGCTCGATTTGCCGTTGGACGATTTTGTTTTAAGCAGTAAGCGCAACGTTATGAGCGTTTCCGACAACACCGTTCCGCCAGATTTTTCCAAAACCGCCGCATACGAGATTGAAAGCGGTTATTTCGCCGCAAAACAGCAAAAAATCGAATTTGAGTGTTGCAAATATAAGGGGAATTTGTTCAATACATATTTGATATACGAGTACGGCGACAACGTTTATCTAATCGACCAGCACGCCGCGCATGAAAGACTTATCTACGACAGACTGCGCAAAAAACTCGCCGAAAGGGATATTGCGCGCCAGATTTTGCTTGTACCGTATATTTTTGAAACCAACCCGAGCGAAACGCCGTTTATCGAAAGCAAGGTTCCGCTGTTGAGGGATATGGGCTTCGGTATTTCGCCGTTCGGCGGCGGAGCTTTCAGAATTGACGAAGTGCCCGTTGACTTGCAGGAAATTAACGTTGAAAAGTTTTTCGGCGAAATTTTAGAGCGCATTGACGATTTTAAAGAAATTAAGCTTGAAGATATTTTAAAAGAAAAAATAGCCATGACCGCTTGCAAGCACGCGATAAAAGGCGGTATGCAGTTAACCGAAGATGAAATAAGCGCGCTTTTTAAAATGCTTGACGGTGATACGGGACTGAAATGTCCGCACGGCAGACCGGTTTGCGTAACTCTTTCCAAGCGCGATATTGAGAAAATGTTCAAAAGGATAGTGTAATTTTGAATAAGATTCTCGTAATTTGCGGCGCAACCGCATCGGGTAAAACTTCGCTTGCGGTTGAATGTGCTAAAAAACTGAATACCGAAGTTATTTCGGCGGATTCCCAGCTGATTTATAAAGGGCTGAATATCGGCACGGCAAAACCTACCGCAGAGGAAATGTGCGGAGTAAAACATCATATGATTGATACGGTTGAGCCGAGCGAAAGCTTTAACGTGGGTAATTACCGCGAAAAAGCGTTACCGATTATGAAAAATCTGCTTGCAAGCGGTAAAATTCCCGTAATTTGCGGCGGAACAGGCTTTTATATCAATTCGCTTTTGTTTGATTTGTCTTACGGAAACACCGAGGGAAGCGAGGAGGTAAGGCGCAGATATGCCGAATTTTTAGACCAAAACGGTAAGGAAGCGCTTTTTGAAAAATTGAGAGAAATTGACGCCGAAACCGCGGAAAAACTGCACGTAAACGACATTAAAAGAATTATACGCGCGCTGGAAATTTATGAGCTGAGCGGAAAGAAGAAGTCGGAGCAGAACGATACTTTGATTTCGGAATACGATTACCTTGCCGTTGCGATAGACTGGAAGCGTGAAGAATTATACGAAAGAATTAATATGCGCGTTGACAAAATGTTCGAGGACGGACTTGTTGAAGAAGTGCAAGGCTTGCTGTCGCGCGGAATAGACGAAAAATTTCAGTGTATGCAGGCAATCGGCTATAAAGAAGTGGTTTTTGGGCTTAAAAACGGTGATTTGCATAGTACTATGCGTGACATAATTAAGCAGAATACACGTCATTACGCCAAAAGACAGATAGTTTTCTTTAAAAAATTGCCGAATATCGTATGGCTTAATCCAAAGGATGCGACTGCGGAACACATATCGGAGATGTTGAATGAAAGTAAATAAATTTATAGAAAATTGCGAAAAGAAGCTTGCGGAAAAGTTCAGACTTGCGGAAGATATAGCGTATTTCAATGAGTCTAAGGTGTTGGATGCGTTTAACGAATATAACATTGCCTTGCGCCATTTCAACGGAACAACGGGCTACGGCTACGACGACGAGGGGCGCGATACTCTGGGCAAGCTGTACGCAAAGGCTTTCGGCGCAGAGGCTGGAATAGTTTCACCGCATCTTTTATCAGGCACACACGCACTTACGGTCGCGCTTTTCGGTCTGCTTCGTCCCAACGATACGCTGTTTTGTATCAGCGGTATGCCGTATGATACAATCCGCGGAGTAATTTTCGGCGAAAATAACGGTTCGCTTAAAGATTTCGGCGTTAAATTTGATTATTGCGGACTTGACGCCGACGGAAAATTTGATAAACACGCAATTAAATCCAAATTTAACGACAGTGTTAAGGTCGTTTATATTCAGCGTTCGCGCGGGTACGAGCTTCGGGATGCATTTTCGTGCGGGGAAATAGGCGAAATTTGCAAATTTGTACACAGTTTAGGCTTTAAAGGCTGTATTTTTGTAGACAACTGCTACGGCGAATTTGTTGAAAAAAACGAGCCGACCGAAGTCGGCGCGGATATTATAGTCGGTTCGCTTATAAAAAACGCAGGCGGCGGACTTGCGCCGACTGGCGGTTATATTTGCGGTAAACAAAATTATATCGATTTAATCGGCAAACGGCTTACCGCACCGTCAATCGGGCTTGAAGTCGGCTCGTACGAGGGCGGTTACAGATATTTTTATCAAGGGCTTTATATGGCTCCGCACGTTGTTGCGCAGGCTATAAAAACAAGCCTTCTGATAGGTCAGGCTATGGGGGAGTTGGGCTATAAAAATTATCCCTCGCTTGATAAAGTTCCGCACGACATAACCCGCGCAATTCAGTTTGACAGCGCGGAAAAAATGGTTAATTTTATCCGCGAAGTGCAGTATGCTTCGCCTGTGGACGGTTACGTCACGTGCGAGCCGTGGGATATGCCCGGTTACGACGATAAAATTATAATGGCGGCGGGCACGTTTGTTTCGGGCGCAAGTATAGAATTGTCTGCCGACGGGCCTGTAAAACCGCCGTACATCGCATATTTTCAGGGAGGTTTGACTTATGAACACGGAAAATATGCTCTTGACAGAATTTTAAACAAGTTATAAAATTAGTAGGGAGGTTGATATGAAAAATAAAATTAAAGATAAAAAGATAAGGGCTTTAAGCTTTATTGTTGCAATGCTATCTTTATTGACGCTTTTTCCTCTAATGTTTGAATTCGTTTACGCCGAGCCTTCAATGTATGTAATTTATGGTTTTCAGTTATACGTCAGTAAGTCGCTATGGCGGTTTGTGCTTTTTGGGGTGCTTGGACTTGTTGCATTGCTTTGGAATCTTGTATTCGGTGTGTATTCGGTTATAGACGGCAGGTACAGAAATTTAACGTGGCGCATAGCGCGTTACGGATATTTTCACAGCATGGTTGCAGGTATTATAAATTTTGCGGCGTTAATAGGTATTTACGGTTATTTACAGGAAGCTGCATATGCATTTTTAGTTTTTCTTGCAGTAATAATTGCACTTGAAATTGCGCTTATATTTTCAAAAGACGAGGATACAAAAAACAAGCTAAATAGCGATACTTAAAAAATTAATTTGATTGGTGTTTTTAATGGTTAAAATAAGAAAGTGGAAAGAAATCGACGCAAAAGCGCTTGCAAGGCTTTTAAACAATAAAAAAATTATGGACAATCTGCGCGACGGGTTGCCCTTTCCTTACACTGAAAAAGACGCGCTGTATTTTATAAATTTGTGCCTCAATGCAGATAAGAACGAACAGTTTAATTTTGCCATAACATATAACGGCGAAGTTGTCGGCAGTATCGGGGCGACAAGACAGCCGAATATTCATTGCAAAACTGCGGAATTAGGCTATTATATCGGTGAAGAATTCTGGAATAAAGGAATTGCAACCGAGGCGGTGCGGCAAATTTGTAACTATGTTTTTGAAAAAACCGACATTATCAGAATTTACGCTGAACCGTTCGCGCGCAACAATGCCTCGTGCAAGGTGCTTGAAAAGGCGGGCTTTGTGTGCGAGGGAACGCTTCGCTCAAACGCCGTAAAAAACGGAATTACCGAAGATATGAAAATATATTCGCTGATAAAAGAATAAAAATAAGCGGCTCCGCATTTGAACGCGGAGCCGCTTTTAAAGTGCTTTTTCTATTAATACATTCCGCCCATATCGGGATTGCCGCCCATGGGTGCGGGAGCGGGAGGGGTGGGAATATCGGTTACAATGCTTTCGGTTGTAAGCAACGTTGCCGCAACGGAAGCCGCATTCTGCAATACCGAGCGCGAAACCTTTGTCGGGTCGATAATACCGCTTGCAACCATATCGGTGTACTGATTTTTCAGCGCGTCAAAGCCGTAATTAACCTTTTTGGTCTTTAAAATGTTGTTTACTACCACGGAACCGTCAAAGCCGGCGTTCTTTGCAATCTGGCGAACGGGTTCTTCGATTGCGCGCATAACGATTGCCGCGCCCGTCTTTTCATCGCCGCTGAGCTTGGATACAAGATTTTTCAGCTCGGGAATGGTGGAAAGGAGCGCAACTCCGCCGCCGGGAACAATTCCCTCCTCAACAGCCGCGCGGGTAGCCGCCAAAGCGTCCTCGATGCGCAGTTTCTTTTCTTTCATTTCAATTTCGGTAGCCGCGCCTACGTTGATAACCGCAACTCCGCCCGCAAGCTTTGCAAGTCTTTCCTGCAATTTTTCTCTGTCATAATCGGAGGTCGTTTCTGCAATCTGCGCCTTTATCGAAGCAACGCGCGCCTTAATATCCTCAGCCGCGCCAGCGCCGTCGATAATAGTGGTGTTGTCCTTGTCAACCTTAACCTGCGCCGCTCTGCCAAGCATATCGGTAGTAACGTCCTTGAATTCATAGCCCAAATCGGAGGAAATAACCGTTCCGCCCGTAAGAATTGCTATATCTTCAAGCATAGCCTTTCTTCTGTCGCCGAATCCGGGGGCTTTAACCGCAACGCAGTTCAAAACTCCTTTCAGTTTATTGACGATAAGTGCGGCAAGCGCGTCACCCTCGACGTCCTCCGCTATAATCAAAAGCCTTGCGCCCTGCTGTGCGATAGGCTCGATTACGGGCAGAATTTCCTGCAAGGAAGAAATCTTTTTGTCGGTGATAAGAATGTAAGGGTTATCCAAAACGGCTTCCATTTTTTCGGTATTGGTTACCATATAAGCGGAAGCGTAACCTCTGTCAAACTGCATACCCTCGACGGTTGTCAGCTCGGTTGCCATTGTTTTGCCTTCTTCAACGGTGATAACTCCGTCTTTGCCGACAATTTCCATAGCGTTTGCTATAAGCGCGCCGATTGTTTCGTCGCCCGCGGAAATGGAAGCAACCTGCTGAATTGCAAGCTTATTTTCAACGGGTTTGGAAATTGCCTGAATTTTAGCGACTGACGTTTCAACGGCGCGTGCAATACCGCGCTTTATAATCATAGGGTTTGCGCCCGCCGCAAGATTTTTAAGTCCTTCCTTGACGATTGCCTGAGCCAAAACAACGGCGGTAGTGGTTCCGTCGCCCGCAACGTCGTTTGTTTTTGTGGAAACTTCTTTCACAAGCTGTGCGCCCATATTTTCAAACGGGTCTTCAAGCTCTATTTCCTTTGCTATCGTAACGCCGTCGTTTGTGATAAGAGGCGCGCCGTATTTTTTATCGAGAACTACGTTTCTGCCCTTGGGGCCGAGAGTGATTTTAACCGTATCTGCAACAACGTTTACGCCTGTTTCAAGTAATTTTCTTGCTTCGTCGCCGTATTTAATTTGTTTAGCCATAAATTTTATCTCCTTAATTATTCGACAATCGCCAGAATATCGCTCTGACGGATTATCGTGTATTCTTTATCGTCGATTTTAACTTCCGTTCCGCTGTATTTCGCAAGCAGAACTTTATCGCCGACTTTAACCTGCATTTTAACTTCTTTACCGTCGATAATTCCGCCGGGACCGACCGCTACAACCACGCAGGTTGCGGGTTTTTCCTGAGAAGCGGCTGTAAGATAGAGTCCCGATTTGGTCTTTTCTTCGGCTTTAAGCCCTTCGACGACTACTTTGTCGAATAAAGGTTTTATTGTCATTATTTTATTTCCTCCGAAATTTTGTTAAATTTGCGGACAATTTTCCGTTGCCCGTTCAGTTACAAATATTTTATAAACTTGATAAAATAAAGTTAAACAGTTTCAAGTAAAAAATTGCTTTTTTTTCATTAATATGGTAATATAATTTTACAAAATGAAAAAGCGGTTTTAAAAATGGATAAGTGGGATAAAAGATTTATGGAAATGACCGAGCTTATCGGCTCGTGGTCAAGCTGTTATCAGGAAAACCGGCACATCGGTGCGGTTATCGTAAAAAATAAGCGGGTTATTGCTACTGGCTATAACGGCGCACCGCAAGGCATTGAAAGCTGTATTGATAAAAAGGAATGTTTAAGGAAAAAGAGGAACATTGCAAGCGGAACCATGCACGAGCTGTGTTACGCCGTTCATGCCGAGCAAAACGCAATAATTCAGGCGGCGAGAGTCGGTTGCAGTGTGGAAGGCTGTACGCTTTACTGCACGCATCAGCCGTGCGTTATCTGCGCTAAAATTATAATTAATTCGGGTATTTCGAGAATCGTCTATAAAGAGGGGTACCCCGACGAGTTTTCTATGCAGCTTTTTAAAGAGGCGGGCGTTAAAATAGAAAAATACGGCGAGTTGAAATAGTTCAACTAAACATTAAATAGAAATAAGGAGAATTTTATGCAAAATCCCGTTGTTACGATAGAAATGGAAAACGGAAAAATTATCAAAGCGGAGCTGTACCCCGAAAAAGCGCCGAATACGGTTAATAATTTTATTTCGCTTGTAAAAAGCGGTTTTTACGACGGGGTTATTTTTCACCGCGTTATTTCCGGTTTTATGATTCAGGGCGGCGACCCTGCGGGAGTGGGAACGGGCGGTCCCGGCTATACCATAAAGGGAGAATTTGCTTTGAACGGCTTTAAAAAGAACGATTTGAAGCACACGCGCGGAGTGCTTTCGATGGCTCGCGCAATGCACCCGAATTCTGCGGGCTCGCAGTTTTTTATTATGCATCAGAATTCCTCGCATCTTGACGGACAGTACGCCGCTTTCGGTAAAGTAATCGAGGGAATAGAGGCCGTTGACGAAATCGCTTCGGTAAAAACAGACTGGAACGACAAACCGCAGATTGCCCAGACAATGAAAAAAGTTACGGTTGAAACATTCGGCGCAGAATATCCCGCGCCCGTCAAATTTTAAGTATTTCGGAGAAAAATATGGACAATTCCGTTTATCAGAACCCTTTAATCACACGTTACGCAAGCAAAGCAATGGCAGAAAACTTTTCGGACGAAAAGCGTTTTAAGCTTTGGAGAAAGCTTTGGATAGCGCTTGCGGAAAGCGAAATGGAGCTTGGGCTTAACATAAGCAAGGCGCAAGTCGAAGAAATGAAAAAGTTTGCCGAAAATATCAATTTCGAGCTTGCGGAAAAGTATGAAAGAGAGGTTCGCCACGACGTAATGGCGCACGTTAAAGCTTTCGGCGCGCAGGCTGTTTCGGCAGAGCCGATTATTCACCTCGGCGCTACAAGCTGTTACGTTGACTGCAATTCGGAGCTGATTATTCTTTCCGACGCGCTTGAAATTATTAAGACGAAGCTTGTAAACGTTATGGACAAGCTTGCTAAATTCGCGCTTAAATATAAAGATTTGCCCACGCTCGGGTTTACGCACTTACAGCCCGCACAGCTTACAACTGTCGGCAAGCGCGCAACGCTGTGGTTGCAGGATTTGACAATGGACTATAACAACCTTGTCAATCTGCAAAAATCATTCAAGCTTCGCGGCGTAAAGGGTACAACGGGCACGCAGGCAAGCTTTATGGAGCTTTTCTGCGGTGATGAAAAGAAGGTTAAAGAGCTTGAAAGTAAAGTTGTTAAAAAGCTCGGTTACGATAAAGTTTACGGAGTAACGGGGCAGACTTATCCCAGAAAATTCGATTACAACGTCTTGTGCGTGCTTTCGCAGATTGCGCAGAGCGCTTACAAATTCTCGAACGATATCCGCATTTTGCAGAATATGAAGGAAATTGAAGAGCCGTTTGAAAAATCGCAGATAGGTTCTTCCGCAATGGCTTACAAGCGCAACCCTATGAGGAGCGAAAGAATAGGCTCGCTTGCAAGATTTGTTATTTCGCTTCCTATGAACAGCGCGATTACCGCAGGAACGCAGTGGTTTGAAAGAACGCTTGACGATTCCGCGAACAGAAGAATTGTTAACGCGCAGGCTTTCCTTGCCTTGGACGGAATTCTGAATATTTATATGAACGTTTCGGAAAATCTCGTTGTATACGATAAGATAATCGCTCGCCACATTGCGGCTGAACTTCCGTTTATGGCAACCGAAAACATTATTATGGAATGTGTTAAGGCGGGCGGAAGCCGTCAGCGACTGCACGAAAAAATCAGAGTGCTGTCGATGGAGGCAGGCAAAAACGTCAAGGAAAGAGGACTGGAAAACAATTTGATTGAGCTGATTAAAGCTGATAAAGAATTTACCGCCGTGCACGGAAAACTTGACGAAATACTCGACGCTAAGAAATTTATCGGCAGAGCGCCCTCGCAGGTAGTTGAGTTTATTGAAAACGAGGTTAAGCCGATTTTAACAGAAAATTCTACGGTTTTAGGGCAAAAAGGCGACGTTAAAGTTTAATTCTATAATTTTGAACAGTATTATGTCTGACATAATTGATTAAATTTTATAAATAAATAATAAAAAAATAAAAAGTCCAACCGAAATTAGTTGGACTTTGGCAGGGGCGACACGATTCGAACATGCAACCGACGGTTTTGGAGACCGCGACTCTACCGTTGAGCTACACCCCTAAAAAAACTATGCTGATTATATAATATCGCAAATTTTTAGTCAACTGTTTTTGGAGATTTTTATGAAAAAACAATACAAACTCGGCGTAATTGGCTGCGGTTTTATGGCGGAAGCAATTTTAAAGGGCGTTGTGCTTTCCGACTTTCTGCGCAGTAAAAAAATAATAGTAAGCGATATTTCCGAAGAAAATCTTAAAAAAGCCGAAGAACTCGGCGCTCATATTACAGGCGACAATAAATTTGTAGCGGAAAACTGTGAATTTTTGCTTCTTGCGGTAAGACCGCAGGATTTTTCAAGCTTAGTCGAAAGTTTACAGGGGTTCCGTCCCGAAAAAGTTATTTCGGTTATGGCGGGAGTTAAGAAAAACACAATTAAAAACGCTTTCGGCGTAGGACTTATAAAGGTGGCGCGCTGTACTCCAAACCTGCCGTGCTGTATCGGCAGCGGCGCAATCGGCATAGATATGACCGATTTTAACAAATCAACGGACGATACCGATTTTATTTACAATGTTTTTGTTAACCTCGGAACTGTTGTAAGCGTCGATGAAAGCAAAATGGACGCAGTTACCGCGTTAAGCGGCAGCGGACCTGCATATGTGTTTATGTTTATCGACAGCCTTATCGAGGCAGGCGTAAAGCTGGGACTTCCCCGCGGCGAGGCGAAAATTCTTGCCGTACAGACTGTTTTAGGCAGTGCGGAAATGGTTCAGCGCGAGGAAAACACCGTAAACGAGCTGCTGATGCAGGTTTGCAGTAAAGGCGGAACGAGCATTGAAGCGGTAAAAGTATTTGAAAACGGCGGGTTCCGCAAACTCGTGGGCGATGCGGTTGATGCGTGTGCAAACCGTGCGAAAGAGCTGTCCGACAAATGAAAAAAGTAGTTTTATATACCGACGGAGCTTGTTCGGGCAACCCCGGCGTTGGCGGTTGGGGAGCTGTTTTAATGTTTAAGGGCGCAGAAAAGCGCATTTCCGGCGCGGAAGAGGCCACAACCAACAACCGCATGGAAATGACTGCGGTAATAGAGGGCTTGAAATGCCTTAAAGAGCCTTGCGAGGTGGAGGTTTACAGCGATTCCGCCTATACAGTAAACGCGTTCCAGAACGGCTGGATAAACGGCTGGGAGCAAAACGGCTTTAAAAAAGCGGACAATAAGCCCGTTTTAAACGAAGATTTGTGGCGTGTTCTGCTTGAATTGACGCGCATACACAAGGTCAAATTTATAAAAGTAAAGGGGCACGCGGATAACGAGTATAACAATCTCTGCGACAAGCTTGCAACAACCGCGGTCAAAAATTTTAAAACCGAATTATAATTTGCGCAAATAAAACGGCGCGGTATTATATATAATAATAGTGTTAATGAAACGCACCGAAGTTTTAAAACACTGTATAAACGTTTTGGCAGTTGCGCTCATGGGCGCGATTGCTTTTCTTTTTACCGCTTACGGACTTTTGTACAAAAACGTAGGCTTTATAGTTGATAATTTTAATACGCTTATGTCGCTTGCCGCGGGTTTTTCGCTTTTTGCGGTCGTTGCGGCAATTCTTTTTTACATTTGCGGAAAGCAGTCGCTTTACCGTTTAACCGTTTGCATAATGGTATTTGCGGACATATGCGCAGTTGTATTTTTTACGCTGTGCGCTACGGGACTGTTCGGAAAAATCAACAGCGTTGAAGCGCTCAGGCAGTACATTCAGCAGGCGGGCAAGCTTGCCGCGCTGATATTTATACTGTTCAGCTTTTTGCAGGTTGTGCTTTTGCCTGTACCCGGTTCGATTGCCGTTGCGGCAGGCACGGCGATGTTCGGTCCTTTCAAATGCTCGGTTTACAGCTTTATAGGAATAGTTTTAGGCTCGGTAACGGCGTTTGCCGTAGGCAGACTTGTAGGTTATAAAGCCGTTTGCTGGATAGTCGGTCAGGACAGCCTTGACAAATGGCAGGAAAAACTGAAAGGCAAGGACTATCTTATTTTGTCTTTAATGTTTTTACTGCCGCTGTTTCCCGATGATATTTTATGTTTTATTGCGGGGCTTTCATCTATGACGTGGCCCTATTTTATAGTAATGATAACCGTAACGCGCGCAATTTCGGTATTCACAACCGCGTACTCGTTTGAGTTAATTCCGTTTACTACGTGGTGGGGAATTCTGATATGGGTTGTGTTGCTTGCGCTTGTTGCGGTTTCGTTCTGGTTAGTGTGCAAATACTCGACTGAAATAGATAATTTTCTTAAAAAGAAACTTAAAATCAAAAGTAAAAAGCAAGGAGAGTAAATCTCCTTTTTTTATTTGCGGAAATTTAAAAAAGTTTTGATAAATAATTATCAAATTTTGCTTGCGTTTGCTAATATTTGTGATAAAATGTATTAGTAGGAAATTTGACATTTTGGAGATTTTATGGACAAAATAACCTTATTGCAAAAGCGCAAAAAACAGCTTATCGACGCCGGCAAAGGTATAAGAGCAGATATTAACTCTCTTATCGACGCCGACAGTTTTGTCGAGCTTTCGGCTTTCAGTTTTTCCAAAAACGAGTTTTACGGAGAAAACGCCGAAGGCGAGGGCGTGGTAACCGGTTTTGCGACAATCGCGGATTATCCTTTTTACATTGTTGCGCAAAACGGCGCGGTGCTTTCGGGCGGGGTAAGCAAGGCTAATTGCGAAAAGATTGAAAAGTGCCTCAATCAGGCGGAAAAGACGGGTACGCCCGTTATCTATCTGTTATCGTCGCTGGGCGTTCAGGTAGGCGAAGGCATAAACGTTCTCGAAGGGCTTGCGGGCTTGATTTTAAAAGCAAGTCAGCTTAAAGGCAGTATTCCGCAGTACCTTGTTGTCAACGGCGAGGTTTACGGACAAATTTCGCTTTTGGCGGGTTTGTGCGACTTTAACTTTTTTATAGAAAAGAAGAGCGTGCTTGCGGCGAACAGTCCGCTTGTTATAACCGCGAAAAACGGCGCAAACGTTTCCAAATTCGAAGTAGGCGGTGCGGCGGGCTTAAAGTGCGCGAACCTTGCAACGTTTGCGGTTAAAAATTTTGAAGAAATCAAAAAAACCGTCGTCGAAATAAATGAAATTTTATGCACGCCCGTTATCGACAGCGACGAGCTTGACGTAAGCTTGCCCGCGCTCGATAAAAAAGCGGACGCAAAAGCGATTAAAAGCGTTTTTGATAAAGATTACGCGATAGAGCTCGGCGGCGCGTATTCGCCCGAGGTAAAATGCTATCTCGGCAGAATCGGCGGTATTGCCGTTGCCGCGGTTGTTTTCGACGGTGAAAACGGCGTAGAGATTAATGCGGGCAACGTAAGAAAGCTTAAAGATTTTGCGGAATTCGCAAGCTGTTACGAGCTTCCTTATATAACCTTTGTAAATACCTTGGGAATTACCGCCGATACCGCAACAAACAACAGTCTTGTTATACGCGAGATAGGCGAGTACGTTTCTGTTCTCGATTGCATAGACGCCGCAAAAATTTCGGTTGTTTACGGTAAAGCAATAGGGCTGGGTTACACGGTATTCGCCGCAAAATCAATGGGTTATGATTACAGCTATGCTTTCGCAAACGCCAAAATTGCGCTTTTTGACAGCGTTCAGGGCGCGGAAATAGAATTCAGCGGTGAAAAGAAGCTTGACAAGACAAAGCTTGCCGCAAAATACGCGGACGAAAATTCCGACCCCGTAAACGCGGCGAACGGCGGGTATATAGATAACATTATACAGCCTTCGTTTGTAAAACAGTATCTTGTCGCTTCGTTGCAGATGCTGTTGAAGTGAGGCGGAAATGATTAACAGTTTATTGTCATTGATTAATCAGGAAGGCAGTTTAAGCTTAGGCGAGGCGTGCGTTTACGCGTTAATCGGGTTCGGAGTGGTATTTGCGGGTATCGTTCTGATAATTTTCATAATTTGGCTGATAGGTCTTATTATGAGAAAAACCGACAACCTTGCCTTTTTAAGCAAAATAAAAATCGGCAAAAAGCAGAAAAAGCCCGAAAACACGTCCGCTGAGCAAAGCGTTGCGGAAAGCGGGGAAGACGTTCCCGCGGAAGTAAAAGCGGCGATAATTGCGGCGATTATGGCTTATTATTCGGAAGAAGCGCCCAAGTGCGAATTTAAAGTAAAAAGAATTAAAAGATTATAAAGATTTGTTGAGGAGTATTTATGCGTAATTTTATAGTTACTATTGACGGAAAACAATATTCGGTCGGAGTTGAGGAAGTAGGCGAAAGCGGTGCGGAAGTAAAGACTATTGCATCGATTCCGGTACAGCAAGCGCCCAAAGCTACGCCTGTTTCGGCGCCCGTGAACGGAGAAAAGGTTTTGTCGCCCTTCCCCGGGCTTATTAAAAATCTGCTTGTTGCGGACGGCGCTTCGGTCAAAAAAGACCAGCCTATAATGGTGCTTGAAGCTATGAAAATGGATAACGAAATTACCGCGCCCTGCGACGGTAAAGTAACTTTCAGCGTAGCAAAGGGTGCAAACGTTGAAACCAATGCGCAGCTTGCAGTTATAGGTTAATCGGGAGGCGTTATGCAAAGTTTACTTGCAGTAAACTTTGGCGAGATATTCGGGAATTTGTACGAGGCAATGGGCTTTGTGCAGGGCACTGACTGGAAAAACTACGTCATGCTTTTAATCTCGTTTATTTTAATGTATCTTGCCATAGTTAAAAAATTCGAGCCTATGCTGCTTTTACCGATTGCCTTCGGAATGTTTTTGATAAACATTCCCGGTGCGGAAAGCGTGCTTTGGGGCAAGTACGATTACAGCGCAGCAGACGTTGTTCTGCTTGAGAACGGCAGTTATCTGTTTACTAAAACAGGCGAAGTTCTAACAGCGAAGATAGGTGAAAACGGTTTGCTTGAAGCGTTGCTTAATGCAGACGGTAAAATTATTTTAACCCCCGTATTCGGTGAAACCAACGAAATTTTGAAGTTTGTTGCCGACCACAGTTACGATTTGGTAACTCCGTCCAGCCGCGGGCTTTTATGGTACTTATATTTCGGCGTTGATAAGGTAATTTATCCTCCGCTTATATTCCTCGGAATAGGCGCAATGACGGATTTCGGGCCGCTGATTGCAAACCCCAAAAGTATGCTTATAGGCGCGGGCGCGCAGTTGGGCATATTTATTGCGTTTATTCTGGCTTCCGTTCTCGGCTTTTCTGCTGCTGCGGCGGCGGCAACCGCAATTATCGGCGGGGCGGACGGTCCTACGGCGATAATGGTAACTTCCAAGCTTGCGCCCGACTTAATTTCGGCGATAGCGGTGGCGGCGTATTCGTATATGGCGCTTATACCCATTATTCAAAAGCCTTTAATGAAATTGCTTACAACCAAAAAAGAGCGCGCAATCAGAATGAAACCGCTCCGTCAGGTAAGCAAGCTTGAAAAAATACTGTTCCCCGTAGTGGTAACGCTTGTCGTCGGCTTGATTTTGCCCGATTCGATTACTCTTTTGGGTATGCTGATGCTCGGCAATCTTATGAAAGAGTCGGGCGTTGTTGACAGGCTGTCAACGCAGGCGCAGAACGGTTTAATGAATACGATAACAATTTTCCTCGGCGTTTCAGTCGGTTGCAAAGCAAAGGGAAGCGTATTTTTAAGCCCCGAAACGCTTGCGATTATCGCTATCGGTTTGTTTGCGTTTATTCTGGGAACAATCGGCGGACTTTTGGTTGCTAAAATTATGTGCCTTGTTACAAAGGGCAAAATTAATCCGCTTATCGGCTCCGCGGGAGTTTCCGCCGTGCCTATGGCGGCAAGAATTTCCGAGGACGTGGGAAGGGAATACGACCCCCAGAACCACTTGCTTATGCATGCAATGGGCCCCAACGTTGCGGGCGTTATCGGCTCTGCAATAGCGGCGGGCGTATTGCTTGCTTGCTTCGCTTAAACAGGAGATATTTATGGAAGGAAAGAAAGTTTTAATTACCGATACTATTTTGCGCGACGCGCATCAGTCGCATGCCGCTACGCGTATGAGATTTGACGAAATGGAGCCGATGCTTCCGCTTTTGGACGATATAGGTTATTATTCGCTTGAAGCGTGGGGCGGCGCTACGTTCGACAGCTGTCTGAGATTTTTGAACGAAGACCCCTGGGACAGATTGAGAAATCTTAAAAAATACCTCAAAAAGACGCCCATTCAGATGCTGTTGCGCGGACAGAATTTGCTCGGATACAGACATTACGCCGACGACGTCGTTGAAAAGTTTATTGAAAAATCAATTGAAAACGGCGTAGGTGTTGTAAGACTTTTCGACGCGTTAAACGACCCGAGAAACCTTGAAGCGTCGATTAAAGCGATTAAAAAATACGGCGCGGGCGGAAAATGCGTTTGCGAATGCGCGATTTCGTACACAACAAGTCCCGTGCATACCACCGAATATTTCGTAAAGCTTGCAAAACAGCTTGAAGATACCGGCGCGGACAATATCTGCATTAAGGATATGGCAAACCTTTTGCTGCCGTTTACCGCTTACGAGCTTGTAAAGGAGCTTAAAGCAGAACTCCGCCCTGAAACAAAGGTACATCTTCATACGCACAATACCACCGGAACGGGCGATATGATTTACCTTATGGCTATTCAGGCGGGAGTTGATATTGTTGACTGTGCGCTTTCACCCCTCGGCAACGGAACCTCAAACCCCGCAACCGAACCGCTTGTTGCTTCGCTTAAAGGTACGCAGTACGATACCGGAATTGAAATCGAAAAATTGTTGCCCGCGGTAACTCACTTTAACAAGGTTGCGGCAAGACTTGAAAAAGACGGTTTCCTCAACCCGAAAGTCCGCCGCGTGGATATTAATACGCTTTTGTATCAGGTACCCGGCGGAATGCTTTCTAACCTTATGAACCAGCTTAAACAGGCGGGCAAGGAAGAAAAGCTGACGGAATGTCTTGCGGAAGTTCCCAGAGTAAGAAAGGACTGCGGTTATCCGCCGTTGGTAACACCGTCAAGCCAGATTGTAGGAACGCAGGCTGTCTGGAACGTGCTTTTGGGCAGATATAAGACAATTACCGCACAGTTTAAAGATATGATTTTGGGTAAATACGGCGCGGTTTTGGGCGAAGTTAACCCAGAAGTTATAAAAATGTGCACAAAAGACGGTGAAAAGATTATTACCTGCCGCCCCGCAGATTTGCTTTCAAACGAAATGCAGACCTTGACGGAAAAGGTAAAAGCGGACGGTTTTTATACTCAGGAAGAAGACGTGCTGTCATATGCGCTGTTCCCCGAAGTTGCAACCAACTTCTTTAAGTGGAGAAAGGCGAAAGATACGGGCGTAGATACCGATTTGGCGGCAAATCCGAATAAAGTTTATCCTGTATAAGTTATATTGATTTTAAACGGCGCGGGCAGTTGTTCGCGCCGTAAGGTTTATTATGAGTAAAGTTGCTGTTATAGGCGCTGGCGCCGCCGGTCTTATGGCGGCTTACGCCGCCGCCGCGAACGGAAATGAAGTAACCGTTTTTGAAAAGAACGAAAAAAGCGGAAAAAAAATATATATAACGGGAAAAGGAAGGTGTAACGTAACGCACGACTGTACGCCTTCCGAATTTTTGGCGAACGTAGTAAATAACGGCAAATTTCTTACCGGCGCAATCTACAATTTTTCACCTGAAAATTGCATTGAATTTTTTGAAAACGGCGGAACCAAACTCAAAACAGAGCGCGGTGCAAGACTTTTTCCTGTTTCTGATAAGGCGAGCGACATAACAAAATGCCTTGAAACTTATTGCAAAAGCGTCGGCGTTTACTTTAAATTTAACGAAAATGTACTAAGTATAAACGATTTGCATAGTACTATGCGTGACATAATTACACAAAAAGGCAGTTATGTATTTGAAAATATAATAATCTGTACGGGCGGATTGAGTTATCCTGCGACAGGCTCTACGGGCGACGGATACAAATTCGCAAAAGAAGCGGGGCACAAAATAATTCCGTTAAGGCAAGGGCTTTGCGGGCTTAATTTAAAGGGCGGTTTTTATAAGAATTTGCAGGGGCTTACGCTTAAAAATGTAAATTTATCTATAATTTATAACGGTAAATTAATTAAGGAATTGTTCGGCGAGCTGCTGTTTACGCATTTCGGCGTTTCCGGCCCCGTGGTTTTATCCGCTTCAAGCCTTATAAACAGATTTGATTTAAATAACGTAAGGCTTTCACTCGATTTAAAGCCCGCGCTTACCGAAGAACAGCTTGATAAAAGGCTTTTACGCGATTTTGAACAAAATAAGAATAAAAGCGTTGCGAACTGTCTGAAAGAGCTGCTCCCGTCCGCTTTAATCGAAGAAGTGTTAAACAGAAGCGGTATTCAGCCTGAAAAGCAGATAAATTCCGTAACCAAAGCCGAAAGGTCGCGCTTATTGACAATAATCAAAAATTTTGATATGCTTGTTTCGTCTTTGAGGGATTTTTCCGAAGCGATTATAACCTCCGGCGGTGTTGACGTTAAGGAAATCAATCCCAAAACAATGGAAAGCAAGCTTGTCAAAGGACTGTATTTTTGCGGCGAGGTGCTGGACGTTGACGCCTTTACGGGCGGTTTCAATCTGCAAATTGCATTTTCCACAGGCTATGCGGCGGGCAGTTCAATTAAAATTTAAAGCAAGGAAATATTTATGAAAGCAATACGCGGAGCGACAACCGTAGATTTTGACAGCGGTGAACAGATAAGAGAAAGGGTGAAAGAGCTTCTTTTAGAAATAACAAAGCAGAACGCCCTAAAACAAGACGAAATTGTCTGTATAATTTTCTCAAATACGACCGATTTGCACTCTTTTTATCCTGCAAAAGCCGCAAGAGAAGCGGGGTTTGTCGTTCCCGCGCTGTTTTCCGCGCTTGAACCCGAAATAAACGGAGCGCTTGAAAAGTGTATAAGAGTTATGGTTTTGACCGATAAAGAGGAAAAGCCCGTTCACGTTTATCTGCACGGCGCAAAGAATTTGAGAAAAGACATAACGCAGAAAATCAACATTGCGCTTGACGGTCCTGCGGGGAGCGGGAAGAGCACCGTTTCAAAGCTGATAGCCGAAAAATTGGATATTTTATGCCTCGATACGGGCGCAATGTACCGCGCATGCGCCTTGAAATGCATAAACGAGGGCGTTACCTGTACGGACGAAAAAGCAGTTGATAGGCTGATTAAAGATATTAATATTGAGGTCAGGTATAAAAACGGCGTTCAGCGTACCTATCTTGACGGTGCGGACGTTTCCGAAAAAATCCGCGAACCGCAGATTTCAATGCTTGCTTCAACCGTTTCCGCAATTGCAAGCGTGCGCAAAAAAATGGTTGAGCTTCAAAGAAAAATTGCGGAAAATACTTCTTGCATTCTCGACGGCAGAGATATAGGCACCAACGTTTTGCCAGATGCAAAATTTAAGTTTTATCTGTCGGCAAAGCCCGAAATCAGAGCAAAACGCAGACAGTCTGAAAACGAAATAAAGGGGATTTTTCAGCCTTATGAGGAAATTCTCGCCGATATCATAAAGCGCGACGAGCAGGATAAAAACAGAAAAATCGCGCCGTTGAAGCAGGCAAAAGATGCGTATTTTGTGGATTCTTCCGAAATGAATATCGAAGAAGTAGTAGACTATATAATAAATAAAATTCAGGAAAAAATATAATGAATGAAGCAAACGGCGCCGATAAAGAACGCCAAAAAGCCGAAAAACAGAAAATAAAAAAGGAAAAGCGAAGATTGCGCAGTTTTAAAGCCGTGTTTAATATTCTGCACGGAGTTTATTATGTTTGTTTAAGCTTGCTTTTTCCTTTTAAAAGATACGGCAACAAGCGCCGTTTTAACGACCGCGAATATATTTTCGTAAGCAATCATTTAAGCTGGCTTGATGTTTTTCCGTGTGCGCTTGCAACAAGCAAACCTGTGCATTTCATTTGCAAAAAACAGCTTGAAAACAGCGCGGCGGGCAGATGGGTAGTCAAAATGTGCCAGTGCATACCAGTCAGCCGCGACGGAACTGATGTCGGCGCGGTTATGCAGTCAATCCGCTATCTGAAAAACGGAGAAAGCCTTGCTATTTTCCCCGAAGGCACGCGCAATAAAACTGACGATATTTTTCTGCCGTTCAAAAGCGGCGCCGTAATGATTTCGATAAAGACGAAAACGCCGATTGTTCCTGTCGTTATGGCCAAAAAAATGAGAATTTTCCGCCGGGTGCGCATTTTCTACGGCGACCCCATTGAATTTACCGATTATTACGACAAAAAACTTACCGCGCAGGACGTTGAAAACTGCGACAGCATTTTAAAGGAAAAAATGATTGAAATGTACCGTGAAGTTAACGGAGGAAAACTAACCCTAAATACCGTAACGGACGAAGAAACCGAAATCAAATGAAAGTAATACTTGCAAAGCACAGCGGTTTTTGCGTTGGGGTGAAGCATGCCGTAGACACTGCAATGAGCCAGCCGCAAAACACCTATGTTTTAGGTGAAATAATTCATAATCAGGGCGTTGTCCAAGCCATAAAAGACAAGGGTCTGCGCGTTGTGGAAACGCTTGAAGAAATTCCCGATAACAGCACTGTTATTTTCCGTTCGCACGGCGTGCCGGAAAGCTTTTACGGAATTTGCGAAGAGCGAAACATCAAAGTTATCGACTGCACTTGCGGGTTTGTAAAGCGTACGCAGAAGATTGTAAAGGAACAGTACGCGTTAGGAAAACAAATCGTTATAATAGGCGAACCCGACCACCCGGAGGTTATAGGGCTTACGGGCTGGTGCGATAAAACTGCGGCGGTTTTGAATGCGGAAACGCAAATTCCGGCCGAATTAAGGCACAAAGAGCTGTGCGTGGTGTGCCAAACCACGTTTTCCGCGCAAAAATTTGAAAAAATAATAAAAAATATTAAAAAAGTCAGTGAAAAAACAGTTGCCGTTTTCAGGACAATTTGTTATACTACTGAGGAACGGCAAAAAGAGGTTGAAGGGCTTGCGCGCTCGTGCGAGGCGGTTTTGGTTGTCGGCGGGCTTAACAGCAGCAACACAAACAAACTTTACGAGCTTGCCAAAAAGCATTGCGCAAACGTTTTCAGACTTTCTTCCGCCGAAGATTTAGATTGTACTAAATTAAAAAATTATAAAAGTGTAGGTATTGTTTCGGGGGCTTCAACCCCGAATGCGCAAACCCGGGAGGTTCTCTTAAAGATGGAAGAAAACACAGAAGTTAAGGCAACGACGAACAACGAAATGGACGACGTCCTTGCTAAAATCGACAGCGAGTCAAAGTTCAAGAAAGGTCAGCTTGTTCAGGCTACCATTTCTCAGGCAACGGAAGAAGGCTTACAAATCCTTTTGCCTTTTTCAAAAAAAGAAGTTGCTTTAAGCAAAGACGAACTTGATTGCGAAACGTACAGCGCGGCAGATTACGCCGCTAAGATAGGCGAAACTATCGAGCTGCTTGTTGTCGAACTTAAACCCAGCCTTAAACTTTCTCAGAAAATGATTAAGCTTTTACAGCAGGAAGAAGATTTAAGGGCTGAAATAGAGAACGGAAAAGAATTTACGGTGGTTTGCACGGGCACAAATAAGGGCGGTCTTACCGCGCAGTTCGGAACGTATTCCGTATTCGTACCCGCAAAAGAAATCCGTCCCGGCTTTGTTAAAGATTTAACGAAGTACGTTGACAAAACGTTAAGACTCCGCGCGCTTGAAATCAAAAAAGGCGCGAAGAAAGAAATTATTGCTTCACAGCGCGTAATTTTGCAGGAAGAGCGCGACGCACGCGAAGCGGCAAGAGCTGAAAGAGAGGAAGAATTCTTCGACAGCATCACCGTCGGCGATATAGTCGAGGGCAAAGTTGAAAGAGCGACCAGCTTCGGCGCGTTCGTTTCAGTAAACGGTTTTGACTGCCTTGCGCACATTTCCGACCTTTCCTGGACTGGCGTTGAATCGGTTACAGACGTTCTTGAAATCGGTAAGCTTTACGAATTCCAGATTCTTAAAGCGGATAAAGAAACAAAGAAAGTTTCGCTCGGCTACAAGCAGCTTCAGCCCCAGCCTTGGGATTTGGTTGAAGGCAAGTACAACGTAGGAGACGTTATTCACGGCAAAGTTGTAAGAATAGTTCCTTTCGGCGCGTTTGTCGAAGTTGAAAAAGGCGTTGACGGTCTTGTTCACGTTTCGCAAATCAGCCACGAGAGAATCGAAACTCCCGCAACCTGCCTTAACGTAGGCGACGAGGTTGACGCAAAAATTATTGCCGTTGACACTTACGCAAGAAAGATGAACCTTTCAATAAAGGCTCTTTTGCCCGAAGGCGAAAAGAAGCGTCCCGCTAAAACCGATGACGGCGAGGAAGCTCCCGCAGGCAACAAGCGCGGCAGAGCTGCAAGAAGAACCGAGGACGACGAGGTTTCGTCTTGGAGCGAAGGCAGTATAGGCGGTACGTCCATTGCGGATTTGCTTGCAAGCGCTTCAAAGAAAAACAACTGATTTTAAATAGATTAGCTCCGCTTTCAAAGCGGAGTTTTTTTATGCAAAAATTGTGTGAAAGGGCGACAAAAATTTTTAATAAAGTTTAACGGCGGTAAAATGCGTTTATAAAATAACCGTACAAAAATACGAGGTGACAAAATGAAAAGGGAAGGCAATATTAAAATTTCAAGCGAAAATATGATGCCGATTATAAAAAAATGGCTGTATTCCGATAAAGATATATTTTTGAGGGAAATAGTTGCAAACGGCACGGACGCTATAACAAAATACAAAAAGCTTGTTTCCATGGGCGAGGCTGAGGAAAGCTCGGAAGAATATTCCGTAAAAATTTCCGTGGATAAAAAGGCCAAAACCCTCACCGTAGAGGACAACGGCATAGGAATGACAGCCGAAGAGGTTGAAAATTATATAACGCAAATAGCTTTTTCGGGCGCAAGCGACTTTTTGGAAAAATATGAAAAAGCGGGTGGGGACGGAATTATCGGACACTTCGGTCTTGGTTTTTATTCCGCGTATATGGTTTCCGAAAACGTTGAAATTTTTACAAAATCGTACAAAAACGAACCCGCCGTTCACTGGGAAAGCGACGGAAACGCAACATATTCGATTGAAGAATGTGACAAAACCGGGCGCGGTACTAAAATTGTTATGCATATCGCCGCCGAGGAAAAGGAATTCCTTGAAGAAAACTGCATTAAAAATCTGGTAAGAAAATACTGTTCGTTTATGCCTTATAACGTATACGTCAATTTTAAGGGCGACGGCAAGGACGAACCGCTTAATTCAACTTTACCGCTTTACGCGAAAGCGCCCAAAGACTGCACGGAAGAAGATTATAAAAAGTTTTACACGGATACGTTCATGGACTATAACGAACCGATATTCTGGGTTCACCTGAATATGGACTATCCGTTCAAGCTGAAAGGTATTCTGTACTTCCCCAAGGTTAAAAACAAGCTTGAATTAGAGCGCGGAAAGGTCAAGCTTTACTGCAATCAGGTATTTATTGCCGACAATATCAAGGAAGTAATTCCCGAATTTTTAATGCTTTTAAACGGCGTTATCGACTGTCCCGATATTCCGCTTAACGTTTCGCGCAGTTTCCTGCAAAACGATAAGCAAGTACAGAAAATCAGCAAGCACATTACCAAAAAAGTTGCAGACAAGCTCATTTCGCTTTTCAAAAACGACCGTGAGAAATTCGAAGCTTGCTGGCCCGATGTTGCAAACTTCGTAAAATTCGGCTGTATCAAGGATGAAAGCTTTTACGATAAAGTAAAAGACATTATAATCTACAAAGACCTCAACAGCAAATTTTTGAACTTGAATGAACTGCTCGGCACTGACGAAACGGCCGAAGCAAGCGAAAGCACTGCGGAAAACGCAGAAAATAAAAAACCCGCAACTGTTTATTATGTTTCCGACGAGGAACAGCAGGCGCAGTATATAAAGCTTTTCAAGGACCAAGGCTTGAACGCGATATTGTGCGATAACTTTATCGACCCGCATTTTTTGAGCTTCCTTGAATATAAAGCTCCCGAAAAGCTGAAATTTACAAGAATAGACGCTGATATAGACGGAGCTTTAAAGAGCGGCGACAGCGCAGAGGACAGCGTTTTAATAGATATTTTCAAAAACGCAACGGGTAAGGAAAATCTGACCGTAAAAACCGAAACGCTTAAAAGCGGGGACGTGCCCGCAATTATCGTTGTGGACGAGTATATGCGCCGTTACAGCGAAATGGGGCAGATTTACGGTATGGGTGCGGGCGAGCTTGCGCAAACGCTTATCGTAAACACCGCTTGCCCCGTTATAGCAAAGCTTAAAGACCTTGACGAAGAAAAGCAGAAGTTCGTTGCGTCATACGTATATTCGCTTGCGCTCAGCTCTTTCAAGAAGCTTTCCCCCGAGGAGCTTGATAAGTTCCAGAAAGATAATTTAACGCTTTTGAACAATTTTATTAAATAATTTTAAATAATAACATTTGTATTCCCCCGAGCGCGGTTTCGGGGGAATTTTTTTGGAAATAATTGCATTTTTTTTAAATTCCGTCTTGAAAAATCAATACTGTTATGATAGAATAAATAAGGTATGGAATACGGAAAAAATAAGGCGGATTTGCTAAAAAAATTCCATATGGGGCAATGCGGTAACGCATACGAATTTTTCGGTTGCCATAAAATAAGTGATGGCGCTTATATTTTCCGTGTGTGGGCGCCGCACGCCAAGCGTGTTTTTTTAACCTTTCCCGAAGCTGAAAACGTAAACTGCACGGAAATGCAAAGGCTTGACGATGAAGAATGTTTTGAAATTTCAGCAAAAGCCAAAGAAGGGACAAGGTATCAGTACGTTGTCGAAACATTCGAAGGTAGAAAGATTTACAAGGCCGACCCCTATGCGTTCTGTGCGGACAGCGCAAAGCAAAATCTGTCTGTAGTATGCGCGTTGTCTGAGCCTTCCGATTATCCCGCATTGTTTACGGTTCAGCCGCATAACGAACAGCCGTTAAACATTTACGAAGTAAATTTGCTTTCGTGGAAACGGCACGCGGACAATTCGTTTTACACTTACGCGGAGCTTGAAAAAGAGCTTGTGCCGTACGTCAAGGAAGCGGGCTATACGCACGTTGAATTTATGCCTGTAACCGAGTTCCCTTACGAGGGCAGCTGGGGCTATCAGGTAACGGGATATTTTTCGGTTACTTCAAGGCTCGGTTCGCCGGAAGATTTCAAAAAACTTGTAGACGCGTTCCACGCAAACGGCATAAAGGTTTTAATCGACTGGGTGCCGGCGCATTTCCCCAAAGACGGTTGGGGGCTGTATGAATTTGACGGACAACCGCTTTACGAGTGTCCTTTATGGGATAATATGGAGCACAGCGGCTGGGGAACGCGCAAATTTGATTTCGGCAGAGGGGAAGTTGACAGCTTTTTACTTTCCTCTGCGCGGTTTTTCTTTGATATTTACCGCATAGACGGTGTGCGTGTTGACGCAGTGGCGTCGATGCTGTACCTTGATTACGATAAACCTGCGGGTGAATTTACGCCGAACGAATACGGCGACAACAGAAATCTCAAAGCCATTGAATTTATAAAGAAATTCAACACGTTGATAAAGGAAAACTACAAGGGCGCAATAACAGTTGCAGAGGAATCGACCGCATATCCGCTTGTTACGGGTAAAATTTGCGACGGCGGACTGGGGTTTGACTTTAAGTGGAATATGGGCTGGATGAACGACGTGCTGTTTTATTGCAGGCAAGACCCGTATTTCAGAAACCACCACCACAACAAGCTTACTTTTTCGCTGATGTACGCTTTTTCGGAGAATTTCGTTTTGCCGCTTTCGCATGACGAAGTAGTTCACGTTAAAGGCTCTATTGTCAATAAAATGCCGGGCGAATACGCTGATAAGTTTGCGGGCGAGCGTTCGCTTTTGGGTTTTATGTTTGCCCACCCCGGTAAAAAACTCAATTTTATGGGTTACGAGCTGGCGCAATTCAAGGAATGGGACTATCGGACGGGCATAGATTTTTGCCTTTTGGAATACGAGCTTCACGCTAAAATGCAGAAGTTTGTAAAAGAGCTTAACTTTTTTTACAGAGAAAACAAACCGCTTTTTGAAATTGAAAACAGCTGGCAAGGCTTCGAGTGGCTTGTTGTAGACGATAAATACAATAATTTAATTGCATTTTCGCGCTATGATAAGCAGGGCGGAAGCATTACCGCCGTAATCAATTTTTCGGGCGTGGATTTAAAGGAATACAGGATAGGAATTGCAAAAGGAAAGTACGCTTTGGTTTTAAATACCGACGATAAAGATTTCGGCGGCGAGGGAAAGATTAAAAAGAAAATTTATTTAACCGAAAAACAAACAAGTAACGGAAAGGAATATTCGTTAAAGCTGAATATTCCGAAACTTACGTGTATGTATTTAAAAAAACAATAAAGATTTTGGGGGATTTTAGCGATGCTAAGAAAAAAAGAGTGTGTTGCAATGTTGCTTGCAGGCGGGCAGGGTTCAAGACTGTACGCTTTGACTAGCAATATAGCAAAACCCGCGGTTTCGTTCGGCGCTAAGTACAGAATTATCGACTTTCCGCTTTCAAACTGCATAAATTCGGGTATAGATACCGTCGGCGTTTTAACGCAGTATCAGCCGTTGGTGCTCAACGAATACGTTGGCAACGGACAGCCTTGGGACCTTGACAGAACGTTCGGCGGCGTTCATATTCTGTCGCCTTATGAAGCGAAAACCGATACAAGCTGGTATGTCGGCACGGCTAATGCAATTTATCAGAATATAAGATTTATGAAAATGTACGACCCCGAATACGTTCTTATACTTTCGGGCGACCATATTTATAAAATGGATTACGATAAAATGCTGCAAGCGCACAAGGAAGCTGGCGCAGACTGCACAATCGCTTGCATGGAAGTGCCTTTGAAGGAAGCTTCCCGCTTCGGCATTTTAAACACTAATCCCGACGGTACGATTTACGAGTTTGAGGAAAAGCCCGCCAACCCGAAAAGCAATCTTGCGTCTATGGGTATTTACATTTTCACGGCGTCAAAGCTTTTCAAATATCTTGAAGAGGACGATAAAGACCCCAAATCGGAAAAAGATTTCGGTAAAAATATACTGCCCAACATGCTCGGCAATGGCGAAAAAATGTATTCTTACCGTTTTGAGGGCTATTGGAAGGACGTCGGCACAATCAGTTCGCTTTGGGAAGCGAATATGGATTTGCTGGGCGTTGTTCCCAACTTCGAGCTTTCCGACAGAGAGCACGAAATTTATTCCAGAAGCCCGCTTGCGCCTCCCGCCTTTGTAGAGGGCGAAATCGTCAATTCAATCGTAGCTACGGGCGGAGAAATCGAGGGTAAAGTGGTTAACTCGGTTATCGGCACGGACTGCGTTATAGAAAAGGGCGCGGAAGTTGTTGACAGCGTGCTTATGGGCAATATTGTTGTTAAAGCGGGCGCCAAAATAAACTATGCAATAATTGACGAGGCGGTTACAATCGGCGAAAAGGCTGTTGTCGGCGCGCCTATTGCCGAAGCTTCAAAAACGGCAGGCAAGACAAACGGCATTACCGTACTCGGCAGAGGTATTACCGTTAAAAAGAACGGTAAAGTGCCCGCGGGCGAAATTGTTGATAAGGACGTTTAAGGGGGAAAAGAAAAATGGCATCAACAGTAGGCGTTATATTTTCAAGCATCAACGAAGAAAACGTTCCCGAACTTACCAGAGTAAGGTCTATGGGGTCGATACCTTACGGCGGACGTTACCGTATGGTTGATTTTGCACTTTCAAACATGGTTAACTCCGGCATAACAACCGTGGGTATGATAACAAAAAATAACTATCAGTCGCTTATGGACCACCTCGGCACGGGCAAGTACTGGGATTTGGCAAGAAAGGAAGGCGGTTTGATTTTGCTTCCGCCGTACAGCGACGAAACCGAAACGCTTTACAAAAACCGTCTTGAAGCGTTAAAGGGCGCAACGGCGTTCCTTAAAAAAGCCAAAGAAGATTTTGTTGTGCTTACGGACAGCGATTCTATTTACAAGCTCGATTACAGCAAGGTAATCGACTATCATATAAAAAATAATGCCGACATAACTATGGTCTATCACGAGCATGAAATTAAAAAGTCGCATTATTATATGACTTTCGATACCGCTGAAAACGGAAGAATAACCGAAATTGAAATTAATTCCACAAAGGGCGGAGTCAAGAAAAACTATATCAACGTTATGGTTGCGCGCACTTCGTTCCTTTTAAGAATTATTCAGGACGCAATTCAGCACGGCTATACAAGCTTCGGCAGAGATATTTTAAGCCCCGGCGTAAAAACGTACAATCTTTACGGATACAAGCTTGAAGGCTATTATGCAAGCATAACTTCGCTGTGCAGTTACTTCGACGCGAATATGGCGCTGTTGAATAAGAGCGTAAGAAGCGAGGTTTTCGGCGACCGCGACGTTTATACGAAAGTGAACGACAGCTCGCCCGCAAAATTCGCAGAAGGCGCTTCCGTTAAAAATTCGCTGATTTCCGACGGTTGCCTTATTGAGGGAACGGTTGAAAACTGCGTGCTTTTCCGCGGAGTTAAAATAGGAAAGGGTGCAGTGGTTAAAAACTGCATTATTATGACGGACAATATCATCGGCGAAAACTGCAATCTTGCATACGTTATAAGCGACAAAAATTCGGTTATACGCGACAACAGAACGCTTGCCGGTTGCGAAGTTCAGCCCTATTTCATAAATAAAGGCTCGCTTATTTAAGCTTGTAAAACGGGGGAAATTAAAATTATGGCAACAACAAAAACAACTACCAAAACAACTAAAACTACTACGGCTTCTTCGGCAAAGAAAACTACGGCGAAAAAGCCTGCAACAGCCAAACCCGCCGCAACAGAAAAAACAACGGCGGTTTCCGTTAAAAAGCCCGCAGTAAAAAAGACTGCGCCCGCAACAGCTGTTAACAACGGTAAAAAGAAAATTTTATTCGTTGCATCGGAATGTCAGCCGTTTGTGGTAACGGGCGGACTTGCCGAGGTTATCGGTTCGCTTTCAAAGGCTCTTGCGGCAACCGGCAGATACGACGTGCGCGTGGTGGTGCCTTTGTATTCGGATATCAAGCCGGAGTACAGAGAGAAATTCACTTATAAAGGCAATTTGTACGTTCATCTTGCATGGCGAAATCAGTACTGCGGAATTTTTGAATACGTTCAGGATAACGTTACGTTCTATTTTATTGATAACGAATTCTATTTCAAGCGCCCCGGCTGCTACGGATATTACGACGACGGTGAAAGATTTGCATTTTTCTCGCGCGCCGTGCTTGAAATTATGCCGTTTATTGATTTCTACCCCGAGGTTATGCATTGCCACGACTGGCAGGCAGCGCTCGCCGCGATTTATCTTAAAACAAACTACTGTTTCAGACCGGAATATCAGTTTATACGCGCACTGTTTACCATTCACAACATAGAATATCAAGGGCAATATTCGCTTGATTTGCTGGGCGATTTGTTTGATATTTACGGCAGTTATCAGTATCTTGTGGAATATGAAAATTCCATAAACCTTATGAAGGGCGCAATAGAGTGCTGTGAAAGGTTCTCAACCGTAAGTCCGAGGTACGCGCAGGAGATTAAAGACCCTTATTACGCGCACGGACTTGACCCTATTGTAAGAAGAAACGAGTTTAAGCTTTCGGGTATTTTAAACGGCATTGACGACGTGGGTTACAGTTGCGCGAACGATAAGCACCTGTTTGCAAACTTTACGCCCGAGGACTTTACAAACAAGGCGGTTTGCAAGAAAGAATTACAGAAAATGCTCGGTTTACCGCAAAAAGCGGATACGCCGATAATTTCGATGATTTCGCGCCTTGTTTCGCATAAAGGGCTTGACCTTGTAACGAACGTTATAGAAGAAATTTTGCAGGACGACGTTCAGATTGTCATTCTGGGTACGGGCGATTCGCATTTCGAGGGCTTTTTCAGCAACCTTGCGAGAAAATATCCCGATAAGCTCAGCGCAAACATAGTGTTTAACGGTGATTTGTCAAGGAAAATCTATTCCGGTTCGGATATTTTCCTTATGCCTTCAAAGTCGGAGCCCTGCGGACTTTCGCAAATGATTGCATGCCGTTACGGAACTATTCCCGTTGTCAGAGAAACTGGCGGCTTATTCGACAGTATTAAACCGCTGGTAAACGGTTACACGTTTACTAATTATAACGCGCACGATATGATGTACGTTGTGCGTAAAGCGGTTTCGGATTATAAAAACAAAGAGGAGTGGACAAAACTTATGTACAGGGCGGCTACAACCGATTTCAGTTGGAGCCATTCAGCAAAGGATTACGAAGCTCTTTATTTGGATATGCTTAAATAATTTACTAAACAGGAGAATATAATGAGCAATACTGCTATTACCGAAAAGGAAGTAAAAGACGCGATTAAGGGCAAACTGTCGAGGTATTTCGGCGTTGCGCCTGCGGAAGCTTCCAAAGACCAGATTTATAAAGCTGTAGTTATGGTGGTAAGAGATATCTTACTTGAAAAAAGACAGCATTTTCATAAAAAAATCAAGGCAAAACGCGCAAAAAGGGTTTACTATCTTTGTATGGAATTCCTTATGGGGCGCTCGCTTAAAAACAGCTTATACAATTTAAGCGCAACGCCTGCATTCGAAAAAGCCGTTTCAAACTACGGACTTTCGCTTGAAGAACTGTACGAGCTGGAACCCGATGCGGGTTTGGGTAATGGCGGTCTGGGCAGACTTGCCGCATGTTTTATGGACGCGCTCGCTACGGGCAACTATCCCGCAATGGGCTATTCACTGCGCTATGAATACGGACTGTTCAAGCAGAAAATAGTTGACGGTTGGCAGATTGAATTGCCCGACGTATGGCTTCCCGGCGGCGAAGCATGGCTCACCCAAAGAACCGATAAGTCGTTTATTGTAAGATTTAACGGACAAATCGTAGAAAAGTGGACGGAAAACGGTCTTGAAACAAGCTATGTAAACTGCAACGAAGTGCAGGCGGTGGCTTACGATATGATGGTTTCGGGCAAAAACAGCGAGGCAGTTTCCGTTTTAAGGCTTTGGAAAGCAAAGCCCGTGCAGGACTTCAATATGAAGTTATTCTCGCAGGGCGAATACTATCAAGCGATGACCGACGATAACGACGCCGATTTGCTTACAAAGGTGCTTTATCCCGCCGACAACCACAATGCGGGTAAATCTTTAAGATTGAAACAGCAGTATTTCCTGTGCTCGGCGTCAATTCAGAATATAGTTGAAGACCACAAGCACAGATACGGCAACCTTGCCGACTTGCCCAAGCTTGCGGCAATTCATTTAAACGATACGCACCCCGCACTGGCTATCCCCGAGCTTATGCGTATCCTCGTTGACGAATATTTCTACGACTGGGAAAAGGCGTGGGCTATAACCACAGCAACCTGCGCGTACACAAACCACACAGTGCTTGCTGAAGCGCTTGAAACGTGGTCAGAGGACCTGATTGCAAGAACTATTCCCAGAATTCATTCCATTATCAAAGAAATTAACAGAAGGCTTTGCGAACAGCTTTGGAACAGCTTCCCCGGCGAATGGGCTAAAATTTCGCGTATGTCGATTATCGAACACGACCGCATAAAAATGGCTAATTTGTCAGTTTACGGCGGACACAGCGTTAACGGCGTTTCGGCTCTGCACAGCGAAATTATTAAGCAGTCTGTTTTCAGAGATTTTTACGATTTCACACCCGAAAAATTCACCAACGTAACAAACGGAATTGCGCACAGACGCTGGCTCAACCAGTCAAATCCCGAGCTTTCCGCACTTTTAACCGAGTGCATAGGCGACGGTTACGAGCTTGACGGTGCACAGCTTGCAAACTTTAAAAAGTTCGAAGACGATAAAACGGTTTTAAAGCGCCTTGACGAAATCAAGCTTTTAAAGAAACAACAGTTTGCGGAATTTGCAAAGAGAAAGCAGGGACTTATAATCAATCCCGAAACTATGTTTGACGTTCAGGCAAAACGCTTGCACGAATATAAACGCCAGCTTTTAAACGTTTTAAATATTATCGACACCTATCTTGACTTACAGGAAAATCCGAATAAGAACGTTGTTCCCAAAACGTATATTTTCGGCGCTAAGGCGGCGCCCGGCTACGATATGGCGAAAAAGATTATTAAGCTTATCAATTTCCTTGCCGACGAAATCAGAAGCAACCCGCAAATCAAGGAAAAGCTTAACGTTGTATATATGGAAGATTACAACGTTACAATGTCCGAAAAGCTTATGCCCGCGTCGGAAGTTTCAGAGCAGATTTCACTTGCGGGAAAAGAAGCCAGCGGTACCGGCAATATGAAGTTTATGATTAACGGCGCGCTGACGATAGGTACGCTTGACGGCGCCAACGTTGAAATGGCGCAGTCGGTCGGCAAAGAAAATATCTTTATATTCGGTTATAAATCTAACGAAGTTGATGAAATCTGGCGCAACGGTTACAGTTCAAGCAAGTATTACAACGAAAATGCCAGATTAAGACGTATTATCGAAGCGTTGATTATCGGCTTTAACGGCGAATCGTTTGCTGATATTGCAAATTATCTTTTGACTGGCTCGCCCGTTGCCGACCCGTATATGTGTATGGCAGATTTCGCGGCTTACAGAACAACCCAGCACAAAATTTCCAAGCTTTATTCCACGGATAAATTGACCTGGAACAAAATGTCGCTGAACAACATTGCCGCGGCGGGAGTTTTTGCCGCCGACAGAGCCATCGCGGAATATGCAAGCAACATCTGGAATTTGAAAAGTTTAAAAACCGAAAAATAAATTTGATACGCCATGAAAATGAAAAATCAGGGCTTTAAAGCCCTGATTTTTCTGCATTTTTTTACAGTTAATAAGGAAAAAAAGAAATCAGAACAGGTGCAGGTAATGAAAAGTTATTGCGAACAAATATGTATAAGCCAAAATATCCGCTTGGATTTATTTACTGCGGAAAGCTTCCGCATACGGTTTTCCGATTTGAGCGGCGAGCCTTTTCCCGAAGAATACGAAATACCGTTTGCTATTGGCAAAACCACGCCATGGAAAAGAGTAAAATATACAGCAGACGGTACAACAGACAACACTATCGTTGCGGTAAAAACGGAAAAACTCCATATTTTCGTGCGCAAAAATTCGGGTACGTTTATAGTGGAAACTCCCGAAGGCAAGCGGTTATTATCCCGAAAATGCGCCGCGCTTCGGAATGTTTAAAAACCACTGTATCGTGTTCGACAGCGCAAACTTCTGGAACGATGAAACAAATTGTTCCAGATTTGCGCATTGGTTCTATAATCCCAAAACGGAACTTTACGATATTCTTTTAAAAGACGATAAACTGTTCGATATATATTTTATCTATGCGGAAACCTATAAAAAGGGTTATGCGTTATTTAACGAGCTTGTGGGGGCGGAGCCTATGCTTCCGAGAAAGGGTTACGGATATTACCAGACGCAACATCTTTCGGGGGAAGGCTCGCAGTCGCTTTTGTTGCGTACGGCAGAGCTTCTGCGTGAGCGTGATATTCCTTGCGACACGCTTATAATCGATTTTGAATGGGGTGACGGAGCGGACGGTGGAAAAGAGCAACCGTGGGGCAGTCGGCTGGACTGGTCAAGTGAATATTGCAAACCCTATTCGATAGAAAAAATGCTGCAAATACTCAAAGAGCAACATTTCGACGTTATGACGATAAGGCATAGTATTCCTGCATATAATGGCAGATTTGACGAGGAATGGGTATGTAAGGAGTTCGACGCGGATTTGTGGTGGAGTAAGATGCAGGAGCAACTGGATATCGGCGTCATCGGAACGTGGCAGGATACCCGTCAGACCGATATTACCAACGCGCGTATTTATTCCGGACTTGAAAAACGCACGAATAAGCGCGTCAGTATGCTGTCGAACTACGATTTATACCGCGATTCAAGCTGGACGAAGGATTGCGTTTTTACGCCGAGAAAACAAAAAATCGGCGGCAGACGTACCCCGTTTTATTGGACGGGCGACGCTAAAACGGAAACATGGGAAGACTTATGCTGTCAGCTGAACGGTATTGTAAACGAACACGGTGCGCTTAAAGGAATATCTTATATTACAAATGACGGGTTTCGCCCCGGCGGGATAACTCTCGGCGTAAGAAGCGACCAGTTTTTAGCGCTCAGCTCGGTTGCCCGTTCACATTCGTGTAAACCGTGGGAAGCGCCGAAAAACGCAAACGAACTTTCTGAAAGAATGGCAATAGATAAAGAAAAAGCAAGCGTTAAGACGTCGCATACGGCGGAAGAATTGTTGGGTTTGACCGCTATAAGCGAATTTCAGGAAGATATTATTCGTAAATTTCTGAAATTACGTTACAGCTTGTTGCCTTACATTTATTCTACGGCAAGAGAGTGTTACGATACTGGGCTTCCCATTACCCGACCTTTAATGGTTGCGTTTGAAGAAGATACAAATTGTAACTGCAATCAGTATCCGTACGAATATATGTTGGGAAATGATATTCTCGTGTGTCACGTATACGACAACAGCGGCAAAATGCAAGTTTATCTGCCTTCGGGTTGTAACTGGGTAAACTTTTTTGATGGAACAACGTTTGCAGGCGGAAAATTGTATTCCGTAGATACTTCCGATTTATCTCAACTTCCGTTATTTATAAGGTGCGGAGCAATTATCCCAATGCGCAAAGATAAGAACTGGATTGACGGGGATGATGACGAACTCATTTTGAAAATATTCGGGAGCGAAAGCGGCGAGTGCGTTTTATATGAAGACGACGGATTCTCGCTTGAATACCGCAACGGCAAATACGCATTTACAAAAATTTCGTTTGATGCCAAAGCCGAACTCGTTACAATAAACGCTGTACGGGGCGACTATGCTAATATGAAACCTCAAAGAAAGATTTCCGTCATTTACAACAAAAAAACAAAAACGGTATTGCAGAATAAATTCGAAACAATTGAAATTAGCTTGAAATAAAATTTGATACACTGTAAAATAAAAAATCGGGGCTAAAAACCCCGATTTTTTGTACTATGTCAGACATAATCGCGTATTTATTGATTAATTTTTGCTGATTCAAGCAAATTTTAAGCGTTTTTGTGCGTTTTTCATAAAACCAAAAAATTTAATTGTTTTTTGAAAAAATGTTCTTGACAAACGGCTTTTCCCTATGCTATTCTATATTTACACCCCAACACTTCGTAAAAGCTGTGTTTTACGAACACATAAGTTCATATTTTTCAACCGCCACTCGACGAATTTTTCGTTTCGGGGGGCGTTTTTTTGCGCTCATCAGCTTCTTCTAAACTTTTAAAAATCTGATAAATAGAAATCATTCGCGCAGCGCAATCTCTGTAATTCTCTGCACTAAAATAAATAAAATGCTCGTAGTCGGCATTGTAGTACATTACGCGGAAACACCTCTTCGAAGTCCGTATAACGATAAACTCGTCAATCAACGTGCGGGCACGATAACGTGAAAATCGGTAGTTATGAATTAAGTCATTATAATTCAATCGGTAGTCCTTTGTAAACGTTCCGCCCCTTGCGTACAACTCGAACGTTATCCAGTGCACTGTGTTGCCAGGTGGCGCGCCCACTCTATGCTCCCGCGGTTTTATGTTTTCAAAATCAATCTTTTTCTTCTTCATTGCGGTTTAAATCTTTTGTAATAGGTTTCCCACTCTCTAACATAGTTTTCGGTATTTTCAAAAATTACGGTAAACGGTATATCGACATCAGGAAATACTGCATTGATACGGCTTAATATCTCATACACCGAAGCGCGGACATCTACAACGTAATTATTAACCACAAGGCAAGCTGTGCCCCAAAAATTAACCTCTTTATTTATCTCGGTTAAAAGTGCATTTTGTTCAAGTGGTAAAAGTTTTATCATTACTCGCTTTCCTCCTCCTCGTCAAACATTGAAGTCTGTCCGAGAACCTCCCGAACTGGCTTTGAAAAGAAATCATTGATACAGTCGGAAATCAATAGATTTTTCGCAAGAATTTCCTCCCGCCGTTCTTCCAGGTAACGCCGTAAATTTGTCTTGCTTATGTACTTACATTTGTTAATACAACTTTCAATAACTTCGTCTAACCCCTCGGTTTTAAATATCGGCTTTTCAAAATCTTTAAGCGCTGAAATCATTTTTTCATATTCGTCCACAGCATAATCGTCTAAAACCTCGCTGTCCAAATCCTCAAAGTTATATAACAGCCCGTACCCTTGTATCATTCGCCGACTGTGCAAAGCTTCGTACAATACGCGAAACGTTGGCTCGTTATATAAAAACCCGCCGTTATCGACGTCGAATGCACCTTTACAAAAATATTTAAAACATTCGTGATAATGCCCTTTGCTGTCCGATAAATGTATATCATAGCCAAGTTTTAACTCATTAATTGCCTTTGCTGTTACGCGCTCGTCATTCATTAACAAGTACCAAATTTTTTGAAGTAAAATTTCCAGCTCGCTAAACTTATGCGTAAGTACTCCATTACTGAAACTGTAAATATTTGTATACTCACTCTCTAATTCCAAACCTTTACGGAACAATACCATTGAATGAAAATGCGGGTGAAACTGCTTTGTTGCTTGATTTTGAGTTACTTCCAGCCCGCGAACTGCTCCGCCGTAGCCGTATTGAAGAAAATCAACGTTCTTTACTTTTCTTTTGCCTTTAAAAAATTCCAACATATAAGGAAATTTTTTATACATTTTATTGAGGAGCGGAAAAAGCTCGTCAACTTCACAGTTGGGAACTGTTACAACCATATGGAATACTTCATAACTTTTCCGAAATTCGTCTAAAATCGGCGCATATTTCTGTTGCCGTTTCTGCGCTATCATAGATTGACAGTTAAGGCAAAATTTATCGTGACATAGATTTACGCGCTTAATGTCTTTTATCTTTAAAAGCTCAAAAAAATCTATATCCCAAAACTTGCAACACAAGTCAATCGATTTACTTTTATTAAGAAACTTATCCTCCCCCCGCTCCTCAAACATATTCTCGTAAAACTCTGCTATCTGGTAATTATGATTTATCCGAGATTTGATTTTTTGAAAATATTCTTTTCCGATTACTCTGTCAGATAAACCCATAATTACCCCATAAACTTAGTTGTTTCCGCTCCGTGAGCCGACTTGTTTCTATATATCAAGGTTTCGTCATACCGCCGCGCTCGAGCGCGGCGGTATGACGAAACAGTTGATTTGACATAAATTATAGCACCAACTATAATTGGTGTCAATCTTTTCACCAAAAATAGTTGGTGAATTTATCCACAAAAAAACCTCTGCGTGATGCAAAGGTTTTTTCCTCGTTATGCTCTTTTGCCGCTTACCGTTGATTTTTTTAAGCGGTGCAGTGTTATGCGCCACTCCCCGAAATCGCTACGCGATACCCCTCTGCAAGAGGGGTTTTATGCGGAATTGTGCGCGGTCTCGCTCACGCTCGAACAGAACAGCAGATTCTCTCTTCCGATGATTTGCTGTAACTCACGCTTTTTGTCTTGAAAAAATCAAGAAATGCTTAAAAAAACTGCAAAGCGGAGGGACTTCCCAGCCCCTCCGCTTTTGGCGGTTGTATTTTTCGCCGATTCCGCTAAGTTCCGCTACGCTCCACTTATCCGATTCGGCGAAAAATCTCCACCGAATAGTAATTTTTTTTTAATTCCTTCTTGATTTTTCCGCTTTTACTCCGTGCGCCCTGCGTAAGGAGTTGAAGGCGCACCTTCAACCCCTTACCAGTGTTTTACGGAGTTTGGGTTGGCGGTTCCGTCTATCAATCAAAAGGAGGCTTTGCAAATGCAAATCTTGACGGAGGCTAACGGATTGAGCAACTCCCCCAGCGTTCGCGCTATTATTGAGGTGTTGCGCGCTGATGGGGCGACCGATACGGAAATTATCGAGTTTCTGTTGAAAGTCCTACCGCCGAAATAACGGCAACAAAAAAACCGCCCGACTTTTAGAACGGCTGGACGGTTGAGCAAGCGCGGGGGAAAATTTAAGCCTCGCCCCCGTGGCTTGCTTTTATCTTAAACCATACGAGGCTTAAAATCAACTATTTTTAAGAGGTATTTTATGATTTCTACCAATAACTTAACAATCAAACCCCACAAGGCAAATGCCATAGACAAACGAGCAATCGCAAATTTAAGACCTTATTTACTTTGGGAAGTTGAACGCGATAACCTTAATATCAGTAAATACGGTTTAACAGACGAAAGCAATTACGCAATTATCGAAATTGACGGTTATGAAAATATAGTTTTCCTTGACCCAAACGAAAACTGCATACTTGAAACAATTCAACCCATAGACAGAAAAAACGACAAACTTTTCCCTATTCAAGCGGTTGAACTTCAAATTCATTACAAAAGATACTAAATCAAAGCTGTGCTAACGGCTTGACGGGCAAATAATTTAAGAGATATTTTATGAAATACATTTACACCGAACAAGAACTGAACAAGGCTATTGAAGAAATTATTTCTACACTTATTCAAGAACTGCCTTACGATAATGACCGCGACGATATTTTTACGGCACTTTGGATAGATTACTATGTTACTCTTCCATTCAAACAAGTATACTCTATCGTCACCGAAAAAATTATTGAGATTACAGACAAAAAGCTGAATATTTAAACAAAAAACCGTCCTCACTTCGAGGGCGGTTTTCTCTTATTCGCTCAATAATTTTTTTAATAAGTTTAAACGCTGTTTTTTCGTAAGCTTTGACATTAATAAAATTATCTGCTCTTCAACGCTTGATTTATTATTTTGCTCCAATGGATGCGCTTCACAATATGCCTTAATACCAGCAATAGACAAATCACCGTCGTGATGCTCGCGGTAGACATACCCGACTTTATCAATTCCGTCCAAGAAATAAGGTAGTGCACTATACGAATTATAACAGTCAAAGACATTGCCCCACACTCGGAACTTTCCCCACTCCGTTATCGGCACTTTTATCTTCTTCTCAATATCAATGCCGTACTGCGAAAACTCTTTAACCACTTGCAACCGTTGATTATAGACATATAGAAATTGCCAAACTTGACGCTTCCAGAACAAAAGGAAACGTTTTACCCCGCTTATAAATACGTAATAAATTCCCATTACCAGCTCACGCAATGCTTTCGCCAACGCTCCGCCGATTTGCATATCGAAAATAACCGTCAGATGAAAATGCCGAACATACTTTATTAAATTGCGAAGATAATCACTCAACTGTTGCCAGTTATGGCAATATGCAAGAATGTCGGCTTCCATTATGAAAATTACCGAACCGCGCGGTAAATATTGAACTTCATATTCAGGGTTTGGAAGTCCGAGGCGGTCAAGGTCGATTTCGTGAGTTTTTATTCCGCGCTTACTGTCAAGGATTATTTCAGTACTACTAAAATATAGACAATGGTCAATATCAAGCCGTACACCGTTGACTTCATAATATTTTTCCGCAACTTCACAAGCCAGATTATAACGGTAATTTCGCCAACGCTTGTAATCTGCTCTTAAAAGAGCAACGGCAAGGCTCGTTTTTCCCGCACCTTGCTCGCCGCAAATATTATAGAACCCAACGGGTAACGGAGCTTTCCGCAGTTCTTTGGTTAAATTCAAAACTTACTCCCCCGAGGTTTTTCTGTTTCCATTCGCTTAACGAAATCTTTGTATTCGCGTTGCAAAACTTTTAATGCCGTATCTATACCCTCATTAAAACGCTTTACATACTTTGCTTTACCTTTATTCGGTTCTGGCGCAAAATCGTCCGTTCCTATGCCCGCCCCCGGTGAGTTCGCCCCAGGTGAGTTCGGTTCGGCTGCTGAAACACATTTTAGGCATTTTTGTTTTTTTAAGTATTGTATGTGCTTACGCCGTATTTCGCTTTCCGCTATCTTAAAAAATAATTCTATATCCGTCATTTATTCACCTCGTATTTTCTTTACTATCCAGATAATCAGCTGGAACGGCGAAGTTATAATAAATAACAAGCCTTGCAAAAGTACTCCGAAGAACGGCACGAACAACGACAAGATTTTAAGCGCGAGCGAAAGCACAACCACTACCGCTATGACTATTAAAAGTATTTCCCACCACTCCAAACCACCGTCTTTATTTGCGGGAAATATGCTACCGCTCTGCTTATTTGATACAACGCCCAAGTTGTAAACTTTTCTCGCCGTTTGAAATTTAAGACGAAGTATTGATACGTCAGATACGACAGTTCCATAACTATTATCAGATAATAAAGAAATAGTCCCCAATATAGCCGTTGCAGGGCTTAATAGAAGTCCGACAGAAGTAAGAGTATTACTACCGCCGTATTCAGTTCCGCAAAAATTCAATACCCAAGAAAATTTTGAAAGTTTTGATTTATCGGTTTCACTTAAATTTCCGTTTATTATAAATTCACTTACGGGCTGTATTTCTTCCCATTCGTAACTTTGACCAAAAGCACCGAACGGCTTATTTTTATGCATTACACCGCCCTTTAACATTGCTTTTTGCGGTTCAGGGTCATTTACTTTTTCACCCGTAATATCTTTATAATAATATTGAGTTGTAAAAGATACATCAGCTTCAAGCAGTTCGTCTATTCTGTGGTCGCAGTTAAACGCAATATAATGCAAATCAGTATATTTTATACTGCCTAAGGTTGACCCGTTTTTTACACGGCGCATACCGATAATCATATCATCACGTTCAATAATCACAATGTCAGTACGTTCCATTTTATAAATAATTTTTCCGTAAATATCACTCGTAACTTGCCAAAGCTGACCAACAGGAAATGCTTTTTCTTTCATAATTTGAGTATTATCAGAATGAAACCCGTCATAGTCCTCGTTCCACTCACGAAGTATAGAAGTTATGTTATAGAACCGCTCCGAAGCTGAACTAACTTTTACGCCCTCAACTATGTATTTATAAAATACTCCGCTTGAATTAACGTACTTTAAGTTATAAAAGTCTGTACCGTTGACGTCTTCCGAAAGCGCCATATTAACACAAGTTGCCCTAAGGTCTGCTACTGCTCCGCTCGGCTGGTAAACGTATATAAACAGCTCCCCCGCCTTACTTTCCGCTATCTGTATCACCTCTAATTTATAGTCGGTCGGTACGGCGGGATAGTCCCACGCATTGAAATTCTTGTCTTTCTGCAAATCGTCTATTGCGTTGGAATAACCGCTATTATTATCGGCGGAAGCTATACCGCCACCGCCGACAAAAACCGCGATTAAACCAAGCAGAAAAGCAATAATTATACACTGAAATTTATTTACTTTCCGCATTGTCCACCGCCTTACATAATGATATGGTCTGTATTAAGACCCAAGCTTGATACAGGCACTCTTACGCTATCGTAATCAAAACGTATATTAATATCCTTTTTAAAGCTTGCAAATGTCTGTCCGCCGTAATTTGAAGTAAAATTTGCTTTAAGCGTTGCCATATCACCGTCAAAATTCTTTATCGCAGTTCTTACCGCCTTGCTTACTGCCTCGTCATATCCGTCATAAAAACCATCTTCACTCGTATCGTAAGCGCTTTCGTCTACAAACATTGCCAACGCGCTAAACCCGTAAGAAGTTTTTATGCTTATGCGCTTATCAGCATAACTGAAATTACAAGCAACACTATCTTTTAAAACGCAGTTTCTAAGCCAGTTAACTTTTTCAATTTCAGTTTTAAAAGCTTGTTTAAACCCCTCGGTTAAATACAGCCCGCCCTCGTCAAAAGTTAACGATATTTCGCTATCAAGCGTATAATCACTGCATTCATACGAGTATGTAAACCCGCTTTCGGGCAACTGCAATAACTCACTGAACACGATATTCTTTACGCGCTTGACATAGTCGCAAATACATTCTGCGTATGCCTCGGGATTATCCGTACTTGTTACGCGGATTTTGATTTGCTCGCCGAACGGAGCTTTACAGTCTACGCGCGCATTTAAACCGTTGGTTTCGTCCGCAGTTACTGTTACATAGTCCGTTACTTGCTTTCCGCTCGCCCATTCAGATGAACCGTTGATAAACATTACCGACCACTCAACCGTCTGCACGTCTGCGTATATCGGGTTAATTGTTGCAGTTAAATAATAGCTGTCCTCTGCTTTCGCCGCAGGTGCGGACATTAGCGAAGCTGAAAGTAACATTACTTCGTTATCGCTGTCCGTTGTAAGCTTAAAGTTCGATAAACGTTCTGTTTCCGTATCGTCTTTATCGTCGGGGTTATCCGGTTGCTTTTGCGATTGACCCCACGAATTAAACCACGTTTTTATGTTCCAGTTCGTGAACCAGCTTGAACCGACACCGCAAGCTATTACTAACGCCGCCGCCAAAATTAAGGCGACAAAGCTGTATAATGCTTTCTTGCTCACTTCTTACCCCCTTTTGCTTTGTTTAAGCCGTTCAAAAACGACTTCTTTTCCGCGGCAGTTTCGCATTTTACACACTTACCCGTCTTACCCGCGCCGTAGCCTATACCAGCGGAATATGCGCGTTTCTCACGTTCCGAATATGTTTTTATGCCTCTGTTTCGATATGCCATTTAATCAGCCTCCTCCAACAAAAGCCCGCGGAGCTTTGCTTTTTCTTCCGCCGTTATCTCGCCCGAAAGCAACTTCTTTGTAAGAGTTTCTTTCTCGTCCTCTTTTTCCAGAGGAATGTCCATTTTGCCGAGGAAGTATTTGAAAAGTTCGTTCTTGTCTTTGTCAAGCTTTATCTTCACTGTTTCACCGCCGAAGTCCGCCGAAAGCTCGAAAAACTCTATCGTTTTTCCGTCCTTTTGAAAACCTTTCCTCTTTACGTCAATTGTAAGTTTCACTTTGTACCACCTTTCCCCGTCTTGCCGTTAGGTCAGCTCTAAATTTTTATTAACAATACCAACTATTGTTGGTAAGAGTATAACACCAACTATAATTGGTGTCAAGTATTTCACCAAAAAAAGTTGGTATAATTGCAAATATGGAAATACTTGCAAAACGTATAAAAGAACTTAGAACAGAAAAAAAATTATCCCTTGACAAATTGGGAAAGATAATCGGTGTCAGCGATACCGCCATAATGAAGTGGGAACAAAATAAAAGTGAACCGACTGCCATAAACATACTACAAATGGCAACCTACTTCAACGTAACGGCGGACTATCTGCTCGGCTTGGAAGACGAGAGCGGAGCAAAGACTTACATTAACAACAGTTTCAATAACTTCAACAACTCGGGTAACTTTAAAATTTAACTCAGATGAAACGCTTTCGCCATTTTTTTGCATAAAAAAAGATAGACATAGTCTATCTTTAATCTTCGCCCCCTATTCCTTTATGGTACCTTATTTTACGCGGGGGGGCATAATCTGCAAAGCTGTGTTTTACGAACACATAAGTTCATATTTTTCAACCGCCACTCGACGAA